>NZ_CP124616.1:1966230-2621640 GCF_029958925.1 Tropicibacter oceani
CGGCAGGGGTCAGGGCGCCAAGCAGGGTGCCCAGGGGCTGTGAGGGCCGATTTCGGGCCTGTCCGGGGGCGGGGCCCTGGCACGAAAAAAGGGCCGGTCGATGTGACCGGCCCTTTCGCATCATTCTGACGATTTGGGTTATTCTTGCTGACCCATGAACATCAGCAGGAACTGGAACATGTTCAGGAAGCTGATGTAGAGGCTCAGCGCGCCGTCAAAGGCGGCCTTGTTCAGCCACTCCTGATCCCCATGCGCCGCGTGGGCGATGTAGGTGTTCTTGATGTCCTGCGTGTAGAACGCGGTCAGACCGGCAAAGATCAACAGGCCGATGGCCGAGATCGCGAACATCATCGCCGGCGACTGCAGGAAGATGTTGATGACCATGGCCACGATCAGGCCGATCACGCCCATCATCAGGAAGGTGCCCATGCCGCTCAGGTTACGCTTGGTCACGTAGCCGAACATGCTCAGCCCCGCAAAGGCGATCGACGTGACCAGGAAGGTCTGCGTGATCGAATAGGGGGTGTAGACCAGGAAGATCGAGCTCATCGACACGCCCATGACGGCGGCGAAGGCGAAAAAGCCCAGTTGCACGGCTGCGGCCGAGCCGCGGCTCATCAGAGCGCCCCAGCCAAAGAACAGGAAGGCCAGAGGCGCGAACATGACGACCCATTTCAGGGGCGAAGCGTACAGGGCCACGCCGAGGCCGGTCAGGTACTGACCTTCGCGCAGTGCGTATTCCGCGTTGGCCGGATCACTGGTCACGGCCAGGCCGGAAATGGCCCATGCCGCCAAGGCAGTGATCAACATGCCGACGGACATGGTCCCGTAGACCTTGTTCATGTGGGCGCGCAGCCCTTCGTCGATCACAGCGGCGCGTGCACCAGAGACGCCAGCCGTCCGGATCGTGTTGTATTCAGCCATCTAAGCCTCCGTTACGAATTCCGATCCCCCGCGCGCGGGCGCGCAGGGATCCCTGTTTGGAATATTGTCGATGGGGGCCTGCATTTCAAGGACGACAGCGGCGAAATCGTCAAAAACATGTTTGTCAGATGCGCCAATTCTCGGGGGCATCCCAGAACGGGCGCGCGGCCTCTTGCCGGGCTTCTTCACGGCTCAGGCCGACATCGCGCAGGGCGGCATCGTCCAGCCTGGCAAGGGCGCGGCGCTGTCGGGCCACGGCCTGCCAGCGCAGGATTGCTGCCAAGGGGGCGAGATGCAGACGGGGCAGAAGCAGGGGAAGTGCACGGATCATGATGATCTCCTTCATGAATTGTGATGCTTTGGCTTTTGACATGTTGAATGTTGATGGGTATGCCAATCCCAGGGGCATTTGTGAAACGAATGTTCTTGAGGGGTAGCATCACGAGGGTTGATGAATGCGCAATCTGGACATCACCACGCTTCGGTCCTTTGTCGCCGTGGCACAGTCGGGCGGGGTGACGCGCGCGGCGGGCTTTCTGAACCTGACGCAATCGGCGGTTTCGATGCAGCTCAAGCGGCTGGAAGAGATGCTGGGCCTGCAACTGCTGGACCGCAGCGGACGCGGTGTGGCGTTGACGCCGGCCGGGGCGCAATTGCTGGCCTATGCGCAAAAGATGGTGGACCTGAACGACGAGATCTACAGCCGCCTGACAGATCAGGCCTGGGAGGGCGAGATCACCCTGGGCGTGCCGCATGACATCGTCTATCCGGTGATCCCCGAGGTGCTCAAACGCATGGGGCGCAGCCATCCCCGGGTGAAGGTGCAATTGCTGAGTTCCTACACCCGCGACCTGAAGATGCTGTTCGCCAAGGGCGAGGTCGACGTGATGCTGACCACAGAGGACCGGCTGGACGAGGGCGGAGAATCGCTTGTGTCGGTGCCGCTACGCTGGATCGGCGCGCCAGACGGGCAGGCGCATCGCGCACGGCCCTTGCGGCTGGCCTATAACCAGAACTGCGGTTTTCGCCCCGGGGCCATGGCACACCTGGATGCCGCCGGGATCGAATGGGAAATGGCCGTGATCACCGACAACGACCGCACGGTCGAGGCGTCGGTCAGCGCCGATCTGGCGGTGTCATCCTGTCTGGAAGGGCATGCGCCGCCGCAGCTGGCCTATATCGAGCCGGGCGTTTTGCCCGATCAGGGCCAGCAGCACATCAACCTGTACGGCGGCAGTGGCAAACAGGCCCTTGTCGAGACGATGAAAACCTATCTGCGGCAGGGGTTTGCGTCGGTCTGACCGCGCGGGCCCTTGGGGCAGGCCGGCACCCCGCCGCGGTTACACGCCGACGTCGGGGCCAAGGCACATCATCGGCTGGTCGTTCTGGTTGGCCTCGTAGAGCACCGTGCTGGAAGGGTCGTTCTCGAACACCGCGCGCAGCCCTGCGCCCTCTTTGAAGAAGGACCAGCACTGCGGTTCGGGGTTGTCCTCGTAGACAAAGCAGATCTGCCGCGCCTCTTCGTACCAGAACCCGTCCTTGCATTGGCCATCCAGGAATGACCAGCGCACCTGCCGGTCGGGCAGGTATTCCTCGGCCCCGTAAGGCGTGCCGGAAAGGCCGAAATACAGAGTCTTTCCAGCCACATAGCTTTCGAATTCACCGGCGGTCAAAGGCTCGGCCGCAAGCGCGGGCAGGGCGGTCAGGCTAAGCAGGAGGGCAGCGATCTGATTCATGTCGCAATGCTGCCAGAGCGGCGCGCCGGGCGAAAGAACAGAGTTACCAATCGGTTAATTTCAGCGAAGCTCTGCCGGTTGCGCCCACCGTGCCGCCCGTTTGTCCATCACGCGCCGCCACAGCGGCGGCACCAGCGCCAGAACGGCCATCACCGGCAGCGAATGCGGCAGCATCGGCATGACGGCGCGGTCCAGATCCAGCCCCGGATAGGGGCGCGACGGGTGGGCGTGGTGGTCGGAATGGCGCGGTGCGTTCAGCATCAGGGCGCTGGAAAAGCCATGCGGGCTGTTCCAGGAATGCTGCGGGCCGACCGGTTCCCACCTGTCGGGGTCGATCAGGCCGCGACGCAGGCCATAGTGTTGGACATAGTCCGACAGCAGCAGCTGCATCTGCGCATAGGCCGACAGCGCCAGCAGAACCGCCACGCCTGCCAGCCCCGCCAGGGCCCAGGCGGCCGCGAGCGCCAGCAAGGACGCCAGCCCATAACCGACATAGGGATGCAGCCCCTTGCCCCGACGCAGCCGCGATTCGGCGCGAAACCCCTCGACCAACTCGCCGCGCCAGGCGCGCGCGGCAAAAGCATAGAAATGCTCTCCGATCCGGGCTGAATTCGGGTCGCGGTCGGTTGCGGCGTGCACGTGATGCACCCGCACATGCGCCGAGGCATGGTGCCCATACAGAACCGAGGCGTAAACCGCCATCCCAAGGCGCCGCATCGCCCGCGGCGCACGGTGGATCAATTCATGCGCGTTGGAATTGCTGACCTGCCCCAGGAACAGGGAAAGCGCAAAGAAAATCAGAAGTTTATCCAAGGCGGGCAGGGCGCCGGCTCCAATCGTCCAGACGCCGCCAAACAGCAGCGGGAAATGCACCAGCCCCAACGAGATCGCAAGCCCGTCCCCGGCCGGAAACTCGGCCCCCGGATGATCCGGGGCGGCCATCGCGGCCAGCTTGTCCATGAACCAGGTGAAGACGGTGATATACAGCAGGGCCAGCGCGGCCCAAAGCCCGCCCAGCCCCATGGCCAGCGCCAATAGCGCCACCATCCCCCATGTCACTGCCGCAAAGCGCACCATCCCGGCCCCCGATCTGCCCCAAGCCTTACCCCTATCGGAACTTTCCGTCACCCATCGGGCGAAACCGGGCGCATTTTGGGGCGCATCACCGCCGGTTTGAGTCGTTTTCGACCTGCCGCTTGGCCGCCTGTCCGCCTAGATTGCCCGTACCGCATAGGAGGCGAACGGCAAAATGGCACTGGATGAACGCAAGGGCGTCTGGAAATCGGGCAAGGGCAAGGGCCGGCACACCCCCAAGGGGCGTCAGCTGGACGATCAGGCCTGGGATCAGGTGCGCGCGCTTTTGGGCGACCGTCCGCGCCGCCGCGACCTGCTGATCGAATTCCTGCATCTGGTGCAGGATGCCTTTGGCCATCTGTCGGCCGCGCATCTGCGCGCCCTGGCCGAGGAAATGCGCCTGTCGCAGGCCGAGGTCTACGAGGTGGCCAGTTTTTACGCCCATTTCGACGTGGTGCGCGAAGGGGAAACCCCGCCGCCCGCGCTGACCATCCGGGTCTGCGATTCGCTGTCCTGCGAGCTTGCCGGCGCCGAACAGCTGCGCGCCGCGCTCGAAGACGGGCTGGACCCGGCGCAGGTCCGTGTGCTGCGCGCGCCCTGCATGGGCCGCTGCGACACCGCCCCCACGTTGGAGCTGGGCCATAACCACATCGACCACGCGACGCCCGAAAAGGTGCTGGCCGCGATCCATGCGGGCGAAACTCACCCGGTCATTCCCGACTATCAGGGTCTGGCCGAATACCGCGCCGATGGCGGTTATCGCCGCCTGACCGAGCTGCGCCAGAACGGCGATTGGGAGGCGGTGCAGGACGCCGTCGCCGCCTCGGGGCTGCGCGGTCTTGGCGGGGCGGGCTTTCCGTCGGGCAAGAAATGGGGCTTTGTGCGCGCAAACCCCGGCCCGCGCTACCTGGCGGTGAACGGGGACGAGGGCGAGCCGGGCACCTTCAAGGACCGCCACCATCTGGAGCGCGAACCGCACATGTTCCTCGAGGGGATGCTGATCGCCGCCTGGGCGGTCGAGGCGCAGACCTGTTTCATCTACATGCGCGACGAATACCCCGCGGTGCTGGAAATCCTGCGGCGCGAGATTGCCGCGCTCGAGGCGGCGGGCATCGTCCAGTCCGGTTTTATCGACCTGCGGCGCGGGGCGGGGGCCTATATCTGCGGCGAAGAAAGCGCGATGATCGAATCCATCGAAGGCAAACGCGGCATGCCGCGCCACCGACCGCCCTTCGTGGCGCAGGTCGGGGTCTTTGGTCAGCCGACCTTGGTGCACAATGTCGAAACCCTGTATTGGGTCGCCCGCATCGCCCGCTTTGGCCCCGAGGTTCTCAATTCCGTCGAACGCAACGGGCGCACCGGTCTGCGCAACTATTCCGTCTCGGGCCGGGTGAAGAACCCGGGCGTCTACCTGCTGCCTGCCGGGTCGACCATCACCGATATCATCGCAGCCGCCGGCGGCATGTCGGATGGCCACACCTTCAAGGCCTATCAGCCCGGTGGCCCGTCCTCGGGGCTGCTGCCCGCGTCGATGAACGACATCCCGCTGGATTTCGACACGCTGCAACCGCATGGCACCTTTATCGGGTCGGCCGCCGTTGTGGTGCTGTCCGATCACGACAGCGCCCGAGACGCCGCGCTGAACATGCTGCGCTTCTTCGAGGACGAAAGCTGTGGCCAATGCACGCCGTGCCGGGTGGGCTGCGAAAAGGCGGTCAAGCTGATGATGGCGGACAAGTGGGACAAGGGCCTGCTTGAGGAACTCAGCACCGCCATGGTCGATGCCTCGATCTGCGGGCTGGGGCAGGCGGCGCCGAACCCGATCCGCATGGTCATCAGGCATTTCCCCGAAGAAGTGTGACCCGGTGACCGATTGGGCGCTTTCCCTCGCGGCGGCCGCGTCGCTGATCTATCTGCTGCGCTTTGCCGTGCAGGGGCCATCGCTGGCCAAATCGGTGATCAAGACGCTTTCGGTGGCCTTGCTGGCCTATGTCGCATGGGCCCAGCATCTGCCGCCCCTGCTGACGCTGGGGCTGATGCTGGGCGCCTTGGGCGATGCGTTTTTGTCGCGCGAAGGCGATCGCGCCTTTCTTGCAGGATTGGCCAGCTTTGCCCTGTCGCACCTGGCCTATGTGGCGCTGTTCGTGGCGCATCCCGGCGCCGATCTGGCGGCGCTGACTGACCCGGCCTTTTTGCCTTTCACCGCGGCCATCGTGGCGCTGGTGCTGGGCATGGGCTGGCGGTTGTGGCCGGTCACCGGCGATCTGCGCGCCCCGGTCATGGTCTATGTCGCGATCATCGCCGCGATGGGGCTTTCGGCACTGGCGCTTGGCCCGCCGGTGCTGTGGGCGGCGCTGCTGTTCATCGTCTCGGACACCATCCTGGCGACCGAGCTGTTCTTGATGAAACCCGGCAATCGCTGGCGCAAACTGGCCTCGCGGCTGGTCTGGGTCACCTATTGGGGGGCGCAGGTGCTTTTCCTGCTTTCGTTCCTGGCCTTGGACGCCCTGCAGGGCAAATCCTAGCGGTTCTTGTAGACCGCACAGACACAGCCCCGCGCCTTGAGCTGCCCGCACAGTTTCCACGCCGCATCGCGCGTCGCCCGGCCGATCCGCGCCATGTAGTATCCGCCCTTGGGCGAGGCGCGGCTTTTCTGCCAGACAAGGTCGGGCGTCTCGCCTTTGACCTGCGCCGAACAGGCGCGCACTTTTTCCTTGTACTGCGCCATGGCGCGCGATTTCGACGTGCCAAAGGCCAGCTGCACCCCATAGGGATCAAGCGCCGGTTCCGGCGACGGGTAGGCGGTCAGGATGCGTTTGCGAGCCAGCTCGTGGCAGGCCTCGGCAAAGGGTTTGTCCTTTTGCAGGCGGTAATCATGGGTCTCGGGCGGCTCTTCGACCCAGGTTTCGGCGCGCAGGCCGGTGATGATGCGCACGTAATCGACGGTTTCCTGCGCCAGCCCGCCAGTGCCCGCCACCAGCCCATCGGCCCGCCGTTCGCCGCCGTTATAGGCCACGGCGGCCAGCCCGTGATTGCCATAGCGGCGCGTCAGCTCGCCCAGGTATTCGGCCGAATATTCAAGCGCTTCGGCAGGGTTGTAGGGGTCGCGCAGCCCGCGCAGACGGGCGGTCGAAGGGATGAACTGCGCGATGCCCTGGGCGTTGGCATGGCTTAGCGCGTTGGGGTTGAACCGGCTTTCCTGCCAGATCAGCCGCGCGAAAAACCCCGCGTCCAGCCCGTTTTCCCCGGCAAAGGCCTCGATTGCCTGACAGGTGTCATGCACGAAATGCCCCGGCCGAATGCATTGCACCTGACCAAAGGCCCCGGGCGAACACAGGGTCCCCGGCTCGGCCCGCAGGGGGGCAGGCAGCAGGGACAAGACCAGAAACAACACAGAAAAACGCATGCCCAAGTAAAGCGTCAGTCAAAGGAAAGGGTCAACACACACTTTCATTACAGCGCCGCCCGTATTAGGTGGAATGAGTCCCCAAAGGCGAGAGGCTCCATGTCCCTTTTCGGCAAGCTCAAGAACCGTTTGTTCAAATCCTCCTCCAAGCTCGACCAGGGCCTCGAGGCCATCGTCGAGGATGGCGGCCAGGAAGTCGCCGCAGACGAAACGCCGCCGCCCCCGCCGCAGGAAACACCGCCAAGCCCGCCGCGCGAGGTGCCGCAAAGCGAACCGGTCACGCCGGACCCGGCCCCCGAAACCGCGCCGGAACCGCCGATCGAGGCACCGCGCCCCGCCCAGCCACAAGAGCAGCCAGGCAGCCCGCCCAAACCGTCCCAGGCGCCGCAGGAAATCCCGCAGCCGGCCGATCCCAGGCCCGCCCCGGAACCCGTCCGGCCAAAGATGCCCCCGGCCGAGGCGCCCCAGCCCGCCGATCCTGCCCCGGCGACACCGCCGACCGAATTGCCCAGCCCGGGCGAAGACATGGTCGCCCCCGGCCCGGTGGACATGGCCGTCGCCGCGGCGCTTTCGGTCGATGCGGATGCGCCCGCCGCGCAAAAGCCCGGCTTTCTGGGACGCCTTCTGGGACGGGGCGGCGCGAAATCCGCCCCGGTGGTCAAGCGCGTGCTGGACGACGACATGGTCGAAAGCCTCGAAGAGCTGCTGATCGCCTCTGACATGGGCGTCGACACGGCCCTTCGCGTCACCGCCAACATCGCCGAAGGGCGCATGGGCCGCAAACTCTCGGTCCAGGAGATCAAGCAGCTGCTGGCCAGCGAAATCGCCCGCATCATGGAACCCGTCGCACGCCCGCTGCCGCTATATCCGACAAAGCCGCAGGTGGTGCTGGTGGTCGGGGTCAACGGCTCCGGCAAGACCACGACCATCGGCAAACTCGCCTCGCAGTTCCGCGCGGCAGGCAAAAAGGTGGTGATCGCCGCCGGCGACACCTTTCGCGCCGCCGCCGTCGAACAGCTTCAGGTCTGGGGAGATCGCGCCGGGGTGCCGGTGTTGACCGCGCCCGAAGGCTCCGACCCCGCCAGCCTTGCCTTTGACGCCATGACCCGCGCCCAGGCCGACGGCGCCGACCTGTTGCTGATCGACACGGCGGGCCGCTTGCAGAACCGCCAGGACCTGATGGAGGAACTGGCCAAGATCGTCCGCGTGATCCGAAAGAAAGACCCAGAGGCCCCGCACAACACCCTGTTGGTGCTTGACGCGACCACAGGCCAGAACGCCCTCAGCCAGGTCGAAACCTTCCAGAAACTCGCCGACGTCTCGGGCCTGGTGATGACCAAGCTGGACGGCACTGCCAAGGGCGGCGTGCTGGTGGCGCTGGCCGACAAGTTCGGCCTGCCGATCCATGCCATCGGACTGGGCGAGCAGATCGACGACCTGTCCCCCTTTGACCCCGAAGAATTCGCCGCAGCCCTGACCGGCCTCGACGCAGAATGATCCTCCCTGCCTCTTCTTCTTGGGGGAAATACTCCGGGGGTGCGGGGGCTGGCCCCCGCTTGCGCGCGTCTTGACCGACTGGCTGATTTCTATCGAAGGCACCGAAGCGGGCCACCAACTGGCGCTGGCCCTTGCGATCATGGCCGCCTTTCTGCACGCGGTCTTTGGCGCGCTGCAAAAGGGCCGGCACGACCCCTGGCTGTCGCGCGGCGCGATTGACGGCGCCTATGGGCTGATGGCTGCGCCCTTCGCCCTGTTCGTGGTTCCCTGGCCCGAACCGCACATGTGGGCAATCTTTGCGGGCGCCTTCGTTATCCACACCATCTACAAATTGCTGCAGGCCTATGCCTATACCCGCGGCGCCTATACGGTGGTCTATCCGGTGGTGCGCGGGACCGGGCCGCTGTTTGCGGTCGTCGGCGCGGGGCTGATCTTTGGCGAACATTTCACGCCCGTGCAGTGGCTGGGCGTTGCGACCTTGCTGGCGGGGATCTTCGGGCTGGCGCTCTACAACTACCTCTACCTGGTTACCGCGCGCGAAACGCTTGTTGCGGCGCTGGGGTTCGCCTTTGCCACCGGGCTGTTCGTGGCGCTGTATACCACTTATGACGCCTATGGCATCCGCGCCACGGCCAATCCTTTCACTTTCCTGGCGTGGTTTTTCATGATCGACGGGATCGCCATCCCGATCATCGCCACGCTGCGCTATCGTTCGATGATCGATCCGCCGGACCTCGGGCCGCTTTTGACGCGGGGGGTCATCGGCGCCGTCATCGCGTTTTTCAGCTTTGGCGGCATCATGCTGGCCACGCGGCTCGACAAGGTCGGAGAGGCGGCGGTCTTGCGCGAAACCTCGACCGTCTTCGCGGCGCTGATCGGCTGGCTGGTGCTCAAGGAAACCGTGGGGCCGCGCCGCGTCGCGCTGATGGCCTTGATCGCTTTGGGTGCGGTCATCGTTGAGATTGGTGGCTGAAACCCCTATCTGAGGCCAAAGGAGCCGCTCATGTCGCACAAACCGATCAATCCTGGCCTGAAGACTGCCCTGGAAATGGGGCCGATCCTGGCGTTTTTTGGTGCCTATCTCTGGCTCAAGGACCGGATTTTTGTCATCGGCGGGACCGAATACGAAGGCTTCATCGTCGTCACGGCGGCCTTCATCCCGGTTTTCCTGATCGCCACGGGCGTCTTGTGGAAACTGACCGGTCACCTCAGCCGGATGCAGGCGGTCACGGCGGTGTTGATCGTGGTCTTTGGCGGGCTGTCTGTCTGGCTGAACGACGAACGGTTCTTCAAGATGAAACCGACGCTGATTTACCTGTTGTTCGGCACCACGCTGGCCATCGGGCTGATGCGCGGAGAAAGCTGGCTGCGGTCGGTCATGGAAGGGCTGATGCCGCTCAAGCATCAGGGCTGGATGATCCTGACGCGGCGGGTGACCATGCTGTTCTTTGGTCTTGCGGTCCTGAACGAGGTGATCTGGCGCACGATGAGCACGGAAACCTGGGTCTATTTCAAGACCTTCGGGCTGACGGCGGCGATTTTCCTGTTCTTCATCTCGCAGTCCGGCCTGTTCAAGGCCTACAGCATCGAGGACGACAAGGACCCGGGCGCGCAATAGTCCATGCGCAATGCGGCGCCGAAGGTGAACACATCATTCGGCGCGTAGATCATTCACCCCTGACCACGGTCCATCTTGGTGCTGAGGTGGATCAGGCTTTCCGAGCTTTTGACCCCCTGCGCCTCGCCGATCAGGTCCAGCGTCCTGTCCAGTTCTTCGGTGGTCTGCGCGACCAGCGTCACGATCATGTCCACCCGCCCTGACGTCGTGTGCACCGCCTCGACCACCGGCAGTTTGCGCAGCCGCGCCAGAACGGCCGCGCCCGCACGCGGCTCGATGCTGATCAGCACCGTGGCCCGCAGCGCCGGGCGCAGCGCCGCCCCGCGCCGGATGGTAAACCCGTCGATCAAACCGCGAGTCTGCAGCCGTTCGATCCGCGCCTGCACCGTGGTGCGCGCAATCCCCAGTCTCCGCGCCAGATCCGCAACCGGCAGCCGCGCGTCTTCGGACAGCAGGGTGATCAGCCGTTGGTCGATTTCGTCGATTTGCATGAATCCTCCGTCGATATGACGAAAATGATGACTCGCCCTGACTCTTTTGCCTAGAGAAATCGCAGCAAAAGCCCCGCACTCTTTGTCAAAAGAACAAGAGGCGCGCACCATGGGCTTTCATTCCGACATCGCAACAACCCCCGCCGACTGGCTGGTCCGGCACCAGCCCGACGATCCGGTGTTTTTCTTTTCGCCCGATACCCTGCGCCAGACGCTGAGCCGCTTTCAAACCGGCTTTCCGGGCGAGGTGACCTATGCGGTCAAGGCCAACCCGGGCACCGAGGTTCTGGCCACGCTGGCGGATCATGGCATGCAGGCCTTTGACGTCGCCTCCTGCGCCGAGATGGCGCAGGTGCGCGCCGCCCATCCGGGGGCGCGCCTGCACTATCACAACCCGGTCCGCTCGCGTCAGGAAATCGACAGCGCGCGGGCCTTTGGCATCACATCGTGGTCGATCGACCGGATAAGCGAGCTGGACAAGCTTGGCCCGATCGAAGGGCAGGAAATCGCCGTTCGGCTCAAGCTGCCGGTGGCCGGCGCGGCCTATGATTTCGGCAGCAAGTTCGGCGCCGATCCGCAAACCGCCGTTGCTTTGCTGCGCTGCGTGCAGGATCGCGGCGGGCGGGCCAGCATGACCTTTCACCCCGGCACCCAGTGCGATGATCCCGCGCCTTGGGTCCACTACATCAAGGCCTGCGCCGATATCGCCGCCGGTGCGGGCACCGCGCTGCACCGGCTGAATGTGGGCGGCGGGTTTGCCGCCCATCGCGGGCAATGCGCGCCTGACCTGACCCGGGTCTTTGACGCGATAGGGCAGGCTTCGCGCGCCAGCTTTGTCGCCCCACCGCGGCTGGTCTGCGAGCCGGGCCGCGCCATGATCGCCGATGCCTATACCCTGGCGCTGCGCGTCAAGGCGGTCAGCGATGACACCGTGTTCCTGAACGATGGCCTTTATGGCAGCCTGATGGAGTGGCGCGACCTGCCGCCGCCCGACCGGATGCACGCCTTTTCTGCCGACGGTCAGCCGCGCGTCGGGGCACAAAGCCCGCGCCATGTCTTTGGCCCGACCTGCGACAGCCTTGACCGTCTGCCCGTACCCTTGCCCCTGCCGCAGGACCTGCAGGCCGAGGACTATCTGGTGATCGACGGCATGGGCGCCTATGCCAACTGTCTTGCCACCGCGTTCAACGGCTATGGCACCGCGCGGATCGTCCCGCATCAGGCGCAATCGCCGCAGATGACTGGACACTGGCGCGACGTCTTCTAATGTCCCCCGCAACAGGTATTGTCGCGGAAGGGAAACGGCCATGGACAAATTCGGAAAAAGTCAATCGGTCGCTCGGGTCGAAGACAGCCGCTTTTTGACGGGGCAGGGGCGCTATGTCGACGACATCACCCCCGATGGCGCGCTGCGGGCCTATGTCTTCCGCTCGCCCGTGGCGCATGCGGTGATCACCACGCTGGATCTGGAGCAGGCGCGGGCGGCTGACGGGGTACACCTGGTCCTGTCGGCGCAGGACCTGCAGGCGCAGGGCATCACCGAGGGCATGCACTTTGTCCGCATGAAGAACCGCGACGGCACCGAAGGCGCCGCCCCGCGCCGTCCGATCCTGGCCGAAGAGCGCCTGCGCTTTGTCGGAGAGCCGATCGCCCTGATCGTCGCCGAAACGCTTGAACAGGCAAAGGACGCGGCCGAGCTGATCGAACTGGATTATGACGACCTGCCGGTCCACATGGACCTGGTCGCCGCAGGGCAGCCTCTGCACGACGATATCCCCGACAACAGGGTGTTCGATTTCGGCATCGGCGACGAAGCGGCCACCGCCCGCGCGCTGGAGGCATCGCACCGCGTCGTGCGGCTGGAAGTGGGCGACAACCGGGTCATCGTCAATTCGATGGAGCCGCGCGGCTGTTTCGCCGAATGGCACGACGGCAAGGTGCACCTGTCCTTCAACGGGCAGGGCGTCTGGGGCATGAAGGGCGAACTGGTCCGGGTTCTTGGCCTGACCGAGGACAAGGTCCGCGTCACCAACCCCGACGTGGGCGGCGGTTTCGGCATGAAGGGGATGCCCTATCCCGAATATTTCGCGGTGCCGCTGGCGGCCCGCATCCTGGGGCGCCCGGTGCGCTGGATGTCGGACCGGACCGAGGCGATGCTGTCCGACAACGCCGGCCGCGACCTGGTGACCATGGCCGAACTGGGCTTTGACGAAAACAACAAGATCACCGCCTACCGCGTGCACAACATCAGCAACCTTGGGGCCTATTGTTCCAACTTTGCGCAGGCGATCCAGTCGAACCTGTTCGCCCGGGTGCTGACTGGCACCTACGACATCCAGACGGCTTACATGCGCTGCGAAGGCATCCTGACCAATACCACGCAGGTCGATGCCTATCGCGGCGCCGGCCGCCCCGAGGCGATCTATGTGCTGGAACGGATCATGGACCGCGCGGCGCGCGACTTGGGGGTCGATCCGCTGGAATTGCGTCGCCTCAATTTCGTCAAGGAATTCCCGTACAAGACAGTGACCGGAGAAACCTACGACGTGGGCGATTTCCCCCGCGTTCTGGATCATGCGGTAAAATCCGCCGATCTTGCGGGCTTTGCAGCGCGCAGGGCGGCGTCCGAGGCGCAGGGCAAACTGCGCGGGCTTGGGCTTTGTTACTATATCGAAAGCATTCTGGGCGATCCTAGCGAAAGCGTTCAGGTTGACTTTACTCAGGAGGGCGGCGCGCTGATCTACGTGGGCACACAGTCGAACGGGCAAGGACATGAAACCGTCTTTGCACAGTTCCTGTCCGATCAGACGGGCATTCCCGCCGACAAGATCCAGGTGGTTCAGGGCGATTCCGACCTGATCGCCAAGGGTGGCGGCACCGGCGGGTCACGGTCCGTCACCGTGCAGGCCAATGTCACGCTGACCGCCGTGCGCGCCATGGTCGAGGGATTCACGCAGTTCCTGGCCGGTGAAATGGGCGTTTCCCCCGAAGACGTCACCTTTGACGACGAACAGTTCCGCGCCGAGGGGTCGAACCTGCACCCCACCATGCTGGAGGCGGCGCAGATGGCCCGCGAGGCCGGGCGCGAGGACCTGCTGGTCTGGCAGGCGCGCGAACAGCTGCCCGCCCGCAGCTTTCCCAACGGCGCCCATTTCGCCGAGGTCGAGATCGACGTCGAGACCGGGCAGGTGGTCTGTGACCGCTATCACGTGGTCGACGACTTCGGGAACCTGATCAACCCCATGCTGGCCGAAGGCCAGGTGCATGGCGGTGTCGCCCAGGGGCTGGGTCAGGCGCTGAGCGAACATGTGGTCTATGACGAGACGGGGCAGCTGCTCACCGCAACGTTCATGGACTACGCGATGCCAAGGGCCGACAGTATGCCCATGGTTCACTTCGAAACCGAGCCGGTGCCATCGACGGCCAACCCCATGGGCATGAAAGGTTGCGGCGAGGCGGGAACCGTCGGGGCCATGGCGGCGTTGGGCAATGCAGTGCAGGATGCGCTTTGGGCGCGTGGGATCAAACAGGTTGATATGCCATTCACACCGCACAGGGTGTGGGAGATGTTGAGGAATGAACGGATCGCGGCTGAGTGATACACTTCTTGGATGGGTCCGGCGGCGTTTTGCCACCGGCCATTCGGCCTATGCGCCCCGACGGGGCCCGATCGATCACGTCATCATCCTGGACGGCACCATGTCGTCGCTGCGCCCGGGCGAGGAAACCAACGCGGGCCTGACCTATCGCCTTTTGAGTGAGGCCGGCCATGCCTCGCTGTATTACGAGGCGGGGGTGCAGTGGTCTGACTGGTGGTCAACGGCGGATGTGATCATCGGCAAGGGCATCAATCGCCAGATCCGCCGCGCCTATGGCTATCTTGCCTCGCGCTATCGCGCCGGCGACCGGATCATCCTGATGGGCTATTCGCGCGGGGCCTATGCGGCGCGCTCGCTGGCGGGGATCATCGACCGGGTCGGGTTGGTCCGGGCGGAACATGCAACCGAACGCAACGTGCATCAGGCCTATCGGCTGTATCAATACAACCCAGATGGCGAGGCGGCAGGCGCCTTTCGCAAGCTGTGCTGCCATGCCGAGGCGCCGATCGAAATGGTCGGGGTCTGGGATACGGTCAAGGCGCTGGGCCTGCGCTTGCCGCTGATCTGGCGGTTCTACCGGGATGAACACGCCTTTCATAACGACGATTTGGGCGCGTCGATCAAGCACGGCTATCACGCGCTGGCCCATGACGAAACGCGGCTGGCCTATGCCCCGGTGCTGTGGTCCTGCCCGCCCGGCTGGGAAGGGCGGATCGAGCAGGTCTGGTTCCGCGGCACCCATGGCGACATCGGCGGCCAGCTGGGCGAATTCCAGGAAGCGCGCGGCCTGTCGAACATCCCGCTGGTCTGGATGCTGGAGCGGCTGGAGCGTTGCGGTGTCGATCTGCCCGAAGGGTGGCGCGACCGGTTCCCTTGCGATCCGGCTGCGCCGTCGGTGGGCACTTGGTCGGGGATCGCCAAGCTGTTCGTGTTGCGCCACGCGCGGCGTGTCGGGCGCGATCCGTCGGAAAAGGTGCATGCCTCCTTGCAGCGGATTGCCCGCAAAACCGGGTGGACGAGGCTGCGTCTTGGCTGATTTTCGCTGCCGTCAAGAAAAATGTTCACGAATTCTTTACAGCCCTTTCAACTGTGGCATTCGTGCCTATATCACCTTCAGGTCGCGGGGCCGGAACCCCCGCGAAACCTTCACTGTCCCTCGTTCCGTGACTGGCGCCCGGGCTATGCCCCGGGCGCTTTTTCTTTTTCGCAAAGGGGGATAGGCTGCAGCCCATGACCTATTCAGACGCCTTTTTGAAAGACATCCTGACACGCACCAAGGTGGTGGCCGTGGTCGGCGTGTCGATGAACCCGGTGCGGCCCAGCTATTATGTGGCGCGCTATCTGTCGCTCAAGGGGTATCGGGTCATTCCGGTGAACCCTGGGCACGCGGGCAAGATGCTGTTTGGTCAGCAGGTGCGGGCGAGCCTGGCCGACTGCCCCGAGGATGTGGACATGGTCGATATCTTTCGCCGGTCCGAGCATGTGCCAGAGGTGGTGCAAGAGGCATTGGAGGCGCTGCCAAGCCTGCGCACGGTCTGGATGCAGATCGGGGTCGAAAACGCCGAAGCCGCGGCGATGGCGCAAGCGCGCGGGGTGGATGTGATCCAAGATCGCTGCCCCAAGATCGAATACCAGCGCCTGTTTGGCGAATTGCGCATGGGCGGCTTTGCGACCGGGGTGATTTCCTCGAAACTGTGACGGGGTGCGGCGCTGTTTGCCTGCGGCAAAGGCGCCCCGCCCACCGTCCCGGATCCGCCTAGCCCTGGCGCGATGCCTTTTCAGCAAGGCCGGACTGGCTTTGCCGGGCGTCCAGCACCGCCATGACCTGCGCCAGGCTCACGCCGCGGGCGTGCAGCATCACCAGCAGGTGAAACAGCACATCCGCCGCCTCGGAGGCGAGTTTTTCAGGGTCGTTCCTGACCGCTTCGATCACCGCCTCGATCGCCTCTTCGCCGAACTTTTCGGCGCATTTTTCCGGGCCCTTGGCCAGCAGCTTGGCGGTCCAGCTGTCCTCGGGCGAGGCTTTGGCGCGCGCGCTTACGATCTGTTCAAGCTCTTCTAGGGTCATGGTGGGTCCTTTACAGGCGGCTGTCCTGGGTCTGGATGCGGTCGATCAGGGTCCAGATTTGCGGCTCCATTGGGGTGCCCAGAACCTGGGCGCGGGCAAGCGGGGTAAAGACCGGGCGGGCCTTGGTCGCGGCCTCGTCGTCCCAGTCCAGAAGGGCGGGGCCGTCGGCGCCGATGCCGATGCGCAGGCCCCAGCGTTCGTCGGGGCCTGCGCCTTCTGTCCAGTCCCCGATGTAAAGATTGACCAGCGGCAGGTGGCTGGGGGCGTCATGGGTGACGCCCACGGTGTACCAGCCGGCGGACAGATCGCCCACCTCGAGATAGCCGGTCACCACGGTCGTGGGCGCGCCGCAGCAGTTGCAGGCGGTGTGCTCCACCTCGCCCTCGCGGACGGTGACGTTCTGGCCGTCGCTGTTCAAAGCCGGACCGGCACACCGGCGGCGGCCATATGCGCCTTGGCCTGCGCGATGGTGAAGGTGCCAAAGTGAAAGATCGAGGCCGCCAGAACGGCGCTGGCATGGCCTTCCGTGACGCCCTCGACCAGGTGATCCAGCGTGCCGACCCCGCCGCTTGCGATCACGGGGATGTTGACGGCGTCGGCGATGGCGCGGGTCAAGGGCAGGTTGAAGCCCGCCTTGGTGCCGTCGCGGTCCATCGAGGTCAGCAGGATTTCCCCGGCGCCCTTGGCCGCGATCATCACGGCAAAGTCCACCGCGTCGATGCCGGTGGATTTGCGCCCGCCATGGGTAAAGATTTCCCATCGGCCGGGTTCCACGGTCTTGGCGTCGATGGCGCAGACGATGCACTGGCTGCCGAAATGATCGGCGGCATCAGCGACAACGTCCGGGTTGGCAACGGCGGCCGAGTTGAAGCTGACCTTGTCAGCCCCGGCCAGCAGCAGCGCCCGCACATCGGCGGTGGTACGCACCCCGCCGCCCACGGTCAGCGGTATAAAGCATTGTTCGGCGGTCCGGGTTACCACGTCGAACATGGTGCCACGGTTTTCATGGGTCGCGTGGATGTCGAGGAAACAGATCTCGTCCGCGCCGGCGGCGTCATAGGCGCGGGCGGCGTCCACCGGGTCGCCTGCGTCGACCAGATCGACAAAGTTCACACCTTTGACGACGCGGCCATCGGCGACATCAAGGCAGGGAATGATGCGGGTTTTCAACATGGCTGTGAGGTAGCGCGAAATGCAGGGGCTTGTGAAGCCTGTTGCGACGCGATGGCCGGTTTTTGAAACACAAAGACCCGCGCAATGCGGTGCACGGGCCTTTGTTCACGCCAAGGGGGCGCGGGGCGCGCATCGCCCGTCCGGTGCAAGGCAGGGCGCGTTATTTCAGCGCCTTGATCGCCTCTTTGAGGTCCAGCGCGCCGTCATACAGCGCACGGCCCGAAATGGCGCCGTTCAAGGGCGCACCGCAGTTGCGTAGCGCCTTGATGTCCTTCAGCGACGACACCCCGCCCGAGGCGATCACCGGGATCGTCACGGCATTGGCCATGGCGGCGGTGTATTCGACGTTCGGCCCCTGCATGGCGCCATCGCGGTTGATGTCGGTATAGATGATCGCGGCGACACCGTCGTTTTCAAAGGATTTGGCCAGTTCGACCGCGTCCACATCCGTCACCTCGGCCCAGCCCTTGGTGGCAACCTTGCCATCCTTGGCGTCGATCCCCACGGCGATCTTGCCGGGAAAGGCGCGGGCCGCCTCGCGTACCAGCGCCGGGTTTTCCACGGCGACGGTGCCCAGAATCACGCGGGCCAGCCCTTTGGACAGCCATGTTTCGATCGTGGCCATGTCGCGGATGCCGCCGCCCAGCTGCGCGGGGGTGTTGGTCTGCTTCAGGATCGCCTCGACCGCGGCGCCGTTCACCGGCTCGCCTGCAAAGGCACCATTCAGGTCAACCAGGTGCAGCCATTCGCAGCCCGCCGCGACGAATTCCAGCGCCTGCGCGGCGGGGTCGTCGTTGAACACGGTGGCCTTGTCCATGTCACCGCGCAAAAGGCGCACGGCCTTGCCGTCTTTCAGGTCGATGGCGGGATAAAGGATCATTTTGGACTGCCCTTCCAATTGGTTGCCAGCCCCTTAGTCTGACGCAAGGGCAAGTGCAACCCGTCGCTTGGCCGCGCGTCGTCACGTCATGACGTGACCCGTCCCTACGTCAACCTTGATCCGCGCGAAATTTCTGCGCCAAGCTGCCACCATCACTCTAGGGAGGAGAGACACAATGAAAACTCGTCTGCTTGCAGCGGCGCTGGTGGCCCTTGCCGGGATGGCCCACGCGGACCCGGTCGAAGGCATCTGGAAAACCCAGGTCGATGATGGCGCCTATGCGCATGTGACCATCGCGCCCTGCGGCGCGGCCATCTGCGGCGTGATCGCGCGCACCTTCAATTCCAGCGGCGAATACAAGTCCGAGAACATCGGCAAAAAGCTGGTCTGGGACATGCAGGCCGCAGGGTCGGGGAATTACAAGGGCGGCAAGATCTGGCAGCCCTCGACCGGCAAGGTCTTCAGCTCCAAGATGGCGCTGTCGGGCAATACGCTCAAGGTGTCGGGCTGCGTCGGGCCGATCTGCAAGAAACAAACCTGGAGCCGCGTGAACTGACATCGGCGGAACGGCGCCTGATCGCCGGGCCACTGCACGCAGGCCACTGGAAAGGGGCCGGGTGGCTCCTTATCTAAGAGAGGCAGGCCAAGCATGGCCTGCCTTTTGCACGATGGGCACCCCGACATGAAACCCTTTGCCTTTGCTGCTGCTCTGGCGTTGCTGGCTGCGCCGGCCTTCGCCGCTGATCCCGCTGTCGGCCTTTGGAAAACCCAGCCCGATCGCAAGAACCTGACCAGCCATATCCAGATCACCGCCTGCGGCCCGGCGCTGTGCGGCAAGGTGATCAAGGCCTTTGACTCCAAGGGCCAGGAAGTGTCGACGCCGAATGTCGGCAAGCCGCTGTTCTGGGATCTCAAGCCCGCAGGGGCAGGGCGCTATGACGGGGGCACGGTCTATGTGCCGCTGCTCAACGTGACCGCCAAGGCCAAGGCCGAGCTTTCGGGCAGCACCCTGCGTGTGACCGGCTGCAAGGGGCTGGTCTGCGACGGGCAAACCTGGACGCGCATCAACTAAGCGGGATCACATCCGCATAGACATAACCGTCGCACACCACGGTTTCGCCAACCTCGTGCGCAATGGGGCCGCAAAAGCCGGGGGCCATCGTGACAACGGTGTGGAATTCGCCATTCTCGCCGCAGGGGTCGACCCCTGCAGGCAGGGCCTCGATCAAATCCTTGTCCCAGACCTGACCGGCCAGCGCCTGCGGCACCCGCGCCGGATCGCAGGTGACGATTCGCGCCTCGATCCCGTCGCTCAGCATGGCCTTGGCAAGGGGGGTGGTGGGGCGCCCCCAAAGCGGGAAAAGCGGCGTCAGCCCGCTGCCTGCCAGCCTGTCCTCGCGATAACGGCGAATGTCCTCAAGGAACAGATCGCCAAAGACGATGTGGGTGATCCCGCGCGCCGTGGCCTGCGCCATGCGCGCCTCGTACTCCTTGTTCGGGCATGGCCAGGGCAGGGCAACCTCGATCAGCGGCAGACCCAGGGCCGCGGCCTGCGCCCGCAGCAGGGCGCCGCGCGTTCCATGCATCGCCACCCGGTCATGGGTCTCGTTCACCGTGGTCAAAAGCGCCTCGATCTGCGCCAATCCGCCCTGGCGGCAGACATGCAAGGCATAGGCGCAGTCCTTGCCCGACGACCAGCTGAGCACGGCGCGCGGCGCGCCCGTCACGGCCGCCAGGACAGAAAGTTGGCTATCATCCGCAGTCCGGTGCCGGCGCTTTTCTCGGGGTGGAATTGCAGCCCGATACGGTTGCCTTGCCCGACGATCGCCGTGACGTCGCCGCCATAATCCACATGCGCGATCCGCTGTTCGGGGCTGGCCAGCCGCATCTGGTAGGAATGGACGAAATAGGCATGATCGCCCGTCTCGATGCCCTCAAGAACCGGATGCGGGCGCTCGATCACCAAATCGTTCCACCCCATGTGCGGCACTTTCAGCGCTGTATCGCCGGGCGTGATGCGCATCACTTCGCCGTCGATCCAGCCCAGCCCTTCGCATTCCTCGTATTCATGCCCCATGCGGGCCATCAACTGCATCCCGACGCAGATCCCCAAAAAGGGCCGGCCACGCTGCTCGACGGCCTCGATCATGGCCTCGAAACACCCCGAGGCGCGCAAGGCCTTGGCGCAGGACGGAAAGGCCCCATCGCCCGGCAGCACGATATGATCGGCCCGCGCCACGACATCCGGATCATCGGTGATCACAACCTTGGCGCCGCCGGTCTCGGCCGCCATCTTCTGAAACGCCTTCTCGGCCGAATGCAGGTTGCCGCTTTCGTAGTCGATAATTGCCGTCAGCATCGCTCGCCCATGCTTCTTTGTGCCCAAAATATCCCGGGGAGCGCGAGGGGCAGCGCCCCTCGTTTCCCCCGCCAGCGCCTAAAGCGCGCCCTTTGTCGACGGGATCTCGTCGCTCTTGCGCAGATCCTGCTCGACCGCCTCGCGCAGCGCCCGGGCCACCGCCTTGAAGGCCGCCTCGACGATATGGTGCGAATTGAACCCGTGCAGCGCATCCACGTGCAAGGTGATCCCGCCATGGGTGCTCAGCGCCTGAAAGAACTCGCGCACCAACTCGGTGTCGAAACTGCCGATCTTCTGGCTCGGCAGGTCCAGCGACCAAACCAGGAAAGGCCGCCCCGACAGGTCCAGCGCAGCCCGCACCAGGGCATCATCCATCGGCAAAAGGCACGACCCATAGCGCCGGATCCCGCGCTTGTCCCCCAGCGCCTGCGCCAGCGCCTGGCCCAGGGCAATCCCGGTGTCCTCGACCGTGTGGTGATCGTCGATATGCAGATCGCCCTCGGCGCGCACCGTCATGTCAATCAAGGCGTGTCGCGACAACTGGTCCAGCATGTGGTCGAAAAAGCCGACGCCGGTCTGGTTGTCATAACGTCCCGACCCATCCAGATCGATCTCGACCTCGATAAGGGTTTCGGCGGTCTTGCGGCTGATCTTGGCCTTGCGCATCTGCTGCTCTCCTTGCTCCATGGGCGTTATAGGCCCAAGTCCCCGGCGCGCCAATAGCACGCGCGCTGCATCGCAGCGCTTCGTGTCGATACTGGCCAAGATCGAAGAAGAAGGAAGAAAATGGAGCGGGCGAGGCGATTCGAACGCCCGACCCTAACCTTGGCAAGGTTATGCTCTACCCCTGAGCTACGCCCGCGCGCCATTTTCATCTGGCCTCTCCCGCGTGATCGTCAGTCCTGCGGACCTGTGATCAACGCCTTGAAAAGGCCTCCCATTTGGAGCGGGCGAGGCGATTCGAACGCCCGACCCTAACCTTGGCAAGGTTATGCTCTACCCCTGAGCTACGCCCGCGTGCCAAATGGTGAGGGGGGATTTAACGCCGCCCGGGACAGGGCGCAAGAGGAAATTTGCCCCTCTCACGGCTTTTCTTTCACAGCGCCCGATGTGGTCAGAAACAGATGTCCGGATCGTCGCAAACATCCTCGGGGCGCGGGCCTTCATCGGCAATATCCGCCCAAAGCCTCGGCACCGGCCGCTCGACCAGCGTGGCGCGAATCTGCGCGGCAATCGCCGGCTCGCTGATGTCCAGAACGACGCGGGTGCTGAAATACCCGTAATACCGCCCGTCGACCGCCTGAACGGCCCAATCGGCAATCTGCGAATAGTTGAAAGTGATCGGGCTGCGCAGCGCCTTGCCAGGCATGTGACGCGGATGCCCGGCCAGGGTGCCCTGGAACCCCTTGCCCTTGCGGCGGATATTGTCGACCCAGATCATCTCGACCTTGACGGTCTGATCCGGCACCGGCACCGCGACCCACAGCGCAAGCGAAGGGCTGAAATAGCCGTGCTTTTTCTGCGTGCCCCCCAGCGCCGAAGGCAAACTGTGCCGCGCCTGCCGAAAGGCTTCCGCCATCTGGTAATCGGTGGTCACCACCTTGATCACCCGAACCTCCGCCTGCACCGGCACAGCGGCGCAGAACGCAACTCCCAGGCAAACCGCCCTCGAAGCCTGACGCATGGTTGGTCCTTCCCCCAAAGGATTGATCGATCGGCACAAAGCCAAGCCTAGCGACAGCAATCGCGCAGGACAACAGCGCAAGACAGAGACAGACGCCCCCTGCTTCCAATTGCCAAAAATATCCCGGGGGAGCCCCAAAGAGGCGGGGGCAGCGCCCCCAAAAGCCCGAGCAGATTTTTCACCGAAAAATCTGCTCGGGCTCAAGCCGGATCACTCGAATTCGACCAAAAGGTCCTTGGCATCGATCTGGCCGCCGGGCTGCACATGTACGGCCTTCACGACCGCATCGCGCTCGGCGTGCATCCCGGTTTCCATCTTCATCGCTTCGATGGTCAGCAGCAGATCGCCGGTCTTGACCTTGGCGCCAGCCTGCACCGCGACCGAGGCCACAACACCCGGCATCGGCGCACCGACGTGGTTGGGGTTGCCCAGTTCCGCCTTGGGCCGCGCCGCCGTGGTGGCCGCCGCCTTGCGGTCGGGCACGCGAATGGTCCGCGGCTGGCCGTTCAACTCGAAAAAGACCTTCACGTTGCCGTCTTCCTGCGTCTCGCCCACGGCTTGCAGCAGGATCTCCAGCGTCTTGCCCGGGTCGATCTCGGCGGTGATCTCCTCGCCCGGCTGCATGCCGTAGAAAAAGGTCTTGGTCGGCAGCGACCGAACCGGACCATAGGTGCGGTGACGGCCCATGTAGTCCAGGAAAACCTTGGGATACATCAAATAGCCGTTCAGATCCTCGTCATCGACGGGTTTGCCCTCCAGCTCCTTGGACAGCCGGGCGCGGGTTTCCTCGATATCGACCGGTGCGGCGTGCAGGCCGGGGCGGTCAGAGAACGGCTTTTCGTCCTTCAGGATCTTCTTCTGGATTGCCTTCGGCCAGCCGCCCGGGGGTTGGCCCAGGTTGCCCTTCATCATGTCGATCACCGAATCGGGGAAGGACAACTCGACCGAGGGGTCCTCGACCTGCGCCCGCGTCAGGCCCTGCGACACCATCATCAGCGCCATGTCGCCAACCACCTTCGAGGACGGCGTCACCTTGACGATATCGCCGAACATCTGGTTCACGTCGGCATAGGTCTGGGCGACCTCGTGCCACTTTTCTTCCAGTCCCAGCGACCGCGCCTGCGCCTTGAGGTTGGTGAACTGACCGCCCGGCATTTCGTGCAGATAGACTTCGGACGCCGGGGCCTGAAGGCCGGATTCAAAGGCCGCGTACTGGCCGCGCACCGCCTCGAAATAGTTGGAAATCTCGCGAATCGCGCCGATGTCCAGCCCGGTGTCCCGCTCGGTAAAGCGCAGCGCCTCGACCACCGATCCCAGTGTCGGCTGCGAGGTGTTGCCCGAGAACGAATCCATCGCCGCATCGACCACGTCCACGCCCGCCTTGGAGGCTTCGATGATCGTGGCAATCGCCGCACCGCTGGTGTCATGGGTGTGGAAGTGGATCGGCAGTCCGACCTCCTCCTTCAGCGCCTTGACCAGCGCCCCGGCGGACGACGCCTTGAGCAGACCGGCCATGTCCTTGAGCCCAATGACATGCGATCCCGCATCGCGCAGTTCCTTGCCCATGGCGACATAGTATTTCAGGTCATACTTGGCGCGGTCCGGATCAAGGATGTCGCCGGTATAGCAGATCGTCCCTTCCAGCACGCGGCCGGTGTCCAGCACCGCGTCCATGGCGACGCGCATGTTTTCGACCCAGTTCAGGCTGTCAAAGACGCGGAAGACGTCGACGCCGGTTTCCGCCGCCTGTTTGACAAAGAACTGCACCACGTTGTCGGGGTAGTTGGTGTAGCCCACCCCATTGGCGCCGCGCAGCAGCATCTGGGTCATCAGGTTGGGCATGCGGGCGCGCAGGTCGCGCAGGCGCTGCCAGGGGCATTCCTGCAAGAACCGGTAGGCCACATCAAAGGTCGCGCCGCCCCAGCATTCGACCGAGAACAGCTGCGGCAGGTTGTGGGCATAGGCCGGGGCCGCGCCGATCATGTCGACCGAGCGCATCCGCGTCGCCAGCAGCGACTGGTGCCCGTCGCGCATGGTGGTGTCGGTGATCAGCAGCTGCTTTTGCGCCAGCATCCAGTCGGCGACGGCCTGCGGGCCTTTTTCGTCCAGCAGGGTCTTGGTGCCGGGGGCGGGGGCTTCGGCCCGCAGTTTCGGCGCGCGGGCCGGTTTGAGATCGGCTGCGGGGCGCACGCGGCCTTCGGTTTCCGGGTGCCCGTTCACGGTGATATCCGCGATATAGGTCAGCACCTTGGTGCCGCGGTCGCGGCGCTTGGAAAACTGGAACAGCTCGGGCGTCGTGTCGATGAACTTGGTGGTATACTGATTGTTCAGGAACACCGGGTGTTTCAGCAGGTTGATGACGAATTCGATGTTCGTGGTCACGCCGCGGATACGGAATTCGCGCAGGGCGCGGTCCATCCGGCGGATCGCCTGTTCCGGCGTCGGGGCCTTGGCCGTCACCTTGACCAGCAGGCTGTCGTAATAGCGGGTGATCACCCCGCCGGCATAGGCGGTGCCGCCGTCCAGGCGGATGCCCATGCCCGTCGCACTGCGATACGCCGTGATGCGGCCATAGTCGGGGATGAAGTTGTTGGCCGGGTCCTCGGTCGTGATCCGGGTCTGCAGGGCATGGCCGTTCAGGCGGATGTCGTACTGCGACGCCTTGCCGGTGGCCTCGGCCAGCGATTTGCCCTCGGCGATCAGGATCTGCGCCTGCACGATGTCGATGCCCGTGACCTCTTCGGTGACGGTGTGTTCGACCTGAACGCGCGGGTTGACCTCGATGAAGTAGAATTTGCCGGTGTCCATATCCATCAGGAATTCGACGGTGCCGGCGCATTCATAGTTCACATGGGCGCAGATCTTGCGGCCCAATTCGCAGATTTCCTCGCGCTGGGCCTCGGACAGGTAGGGCGCGGGGGCGCGTTCCACGACCTTCTGGTTGCGGCGCTGGACCGAACAGTCGCGTTCGTAAAGGTGATAGATGTTGCCATGGCTGTCGCCCAGGATCTGCACCTCGACGTGGCGGGCGCGGATGATCATCTTTTCCAGATAGCCTTCGCCGTTGCCAAAGGCGGCCTCGGCCTCGCGGCGGCCTTCCAGCACCTTTTCCTTCAGCTCGTCGGGGCCGTTGACCGGGCGCATGCCGCGACCGCCGCCGCCCCAGGATGCCTTGAGCATCAGCGGATAGCCGACAGCCTCGGCCTCTTTGGTGATGGCGTCGAAATCATCACCCAGAACCTCGGTCGCGGGGATGACCGGCACGCCGGCCTCGATCGCGACGCGGCGGGCGCTGGCCTTGTCGCCAAGGGCGCGCATGGTTTCCGCCCTGGGGCCGATAAAGGTGATGCCGTTCGCCACGCAGGCGTCGACGAAATCGGGGTTTTCCGACAAGAGGCCATAGCCGGGGTGGATCGCGTCGGCGCCGCTTTCCTTGGCGACCCGGATGATTTCATCAATTGACAGGTAGGCCTGAACCGGGCCCAGCCCTTCGCCGATGCGATACGCCTCGTCCGCCTTGAAGCGGTGCAGGCCCAGCTTGTCCTCTTCTGCATAGACCGCCACGGTCTTTTTGCCCATTTCGTTGGCCGCACGCATGATGCGGATGGCAATTTCGCCCCGGTTGGCGATGAGAATTTTCTTGAATTCGGGCATCTGGCAGTTCCTGACCGTGGTTTGGCGTGACGTCGCGAAGTGTGACGGGAGTATGAACGACACGCTGCGATGCAGCGCAAGGGGGTTTGCAAATTTGTTAATTCAGAGGGGTATTTTTGCTAATATGCAAATCCCTCAGGCCAACAGGCGTTTTGACAGATCGGCAAGGTGATGCGTGCCCAATTGGGCCATGTTCAGCTTCATGTCGTCGGTCAGGATATGGGTCAGGTGGGCGGGGCCCTTTGCCCCAAGCGCGGCCACCGCATAGTGCCAGGCGCGGCCCAGCATGACGAAATCCGCCCCCAGCGCCAAGGCCCGCAGCACATCCATCCCCGCGGCGACGCCGCTGTCGAAGATCACCGGGAAATCGGGGCCGACGGCCTGGCGCACCTTTGGCAGCTGGGTGATGGCGGCGGGGCCGGGTTCGAACTGGCGGGCCGAGTGGTTCGAGACCCAGATCGCATCGACGCCTTCGCCGACCAGCCGTTTCGCGGCGACCGGACACATGACGCCCTTGACCAGCAGATCGCCCTGCCATTCGTCGCGCAGCGCCTTTAGCGTGTCCCAGTCGGGGGTGCCGCGAATGATGTGCCCGGCGTGATGCAGGCTGGAGCGCGGATCGGTCTGATCGACATAGCTTTCGGGCAGCACGATGCGCGGCGCGCCGATTTTCAGGGTGCGCAGCGACCATTCGGGGTGGGTGAGCACCTCCCAGACCACGCGCGGGGTGATTTTTGGCGGCAGGGTCAGCTTGGCCCGGCGCTGGCGTTCGCGGCGCGAATCGTCCGGCACGTCAACGGTGAAGATCAGCTTGGTAAAGCCGCTGTCGCGGGCGCGTTTCAGCATGTCGCGGCGAATCTCGGGGTCGGCGGGGCAATAGAGCTGATACCAGCCCATGTCGCCGGCGATCGGTCCGATTTCTTCGGGCAGGCGGGTGGCAACGGTCGACAGGCCAAAGGGGATGCGGGTCTGGGCGGCATGGGTCGCCAGCATCCGTTCCGCCCCGGGCCACATCAGGCCTGACATGCCCACGGGCGCAATGCCGAAGGGGCGCGAATACTCGGTTCCCATGAAGGTCGTGGTGAAATCGGGACCGACCCTGCCGGGCAGGATGTCGGGCATGAAATGCACGGCATCCAGCGCGTCGCGGTTGCGTTTTGCCTGAAGCTCGGCGCCGGTGCTGCTGTCGAGGTATTCAAAGGCGAAATGCGGGATGCGCCTGCGGGCCTTGGCGCGCAGGTCGGAGACGGCGGGGTAGGTCAGGTCCAGATCCATGGTGGCATTTGGGGCGGGATCGGTGGGTTTGTCCAGAGGGCGTGTCTGTGGGGGAGCGGGCAGGGGCTCTGCCCCGTCGCTTGCGCGACTCCCCGGGATATTTTTGGCACAAAGAAACGTGGGAACATTATGCGAACGTGACTTTTGTTTGCGGCGCGGGGGCGCTATGTTTTGCGCATGAGCAGTTTTGATGACTTTGATGCCTTTGAAGGCGCGTCCCTGTCGGCCCGGGCCATGGCGGCGCGGCCGATGCCCTATCTGGATGAGCTGAACCCGGCGCAGCGCGCGGCGGTCGAGGCTTTGGATGGGCCTGTCTTGATGCTGGCCGGGGCGGGGACCGGCAAGACCAAGGCGCTGACCGCGCGGATCGTGCATCTGCTGAACACCGGGCGGGCGCGGCCGAATGAGATATTGTCGGTGACCTTCACCAACAAGGCTGCGCGCGAGATGAAGAATCGCGTCTCTGGTTTGTTAGGGCAGGCGGTCGAGGGGATGCCCTGGCTGGGGACCTTCCATTCGATCTGTGTGAAATTGCTGCGCCGTCATGCGGAATTGGTGGGGCTGAAGTCGAATTTCACCATTCTGGATACGGACGATCAGTTGCGCCTGCTCAAGCAATTGGTGCAGGCGGCGGGAATCGACGACAAACGCTGGCCCGCGCGGCAGTTGGCGGGGGTGATCGACAACTGGAAGAACCGGGCTTTGACGCCGGACAAGATCCCGGCGGCGGATGCGGGGGCCTACAACCACCGCGGGGCGGAGCTTTATGCGCAATACCAGGTGCGGTTGCGTGAACTCAATGCCGTGGATTTTGGTGATCTGCTCTTGCACATGGTGGTGATTTTCCAGACCCACGAGGATGTGCTGGAGCAGTATCAGCGCTGGTTCCGCTATATTCTGGTGGACGAGTACCAGGATACCAACGTGGCGCAATACATGTGGCTGCGGCTGCTGGCGCAAAGACATCGCAACATCTGTTGCGTGGGCGACGATGACCAGTCGATCTATGGTTGGCGCGGCGCCGAGGTGGGCAATATCCTGCGCTTTGAAAAGGATTTTCCCGGCGCGCATGTGGTGCGGCTGGAGCAGAATTACCGCTCGACCCCGCATATTCTGGCGGCGGCGTCCTCGGTCATTCGTGGCAATGCCAATCGGTTGGGCAAGGAGCTGTGGACCGAAGCGCAGGAGGGCGAAAAGCTTCGTCTGATCGGCCATTGGGACGGCGAGGAAGAAGCGCGCTGGATCGGCGAAGAGATCGAGTCGATGCAGGGGGGCACGCGCGGGATGCGGGGCTTTTCCCTGGATGACATGGCGATTTTGGTGCGCGCCTCGCACCAGATGCGGGCCTTTGAGGATCGGTTCCTGACCATCGGATTGCCCTACCGGGTGATTGGCGGGCCGCGGTTCTATGAACGCATGGAGATCCGTGATGCCATGGCCTATTTCCGGCTGGTGGTGTCGCCCTCGGACGATCTGGCGTTCGAGCGGGTGGTGAACACGCCCAAGCGCGGGCTGGGCGACAAGGCGCAGCAGACCATCCAACAGATTGCGCGCGCCAATGGCGTGCCTTTGCTGGACGGGGCGGCGCTGGCGGTGGAGCAGGGCGCGATCAAGGGCAAGGGCGCCAAGGCGCTGGGCGAATTCGTGGTGAATATCGCGCGCTGGGGCCGGATGATGCGCGGCACCGTGGCGGTGGACAGCGATGATGTTCTGGACGATCTGGCGCAGCCGATGGCCTCGACCCCCGAGGTCAGCCATATCGAGTTGGCGCAGATCATCCTGGACGAATCCGGCTATACCGAGATGTGGCAGAACGACAAGACGCCCGAGGCGCCGGGCCGTCTTGAGAACCTCAAGGAACTGGTCAAGGCGCTGGAATCCTTTGAGAATATTCAGGGGTTTCTGGAGCACGTCAGCCTTGTCATGGACAACGACAGCGACGATGGCGGGGCCAAGGTATCGATCATGACGCTGCACGCGGCCAAGGGGCTGGAGTTTCCCGTGGTGTTCCTGCCGGGCTGGGAGGACGGGTTGTTCCCGTCGCAACGCTCGATGGACGAAAGCGGGGTCAAGGGGCTGGAGGAGGAGCGGCGGCTTGCCTACGTCGGGATCACCCGCGCCGAAGAGGTCTGTACCATTTCCTTTGCCGGGAACCGCCGGGTGTTCGGGCAATGGCAGTCGCAGATGCCGTCGCGTTTCGTCGATGAACTGCCCGAAGAGCATGTGGAGGTGCTGACGCCTCCGGGGCTGTATGGCGGCGGCTATGGGGCGGCTGCCAGCGCGGGGATGTCCGGGGGAATGACCCCGGGGATGGAAAGCCGTGTGGCCTCGGCCAATGTCTATAATTCACCCGGCTGGAAGCGGCTGCAATCGCGGCAGGGGGACCGGCCGGTCAGCCAGCCCAAGGAAAGCCGCAACACGGTGATCGATCTGCAGGCGGTCAGCGCCTATACCATGGGGGAACGGGTGTTCCACGATAAGTTCGGCTATGGCGAGATCGTCGGGATCGAGGGCGACAAACTGGAGATCGCCTTTGACAAGGCGGGGACCAAGAAGGTGGTGTCGCGCTACATCTGTTCCGCAGATGATGTGCCATTTTAGGTCGCGAAAGCCCCGTCTTTCGCGACCGGTGGGCAAGGGTGTCTTTTCGCAAAGCGAAAGGATCACCAGCCCGCACCGTTGACATTCCGGACGCATCCGGTTCCGCGAAAGCCCCGTCTTTCGCGACCGGTGGGCAAGGGTGTCTTTTCGCAAAGCGAAAGGATCACCAGCCCGCACCGTTGACATTCCGGACGCATCCGGTTCCGCGAAAGCCCCGTCTTTCGCGACCGGTGGGCAAGGGTGTCTTTTCGCAAAGCGAAAGGATCACCAGCCCGCACCGTTGACATTCCGGACGCGCCCGGTTCCGCGAAAGCCCCGTCTTTCGCGACCGGTGGCAGGGTGTTCATTTTGACTTGAAACGGAGCAGGGGGCTCTGCCCCCTCGGCCTGCGGCCTCACCCCCGGGATATTTGGGGCAAGAGGAAGCAGGCGGTCAATCGACCGGTAGCGGCGCGTCCTTTTTGGGCTGGTCCATGACGATCTGGCTGTGGACGCGGGAGACCGAAGGGTGCGCCAGAAGGACGTCATGGATCAGCCGGTTCAGGGCCGCAAGATCGGGGCAGTAGACGCGCAGCAGATAGTCGGCTTCGCCGGTCATGGTCCAGGCCGAGGTGATCTCGGATCGGGTGGTCAGCAGGCGGGTGAAGCTGGCGCCCTGCTGGGCGCCGTGGCTGGCCAGTTGCACCTGGATGAAGGCTTGCACGTCGAGGCCAAGGCGCGCCGGGTCAAGTCGGGCGCGGTAGCCCTGGATCAGGCCGCTTTCTTCGAGGCGTTGGCGGCGGCGGCCGATCTGGCTGGCCGACAGGTTCAGGGATTCGGACAGGTCCTGCGCCGTGGCCTGGGCGTTCTTTTGCAGCGCGGTCAGCAGGGCGCGGTCGGTGGCATCAAGTTGCGTGCGGGATTGTTGCATGGAGATTGTGTATCACGCGGGTTTCGCGCGTTCAATTGGATTGATCGGGCCGATATGCGCGCAGATTGCGCGAGGATTGGGGTATCTTGTGCATCACACGCGCAAACAGGAGGAATATCATGGGCCCTTTCCCGCACGACGCCCCGCAGTCGAAGATCACCGCCGAGAACCCCGCCGGGACCGATGGCTTTGAATTTGTCGAATTCGCCCATCCCGACCCGCAAGAGCTGCGCGATCTGTTTACCCGGATGGGCTATGCCCATGTGGCCAACCACAAGACCAAGAAGGTCGAGCTTTGGCAGCAGGGCGACATCACCTATGTGCTGAACGCCGAACCGGGCAGTTTTGCCGCGCGCTTTGTCGATGAACACGGCCCCTGCGCGCCGTCGATGGCCTGGCGGGTGGTCGATGCGCAAAAGGCCTTTGACCATGCGGTCAAGATGGGCGCCGAGCCCTATGAGGGCAAGGACAGGACCGTGGACTGGCCGGCGATCAAGGGCATCGGCGGCAGCCTGCTGTATTTCACCGACCAGTATTACGACACCTCGCCCTATAACGAGGAGTTCACCTGGATCGAGCAGAGCAAACCGCGCGGCGTCGGCTTTTACTACCTGGATCACCTGACGCACAACGTGTTCAAGGGCAATATGGACAAGTGGTTCCAGTTCTATGGCACGCTGTTCAATTTCCGCGAAATCCGGTTCTTTGACATCGAGGGCAAGTTCACGGGGCTGTTCAGCCGCGCGTTGACCTCGCCCTGTGGGCGCATCCGGATTCCGATCAACGAAGATCGCGGTGAGACCGGCCAGATCGTCGCCTATCTGAAGAAATACAAGGGTGAGGGCATTCAGCACATCGCCGTGGGCGCGCGGGACATCTATGACGCCACCGACAAGATCGCGGACAACGGGCTGAAGTTCATGCCGGGGCCGCCGGATGCCTATTACGCGCTGTCGTTCGACCGAGTCACCGGCCACCAGGAACCGGTGGACCGGATGAAAAAACATGGCATCCTGATTGACGGCGAAGGCGTGGTCGATGGCGGCGAAACCAGGATCCTGTTGCAGATCTTTTCCAAAACGGTGATCGGGCCGATCTTTTTCGAGTTCATCCAGCGCAAGGGCGATGACGGCTTCGGCGAGGGCAACTTCAAGGCGCTGTTCGAATCCATCGAGCGAGAGCAGATCGCCAGCGGAGAGCTGTCGGCAGCCGAATGATCCTGCCACAGGACAAACAAAAAGCCCGGTGCAGTCGCCGGGCTTTTTTGTACGCGGATAGACGTAGGGATGTTAGCCGCGCGGCATTTTCAATACGACGTTGCGGCCGCTTTTGACGTAGCGCAGTTCGGATTCGCCGATTGCGGCAACGCGGCCGCCATCGACGCTGTCGCCGATCTTGACCTTTTTGTAGGCGCCCGAGGGCAGGCGCACCAGCGCGCGGCGGTTGGAGGGGGTGCCGAAGATGCCGACAAGGCTGACCTTGCCCAGGTTGATGGCGTTGCGCACCGTGGCGGCCTGGGCGACGCTGCCACCGGTCGACCCGCTGGGCTGCACCGTACGCGGGGCCACGGCGGCGGCCGAGGCGGTGCGGACCTCTTGTTGTTCCTGCTGTTCCTGGCGGCGTTCGGCGCGCTCGACCAGGGCGCTCATGTTGCGCGGGCGCGTCACGGGCACAAGCGAGGCCTGCACGGCCTGCTCGGTCGCAGGGCGGTCCGGTTCCGCAACCTCGGCCTGTTCCTGCAAGCCTTGCGGGCGGCGAACCGGGCGCAGCCCGGCCAGTTCGGTCCGCGAGATCCCGGTCTGGGTGGCGCGTTCGCGTTGTTCGATGATGTCATCCGGGCGGGTTTCCGGGCGCACCCGCGATAGCGGGTTGGCATCGCTGCCGGTGGCGGCAGGGCTGCCCGGATCGACGGGTTGCGGGGCAGGCGCGGCGGCCCGCAGGGGCGGAACGGCCGGCGGCAGGCCGGTAAAGATGCGTAGCCCCTCGGGGGTCAGCGCGCCCTCGGGGGTGGCGCGCACCAACCCGCGCTCGTCAAAGTCAAAGACCATTCCGGCCGGTGGCGGCAGGCCCGGATCGGCCAGGCCGGGTTCCTGCGGCAAGTTCAGCGGGTTGGGCAGGGCGATGGCATCCAGTTCCTGGACGTCCGGGTCGATGGAGACAGCATAGACCTCGTCCACGTTGTCCTCGGGCGGGGTCAGCGGCGCCGAGGGCGCCCGCTGCCAGATGCCTGTCGCCGCATAGGTCGCGGCGGCCTGTTCCGGCGTCAGGGTCTGCGGTGCGGCGGGCTGCGCCAGCGCCGGGGCGGTTTGGCCCGCGTCCGGCGTCGCTTCCAGCGCGGCAAGCTGGATGTCTTCTTCTTCGTCCCCGGCGTCGTCGTTCGGATCGAGCGCGGCAGAGGCTCCGCTCTGGGCGGCTGGGTCCAGGCTGGCGATGGCTTCGGTCTGGGCCGGGTCCTTGCGGAACAGGCTGGCAAGCCCGTCCTGCAGGAAGACCGAGGCCCAGGCCGCGACACCGGCCAGGAACAACAGCAGGGCGGCGGTCAGCATCAGCCCCAGGAAACGCGGCTTGCCGCCGACTGGCTGGTTGCGCGCGCCAAAGATGGTCATGCGCGCGGCTTCGTCTTCGCGCGACAGGACGGCGGCGCCGCCTGCTGCGGGCTTGCCGATGGGCTTGGTCAAAGCCTTGGACGCGGGCTTGGCGGGCGTTTCGCCCAGTTTTTCGCCCTTGCCGGCACGGAACGACGCGATGCGGCCCAGCATGCCAGCGGGCTTTGCCGCCGGTGTTGCCACGGTCTGCGGTTCGGGGGCAGGGGCGGGTTTGTTCAGGGATGCGCCGCGCATCGCGGCCATGGCGCCCATCGCCTTGGCCGAAAGGGTGTCGGGCTTGGCTGCAGCGGGCTGCGAAGGCTGGGGCGATCCGGACAGCGCGGGCGCCTGCGGGGCAACCGGGGCCTTGGGCAGGACGGGTTTGGGCGACGGCGCGGCGATGGCCGGCGTCGCCGCGGGTTTGGCCTCTGGTTTCGGGTCGTCTTTCTTGCGACCCGAGAGAAAGCGCATGGCTGCGCCCATCGCGCCGCCCTTGCGGGGGGCGTCGTCGTCGGTTTCGATCCGCCCCGAGGTGACGGCCGCATCCTTGATCGCGGCGTCCGGCGTGCGCGCCGGGGTAAAACGGCGCTGCGGAGCGCCGGGCAATGCCGGAGCGTCAGAGGATTCTGTTTCCGGGGTCCGGGCCGCCAGGGCGACAGCGCGCTCGCGTGCGGTCAGTTCCTTTGCGCCGGGCGGCTGCGCGGGGATGCCGCCGATCTTCGGGCCATCCACGGGCTTGGGCGGCACGGTGGATTTGGGCGCGACGGCGGGCGCCGGGTTGACCGGTGCCGGGGCGGGCTTGGAGGCCTCGTCCGGGGCTTCGGGTTTTGCCGGGGTTTGCGGTTCGACCAGCGGCGTAAAGCGGGCCTTGACCTCGGGGCGGGGTGCCTCGGGGGTGGGGGCGTCGTCGGCAGCAAGCGCCGCGCGGATGGTCGAGAAATACAGGTTCGCGCCAAGATCGGCCTCGTCCGGGGCCTTGGCGGCCGGTGCGGGATCGGGCGATTTTGCCGGTGCGGCATCGCTGGTCGCGGCGGGCTTGGGGTCGGGGGCCTCGGCGGCGGGCGCGGGCTGCTGGGGCGCGGCCATTGGGGCCGGTTTCTCGGGCTCGGGCACGGGATCGGGCAGCGAGAATTCGAACTGCGGCGCGGCGTCAGGTTGCGGCTGTTCGGGCGCGTCCTTGGCCTTGTCGGCGACGATTGGGGTTTCGGGGGCTTGCTCAGGCTCGGGCTGCGCGCTTGCGGCCTCGGGCAGGTCTTGCGGTTCGGGCTGAGCGGGGGCCTCGGGCTGGGCGGCCGGTTCTGGTGCTTCGGCCTGTGCCGGCGCTTGCGGAGGCTCTGCCGGTTTCGGCGGCACGGCCGGTTCGGGTTGAACGGGTGTCAGGGCCGCGTCGTCGGCGGGGACCACCAGGATTGCCTCGGGTAGGCGTTTGACCCGGCCTTTCCAGCCTTTGACCTTGCCGAAATGCACCGCGCCCTTGAAGGAATCGACAGGCGCGATGGCGGCAAAGGACACGCCGCTGAATCCATGCTGGCCTGCAAAACCTTCGGCCTCGTCCAGGGTTTCGCGGGCCACGGCCGCAACCAGAAGCCGCCCGCGATCCTGCGCGTAGTCAAAGACCAGATCGTCGACCGCATAGGGTGTCGCCCCGTCCAGGGCCGCGCGAATGGCGGTTTCACGCGCGCCGGCATCGCCGCCCGGATCGGGTGTATCCAGATAGCGGATCTGCTCGTTCGGGATGATCAGGGCAACCTTGCCGCCGTCAGGATCAAGGGCCAGCGCCTGTTCGCGCAGTCCGATGACGGCGCTTTCAAGGTCGGGCGTGTCCAGGGCCACGTCGGCAATTCTGGCCCAGACGCCACCCATGTGACGCAGCAGCGTGATGCCTTCGAACGAAAGGGAAAGCGCAAAATTCGGTGTCATGGGCGGTCTCTAGCAGGCCTGCCGTGGCGGTTGGAGTCATATTCTTGTTTCGTCCCAGTATAGAGCAAGCTTTTGCCGAGGAAAAGAAAAGCCGTGACATGGCCTTGCAGGATTCGGCCGATGGGCGTTGGATGCGCGAAACCACAGACAGGAGTTTGTCATGCGTTCGCTTGCCCTGATTGCCGCCCTTGTATTTGTCGCGCCCGCCCTGAGCGGCGCTGCCAGCGCAGAGGCCCCGCGCACCATCACCGTTTCAGGCGAGGCCGAGGTCGTCGCCGTGCCCGACATGGCCGTCGTTACCCTTGGCGCGCAGGCGCAGGACGAAACCGCGATCGGCGCGATGAACAAGACCTCGGAGGCGCTGGACGCGATCATCGCGCGGTTGTCCGAAATGGGGATCGCGGCGCGTGACATCCAGACCAGCGCGCTGCGGCTGGACGAACGGTGGGACAACAGCTCGCTCAGCGGTGGGCGCGAGCTTGCCGGTTATGAGGCGTCGAACATGCTGACGGTGCGGGTGCGGGATCTGGACGCGCTGGGGGATGTGCTGCAGGCGGCGCTGGACGATGGCGCCAACAGCCTGTCAGGGCTGAGCTTTGACATCCAGGACCCGCGCCCGCTTCAGGACGAGGCGCGCAAACTGTCGGTGCGCGATGCCATGGCCAAGGCGCAGTTGTATTCCGAAGCGGCTGGGGTGGCGCTGGGGCGAGTGGTGACGATCACCGATGCCGCCAGCCCGATGGTGATGGCGCGCGACATGCCCATCGCGATGATGGAGGCGCGCAGCGTTCCCATCGCCGTCGGCGAGATCAGCCTGCGCGGCCAGGTGACAATGGTCTTTGAAATCGCGCAGTAGCCGCGCGAAAAAAAAGGGGGCAGGCCGCGGCCCGCCCCCTGTCCTTGCTCAGGCCGAGGCCTTGGCCAGCGCCTGATCCAGATCGGCGATCAGGTCGTCGGCGTCTTCGATGCCGATGGAAATGCGCACCACGTTGGGGGCCGCACCCGCCGCGATCTGCTGTTCTTCGGTCAGCTGGCGGTGGGTGGTGCTGGCCGAGTGGATCACCAGGCTGCGGGTGTCGCCAAGGTTGGCCACGTGGCTAAAGATTTCCAGCGAATCCACCAGTTTGACGCAGCCTTCATAGCCCGACTTCAGTGCCACGGTGAACAACCCGCCCGCGCCATTGGGGCAGATCCGCGCGACGCGGTCGTTATAGGGCGACGAGGGCAGGCCGGCATAGGTCACCTGATCCACCGCCGGGTGGTTTTCCAGCCAGCTGGCGATGCGGTTGGCGTTTTCCACGTGGCGCTGCATGCGCAGGCTCAGGGTTTCGATGCCCATCAGCGTGTAATGTGCCGCCTGCGGGTTCAACGTCATGCCCAGATCACGCAACCCGATGGCGATACCGTGGAAGGTAAAGGCCAGCGGGCCGAAGGTCTCGTGGAACTTCAGGCCGTGATAGGCGGGCTCGGGCGCGCTGAGCGACGGGAACTTGTCGCTGGCGGACCAGTCGAACTTGCCGCTGTCGACCACCACGCCGCCGGTGACGGTGCCGTTGCCGGTCAGGTATTTGGTCATCGAATGCACCACCAGCGTCGCGCCGTGATCAATCGGGCGGCACAGGTAGGGCGTGGCGCTGGTGTTGTCGACGATCAGCGGCAGGCCGGCCTTGTCGGCCACCTTGGCCACGGCGTCGAGATCGGTGATATAGCCGCCGGGGTTGGCGATGCTTTCACAGAACACGGCGCGGGTGTCATCGTCGATCGCCGCCGCGATGGCGTCCAGATCGTCGAAATCAACGAATTTGGCCGACCAGCCAAAGCGCTTGATGGTCTGGCTGAACTGGGTGATCGAGCCGCCGTATAGGCGCGTCGAGACCACGATATTGCGGCCCGGCGCCATCAGCGGGAACAGCGCCATGATCTGCGCCGCATGCCCCGAGGAACAGCAGACCGCCCCGACGCCGCCTTCCAGCGTGGCGACGCGTTCCTGCAAAACCGCAACGGTGGGGTTGGTCAGGCGCGAATAGATGTACCCGACCTCTTGCAGGTTGAAAAGCGCGGCGGCGTGTTCGGCATCGCGGAACACATAGGCCGTGGTCTGGTAGATCGGCGTCTGGCGCGCGCCGGTCGCCGGATCAGGGCGTGCGCCCGCGTGAATTTGCAGCGTGTCAAAGCCGTAGCTGGGACCTTCGGTCATGGAATCCTCCCGATGTTAACCTTTCCCTAGGGGTATGCCATTGTGTGCAGACGGGCAATCGCCCCCGGGCAGGGAAAGATGGCTTTCCTGCCGTGCGCCGTCCAGCCGGAACAGTTTCCCGCCCGCGGGCCGGTCTTTCGCGGTGGTTTTGCCCAGAACAAGAGCATTTGCCGTCATGCAAGCGCCGCAATCCCCGCGCAGGGTGTTCAGGAGAAGCAGACAACAAAACGAGTGCCATGACCCGATTTCACAGCCCTTCCGATCCCGCCTTTACCACGGTCGAGGCGCTGCGCGCCCATGTCATCGCGGGTTTGCATGATGCCCTGAAGGGCGCCGAAATCACCCCGGCACAAGAGGACCCCAACCGCCTTCTGGTGCATCGCAGCGGCGCGCAGCCGGGCGTTGTGCATCTGGGCAACCTTGCGACCGAGCTGGTCGGCCAATTGCCCCGCCCCGAGGCCGAGGCGCGCATCCGCGACTTTATCCACATGGTCAAGAAACTCGCCGCAGGCACCCCCGAGATCGCGGCCGAACGGCTGTACCCCGGGCTGCGGCACCGCGATTTTCCGCTCAACAGCGGGGCGGCGCCGATGACCCGCCCGGCGCCCGGCGATTGCGTGGCGGTGCTGATTTCGGATGAGGGCGCGCATACGGCCATGGTCACCGACGAGATGCTGCAAGCCGCCGGGATCGACCCGGACGACGCCTGGGACGCCGCCGAGGAAAACTTTGCCGAAGCATTGACCGGGCTGGCGCTGTACCAGTCCGACCAGGGGCTGATGTCGCTGGAAATTGACGGCTTCGAATGGCTGGGCAGCAGCCTGATGCTGGCACCGGTGGTGATTGCCCACGTGATGCAGGCACAGGAAACCGGCCCGGTCTACCTGGCCGCGCCGTCCCGGCAGTCGGTGGATTTCGTCGCCGCCAGCGGTGCCGACAGCCTTGCCGTGCTGGAACACTGGATGTCGATCCGCCTGAGCGAGCCGCACCCGCAATCGGACATGGTGTACCGTTTTGCCCCGGGCGATGCACAGCCGCGCCCGGCCTTTGTCTTCAATGATGGACGGCTGCACGCCTTGTCCTAGGCGTGCAACGTCTCGACGCACAGCACGGTGGGCAGGTGGCGCGCGATCTCGCTCCAGCTGTCGCCTTCGTCGAGGCTGGCAAAGACCGACCCCGAGTTGGTTCCGAAATACAGCCCCGGCCGGGGCGCGGTGTCCACGGCCATGGCCTGACGCAGCACGGTGAAGAAACAGTTTTCCTGCGGCAGGCCATCGCGGCAGGCCTGCCAGCTGTCGCCGCCATCGCGCGACCGCCAGACAGCCGCCGCGGCCCCGGGCGGAAACCGCCCCTGCGTGTCGCCATTGAGCGGAAAGGTCCAAAGCGTGTCGGGCTTGCCCGGATGCACCGCGATTGGAAACCCAAAGGTCGAGGGCAGGCCATCGGTCACGTCGTCCCAACTGCGCCCGCCATCGCGGGACCGGAACACACCGTGGTGGTTCTGCTGGTACAGCGTGTCGCCGTCGCCGCCCGCATGCACCATGTTGTGCACGCAATGCCCGGTTTCCCCATCGCGCGGCGCGGCGGGGTGGTGGTGATGGCCGCAGGCCTCGGCGTTGGACAGCCGGTTGCGCCTGTCCCATGTCACGCCGCCGTCTTCGCTGGCAAGGACCCCTGCGGCGGAAATCGCGATCCACATCCGGCCCGGGTTGTTCGGCGGGGCAACAAAGGTGTGCAATGTCATGCCCGCGGCGCCGGGGTTCCAGGTGTCGCGGCTGGGGTGGTTGGTGATGCCCTCGACGCGGTCCCATGTCTGGCCTGCGTCGGCGCTGGAATACAGCATTCCCGGCTTGCCGCCAGCGTACAGCCTGCCGCCGGCGCGCCCCAGCGACCACAGCGCTTCAAGCTCGCCGCTGAAGGGGGCAGGGTCGGAGGGGGCCACGCCCATCATCCTGGCGGCCTCGGGGTCGTTGCGGACCCATTCGTCGATCTGGCCATCGGCCAGTTTCGACAGGCTCCAGCTGTCGCCGCCATCGGTTGACCGCCAGACCCCCGCGCCAAAGAAATCCCCCCCGCCGGCGGCCCAGATCGTACCGCTGTCCGGATCGCCGATGGCGTGGTTGATGCCCCATCCGCCGCACAGCGGGCCAAGGGTGCGCCATGTCTGGCGATCCTCGTCCGAGCGCAGCAGAAACAATCCCTTGGTCGTGCCCACCAGCACGGTCACAGCCTTGGCCATGGCGTTTCCTCCTGTCCGCTGGGATCAGGATACCACGGCCATCGACCTGCGCCTATCGCAACCAGAAGCCTTCGCGCTTGATCTTGTTGCGGATGGCCTTTTCCTGGGCGGGCAGGTCGTCCTGATCGAACAGCGCGCGCACCTTGTCGCCGCGGTTCTGGTAGATCAGGCGTTTGAACGGCTCGTAGGTCTTGAGCACCTTCTTGATGCGGTTGGGCGCGGCGATCTGATGCAGATAGTCGACGGTGGCCTGATCCTCGCGCGCGAAAAGCAGCGGCAGGGTGCGGTAGTGGCATGACACGCTGCCATCCAGAAGCCCCGGGGGCAGGGTATCGCGCCCGCCGCCCAGCGAATGGATCACCAGCGGCAGGGCGACCTGGTCCAGCCAGGGGTCCAGCGATTGCAGGGCCAGTTCCTCGGGGGCGTCGTCGCGGATTTCCAGCGCATAGTCCAGGAACCGCTGCCCGAAGGCATGCGGGCATTTGTAAAAAAAGAAGCCCGCGTTGAAATAAAGATAGCGGCGCCAGTATTCATCGGGCTGCGCGCGGTCCAGCGAGCTTTCGTAATCCAGCCCAAAGCGATCGTAGAGCGATTTCCAGATCTGGCCGTAGCCGGGGCCATAGATTTCCAGCTGCGGCCAGGTGTTTTCCCGCCGCAAAGAGGCCGTTGGCCGGTCAAAGTCAAAGGGCACCTTGCCCAGGTCGTCCAGGATCAGCGTGTCGGTATCGAAAAAGACAAAGGGTTCGCCCTTGGGCAGGGCAAACAGCGCCTCGATCTTGTTGCCATAGGGGTAATCGGCGCCGAAGTGCCGGTTTTCAAAGGGCAGGAGCGTGGCGTTCAGGCTGCCTAGCAATTCGCGCAGCTGCGCATCCTTGATGCGCGGATCATTCGGCCAAAGCGCCGACGGCTGGGGTTCGGCGACGAAAAGACGAAACCGTTTGTCACTGCCGCTTTGCGCAAGCGAGGCGGCGAACAGCAGCGCCTCGTATTGCAGGCGGCCGGCCTGGCCGACGATCAGGACATTCACGGTCTGTGATTTCGCCGGTTTTCGTGCCATTCTGGGTCTGCCTGCTGCCGCTTTTCCGGCACTATAGGCGGGATCGGCGCGGGTCAAAAGCGCCAACTGGTCTGATTTCTAGGAGGTGACTTTTGCTGGATGTTTTTCTGATTCTGCTGGCCATCGGGCTGGGCGGTGACAAGGCGGGCCAAGCGCCCGAAACCGCCGAGGCGCAGGCCCCGGCCCCTGGCGGCGGCGCCAGCATGCAGGCGGGGCAGGGCGGCGATCCGTCCGGCGCGGCCGAGGCGCCGAAGTATCAGGCGGAAAGCCAGGTGCCGACAGGCCGGTTCACCACCGCGACCGAAGTCAGACCGATCCTCGAGATGACGCGGGCCAACTGGGTGGCGGTGCGCGAATATGACGGCCAGGACCTGGTTTACCTGACGCATCTGTTGTCCTGGCGCTGCGGTCTTGTGGCGATCGAGGTCAGCCTGAACGGCGGTGCGCTGGAGGAATGGCCGATGGAGCCCTGCCACGAGGACAGCAATGCGCCCAATGCCCTGATCGATGATCCGACCTCGATCTACCGCAGCTATCCTTTGGGCTTTGTCGAAACCATCAAGATAGAGATCACCTATGACGATCTGACCGCCGATACCGCCACCTTTGATCGCAAGGGGGCGATGATCCCGTGACACCGGGCGGCGCCACAGGGGGTGATGCGGCCCCTTGAGGGTGAATGGATTTTTCGACGAAAAATCCATTCACCGTCGCGCCGGGTCAAAGGCTGATTGGCTGCATCACCTGCGGTTCGATCACCGCGACGCGGGGCAGCCCCTCGGCCAGCGCGCTGGCCGATTGTTCCAGCGCCGGGAAGGTGCGGTAGTGGCAGGGGATCACGGTCTTGAAGTCGAAATAGCGTTTGGCGGCATAGGCCGCGCCTTTCATGTCCATGGTGTAATAGCCGCCCGCCGACAGGATGCCGATGTCGGGTTTGTAGAAATCCCCCATCCAGTCCATGTCGGCCATGATGTCGGTGTCGCCCGAGACATAGACCGTCTTGCCTTCGCCCGAGATCATGAAACCGCACTCCATCCCGGTGTACATCGGTTTGTCATCGACACTGATCGACGAGGAATGCGAGGCGGGGACCAGGCTGGCGGTGACAGTGCCAAGGGGGATGGTGCCGCCCTTGTTGAAGGCGTGGCCTTCGGTCGCGCCCTTTGCGTACAGGTATTGGGCCAGCTCGTAGATTGCCGAGACCGGCGCGCCAGTTTTCTGGCTGATCTCGACGATATCGGCGGTGTGATCAAAATGGCCGTGGGTGACCAGGATGTGGGTTGCACCGGCGATGGCGGCGTCCTTGTCCTGCCCTTCCATCATCGGATTGCCGTTCAGCCAGGGATCGACCAGCAGGATCTGATCGCCGATTTCGATCCGGAACGAGCCGTGGCCCAGCCAGAGGATGTTCATGGTCATTCTCCTTGGTGTGTCTGGTTGGTGTCTTGGGAAAAAGACTAACAGGTTCGCGGCAAGGGTCCAGAGCGGGGGAGGGGGCCAGCCCCCTCTGGCCTGCGGCCATTCACCCCCGGAGTATTTGTGCCAAGAAGAAGCGCAAAGGGGCGCGAGGTTGGCAATCTGCGCGGCTTTGCCGTGCCATATGCTTGCGGGTTGGCGCGCGGGGCGCTAAAGCCGGGGCAAATCTCAAGCAAAGAGGCCCTTCGCATGTCGATCGACAAGGAGACCGCCGCCCGCGTGGCCAAGCTGGCCCGCATCAAGGTGGAAGACGACGCTCTGCCCGCGCTGGCGCAGGAATTCAACGATATCCTCGGGTTCATCGAACAGTTGAACGAGGTGGATGTTGAGGGTGTGGAGCCGATGACCTCGGTCACGCCGATGCGGTTGAAGCGCCGCCAGGATGGTGTGACTGACGGCAACCAGCAGGCTGCGGTCTTGTCGAACGCGCCTGACGCCCGCGAGGGGTTCTTTGCCGTGCCGAAGGTGGTGGAATGATGTCCGATCTGAGCAAGATGAAGATCGCCGAGGCGCGCGATGCGATGCGTGCGGGCGATGTGACCAGTCAGCAGTTGACCGAGGCCTGCCTGTCCGCCATCGAAGGCGCCGGCGCGCTGAATGCCTTTGTCCACAACACCCCCGAGATCGCGTTGGAGCAGGCCAAGGCGGCCGATGCCCGGATCAAGGCCGGGGATGCGCCGGCCATGTGCGGCATTCCCTTGGGCATCAAGGATCTGTTCTGCACCAAGGGGGTTCCCAGCCAGGCGGCCTCGAACATCCTTGGGGGGTTCAAGCCCGAGTACGAATCGACCGTGACCAGCCAGCTGTTCGATGCCGGTGCGGTCATGCTGGGCAAGTTGAACATGGACGAATTCGCCATGGGGTCGTCGAACGAGACCTCGTGCTATGGCAATGCCGTGAACCCCTGGCGGCGCGGCAATGACGACACGGCGCTGACGCCTGGTGGATCGTCCGGCGGATCGGCCAGCGCCGTTGCGGCGGATCTGTGTCTGGCGGCGACCGGCACCGACACCGGCGGGTCGATCCGCCAGCCCGCGGCCTTTACCGGTATCACCGGGATCAAGCCGACCTATGGGCGCTGTTCGCGCTGGGGCATCGTGGCCTTTGCCTCGTCGCTGGATCAGGCGGGACCGATGACCAAGGACGTGCGCGACGCGGCGATCATGCTGCAGGCGATGTGCGGCCATGACCCCAAGGACAGCACCAGCGCCGATCTGGCCGTGCCGGATTTCGAAGCGATGCTGACCGGCGACATCAAGGGTAAGACCATCGGCATTCCGCGCGAATACCACATGGACGGCATGCCGGACGAGATCGAGGCGCTTTGGACCGAGGGGCGCAAGATGTTGCAGGATGCGGGCGCGAAAATCGTCGACATCAGCCTGCCGCATACCAAGTACGCCCTGCCGACCTATTACGTGATCGCCCCCGCCGAGGCGTCGTCTAACCTGGCGCGCTATGACGGCGTGCGCTATGGCCACCGCGCCAAGCTGAGCCACGGTGACGGCATCACCGAGATGTACGAAAAGACCCGCGCCGAAGGCTTTGGCCACGAGGTCCAGCGCCGCGTGATGGTCGGCACCTATGTGCTGTCGGCGGGTTTCTACGACGCCTATTACAACCGGGCGCGCAAGGTGCGGACGCTGATCAAGAAGGATTTCGAGGATGTCTTTGCGCAGGGGGTCGACGCGATACTGACGCCTGCGACGCCTTCGGCCGCCTTTGGTCTGGGCGAGATGAAGGATGCCGATCCGGTGCAGATGTACCTGAACGACGTCTTTACCGTCACCGTCAACCTGGCCGGGCTTCCGGGCATCGCCATTCCCGCAGGTGTCGACAAGCAGGGGCTGCCCCTGGGGCTGCAACTGATCGGCCGCCCCTGGGAAGAGGGCGATCTGCTGAATACCGCCTATGCGCTTGAGCAGGCTGCGGGCTTTGTGGCCAAGCCTGCGAAATGGTGGTAAACGCGGCCTGAATTGCACGAGGCAGTCTGATCATGCGGTATGTATTTTGTGGTTTCGCGGCGGCGCTTGCGCTTGCGGCCTGTTCCCCTTCGGTGCCTGACAGCGCGGCGGGCGTGCCCGATACCGGGCGCGGCGTCGGCTTTGGCAACTATGCCGACTACCAGGCGCGGCGCGAGGCAGCGCTGATCAACAACGCGCGCCCGACGACGGTGCCGGGGCCTGTGGACGTGCAGGGCGCGCCGCTGGCGACCGATGCGGAAACCGCCGCGCGCGCGGTGCTGGACGGGGATCCCGCACCTGTGGATGGCGGGACCAGCGTGCCGCAGGTCGTGACCAATTCGGTCGGCATTTCGGACGAAAACGATTTTTCGGCGGTGTCGGCACAGCGCGACATCCAGGACGACGCCGCACTGATCGCGCAGAACCGCGCCCAGTACGAGGTGATCGCCCCGACCGACCTTCCGACCCGGCCGGGCACCAACCAGCCCAACATCGTCGAATTTGCCCTGCGCACCACCAACCCCAAGGGGGTTGCGCTGTACAGCCGGTCCAGCTTCCGCGCCGAGGCGCGCTATCAGAAGGCCTGCGAGGCCTATACCTCGGGCGATCTGGCACAAGAGGATTTCCTGGCGCTGGGCGGGCCTGAAAAGGACCGCAAGGGGATGGACCCCGATGGCGACGGCTTTGCCTGTTCCTGGGATCCTGCGCCGTTCCGGGCGGCCCGAAACGGCTGATCCCTTGATCGGAGAGCTAACCGCCACGCCCTGGTCGTCGCCGAACTGCGGCGAACGGCGCGGGGGGCTGACGCCGGACATGGTGGTTCTGCATTACACGGCCATGACCAGCGCCACCCGCGCGCGCGACTGGCTGTGCAATCCCGAAGCAGAGGTGTCTGCCCATTACGTGGTGGCCGAGGATGGCCAGCTGTGGCAGCTGGTCTGCGAAGGCGCGCGGGCCTGGCATGCGGGCGCCGGGGCCTGGGGCGGCGTGCCGGACGTGAATTCCCGGTCGGTCGGCATCGAGATCGCCAATACCGGCAGTCACCCTTTTCCCGAACCGCAGATGGCTGTGGTCGAAGCGCTGTTGCGTGGGATCTGCGCGCGCTGGTCGATTGCGCCGCAAATGGTTGTTGGCCATTCCGATACGGCCATCGGGCGCAAGTTCGACCCTGGTGCGCGCTTTGACTGGCAGCGTCTGGCGCGGCAGGGTCTGTCGGTCTGGCCTGTCGCCAAAACGCCGGGCGATTTCTGGCAGGACGCGCGAAGCTTTGGCTATACTTGGGAAGACGGCGACCAGGACGCTGTTTTGGTGGCCTTTCGCCTGCGGTTTCGTCCCTGGGCCAGCGGTCCGCTGGACGACCACGACCGCGCGCTGATGCGCGATCTGGCCCGGCGTTGGCCGGTCGACCAGGCGCTGGCCTGAGAGGTCACTCCAGCTTGTAGGGCAGGGTGTCGCGCCGCGAGGGGTTGATCGACAGCCGCTTTTCCAAAGGCGGGACCGAGCGTTGGTGACAGCCCGTGCGCTCGCAGATCCGGCAGGAAATGCCGATCGGTTCAAAGGCGCTGGCGCGGGTGAAATCCAGATCGTCCGCATAGACCAGTCCGGCGCCGTGGCGCACTTCGCAGCCCAGAGCGATGGCATAGCGGCGCACCGGTGCGCCGAAATGGCCACCGGTTTTCGACACGTCGCGCGCAAGGCTGATATAGCGCACCCCGTCCGGGGTTTCCGCCAGCTGGCGCAGGAACCGCCCCGGCGTTTCAAAGGCGCGGTGCACGTTCCACAGCGGGCAGGCGCCGCCAAAGCGGGCGAATTGCAGTCGTGTGGCGCTGTGGCGCTTGGTGATGGTTCCGGCCTGATCGACCCGCACGAAAAAGAACGGCACGCCCTTGGCGCCGGGGCGTTGCAGGGTGGACAGGCGGTGCGCCACCTGCTCGATCGAGGCGCCAAAGCGTGCGGCCAGCAATTCAAGGTCGTGCCGGGTGTCCTGCGCCGCCTCGAGAAAGGCCTTGTAGGGCATCATGGCGGCGCCTGCGAAATAGTTGGCAAGGCCCAGCTTGGCGATGGCGCGCGCTTCGTCCGACTGGAACCGGGCCAGATCCAGCGTCGCGTCCAGCAGCTGGTTCTGCCGCAGCAGGGCGACCTGCACCAGCAGTTGAAAGGTCTGGGTTTCCAGCGGCGCCAGCGACGACAGCGTCAGTTCCTGCCGCTCTGCATCAAAGCTGCGCAGGGGCGCTTCTCGGGCCTTGCGCACGGCGATCCCCGATTGCGACAGCCGGTTGATCGCGGCGGCGCGGATGTCGCTTTCGCCGCCCTTGAGCTGGGCGAAATTCTCGGCCGCGCGGTCCACCGGGTCGATGTAGTTGTCGCAGTAGTGAAAGAAATCGCGCACCTCTTCCCAGGGGCTGGGTTGCAGCTGCGCGCCTTCGCGTCCCAGCGCCTCGTCCAGCGAGGCCAGCCTTTCGTGAGTCTGGCGATAGGCGCGGTGCAGGGTCAGAAAGGCACGGGCCAGCGCCGGGGCGTTCGACGCGGTCAGCCGCAGATCGGCCAGTTGCGGCGCGGCCTCGGCAAAGACCGGATCGGCCAGTGCCTCGCGCATGTCGGACACCAGCCGTTCGCTGTCACCCTGGCCCAGTTCGGTCACGTCAAAGCCGAATTCCTGCGCCAGTGCCAGCACCACTGTTGTCGACACCGGGCGGTTGTTGTTCTCCATCTGGTTCAGATAGGGCAGGGACACGCCCAGCTTGGACGCGAAATCCTTTTGCGTCAGGCCAAGCCTTGTGCGGATGTCGCGCAGCTTGGCACCGGCGTACAGTTTCTGGGGGGCCATCTTTGCACCTTTGCGAAATTGCTCTCGCAACTTTGCAGGGAAGTCAGTCCGCGTCCAGCCCCTGCATGCGCTGCGCCCGGGCGATCACCAATAGCGTCGCCACGACCGAGGCCGCGCCAGACAGGAACATCATCCAAAGCAGGGGCCATGCGCCGCTGCCCGGTTGCAGCAAGGTGCCCGCCAGCGCCGACAAGGCCGCGCCGCCGCCGATCATGATCGCGCCGCCCAGCCCGCTGGCGGTGCCCGCCAGGTGCGGGCGCACCGACATCATGCCGGATGTCGCGTTGGGAATGGTCATGCCGTTGCCCAGCCCCACCAGCGTCATGAAGCCGAAAAAGCTGAGCGCGCTGCCCAAGCCGGCCCAGAATACCAGCAACAGCGCAAACATGCCGCCGGTGACGATCAGCCCGCCGGACAGCACCATCCGGTTGATCCCGATCCGCACGGAATACCGCCCGGACACAAAGTTGCCCACCGCATAGCCGATCGCCGGGGCACCAAAGTAGAACCCCAGTTGCGTCGGGGTCAGGCCAAAGACCTGCGTGCCGACAAAGGCCGCGCCGCCGACATAGGCAAAGAACGCCCCCGAGGAAAAGGCACAGGCCAGCGCATAGCCCCAGAACCGCGGGCTGCGGAACAACTCGGGGTATTCGCCGAACTGGCGGGCCAGGCTGAGCGTGCTTTTGGTCGCCGTTTCGCCCAGGTCGCGCCAGACCAGCCAGAACATCCCCAGCCCCAGGAACAGCATCAGCCAGAAATTCGCCTGCCAGCCAAAGACCTCGGCCAACGCGCCGCCGATGGCGGGGCTGATCATGGGAACGATGGCCATGCCCATGGTGACATAGCCGATGCGCGATGCTGCCTCGTCCGGGGGATACATGTCGCGCACCACCGCGCGGCTGAGCACCATGGCGACCACGATCATGCTTTGCAGCATCCGGAAAGCCAGGAAAACCGTGACATTCTGTGCAAAGATGCAGCCGATGGTTGCCAGGCAGAAGATCGCCGTGCCACCCAGAATCACCGGCCGGCGGCCCAGCTTGTCCGAGATCGGACCGATGAACAGCTGCATCACCGCATTCATCGCAAGATACCCCGCGACGGCCAGCTGCATGATGGCATATTCGGTGTCAAAGGCCCGTGTCATGGCAGGCAGGCTGGGGATGAAGATGTTCATCACCAGCGCCGACATGCCGGACATCAGGATCAGTGTGACAATATGAGGCGGGGTGGCGCGATCAAGAAATTGCGCGTTCTTGGGGCTTTGCATGTCCAATCGGTACGCCCGAGATTTGCCATTGTCCATTGCATGCAGGGCCTTGCGGCGGAATTTGCCAGTTTGCATTATGCAAATGCAAATATTTTCAAAATTTGCAAATTTGCCAAGAAACCCTTGAGTGCCGGGGTTTGGTCAGTATTTTCGCGGCAAACGGAAGGGATGGACGATGAAAGACATTCTTGCAGAATTGCATGATCGCCGGACAAGCGCAAAGTTGGGCGGCGGACAAAAGCGGATCGACGCGCAGCACGCCAAGGGCAAGCTGACCGCACGCGAGCGGATCGAACTGCTGTTGGACGAAGGCAGCTTCGAGGAATACGACATGTTCGTGGCCCATCGGTGCACCGACTTCGGCATGGAGGACAACCGCCCCTATGGCGATGGTGTCGTCACCGGCTGGGGCACGATCAACGGCCGCATGGTCTATGTCTTCTCTCAGGACTTCACGGTTCTGGGCGGGTCGGTTTCGGCGACCCATGCGCAAAAGATCTGCAAGGTCATGGATATGGCGGTGCAGAACGGCGCGCCTGTGATCGGCTTGAACGACAGTGGCGGTGCCCGCATCCAGGAAGGCGTCGACGCCCTGGCGGGCTATGCCGAGATTTTCCAGCGCAACATCATGGCCTCGGGCGTGGTGCCGCAGATTTCCGTGATCATGGGGCCCTGCGCGGGCGGGGCGGTCTATTCGCCGGCCATGACGGACTTCATCTTCATGGTGAAGGATTCCTCTTATATGTTCGTGACCGGCCCTGACGTGGTCAAGACCGTGACCAACGAACATGTCACCGCCGAGGAACTGGGCGGTGCGTCGACACATACGAAAAAATCCTCGGTCGCCGATGGCGCCTTTGAAAACGACGTCGAGGCGCTGGCCGAGGTCCGCCGCCTTGTCGATTTCCTGCCGCTGAACAACCGCGAAAAGCCGCCCGTGCGGCCGTTTTTCGACGATGTCGACCGGATCGAAAGCAGCCTTGATACGATCATCCCGGAAAACGCCAACACCCCCTACGACATGAAGGAACTGATCCTGAAGGTCGCGGACGAGGGCGATTTCTACGAGATCCAGGAAAACTTTGCCAAGAACATCATCACCGGGTTCATCCGCCTTGAAGGGCAGACCGTGGGCGTTGTGGCCAACCAGCCGATGGTTCTGGCCGGATGCCTCGACATCGACTCGTCGCGCAAGGCGGCGCGGTTCGTGCGGTTCTGCGATGCCTTTGAAATTCCGATCCTGACTTTCGTCGATGTTCCCGGCTTCCTGCCCGGCACCTCGCAGGAATATGGCGGTGTGATCAAGCACGGCGCCAAGCTGCTGTTCGCCTATGGCGAGGCGACGGTGCCCAAGGTCACGGTCATCACGCGCAAGGCCTATGGCGGCGCCTATGACGTCATGGCGTCCAAGCACCTGCGGGGCGATCTGAACTATGCCTGGCCGACGGCGGAAATCGCGGTGATGGGGGCCAAGGGCGCGACCGAGATCATCCACCGCGCCGATTTGGGCGACGCCGACAAGATCGCGGCGCATACCAAGCAGTACGAAGACCGCTTTGCCAACCCCTTTGTGGCGGCCGAGCGCGGCTTTATCGACGAGGTGATCCAGCCGAAATCGACCCGCAAGCGGGTCGCGCGGGCCTTTGCCATGCTGCGTGGCAAACAACTGAAGAACCCGTGGAAAAAGCACGACAACATTCCGCTGTAAGTGACCATGACGCCGGATCGGATCACCCCCCTTGCCAGCCCGGAAGGGCAAGTGCCGCGCGCCCTTCGGGGCGGGTGGTACGAGGCGCGTGGCCCGGTCCGTTATGTCCTGTCCCGGCAGTGGCCGCCACGGTTCGACGTGATGGCCAGTGCTGCCTTTCCTGCCGTGCGGCGGGGGCGTCTGGCGCAACAGGTCCGGCAGGATCTTTGGCGCGCATTTCAGCACTTGCGCGGGTTTTCACCAGTGGTACAAGTTGACGCGACGGAGACTGGGGCCTTGGTCTTGGCGGGGGGGCGAATCATGCCCGGCCAGCCGATCCCGCCCCGGATGGCCGTCGACATTCAGGCGCTTCTTGACAGCCCGGCGCATCGCGACCGTTGGCTGACATGGGCGCGAAAGGCCGCGGCATGATCGCGCGCCACAGGATTACCAGCCCGGGTGCGCCCGGGACATGCGCGGCCCTGGCGGGAGGACCCACATCGTGGGGCTGGGGCTGCGCGTCATTTCTGGCACTTGTTCTTGCCGTTTCACCGACCAGCCGTGCCCATGCATCCGAACCGGTTGCCGTGCCGTCGGGCCTGTCCGTGGCCTATCACGATGTGATCCTGGACGCGCAGGACGCGGGCGCGACCTATCGCTTTCGCTTTGTCGCGCCGCAGATCGCCGAGGGCGGTGCCGATTACCAGGCGGTGGCGGCCGACATGGACTTTCTGTGCAACGAATTTGCCATGACGCGGCTGGACGAAACCGGCCCACAAGCGGCCCGCATCGTGATCACGCTGATGGCGCAGCCGGTCGAATTCGGCGTCATGACCCCCGGCGTCACACAGTTTTTCGAGAGTTTCAGCATCAAAAACGACCTCTGCATATGGGAACCTTTTTGATGAAAACACAATATCTTGCGGCGCGACTCTCATGTGGACAAGTTTCTGAGGCTTTCCCGTCACAGCGCCATATCTTGCTTGGCGGATCGTATCTTTTCAAATCGCTCACAGGTATCCTCAGCGTCGATTGCACCCAAGCAATCGTTACCTCGAAATGGGGTCTGATGGGGCAGGATCGCCTTGCAGGCCTTGTTGAATTTGACAGGAGTAAGAGATGTCCAAGAGCATCAAGCTTCTTGCCATGCTGGGTTTTGTTGCAGGCCTTTCGGCTTGTGGCGGTCAGCAAGAAGAAGAGTACGTCGTGGTCGACCCCGAGCCGATCAGCGTCGAGCCCGTCTACACCGGCAAGTACAAGTAAACCAAAAACGGGGCGGGCGTCCTGGACGCCCGCCTCGCTGTTGCCTGGCGCCGGTTTCGGCACAGGACACCCTGCGCGCTGGCCCGCCCCGATCCAAAGCATTCTGCGGCGCGGCCTGTCATTCCCGTCTTTCTCAACTCAGGAGGGCGGGGCATGCTGAAGCACCGCGGCTTTCCCGGGCGCCTGACCGGCACCGATTTCCAGTTCACCCTGCGCCGTGCCAACCCCAAGGGGGTGACGCCGCTTGTCGAGCGCGAACGCTATCGCGACCGCCGTCCGGCCGACAAACGCGCCGATGCCGGTTTCATGGCGGCGCTTTGGACGCATTTCGGCGATCAGCCGTTCGAGCGTGGCAACCTGGATGCCGGGCGCCTGTCCTGGCTGTTCGGCCGCGAAGTGCTGCCCGCCGAGGAACCCTTTGACCCCGAAAGCTATGACGCGCTGCTGGTCATCGACGAAGAGGCCGCGCGCCGGTCCTTTCCCGAGATTTTCGAGGACGGGCGTTAAGCATGTTCTTGCCGATTTCCCCCCTGTTTGCGCAAGAAAAGGCCTATGGGTCTGGCGCATGGCTCTTGCCTCTTGCGAGGCAAGCAAAGCCGGGCAATCTGGCTGCATCACGTGTGTCCCCCAAGCCGCCTTTGTGCGTCAGCACCCGTGACCCATCCCTTGCCGGACGGCGCTGCCTGTCCCTTCGCGGCCCGTCCGGCACCCTTATTCAGAACCCGCGGCCCGTATCGCGGGGAACAATTGACCGCCGGGCGACGTTGGCCAGATGGACCGCGTCGCACCGTGCGGCCGAGCAGACATCGGAGATTACGTCATGCGCATCAAAAGCATCACCCTTGCCCTTGTGGCCTGTGCCGGGCTTGTCGCCTGCGAAGGCACCGACCTTGAGCGCGGCCTCATCGGGGCAGGCGCGGGCGCCGCAACGGCGGCCGCAACCGGGAACAACGTCGCCGCAGGCGCGGCCGTTGGCGGCGTCGCGGGGGTCGTCTGTGACGATCTCACGCCGGGTATCTGCAAGAACAACTGAGCATCGCGTCAGCGCTGCCATTCGTGAATCCGGCCGGGCGCTGCCCCGGCTGACCAGACAAGCGACCGCCGCCCCGGGTTTTGCCCGCGGGCGGCGTTTTCATGTCGCGACTTTCGCGCCCGTGCCGGGCCAATAGACAAGAGGGGACACAGACATGTTCGACAAGATCCTAATCGCCAACCGGGGCGAGATCGCCTGCCGGGTCATCAAGACGGCCCAGAAGATGGGCATCAAGACCGTCGCCGTCTATTCGGACGCGGACCGGCACGCGCTGCACGTGGAAATGGCCGACGAGGCGGTGCACATCGGCCCGCCGCAGGCCAACCAGTCCTACATCGTGATCGACAAGATCATGGATGCGATCAAGCAGACCGGCGCGCAGGCCGTGCACCCGGGCTATGGCTTCCTTTCGGAAAACCCCAAGTTCGCCGAGGCGCTCGAAGCGGCCGGCGTCGCCTTTATCGGACCGCCCAAGGGCGCGATCGAGGCGATGGGTGACAAGATCACGTCCAAGAAGATCGCCCAGGAGGCCAACGTCAGCACGGTTCCGGGTTACATGGGGCTGATCGAGGACGCCGACGAGGCGGTCAAGATCAGCAACCAGATCGGCTATCCTGTGATGATCAAGGCCAGCGCCGGCGGCGGTGGCAAGGGCATGCGGATCGCCTGGAATGACGAAGAGGCCCGCGAGGGGTTCCAGTCGTCCAAGAACGAAGCCGCCAGCAGCTTTGGTGATGACCGCATCTTTATCGAAAAGTTCGTGACCCAGCCGCGGCACATCGAAATCCAGGTTCTGTGCGACGCGCATGGCAATGGCGTTTACCTGCACGAACGCGAATGCAGCATCCAGCGCCGCAACCAGAAAGTCGTCGAAGAGGCGCCGTCGCCCTTCCTTGACGAAGCCACCCGCAAGGCGATGGGCGAACAGTCGGTCGCCTTGGCCAAGGCCGTGGGCTATACCAGCGCCGGGACCGTCGAATTCATCGTCGATGGCGATCGCAACTTCTATTTCCTGGAAATGAACACCCGTCTGCAGGTGGAACATCCGGTGACCGAGCTGATCACCGGCATCGACCTGGTCGAACAGATGATCCGTGTCGCCAATGGCGAGCCGCTGAGCATCAAGCAGGAAGACCTGAAGATCAACGGCTGGGCCATCGAGAACCGCCTGTATGCCGAAGATCCCTATCGCGGTTTCCTGCCGTCGATCGGCCGTCTGACCCGCTATCGCCCGCCCTCCGAGGGCCCCTTGGGCGCAGGCGTGGTGCGCAATGATACCGGCGTCTTCGAGGGCGGCGAGATCAGCATGTATTACGATCCGATGATCGCCAAGCTGTGCACCTGGGCGCCGACCCGTCTTGAGGCGATCGAGGTGATGCGCAACGCGCTGGACAGCTTTGAGGTCGAAGGCATCGGCCACAACCTGCCCTTTGTCGCGGCGGTGATGGATCATCCCAAGTTCGTTTCGGGCGACATGACCACCGCCTTCATCGCCGAGGAATACCCCGAGGGCTTCGAAGGTGTGACCCTGGCCGAGCCGGAATTGCGCCGCGTTGCCGCCGCTGCCGCCGCGATGAACCGGGTTGCAGAAATCCGCCGCGCGCGCATTTCGGGGCGGATCGACAACCACGAACGCCATGTCGGCGAGGACTGGAACGTCGCGCTGCAGGGTGTCAGCTTTGACGTGACGATTGCCGCCGACCACGACGGGTCGACCGTCAGTTTCGCCGATGGCGCCGCGCTGCGCGTCGAGGGGGATTGGACGCCGGGCGACAGCCTTGCCAAGATGACCGTGGATGGCGCGCCGCTGGTTCTGAAGGTCGACAAGATCACCCAGGGCTTCCGCCTGCGCACCCGCGGCGCGGACATGAAGGTGAATGTGCGCACGCCGCGTCAGGCCGAACTGGCCGCGCTGATGCCGGAAAAACTGCCGCCCGACACCTCCAAAATGCTGCTGTGCCCGATGCCCGGCCTGATCGTGAAGGTCAACGTCGAGGTCGGCATGCAGGTCCAGGAAGGCCAGGCGCTGTGCACCGTCGAGGCGATGAAGATGGAAAACATCCTGCGCGCCGAACGCGCCGGAACCGTGACCAAGATCAACGCGGCGGCGGGCGACAGCCTTGCGGTTGACGATGTGATCATGGAATTCGAATAGGCCCTGATGTTCCGGCCGGGACCATATGCGCAGGCAACGAAGTCTTCAGACTTTGCCGCTATCCTTGCGAAAGCTTGCTTTCTAGGGGGTGCGCATGCTCGGCCGGACCTTTCGGCGACTGGTGTTGATGCTGACAGCCGCGGCCTTGCTGACGGCCTGTCAGCTCGACACCGAGCAGGAGGCAAGGGCGATCGTCGCGCCCTGGATCTTCCTGGCCGAAACCGAACAGTTCACCTCGGAAAAGGACTGCACCGTGGCGCGCTTTGCGGTTGTCTCGCAAGAGGTGCGGCGCACGCGCGGCCCGGTCCTGATGACCTCGGTACGCGCGGCGATTCCGCTGTTGCAGGACGGGCAGACGGTGGCCTTCGACATTCCGGGGGTGACCCCGAACCAGGTGTCGGAACAACTGATGTCGATCAACCTGTTCAAGGGGCTTGGCATGTTGGCCAGCTTTGTCGGCCCGGGCAAACGCTGCATGGACGATGCCTTTGCCGCCGATGCCTATTCGGTGCTGATGTCGCCCGATACCATGATGATCTACGACCCGGTCACCTATTCCATGGTGCTGCTGTACAAACCGGCGAAAACCGCGTTTTTCATGCGCACCAAAAGCTAGGCTACTGGCGCAGCGCGTCGCGGCGGTCCTTGACCTCTTGCTGGCGCAGCGGAAGTTTGTCGATCGAGCGGCTGATTTCGCGCACGTCCCAGGGCGCCGGCTTGCGGATCACGACCGAACCATCCTTGGCCAGAACCACCAGCATGAACCCGCGCGGGCGCAGCGCCTTGCGGATTTCGCTGCCGGCGGCCGGATCAGTGTCGGTGATGACCACCACGTCGCGCAGCACCAGCGCGTCGATGCGTTCCAGGATCAGCTGCATCTGTTCGACATATCGCGGATCGGCCGGGCTGTCGGCAAAGACCACCACGGGCCGTTTCAGCCACATCCAGTCGGCCAGCGATGTCTGCGACGCCTCGATGATTGGCGGATCGGGCAGCACATCTTCGGCGGCAATGGCTTGGGGCGCAGCGGCGACCGTCAGGAACAGCGCCGAAAACGCAATGTGGATCAATCTCTTCATACCTTCAGATATAGGGGCGGGGTGGGGCGCTGCACAGGGTCAAGCGGTCACCACCCGTGAAAATTTTACCTTTAACCGGATCGTGAGACTGCATGGCGCACCTTGCCGGCCTGGCGAAACAGCGCAGCGGCATGGCCGCGCGCGCATTGCAAGGTCTGGACAGTCCATGGACGTCATTCTGCATCTGGGTGCGCATCGCACCGGCTCTACCAGTTTCCAGCGCTTCATGCAGGCGAATGCGCGGGCTTTGGCGAACCAGTCCATCGGCTTTTGGGGGCCGGGGCGCACGCGCAAGGGCCTGCTGCACGGGGTCGCCGACCGCCCCGAGACACCGGACCAGACGCGCCGGGCGGTGGGGCGTGTGCAGCTGAACATGAAGGGTGCGGCGCGCAATGGCGCGGCGGTTCTGATCGTGTCGGACGAAAACATGATCGGCACGGCGCGGCGCTGCCTGCGCGCGCGCCTGCTGTATCCCGAGGTGGGGGAACGCATGGCGCGGCTGAACGGCGCGTTCAGCCCGATACGCCGGGTCGTTCTGCAGATCCGATCGCTGGAAAGCTGGTGGGCCTCGTCGATGGCCTACTTGATCCCGCGCGGCGGCGGCATCCCGCCCGCGGCGGCGCTGGAACAGCTGTCGCTGGGGCCGCGCAGCTGGCGCCATGTGATCACCGATCTGGCCTGTGCCTGCCCGGATGCGGAAATCCTGGTATCGCCCTTCGAACGCTATGGCCCGCGCCCGGACCGGCTTTTTGCGGAAATGACCGGGTCGCTTTTCCCGCCCAAGGCGCGGCCGGATGAATTCTGGGTCAACCAGCGCCCCCGTCTGCCCCAGCTGCGGGCCGTGCTGGAAGAGCGCGGCGAAGACCCCGACATGCTGCCCCGGGGGGATGGCCGCTGGCACCCCTTTTCCGACCTTCAGGCCGCGCGGCTGCGCGAGGCCTATGCCGACGATCTGTTCTGGCTGCGCGCCGGGGCCGATGGTCTGGCCCGACTGACAGAGGACCCCGAGCCCGCAAAACCGGCGATACAGCTGGTCGCGGGCCTTGATAAAAGAGGACAAAACGATGACGGATCTGCCCGACGACTGGCGCCAACTCGCTGAAAAGGAACTGCGCGGCCGTAGCCTGGACGACCTGACGTGGAACACACTCGAAGGTATCGAGGTCAAACCGCTATATACCGAGGATGACACCAAGGGCCTGCCGCACATGGGCGGGCTGCCCGGCGTCGGCCCCTTTACGCGCGGGGTCAAGGCGACGATGTACGCGGGTCGTCCCTGGACCATTCGGCAGTACGCCGGCTTTTCGACGGCCGAGGAATCGAACGCCTTTTATCGCAAGGCGCTGGCCGCCGGTCAGCAGGGGGTTTCGGTTGCCTTCGACCTGGCGACGCATCGCGGCTATGACAGCGATCACCCCCGCGTGGTGGGCGATGTCGGCAAGGCGGGCGTGGCCATCGATTCGGTCGAGGACATGAAAATCCTGTTCGACGGCATCCCGCTGGATCAGGTCAGCGTGTCGATGACGATGAACGGCGCGGTGATCCCGATCCTGGCGAACTTCATCGTCACGGGCGAAGAGCAGGGCCATGACAAATCCATTCTGTCCGGCACCATTCAGAACGACATTCTGAAGGAATTCATGGTCCGCAACACCTATATCTATCCGCCCGCGCCCTCGATGCGGATCATCGCGGACATCATCGAATACACCAGCAACGAGATGCCCAAGTTCAACAGCATTTCGATTTCCGGCTACCACATGCAAGAGGCGGGCGCATCGTTGGTGCAGGAGCTGGCCTATACGCTGGCGGACGGCAAGGAATACGTCAAAACGGCCATGGAGGCCGGCATGGACATCGACAAGTTTGCGGGTCGGTTGTCGTTCTTCTTTGCCATCGGCAAGAATTTCTTCATGGAGGTTGCCAAGTTGCGCGCCGCACGGATGCTGTGGCACCGCATCATGACCGAGCTGGGCGCCAAGAGCGACCGCTCCAAGATGCTGCGCACCCATTGCCAGACCTCGGGCGTGTCGCTGACCGAACAGGACCCCTATAACAACGTGATCCGCACAGCGTACGAGGCGATGTCGGCAGTCTTGGGTGGCACCCAGTCGCTGCACACCAACGCGCTGGACGAAGCGATTGCCCTGCCGACCGAATTCAGCGCCCGCATCGCCCGCAACACCCAGCTGATCCTGCAAGAAGAAACCGGCGTGACCAAGGTGGTCGATCCGCTGGCCGGGTCTTACTATGTCGAAAAGCTGACCCATGATCTGGCCGAAGAGGCGTGGAAACTGATCGCCGAAGTCGACGAGATGGGCGGCATGACCAAGGCCGTGGAAAGCGGCATGCCCAAGCTGCGGATCGAGGAAACCGCCGCCCGCCGTCAGGCCGAAATCGACCGGGGCACCGACGTGATCGTCGGCGTCAACAAGTACAAGCTGGCCAAGGAAGACCCGATCGACATCCTTGATATCGACAACGCCAAGGTCCGCATCGGGCAGGTGGCCCGGCTTGAGAAAATCCGCGCCAGCCGTGACGAAGCCGCCTGCGAGGCGGCCTTGGACGAACTGACCCGGCGCGCCAAAGAGGGCGGAAACCTGTTGGAGGCGGCAGTCGAAGCCGCCCGCGCCCGCGCATCCGTAGGAGAGATCAGCATGGCGATGGAAAAGGAATTCGGCCGTCACCGCGCCGAGGTCAAGACCCTGGCCGGCGTCTATGGCGCCGCCTACGAAGGCGACGAAGGCTTTGCCGCGATCCAGAAGGCGGTCGACCAATTTGCCGAGGACGAAGGCCGCCGCCCGCGCATGCTGGTGGTCAAGATGGGGCAGGACGGCCATGACCGGGGTGCCAAGGTGATCGCCACGGCCTTTGCCGATATCGGCTTTGACGTCGACGTCGGCCCGCTGTTCCAGACGCCCGCCGAGGCCGCGCAGGACGCCATCGACAACGACGTGCACGTGATCGGGATTTCCAGCCAGGCAGCGGGGCACAAGACGCTGGCGCCGCAATTGGTGCAGGAACTCAAGGATCAGGGCGCGGGGGATATCATCGTGATCTGCGGCGGGGTGATCCCGCAGCAGGACTATGACTTCCTGTACAAGGCGGGGGTCAAGGCGATCTTTGGCCCGGGGACCAACATCCCCAATGCCGCGCAGGACATCCTGCGGATCATCCGCGAGACCCGTCAGGCCTGAACTGACCGCCTGTCAGCGAAAGGCGCGCGCCCCGGGCGGGACGCGCGCCTTTTTCGTTGCGCTGCCCGTGCATTCGGGGGGGCGTACCGGAAATTCGGGCACGCTGGCGCGACTTTCGGTCTAGGCAGAGGCAAAAGCCTGTCCTATCGTGGCTGAATTGCTGACTTTTCAGGCGCGCCCATGCTGGAATTGGATCATATCGCCGTTCTCGGAGAGACCCTGGAAGAGGCCGTGCATGTGGTCGAGGATGCGCTTGGCCTGCCAATGATGCATGGCGGCACGCATGAACGGTTTGGCACCCACAACATGTTGCTGGGCATGGCGCCGCTTTTGTACATCGAGGCGATCGCCTGCGATCCCGCTGCGCCGCCGCCCCCGGACCCGCGCTGGTTCGGGCTGGATGATTTCAAGGGACCGGCGCGGCTGGACAAATGGATCTGCCGGGTGCCGGACCTTGACGCGGCCTTGCGGGCGCTGCCGATGGCGGGCCGCCGGGTCGAGCTGTCGCGCGGGGTGCTGCGCTGGGCCATGGCGGTGCCGCAAAACGGGCAGTTGCCCTTTGACGGAATGTTTCCAGCGCTGATCCAATGGCACGATGACGTGCCGCCCCCGGGTAAATCCATGACGGGCGCGCCGGTTCAGTTGCAAAGCCTGACCGTGCGCCACCCCGATGCGCAGGCCCTCGAAGCCCTGTTGAAACCACATCTGCAGGCCCCGCTGGTGGGCTTTGAAACTGCCGACAAGGCCGGGCTTGCCGCGCGGATCACCGTCAACGACGAGGTGTGCCTGCTGTGAGCCTGATCATTCGTCCGGCGCGCGAAGAGGACGCGGCCGAAATCGCGGCCATCTGGAACGAGGTGATCGACAACACCGCGATCACCTTTACCACCGCGCGCAAGACTGCCGAAGGGATCGGCGCCGACATCGTGCACCGAGGGCCGCTTTTCCAGGTGGCCGAGATTGGCGGCCATCTGCGCGGTTTTGCCACCGCCTTTCAGTTTCGCGGCGGACCGGGCTATGCCTATACCTACGAACATTCGATCCAGCTGACGCCCGAGGCGCGCGGGCAGGGGGCGGGGCGCGGTTTGATGACCGCGCTCGAGGCGGCGCTTGGCGATCAGGGGGTGCACAGCCTTTGGGCCGGGATCAGCGGCGAAAACCCCGGTGCCGTGGGGTTCCACCGCGCGGTCGGCTTTGCCGACGTGGCCCGCCTGCCCGAGGTGGGGTACAAGTTCGGGCGCTGGATCGACCTTGTGCTGATGCAGAAAATTCTGTGAAACCCGACCTGACACTGCCCGCGCAAAGGCGTAAGCTGCGCCCATGTCGATCTGGACCCGCATCACCACCGCGCTTGCCGCGCTGACCAATGGCGAAGGCCTGGCCGCGGTTTTCGAACACCTGCGCAGCCCGCCGGAACGGACCATCGCCTTTACCATCGCCGTCATCGCCCTGTCGGCCAAGATGGCCAAGGCCGACGGTCAGGTGACACGGGACGAGGTCAGCGCCTTTCGCGAGGTCTTTGCCATCGCCCCCGAGGACGAGGCAGGCGCGGCGCGGGTGTTCAACCTGGCCCGTCAGGACGTCGCCGGGTTCGAGGATTACGCCCGCCGGATCGCCGGCATGTTCGGCACAGGTTCGCCCACGCTGTGCGACCTGATGGAGGGGCTGTTCCACATCGCCATGGCGGACGGCCAGTATCACCCCAACGAAGACGCCTTTCTGGAACGGGTGGCGCAGATTTTCGGCATGGAGCAGCCGCGCTTCATGGCGGTGCGCGCGCGTTTCGTGCCCGATGCGCAGCGCGATCCGCATTCGGTTCTGGGGGTGTCGCCGGACATGCCGCTGGACGAAATCCGCAAGCATTACCGGCAGCTGGTGCGCGACAGCCATCCAGACGTGATGATCGCGCGCGGCGTGCCCGAAGAGGCGGTGCAGCTGTCGCAAAAGCGGCTGGCCGACATCAACCGCGCCTGGGAGGAAATCTCGGCGCGGCGCGCGGCCTGAGGGCGCGGGCGTGCGGCTGGCCACCTACAACGTGGAATGGTTCGACGCGCTGTTCGACGACAAGGGGCGGCTTAAGGCTGACAATGCCTGGTCGGCGCGGCACAACGTGACCCGCCAGCAACAGGCCGAGGCGCTGGGGATCGTCTTTACCGCGCTGGATGCCGATGCGATCCTGCTGATCGAGGCGCCGGACACCAACACGCGCCGCAGCACCGTGCGCGCCTTGACCAGCTTTGTCGAGGCTTACGATCTGCGCACGCGCGGGATCGTCACAGGTTTTGCCAATGACACCCAGCAGGAAATCGCGCTGCTGTATGATCCTTATGTGTTGTCCGCCCGCCACGATCCGCAAGGCGGGCAGGACAGCGCGCCGCCGCGCTTTGACCATGTCTACGAGATCGACCTGGACATCGACGCCACCAAGGATCGTGTGCGGTTTTCCAAGCCGCCGCTCGAGGTGGCGGTGGAAACGGTGTCCGGGCGCAGCCTGCGGATCATCGGCGCGCATCTGAAGTCCAAGGCGCCACACGGCGCGCGCGGCCATGATGAGATCATGCAGATGTCGATTGCCAACCGGCGCAAGCAACTGGCGCAGGCGATCTGGCTGCGGCGGCGGATCGAGGTGCATCTGGCGGCGGGCGACAGCCTGATCGTGATGGGCGATCTGAATGATGGCCCGGGGCTGGACCAATACGAAAACCTGTTCGGGCGCAGCTCGGTCGAGATTGTTGCCGGGGACGGCGGGCCGCCGTTGTTCGATCCGCATGCATCGCGGGCGCTGGCCAGCCGGATCAGCGCGCAACCCACCACGGCGCGGTTCTACCTGCCGTCGGAAAAGCGCTATCTGCAGGCGCTGCTGGATTACGTGATGGTGTCCGAGGACCTGCGCGCCCATTCGCCGAAATGGCGGATCTGGCATCCGTTCGACGATCCGGTGTGCTGGTCAACGCCCGAGCTGCGCGAAGCGTTGCTGGCGGCCTCGGATCATTTTCCGGTGACGCTGGACATCGACCTTTAGGCAAAGCGCGCCTTGCGGGGCGCGGCGCAGGGCGGCGGCAATGCGCGCGGTTTGGCCTGCAGGGCGGGGCAGGGCCACGCACCCCTTATCAAACGCGATCTGCCATCCTATATTGGTCGCATGAAACGGATTGCTGCGCCCCTTGTTGCCCTGTCTCTGATCGCCGCGCCGCTTGCGGCGCAGGACGCGCCTGCCGAAGAGGACGGGTTCAACCTGATGGAGGAAGGCGCGCGCCTGTTCCTGCGCGGCTTGATGTCCGAGGTCGAGCCGGCGCTCAAGGATCTTGAAGGCATGGCGCAGGAAATGAAGCCCTTTCTGGACGATTTTGCCGCCGAAATGGGCCCCGCGCTCAAGGATCTGATGGGCCAGGTACAGGACTGGTCGGCCTATCACCCCCCTGAAATGCTGCCCAATGGCGACATCATCCTGCGCAAGAAGACCGAGCAGGAGCTTGCGGACGAAATCCCCGAGGGCGGCGAGATCGAGCTTTAACCAAGCCAGACCGCCAAGCCAGACACGCAGTCCGGGCTGGCTGTGTGATCTACCCAGCGCGTGCCTTTATTCGTCGTGCTCGGGCTCTTCGGTGGAAATCTCGACGTCTGCGGCCAGCGCGCCCAGCGATTCTGACAGTGATCGGAACCGCGATTCCGTGACCTCGCCGTAAAGCGGGGCGGCGTCCTTGGACAGGTGCAGGCACAGCCGCTTGGTCCAGGCATCCCAGCTTAGCCGCACCTTGTCCTGTCCGGCATCCATCATCCACAGCATGGCGCCCAGGCGCATGGCCTTGCCCAGGATTTCGGCCTCGGTCTGCTTTGCCTCGGTCAACAGGCCATACATCGCTTCGAAATGGGTGCCTTCGCGGCGGTTGCGATAGCGGTGCAACAGGGCAAGCCCCAGATACACCCGTTCCGAATGTTTCAACCCACCCAGGTTGGCGCGGGTGGAATTGTCGAAACAGACCTCGGCCCGGTAATCGGGGTGCGCGCGCCAGCTGACGTCATGCAGAAGGCAGGCGGCGCGCACGATGCGCAGGCGCGCCGCGTCGGCGTCGGGAAATAGCGGCAGAACGAATTTGTACAGCTTGCGGCCGAACCCCGGCAGGCGCGCGTCCTTGCGTTCGGCAAAGCGGCAGGCCTCGATCAGCGGGTCGCGTTCGCGCACTTCCTTGGGCATCTGTTCGTACAGCATGCCTTCGCGGATGCCGTAGCTGGATACCGCGATGTCCTTGGGTTTGAAGGTCTTGATCAGCCGCGACAGCACTTCGCAGGCATAGGGCACCAGGTCCATCCGCGCCGACGAGATAGAGCAGGCCTTGCGCAGTTCTTCGAGGTCGGAGGTTTCGATAAAGGCGATGGTGTCGGTCACCGCCTGAACATCCATGCGGTATTCGTGCAAGACGTGCAGCGGGTAATTGCGCCGCTCCATGTCGATGCGGGCAATGGCGCGCCAGCTGCCGCCGACCAGGAACAGGCGGTCGTTCTGCGACCCCATGTAGTCGGCCAGCCCCTTGATGACCGTCTTGATGTGTTCCTTGCGGGCCTCGGCGCCGCCTTCCATGTCCTTGAACTTCAGCGGCCCAAGCGGAGAGCTGATGCGCTTGCCGACCTTGCCGTCGTGGATTTCCGCCAGCTCCATCGACGAGCCGCCGATATCGCAGATCAGCCCGTAGGCGCCGGGCCAGCCCAGCAGCACGCCCTGGGCCGACAGGCGGGCCTCTTCCTCGCCGTCGATGACGTGGATCTTGAGGCCGGTGGCTTGCTCCAGCTCTTGCTGAAAGGCGGGGCCGTCTTCGGCGTCGCGCATGGCTGCGGTGGCGACGACGGTCAGAAAGGGCAGCTCCATCCCCTTGGCCAGCATCTGGAACCGCTTCATCGCGGACAGCGCGCGCCGCTTGCCTTCGGGGTTCAGCTTGCCGCTTTCGGTCATGCCGGCGCCCAGGCCGCACATCACCTTTTCGTTGTAGAAATAGGCGGGGCTGCGGGCGGCACCGTCAAAGACCACCAGGCGGACCGAGTTCGATCCGATGTCCACCACGCCAACCCGTTTCAGGTGCCGCGACTTGGGATCGTCAAAGATGGGGCGTCCGAAAGGGCCCCAGTCGCCGTGATCCGGTTCGGTATGTTTGTTCATGGTCATCCCCAAATCAGCCGTGTCCGGAATGCCCATCCGGTCAAACGGGGGCAAGAGGCCAGTGACGAGGAATCGCGCGACCTTGCGTCAACTGTCGCAGATTTGGCGCGCCCCGCCCAGACCAAGGGCGGGGCACGGGGCAATTTTTAGCGGAACAGCGCCAAAAGCTGCTGGGGTTGGCTGTTGGCGATGGACAAAGCCTGAACCGCCAGCTGCTGTTGTACCTGCAGGGCCTGCAACCGGGCTGAGGTGTCCTCCATGTCGGCATCTTCCAGTTTGCCCACGCCATCGCGCAGGGTGGCCGAAATCTTGGAAACAAAGTCGGACTGGGTGTCGATCCGGCCCTGGTCCGAGCCAAATCCCGCCGCCGCATCAATGGCATAGTTGATCAGCCCTTCGATCTGGCTGAGGGCCTTGCTGGCGCCGGCATTGGTGGTCACGTCGATGTCCCCCAACGTCTGCAGCCCGCCGCCGATGGTGTTCGCGGCATCAGCGCCCAGCTTGTTGACGTTGACGGCGATCGAATCCGTGCCATCGGTCACCGTGGACGAGATTTTCAGCGACCGGCCCGATGCCTCGATGTTCAGCACGGAAGGGTCGAGGTTGTTTTCGGTGGAATAGTTGTCCCAGGCGCGGGTCAGCGCCTTGGCGACGTCGGCCATGGTGTCGCCGTCGCGGGCAACATAGCTGAGCGCGCTGGTCGCCATTTCGGCCTGGGTTTCATTGGCCCCCGCCGTGGTGCGATAGCTGGCCTGGTCAAAGGCCGAATTGTTGCCATCGGTGCCATAGACCGACAGCGAAAAGGCCGCGCCCGCCTCGACCGTGACGGCGCTGAGGTCGATGGTGGCGCTTTGGGTGGCGTTGACGGTGCCGGTGGCCGCGGCGGCGGCAAAGGTGCCGCCGGTGGCGGCGATGGACTGGGCGCCGGTGCCCATGTCGCGCCGGTTGAAGGTCATGTCCGAACTGGACACGCCGCTGCCGCTGCGATCAATCGAGGCCAGCACGCTGATCGTGCCGCTGCCGGCGTCGGTGCCGTTGTTTTGCAGCATGTTCTGGCCATTGAAGGCGGCCGAGCCGGTGATCCCCTCGATCTGTTCTTTCAAGGCCTTGATGTTGTTCTGGATCTTTTCGCGATCGACGTTGCCTTCCTGCGCCGAAACGATCTTGCCCTTGATGTCTGTCAGCAGCTCGGTGATGGTTTCCGCCCCTTGCCGGGCGACGGCCATGGTGGACTGGCCCAGCATCAGGCTGTTGGACACGTTCTGAAATCCGGCGATATCGGCGCGCATGGTCTTGGAAATGGCCCAGACGGCGGCGTTGTCCCTGGCGCCGGAAACCGCCTTGCCGGTTGAAATCTGGTTCTGGGTTTCTGCCAGCTGCGAATTGATGTTTCGCAGGGTGGCAAGGGCCGTGGTGGCCGCGTTGTTCGTCAAAATACTCGACATGGTTTTCGCCTCATGATGGGTCAAGGCGTCTTCTACGCCACAAGGGCCGCGCTGCGGCCGTGTCGGCGTCTTTTGAACGCTGCGGGCCGTTGAACGCGGACCGCGCCACCTGTTTCGAGTGCACAGGCAGACTGCGCCAGTCACGTTAACCTGCGGTTAAGGTTTTGCGGCGCTGGCGCGACCATTTTGGGGCGATTTTGTGACGGGAATGCAGGGGGTTGGCCTGCCATCCCGGTTTAACCGCAAGGTGTTAATCGTCCGTATGCGTCAGCTTGGGAACATCCGCCGCCCCGGCCGACCCGCGCCCGGACAGCGATGGGTATTCCATGAAAAAGCGGTGACAGCTGAAGGCGAACTGCCCTTCGGGAACCGGGTGGCGGGTGAAATGGCCGTCCGGCTCCATCACCCAGCTTTGCGCCGTGTCAGCGAGGTTCGCGGCCATGATCTGGCTGACGATCTGCGCCTTGACGGTGGCGTTGTGGATTTCCACACCGGTTTCGACCCGGCGGTTCAGGTTGCGCCCCATCCAGTCAGCCGAACTGATGAAAACCCGCGCCTTCTTGTGCGGCAAGCCATAGCCATTGCCGAAACAGATGATGCGCGAATGTTCCAGGAACCGCCCGATGATGGATTTCACCCGGATGTTTTCCGACAGCCCCTTGATGCCCGGCCGCAGCCCGCAGATGCCGCGGATCACGCAGTCGATTTTCACCCCGGCCTGGCTGGCGCGATACAGCGCGTCGATCATGTCCGGTTCGATCAGCGAATTGAGTTTCAGCCAGATCTGCGCGGGCTTGCCCTTGCGGGCGTGCTCGATCTCGGCCTCGATCAGGTCCAGCATCCCCGATTTCAGACTGTGCGGCGAGATATAGAGGTTTTCCAGCCCGGCCGGCATGGCATAGCCCGACAGGTAATTGAACAGCTTGGCCGCATCGCGCCCCAGCGCCGCGTCGCAGGTAAAGAACGACAGGTCGGTATAGATCTTGGCGGTGATCGGGTGGTAGTTGCCGGTGCCCCAATGGGTATAGGTCACCAGCTTGGTGCCTTCGCGGCGCACCACCTGGCTGATCTTGGCGTGGGTTTTCCAGTCGAGAAAACCATAGACCACATGCGCGCCGGATCGTTCCAGCCGCCGCGATTGGCGGATGTTGGCGGCCTCGTCGAAACGGGCCTTCAGCTCGACCAGGGCGGTGACGGATTTGCCTTCCTCGGCGGCGGCACAAAGCGCCTCGACGATGGGGGAATTGCGCGACGTGCGGTACAGCGTCTGCTTGATCGCCACCACGTCCGGGTCGGCGGCCGCCTGGTTCAGAAAGCGCACCACCATGTCGAAGGTTTCATAGGGGTGGTGCAGCAGCATGTCCTTTTGCGTGATGGCGTCGAACATGTGACCGTCATGGTCCTGCACGCGTTCGGGAATGCGCGGGGTGAAGCTGGGCCAAAGCAGGTCGGGGCGGGCGTCCATCACCAGCTGCGCGACATCGGCGATACCGATGATGCCGTCCAGTTCGATCACCTCGTCTTCGTCGACGTGCAATTCGCGCATGACGATCTTGCGCAGGGCCTTGGGGGCATTGGCGCTGGTGGTCAGGCGCACGACCTCGCCGCGGCGGCGGCGTTTCAGCGCGACCTCGAATTCGCGCACCAGGTCCTCGGCCTCTTCCTCGACTTCCAGATCGCTGTCGCGCAGCACCCGAAAGCCAAAGTGATCCTTGACCGCGTAGCCGGGAAACAGGCTGTCGATATGCAGCAGCAGCACGTCTTCGAGAAGGATGAACCGGAATTGCCCGTCTTCGGCCGGCAGCGGCATGAAGCGGTCGATCTGCGCCGGGATCGGCAGCAGCGCCTGCAGCGGGCGGCGATCCTTGGTGCGTTCCAGTTGCAGCGCCAGGCAATAGCCCATGTTGGCGATGAAGGGAAAGGGATGCGCCGGGTCGATCGCCAGCGGCGAGAGCACCGGAAAGACCTGTTCCAGGAAATCGGTGGCCAGCGATGTCCTGTCCGCATCGGTCAGGTCGTCGCGCGACACGATGCAGATGCCTTCGTCCTGCATTTCCTTACGCAGATCGCCCAGCATCCGCTGTTGTTCGGCCAGCAGCTTGCGGGCGTCTTCGTCGATCAGCACCAGCTGTTCGGCCGGGGTCAGGCCGTCGTCGGCGGGGGTGGCGTTGCCGGCGTGGGCCAATTCGCGCAGGCCCGCGACGCGCACGGTATAGAATTCGTCCAGGTTGGTGGCCGAGATTGACAGGAAGCGCAGCCGTTCCAGCAGCGGCACGCGGGGGTTTTCCGCCTCTTCGAGGACACGCCAGTTGAACCCCAGCCAGCTGAGCTCCCGGTTATAGAACCGCCCCGGGCCGGTCAGATCCAGGTCCGGCATTTCGACGGCGGCGGGCAGGGGGGACTTGAGAAAATCGGCTTGGGTCATGATGCGCTTTTTCTGAAAAGGTGAAAGCAGGTTAAGTCGATGTATCGTCCATTGGCAAAAGCTTTGGCGCGAACAGCCGGTCAAAGACGGCGATGGCCAGCGGGCGGCTGACGCCCTTGGGGCGGCCCAGGGCCTCGCGGTCGAGGATTTCGACGATCAGCTGCGCGGCCGTGTAGCTGCGCGGGATGCGCCGCGCGAGATAGGGCACCACGTCGCCCGCGGGCACGATCTGGCGATCCGAAAACAGCTTGGCGATCAGCGCCGACAGCAGGTCGTCGTCGGGTTCGGACAGCTCGGCGCCCTGCGCGCCCATCGCGCGGCTTTGCAGGTCGGGCAGGGACAGGCCCCAGCGCGCCGCCGGTTGGCGGGCGGTCATCAGCAGTTTGTGACCCTGTGCCAGCACCAGGTTGTGCAGGTGGAACAGCGCCTCTTCGGCGGCGGTGTCGCCGGCGATGGTTTCGATGTCCTCGACGCAGACGGGCCCTTCGGCCAGCATCGGGATATCGGCCTGGGCCAGCGCGGCAGCGGGCAGGATGGTGGCCCCGGTCAGGCGCGCCCAGACATGGGCAAGATGCGTCTTGCCCGCGCCCGCAGGCCCGGACAGCACGAATTTGCCCGACGGCCACAGCCGCCAGCCTTCGATCTGCGCCACCGCTAGGGCATTGGCCTCGGTCACGTAAAAGTCGCTGCGCCCCAGTGCCGCGCGGGTCGGCAGGGGCAGGGCCATCTGGGCAGGGTGGCTCATGGCTCTCTGTTTCCGATCAATCCAAGATACAGGCGGCTGCTTCTGTATTTGCTGGTGGCAAACCGCGCCAGCACGCCCAGGGCCGCGGCCAGCGGCACCGCGACCAGCATCCCGACAAAGCCGAAAAGCGAACCGAAGACCGACAGCGCCAGCAGCAGCCAGACCGGGTGCAACCCGACCGAATTGCCCACCATGCGCGGCGTCAGGATGTTGCCTTCGATGAACTGGCCGGACTGGAAGATCGCCCAGACGATGACGATCATCCACCAGTCGCCCCAGAACTGGAACAGCGCAAGGCCGATGGCCAGTGCCCCGCCGACGATGGCGCCGACATAGGGGATGAAGGTCAGCAGCCCGCCGATGACCCCGACCACCAGGCCAAATTGCAGCCCCACAAGCCAAAGCGCCGCCGCGTAATACATGCCAAGGATGATGCAGACCGATCCCATGCCGCGCACAAAGCCGGCCAGCACCCTGTCGACGTCGCCTGCCAGCTGGCGCACCGTGTCACGGTGATCCAGCGGCACCAGTTCGTCGATGCGGGCAACCATGTTGTCCCAGTCCAGCAGCAGGTAGACCGCCACCACCGGCACGATCACGAACAGCAGCGCCAGGTTCAGCAAGGATGCGGCGCTGCTGAGCGCGGTGTTCAGCAACTCTCCGCCCTTGGACTGGATGGTGGTGCCGATCTGGGCCAGGGTTTTGCGGATCGGGCTGTCTTCGACGATGACGCTGGGAAAGCGCTCGGTCAGAAAGGCCTGAAGATCGCGGAACAATTGCGGCGCAAGGTCAAACAGCGAAAGCGTCTGCTGCACCAGCGTCGGGATCACGGCCACCGCCATGATTACAAAGATCAGCAGGGCGATGACGGTGATTGTCCCGGTTGCGGCTGCACGCGACATGCCCATGCGTTCCAGCCGGTCGGCGACCGGGTCCAGGAAATAAGCAATGGCACCGCCCAGAACGAAGGGCAGCAGCACGTCGCCCAGGAACCACAGCACCACGGCCAGGACCACCAGGACGATTCCCCAATACTTGAACTGTGCCTGAACGGGCAGGGCCATGGGCGTTCCTTTGCTGTTTCCCCCTACATCGCCCGTTGACCGCGCGGTTTCAAGGGCGCGCGCGCAGGTGGGGATTGTATTACTGGAAAGCCGCCGCTTTGCGCCCTAGGCTGACATCCGATTGACCCCTTGATGCATTCCGAAAGCGCCCATGCCCAGACAGATCCTTGCCGCCCTGCTTTTTCTTGCGATGCTGGCCGCATCGCCCCTGCCTGCGCAGGAAACCGCAACCGAAACCGCCCCGGAAGAAGAGGTGATCGACACCCAGCAGACTGTCAGCGTGCAGGGCGGTGTGCGCGACGACCAGATCGAGGCGCGTCTGCGCAACATCCTTGAGGCATCGGGCTGGTACAGCGATGTGATGGTCGAGGTCGAGGATGGCATCGTCTTTCTGGACGGCACCACCGACAGCACGAAACGCCAGGACTGGGTACGCGACCTGGCGGCCAAGACCGATGGGGTGGTGGCCGTGGTGAACCGCATCCGGGTGAACCAGCAGGTCAGCTTTACCCTGGCCCCGGCCTTTACCGAATTGCGCCACCTGCGCGATCAGGCGATCGCGGCGGCACCTTCGGTCGTGGTGGCGGTGCTGATCCTGCCGCTGGCCTTTTTCCTGTCCAGCCTTGTGGCGCGGCTGGCGGGCTGGGGGCTGCGGGACCGGATCAAGACACCGATCCTGCGTGACATCACCGTCCGGCTGATCGCCCTGCCGGTGTTCCTGGTCGGTCTCTACATCGTGCTTCAGGTCGCCGGGCTGACGCAACTGGCGGTGTCGCTGATCGGCGGCGCGGGGATCGTCGGGATCGTCATCGGTTTCGCCTTTCGCGAAATCGCCGAGAATTTCCTGGCTTCGCTGCTGTTGTCGCTGCGCCAGCCGTTCCGGCGCGGCGATTACGTCGAGGTCGCGGGCTATCAGGGCGTGGTTCATTCGATGAACACACGGTCCACCGTGCTGGTGTCGCCCGAGGGCAACCATATCCAGATCCCCAACGCCACCGTGTTCAAATCGACGATCGAGAATTACACCGCCAGCGCCTCGCGCCGGGGCAGTTTCGGGGTGGGCATCGGCTATGACGCGGCAATATCCGACGCGCAGGACGTGATCATGCGCGTACTGATGGAACACGAGGCCGTGTCGAATGATCCCGAACCGATGGTTCTGGCCAACGGGCTGGGCGACAGCACCGTCGACATCACCGTCTATTACTGGTTCGACGGCACCAAGTATTCGCCTTTGAAGCTGCGCTCGGCGCTGATCCGGCGGGTCAAGAAGGAAATGATGGAGGCGGGCATCTCGATGCCCGATGCCGCCCGCGAGATCATCTTTCCCGAAGGCATTCCGCTGCCCATGGCCCGCCCCGCCAAACCGGGCCCCGCGCCGAAACTGGCCCCGCCGCCCGAAACGGTGGCCGAACCCGAAATCAGCCATGCCGAAGACGACCTGTCGAACGAGGTCCAGGAACTGGAGGACCAGATGGCCGCGCGGGTCGAAGGCGACAAGGAGGACGACCTGCTGGACGGCTAGAAGTCCAAAGGCTTCGGGCAATCCGCCCCTGTCAGGGTGATTGCCTCGATCAGGATGCCGTCGCTCTGGTGATAGTTGAAAACGATCTCTCCGCCCTTTTTCAGGGCCGGGCCGAACATGTCGGGCTGGCAATAATCCAAAGCCAGCCAATGGCGAAGGCCATCCACCAGTTCCACGCCGATGCCCGTGACGTCATACACATAGAAAAGGGTCTTGCCCGAGGTGCGGGCCGAGACAAGCGTGGTGTCTTCGTTGATCTGGATCGGCAGGATGGACTGAAGGCTTTCGACCTCGGTTTCAAAACTTTGCTGAACCGTCTGTGCGTCGGTGACCAGGGCAATCAGCGCGGGTCCGGCATTTCCCGAATGCCGATCAATGACCTCGTCGGCGCGGGCTTCAAGGATTTTCGCCCCAATCATTGCGCCAAGCGCCAACAAGACCACCAGTGGGTCCAGTGCCGCCATCCAACCCTTGGGCGGATTGTCGTTTGACCCGTGGTCGCCCGCTCGGAACATCAGCCAGAGGTTGGCCAGCGGCACGAACCCCAGCCAGGCTTTGCCCGGTTTGCCGGTGATGTCGACCGATCGCGCCGCCGAGGCCAGGTAGGTCAGTGCGCCAAATGCTGCGACGCCCAGATGCACCGCTACGACGACAAGCCAAAGCAGGCCAAACTCGGCCATGGCCGAAATGGCAAGCCAGGCATAAGGCAGGCCCGCCACGCCCAGCGACAAACCCGCGAGGGTTGCGAGATACGAAACCCGGCGCATTGGGGTGCGCACCTTGATGAATACTCCGGCAAGGACGGCGCCGACGACAAGGGACGCCATGGCCAGGGCGATCATGGCACCCTCGGGAAGCAGCAGGAATTGAACGAAAAAACGATCCATGACAGGCCTTTGGCTGGCAATGCGGAGTGTCAGCGTGGCATCTGCACGCAAAGGCCGCAAGCGGCCGGGCTATCCGTGCCGGGGATTGTGGCTGTGCTGCCTCTTGCAAAGGCGTCGCGCTTGGCTCAAAACGCCCCAAACTCATTGCTTTTGGGGTCAACCATGCGCCTTTCCCGATACTTCCTGCCCGTCCTCAAGGAAACGCCCTCCGAGGCGCAGATCGTGTCGCACCGCTACATGCTGCGCGCCGGGATGATCAAACAGGCCAGCGCCGGGATCTATTCCTGGCTGCCGCTGGGCTACAAGGTGTTGAAGAACATCGAAAACATCGTGCACGAGGAACAGCAGCGCGCGGGTCATATCCCGATGCTGATGCCGACGCTGCAATCGGCTGACCTGTGGCGCGAAAGCGGGCGCTATGACGACTATGGCGAAGAGATGCTGCGCATCACCGACCGCCATGGCCGCGACATGCTGTACGGCCCCACCAACGAAGAGCTGATCACCGACATCTTTCGCAGCCACGTGTCGTCCTACAAGGACCTGCCGCTGACGCTGTACCACATCCAGTGGAAATTCCGCGACGAGATCCGCCCGCGGTTTGGCGTGATGCGCGGCCGCGAATTCCTGATGAAGGACGGCTATAACTTTGACCTGACCAAAGAGGATGCGCTGCACGCCTACAACCGGCACCTGGTCAGCTATCTGCGCAGCTACGAACGCATGGGTCTGCAGGCGATCCCGATGCGCGCCGATGGCGGCCCGATTGGCGGCGATTACACCCATGAATTCCTGGTGCTGGCGGAAACCGGCGAATCCGAGGTCTTCTATGACAGCCAGATCACCGATCTGACCTTTGGCGACCGCGCCATCGACTTTGACAGTGTCGAACAGTGCCAGGCGGTTCTTGAAGAATTCACCTCGCGCTATGCGCGCACGGATGAAACCCACGACGAAGCGATCTTTGCCGAGGTCCCCGAGGAACGCCGCCGCACCGCCCGCGGTATCGAAGTTGGGCAGATCTTCTATTTCGGCACCAAGTATTCCGACGCCATGGGCGCGCTGGTGCAGAACGCCGAGGGCGACAAGGTGCCGGTTCACATGGGGTCGCACGGCATCGGCGTGTCGCGCCTGCTGGGCGCCATCATCGAAGCCAACCACGACGACAAGGGCATCATCTGGCCCGAGGGCGTGACCCCCTTCCATTGCGGGATCGTCAACCTGAAGCAGGGCGACGACGAGGCCGACGCCGCCTGCGAGGCGATCTATGCTTCGCTGACCGCTCTGGGGCTTGAGGCGCTGTACGATGACACCAAGGAACGCGCAGGCGGCAAGTTTGCCAGCATGGACCTGATCGGTCTGCCCTGGCGCATCACCGTCGGGCCGCGCGGGTTGAAGAACGGCGTGGTCGAGCTGACCTCGCGGCGCAGCGGCGAAAGCGTCGAGCTGCCGCCCGAGCAGGCCATCGAACGCATCGCGCAGATCTATGGCCGCGCATCGGCCTGACCGACCGGGCAGGGTTTTGCCCTGACCGCGTGTTCTGAACAAAAAGGCCGCCCTGAACGGGGCGGCCGTTTTTCTTTGTGGATCAAGGGCCGGGGGCTGGTCTAGGGCGCGCTCAGCTGCGCAAGTTTTCCAGCCTCTTCGTTCAGGATGCGAACGAATTCTTCCTTGCCGACGGGTTTGAACATGCTGCGCCCGACGCTCATGTCCCGGGCGGATGCGATCAACCCGGCGGCGATCAAGGGGGCGCTGTCGCCGCCGGTCATGAACCTGATGCGGATCGGACGCTGGGCCTTTTGAAGGTGTTCGATCACCTCGATCCCATCGACGTTCGGCATCTTGATGTCGATCAGCACCAGGGCAGGCTCTGTGCCCCCCATGACGGTCTGCGCCAGCGCGTCCCCGTCCAAGCAAGTTTCGACCGTCCATCCCGTCGACTGGCAATAGGTCGTCAGAAGGTCAAGAAATTGCGAGTTGTCGTCGGCAATGATCAAATGCGGCACGGTTCACCTGTTTCCCGTTCCAGGAGTTACTCATTCAGGCCTTGAGGCTCTGACTACTTAAAGGAGAACACTACCGATGCGAAAGGAGATTGTCACGGTTGTGATGGCAAATACATATGCAATCTTCGCGACGTCGCCGACCGATCGTTCCAGATGGCCCCGGCAAGGGTTCGCCGCGCGTGGGACCGATTGGCGGCGGGGGCATAAGGGGGCTGTCAGGCCGCGCTTTTCCCCTTATCCTGGCGGCCAAGGGTCGGTCAGAATGACCCGGAAGGAGAGCAGGCATGATCTTTAGGGCTTTGGCCTTGGCGGGCGGCGTGACCGGAGCGGCGGGGCTGTCGCAATTCCCCGAATTTTCGCAGCAATACATGCAGCGCCTTGGCGGGGCGGTGGATGAATTGTCACGTCAGGTGACGCGCTATGAACGGGATGCGGAAACCGTGGGCGTGACGCTGGACGAATTGATCGACCAGCTGGGCCAGGAAGGGGCGTTGAGCCTGCGCCAGGCGCAGAACATGCGCGCCGACATAGCGCGCCGCGACCAGCTGGCGGGCGATCTGGCAACGCTGGAAGGGGCGGGGCCCTTCATGCGCGCCAAGCTGGCAACCCACCTGGGGGACCGCGATATCGCAAAGCGCGCCCTGGAGAATTTCAAACCGGCCGCGCCGCTGACCTTCGAAGGGGCGGTCTTTGCCGGCACAGGCTTTGTCACCGGATGGATGGGGCTCAGCGCGCTGTTCGCCTTTCTTGCCGGAGGCTGGGCAGTGCTGAGCGCGCCCTTCCGGCGCAAGTCGCGGGTTTAACCCGCGACGGCCTGGACCTCGGCGACGATGCCGTCGACCACCGACAGCAGCAGGCCTTCGTCCTCGCATTCGGCCATGACCCGGATCAGCGGCTCGGTCCCCGATTTGCGGATCAACAGGCGGCCCTTGCCGGTCAGCTGTTTTTCCGCCTCGGCGATCGCCTGCTGCACCGCAAGGGTTTCCAGCGGCGCCTTGCCCTTGGTGTAGCGCACGTTTTTCAGCATCTGCGGCACCGGTTCGAAATTGCGCGTCAGAACCGAGGCAGGCTGCCCCGTGCGCACCATTTCCGCCAGGAATTGCAGGCCCGCCATCAGACCGTCGCCGGTGGTGGCATAGTCGGTCATCACGATATGGCCGGACTGTTCGCCGCCCAGGTTCCAGCCATTGGCACGCATCGCCTCGACCACGTAGCGGTCACCGACATTGGTGCGTTCCAGTCGCAGGCCCTTGCCGTGCATGAAGCGCTCCAACCCCAGGTTGGACATCACCGTCGCCACCAGGGCGCCGCCTTTCAGGCGGTCCTCTTCGGCCCAGCGGGCGGCCATCAGCGCCATGATCTGATCGCCATCGGCGACCCGGCCCTTTTCGTCGATCAGGATGATGCGGTCGGCATCGCCGTCCAGGCAGATGCCCACATCGGCACCATGCGCCACCACCGTTTCGGCGGCGATCTGCGGCTTGGTCGATCCGCAATCGGCGTTGATGTTCAAGCCGTTGGGCGACACGCCCACCGGGATGACGTCGGCGCCCAGTTCCCACAGGACCTCGGGGGCGGTCTTGTAGGCGGCGCCGTTGGCGCAATCGATCACCACCTTGACGCCGTCCAGCCGCAGCCCGGCCGGCAGGGTCGATTTCACCCGTTCCTGATAGCGAAAGCGCCCGTCGTCGATCCGTTTGGCGCGGCCGATGTTGTGCGGCTTGGCCGGGCGCGGGCCGTCATCGACCAGCTTTTCGATATGGGCCTCGACCTCGTCCGACAGTTTGAAACCATCGGGGCCAAAGAACTTGATCCCGTTGTCTGCAGCAGGGTTGTGGCTGGCGGAAATCATGATCCCCAGATCGGCCCGCATCGACGGTGTCAGCAGCCCGACGGCCGGTGTCGGCACGGGGCCCAGCAGCAGCACGTTCATGCCGGTGCTGGTCAGCCCCGCGGTCAGGGCGTTTTCGAACATGTAGCCGGACAGGCGCGTGTCCTTGCCGATCACCACGCGGTGCACGCCCTGGTGTTCGCGGCGGAAATGCCGCCCCACGGCCGCACCCAGCATCAGGGCCATTTCCGGCGTCATCGGAAAGGTGTTCGCGGTGCCACGCACCCCATCGGTGCCAAATAATTTACGAGTCATCAAAGTCTCCAAAAGTCACGGCCCGCCAAAGGGCCAATGCCTGCGCGGTTTCGGCCACGTCATGCACACGAATGATCTGCACGCCCTGCGCAGCTGCGCCAAGCGCGACGGCAATCGATCCGGGCATGCGCTCCGAGGCGGGATGCGCCCCGGAAATCCGCCCGATGAACCCCTTGCGCGAGGCCCCCAAAAGCACCGGGCAGCCCAGCCCGTGGAACAGGGAAAGCCCGTTCAGGATGGCCAGGTTGTGCGGGATTTTCTTGCCAAAGCCGATACCGGGATCGACGATGATCTGCGCCCGTGGAATTCCCAGCGCCTCGAGCATGGTCACCTGGGTGAACAGGAAATCATAGACGTCCAGAAGCACATCGTCGTACTGCGGGTTCTCGTGCATCGTTTCGGGAGCGCCCTGCGCATGCATCACGCAGACCGGAACCGCGTTGCGCGCGCAGTAAAGCGCAAGGGCAGGGTCGTAGGTAAAGCCCGACACATCGTTGACCAGCGCCGCCCCGCCCTGAACCGCGACCTTCGCGACTTCGGACTTGCGGGTGTCGATCGACATCGGAATGCCGATTTCCGATCGCAGCGCATGGATCACCGGTTCGATCCGGGCGATTTCGGCCTCGACCGGGACGGTGACGGACCCGGGGCGGGTGCTTTCGCCGCCAATGTCGATGACATCGGCGCCGCTGCGGGCCATCTCCAGCGCGTGGTTCAGCGCCTTTGACGCCACATGATGCTTGCCGCCGTCGGAAAAGCTGTCTGGTGTAACGTTGAGGATGCCCATCAGGCGCGGTCGATCAAAGGCAACGCCGGCAATCGGTGCGCGCGCAGCGGTGATGCGGTTCAGCCAATTGGCCGGGATCGCGTCCAGATCAACCATCCGGGGCGCGGCGCCCCGGACATGCAGCGCGGCATGGGTAAACCAGCCGGGCCCGCCCGCAACCGGCAGGGCGTGATCCGGGCGAAGGGGATCGAAACAGACGAGGGGGCGATAATATTCCATGGTCATGCTGTTGACTGGCTCAAACGACCCGTTTTGGCAAGGGCGAAACCCCGGGCGCCATATCGGCCCGGCGCGCCAGGATCAGGGCCCGTACGCCCGGGACCTGGACGAAAACCCGCAGCGCGCGCGGTTTGCCTGCCACATCCGGCAATCAGGCGTCAAAGATCGCGGCACCCGGCGTGACCGCGCGCAGCGGTACCGGCGCGCTTTCCGGCAAGGCTTCGCCGATGACCACCAGTTCGCAGGCCTCCATGACGCCGGCAAACCATGCCGCCAGCGCAACCGAGTCGCGCGGCTGCACCTTGGGCCCCTGGGTCGCATCCAGCACGATCTTTGACGGTGCCCAGACGCAGATCTGGCCGTTCTTCATGGCCCAGTCCAGTTCGGTGCGGGTGGCGACCACCTTGCAGCGGTGATCGCGCGCCGCCAGCATCCAGCCGTTCTGTTCGATCGCCAGCAGGTCGACCCGGCGCTGGGTCATCTTGTGGCCGGTCTGTGGCGCGGGCAGATCGGGGGCGCCGACGCAAAAGATCACCGGCGCGCGCCGCGCGTCCAGCGCGTCGATCCACGTGCCCAGATCGTCGCGCGCCATGGCGGCGTTGGACACATAGACAATGCGCGGATGCGGGCGCTGTTGCGCCACTTCGCCGGCCAGTTCGTTCAGGTGCTGGCCATAATCGCGCCGGGTGCGCACGATTTCGACACCCAGCGCACCGGGGCCGCGATCCAGCTTTTCGATCCGTACAAAGGCGCGCATGGCCTGCGGCTCCAGCAAGATCCGCTCGGCGATGCGTTCGGCCAGGGTTTCCAGCAGGTTCAGACGCTCGGCCGCCAGTTCATGGGCGATTGCCTCGGTCACCGTGTCGTAGGACAGGATGCGGTCGACATCATCCTCGAGCTTGCCGGTAAAGGGGATCACCTCGACCACCACGTTGAAGCGCAGGCGCTGGGTGTGGCCGCGTTCGGCCTGAAAGGCGCCGATCTCGGCCTCGACGATGTGGTCGCGCAGGCTGATGCGATCGCGCGGGTCCTCGCCCGAGGTGGCGATGGACCGTTCGGAAGGATGCGCAAAGGCAAGGCGGATTTCGTCGGCCATGAAGGGCTCCGGTCAAGTGCGGCGTACAGGGCGCAGAGGTAACGGGCAATTTGCCCGCCCGCCTTGTCGAAGACGTCCCTGCGCCGCCCTTTTACGACCGATCAGCGGCTGTAGAAAAGGTGGTCGCCGATCTTGGCTGTCCGCTGGAACTTTTTTGCCCACCGGGGATTGACGGCGGTGGTGTGATAGAAGGTCGCGCCGCTGGTCAGGTTGCGCGGTGCGCCCGCCAGCATGATGCTGGCCACCTTGCCGACACGCTCCCACGAGGCGGGTTCGTGGATTTCCTCGGGGCGGCCATCGCAGGTATAGGTGAACTGGCAGGCATATTTGCGGCCGGTGCCCTGGTTGATGACATCGCAGACCGAATTGGGATAGCGCCCGCTGTCGACCCGGTTCAGGATCACCTCGGCCACGCCGAACAGGCCCTTGACCGTCTCGCCGCGCGCTTCGAAATAGAGGGCTTCGGACAGGCAGCGCCATTCGGCCCCACCGGTGGCGCGCGGTTGCCGCGCAAGCCAGTCCTGAGAGTAGCTGATGTTGCCCTTGCCCTGCGGGGCGGACAGGGAAACCGGGGTCACGAGGTTTTTCAGATGGGACTGCCCCGCTTTGCCAAGGCCGCTTTGCTCAAGCAGGAAAAGGCGTTTCGCGGTGGTGTTCATCTCGGCCTGGGCGGGAATCGCCAAGGCGGCTAGAAGTAGTGAAAGTCGGATGGCGCGCCACATGGGCTTGTGTCTCTGTGCTGTTTCGCGCCCCAAAGGCCGGCCACGGGCCGTCTTCGGAACCTGCGCCATATAGCTCAGGAGTCGATTTCCGTAAAGTTAGCTGCAAGTTCTAGCGCCCGCCGTTGGCGATATTACGCCCGGCGGCCACCGCCGAGGACCAGGCCCATTGGAAATTGTAGCCCCCCAGCCAGCCGGTCACATCCAGCGCCTCGCCTATGAAATACAGGCCCGCGACCTGCTGTGACATCATGCTGGACGAGCTGACCTTGTCGGTGGCAACCCCGCCCAGCGTGACCTCGGCGGTGCGATAGCCTTCGCTGCCGCTGGGCTTCTGGCGCCAGTCTTTCAGGGTTTCGGCAAGGGCGGCGATTCTCTTGTCCGACAGGTCGGCCAGGTTGCCGGTCAGGTCCATGTCCGCGCCCAGCAGCCCGACCAGCCGCGCGGGCAGCACTGCGCCCAGTTCGGTGGTCAGCGCCCTGCGGCCATTGCCGCTGCGCGCCGCTTTGAGATGCGCGGCAAGGTCCAGCCCCGGCAAAAGGTCCAGGCCAATCTCCTCGCCCTCGCGCCAATAGGACGAGATTTGCAGGATCGCCGGGCCCGACAGCCCGCGGTGGGTAAACAGCAGCGCCTCGTCGAAACTGGCGCCGGGGACAAAGGCGCGCACCGGCAGCGACACCCCGGAAATCGAGGCAAAGCGCGCGTTGTCAAAGGTCAGCGGCACAAGCGCGGGGCGGGTTTCGGTCACCGCGTGATCGAACTGGCGCGCGATGTCATAGGCCAGCCCGGTGGCGCCCATCTTGGGGATCGACTTGCCGCCGGTGGCCACGACCAGGTTGCGCGCCACAACGCTTTCGCGCCGCCCCTCGCGGTCCAGCGCCACATGGAACAGCCCGTCCGCATGGCGCAGCCCCTTGACCTCGGTCTTCAGCCAAAGCGCGGCCCCCGCCTTGTCCATCTGCGCGCGCAACATGGCCACGATCTGCGTCGCCTTGTCATCGCAGAACAACTGGCCCAGCGTTTTCTCGTGCCAGGCGATGCCATGCTGCCCTACCAGGTCCAGGAAATCCCACTGCGTATAGCGCGCCAGCGCGGATTTGTGGAAATGCGGGTTGCCGCCCAGAAAGGCCTGCGCATCGCAATGCATGTTGGTGAAATTGCAGCGCCCGCCACCGGAAATGCGGATCTTTTCCCCCGGCGCCTTGGCGTGATCCACAACCAGAACACCCGGCCCTGCATGGGCCGCCGCCATCATGCCGGCCGCGCCGGCGCCAAGGATCAAAGTTTCAACCTGCATGGCGCCCCAGTCTCATCTAACGCCGATCAAGGCAAGCCCATCTGACCAAACGCACCTGCGCTTCTTCTTGGTGCAAATACTCCCGCCGGAGGCCTCGCCATCCCCGGGCGCCGCTTCAGCAATTGGGCACATTCACCGCCAAGCCGCCCAGCGACGTTTCCTTGTATTTCTCGTGCATGTCCTGACCGGTCTGGCGCATCGTCTCGATCGCCGAATCGAGCGGTACGAAATGCTGCCCGTCGCCGCGCAGCGCCAGCGACGCCGCCGACACCGCCTTGATGGCGCCCAGCCCGTTGCGCTCGATGCAGGGAACCTGGACAAGCCCTTTGACCGGATCGCAGGTCATGCCCAGATGATGCTCCAACGCGATCTCGGCGGCGTTCTCGATCTGCTCGGGGGTGCCGCCCATCACCGCGCACAGCCCCGCCGCCGCCATGGCCGCCGCGCTGCCGACCTCGGCCTGACAGCCCGCTTCGGCCCCCGAAATGGAGGCGTTGTATTTCACCAGCCCGCCAATCGCCGCCGCGGTCAGCAGGAAATCAGGGATGCCGCTGCGCGACGCGCCCGGGCAATGGTCCAGCCAATAGCGGATCGTCGCGGGCACCACGCCCGCCGCGCCATTGGTCGGCGCGGTGACCACCTGCCCACCGGCGGCGTTTTCCTCGTTCACCGCCATGGCGTAAACGCTCATCCAGTCGTTGATGGTGTGGGGCGCTTGCAGGTTCATGCCGCGCTCGGCCATCAACTGGTCGTGGATGCCCTTGGCCCGCCGCCGCACTTTCAGCCCGCCGGGCAGGATGCCGGTGCCTTCCAGCCCACGCTCGATACAGCTGTTCATCACTTCCCAGATCCGCGCGATGCCATCGTCCAGATCGCGCGCGGGGCGGCGCGACAGTTCGTTGGCGCGCTTCATCTGCGCGATGCTCTTGCCCGAGGCGGCGGCCATCTGCAGCATTTCGGCAGCGGATTTGAACGGGTAGGGCACCGGCGCGCCCTCATCCGTGTCCTTGCCGGCGGCCAGTTCGGCTTCGGTCAGGACAAAACCGCCGCCGATGGAATAATAGGTATCCTGCAAGATCACGTCGCCCTGCGCGTCGGTCGCCATCAGGATCATGCCATTGGCATGGCCGGGCAGGGCAGGGCCGAAATCGAATTTGAGGTCTTCCTTGGGGTTGAACTTCAGCGGCGGCAGCCCCTCGGGCGTTACCTCGCCGGTCTCGGCAATCCGCGTAAGCGCGGCCTCGGCCTTGTCATGGTCATAGCGGTCGGGGGCAAACCCGGCGAGGCCCAGCACCGTGGCGCGGTCGGTCGCATGCCCAACGCCGGTAAAGGCCAGTGATCCATGCAGCGATGCGCGCAGCCCATGCGCCGTGAACGGCTGGGCGCGCAACCGGTCAAGGAACCGCGCCCCGGCCACCATCGGCCCCATGGTATGGGACGAGGACGGGCCGACACCCACCTTGAACATGTCGAAAACCGAAAGAAACATGGCGCGCGCTCCGGGATTTGGCTTTGGTCCTGACATAGACCGGATGCGCCCCTGCCCATGTGCCGAAAACGACGAAAGGCGCACGAAAGGCGCAGGTGTCAGGTTGCGCTGCCTTCAGGCGGATTGGCAAGGCTGGGCGCGGTAAAGGGCGTCGGCCCCAATCCTTCGGCCCGTTGCGCCGCGCGCGTGGCGGGACGCTGCTCCAGCGCTTGCGCCATCTCCCACAGGGCGGGATGGGACTGGATGTCGAACCAGCCGGTCTGCCCTTGCGGGTAAAGCGCGCTCCACCGCATCAGGGCGGCCAGATAGATGTCCAACACATTGGGCGCGTCGCCGCCGAAATAGTCATCGCCGCTTTGCACCAGCGCCGTATCCAGCAGGTGGAAATCGCCGCGCAGCCGGGCCCGCAGGGTGGCGCGCAGCGCGCTTTGCGCCGATGGCTCGGCCCCGGCGTATTTTTCGGGGTAGAAGGTCATGCGCAGCCCGGCGTGTACGGTGTTGGACACGAAGAACAGCCACTTGAGGAAATCGCCGCGCTCTGGCGCATCCGGTGCCGGGGCCATCCGGCCATGGCGATCGGCCAGCCACAGCACGATTGCCCCGGTTTCGAAGATAACGCCCTGCGGGGTTTCCAGCGCCGGGATCAGGCCGGCAGGGTTGATGGAACGATAGGCGGCGCTGTCCTGGGCGCGCTGGCTGCGATCCACCAGCCGGGTGGAATAGGCAAGGCCAAGCTCCTCCAGGACAATCCGCACGATCAACGAGGCATTGTCGGGCGCGTAATGCAGAACAAGGGTCATGTGGCAGGACCCTATCCAGCTTTGCGGCGGACGCCAGTGCAAAACGGGGCGGCGGGCGCGGATTGCGCCCAATTGTCTCTCGCCCCCGCCGGGGTTGCGTCCTATAAGGGCGGCGCTGCCAACCGTTCAGGACAGGGGATGACAATGACCGGAGAGCTTTCGCCAATCGACAAGGCCAAATTCGTGGCCGCCAAACGCGCCGCCGAATTCGTCGAGGACGGCATGCGCGTCGGACTTGGAACCGGATCGACCGCCGCCTGGCTGGTGCGCTGCCTTGGCGAGATGGTCCGCGAAGACGGGCTGAAGATCCGCGGCGTGCCGACCTCGACCCGCACAGCCGATCTGGCCCGCGACGTCGGGATCGAGGTGATTTCGCTGGACGAGGCCAAGTGGCTGGATCTGACCATCGACGGCGCCGATGAATTCGACAGCAACCTGTCGCTGATCAAGGGCGGCGGCGGCGCGCTGCTGCAGGAAAAGATCGTGGCGACCGCCAGCGACCAGATGATCGTGATCGCCGACGCCGCCAAAGAGGTGGAACACCTTGGCAGCTTTCCGTTGCCGGTTGAGGTGATCCCCTTTGGCTGGCAGACCACGCAGGCCCTGATCGAGGAAACCATGGTGTCGATGGACGTGATGGGCCGCCAGACCAGCCTGCGCATGAACGGCGACCGGGCCTTTGTCACCGACGAAGGCAACCATATTCTTGACCTGCACCTGGGCCGCATCGGCAACCCGCGCCAGATGGCGATGGTGCTGAACCAGATCCCGGGCGTCGTCGAAAACGGTCTGTTCATCGACATTTGCGACCAGGTGGTGATCGGCTATGGCGATGGCCGCGTCGAAGTGCGCGACATCAACGCCGGCACCGTGTCCGAAGGCCGCGTCGATTTCGTCGAGGACGACAACCTGTTCAAGGACATCTGATCGCGCGCGGTCCGGGATGGCCGGTCCGGTTTTCCCGGCTTTCCCTGCGCGCAGACATCAGGCTACTCTTGCCCCATCCTGGGCAGGAGTAATCCCCATGCGTTCCATGGTCCGCAGCATCATCCTTTTCCTCTTCGTGGCGGGTCCCTTGTGGGCGCAGGACCTGCGCGGCACCCAGGCCCCGATCCCCGATGCGGTCTGGGCGCGGATGGACGGCGTGTCATGGCATGCCGGGATGGGTTGCCCGGGTCGCGAGGCGCTGCGCCTGTTGTCCATCCCGCATCTGGATTTCCAGGGGCAAGGCGCCGTGGGCGAGATGATCGTCGCCGCCGATGTGGCAGAGGATGTGCTCGATATCTTTGCCGATCTTCATGCAGCCGGTTTTCAGATCGAATTGATGCGCCCCGTGCATCTGTTCATGGGCGACGATGGCCGGTCGATGGCGGCAAACAACACCAGCGCCTTCAACTGCCGGGTGGTCGGCGGCACCAACCGGTTGTCGCAGCACGCCTTTGGCAAGGCGATGGACATCAACCCGGTGCAAAACCCCTATGTCAAAGGCGGCTATACCTCGCCCGAGGCGGGGAAATCCTTTGACGGTGCCGATGAACGCACCGGCGATGTGCCGGGGATCGTGTTGCCGGACGGGCCGGTGACCCGCGCCTTCAAGGCGCGCGGCTGGGGCTGGGGCGGCGATTGGTCTTCGTCCCGCGACTACCAGCATTTTTCGCAGAACGGTCGCTAGGCGGGCGCGGGGCGCGGGTTGCGCCCCATGCCAGCCGTGACACCATCGTGAAGGCCCGTGGCCCGGCGACACCTAGCGTCTGGTCAACCGCTGCCCCATGTGAAATACCCAATCCAAGACGGCCAAAGGAAGACCCATGAGCGATTTCGACTATGATCTCTTTGTAATCGGCGGCGGTTCGGGCGGGGTGCGCGCGGCGCGCGTCGCGGCGGGCGAAACCGGGGCCAAGGTCGCCCTGGCCGAAGAGGACCGCTATGGCGGCACCTGCGTGATCCGCGGCTGCGTGCCGAAAAAGCTGATGGTCTTTGCCAGCGAATACGCCCATGCCCCCGCCGAGGCGCGCGCCTATGGCTGGGACATCGCGGATGGCACCTTTGACTGGACCAACTTCCGGACCAAGCTCGAGGCTGAGCTGGACCGCCTTGAAGGGGTCTATCGCAGGCTGCTGGCGGGATCGGGTGTGGAAACCTTTGACGCCCGCGCGCGGCTGAAGGATGCCCACACCGTCGAGCTGTCCACAGGCGAGATCAAGACCGCCAAGCACATCCTGATCGCCACCGGCGGGCGCCCGGTGCGCCCCGACATGCCCAATGCGCATCTGGGCATGGTTTCGGACGACATCTTTCACCTTGATGCACTGCCCAAATCGGTGCTGATCATCGGCGGCGGCTATATCGCCTGTGAATTTGCATGCATTCTCAACGGTCTGGGGGTCGAGGTCACGCAATACTATCGCGGTGCGCAGATCCTGCGCGGCTTTGACGAAGAGGCGCGCGGGCTGATCGCCGAGTCGATGAAAGAACGCGGCATCGACCTGCACACCGGCACCAACATCGTCGAAATGCATTGTGACGAAGCGGGCGAACAGGGCATGGATGCCCCGGTCGAGGCAACGCAATATGGCGGCACCGATGGCGTCAAGGAGGTCCGCAAGGTCGGCGCTCCGATCCGGGTCAAGGCGACCAACGGCAAAATCCGCGACTTTGACGCGGTGTTCTTTGCCACCGGGCGCAAGCCGAACACGGCGGACATGGGGCTGGAGGATCTTGGGATCGAGCTGGGCCGCAATGGCCAGATCGTCGTGGACGACTACAGCCAGACCAAGGTGCCCTCGGTTTACGCCATTGGCGATGTGACCGACCGGGTCAACCTGACCCCGGTGGCGATCCGCGAAGGCATGGCCTTTGTCGAAACCGTGTTCAAGGGCAACCCGACCAAGGTGGATCACGACCTGATCCCTTCGGCCGTCTTCACCCAGCCCGAACTGGGCACCGTCGGCCTGACCGAGGAAGAGGCGCGCGACCAGGAAGAGATCGAGGTCTACTGCACCTCGTTCCGGCCCATGCAGACCGCCTTTGCCGAGCGCCCCGACCGGGTGCTGATGAAGCTGATCGTGTCCAAGGCCACGCGCAAGGTGCTGGGCTGTCATATCGTCGCGCCGGGAGCGGGTGAAATGATCCAGCTGGCGGGCATCGCGGTCAAGATGGGCGCAACCAAGGAAGACTTTGACCGGACCGTGGCGGTACACCCCACCATGTCCGAGGAAATCGTGACGATGCGAAACCCGGTGCGCAGCGCTTGAATTTCAGACGAAAACGCACAGGTTAAGCTGCAACAGCAGTGAATTGAAAAGACCAAGGAAGGAAACGGCTTCATGGCAGGAAACAGCGGCGGCCCCTGGGGGGGCGGCGGTGGCTCGCAAGGGGGCGGCAATGGCCGGCCTCCGCAGAACGGTGGCGGCGGGCGCAGGCCTGACGACAACAACCAGATCCCCGAGATCGACGAGCTGATGAAAAAGGGCCAGGAACGGCTGCGCGTGCTGATGGGCGGCGGCGGCAATTCCGGGCGCGGCACCGGCGGTGGCGGCGGACAGGGACCCAGCTTTGGCAAGGGGACCGTGGGGCTTGGCATCGTGGCGCTGGTCGGGCTTTGGGCCTTTGGCAGCTTTTACACCGTGCGTCCCGAAGAACAGTCGGTCGAGCTTTTCCTGGGCGAATACTCCAGCACCGGCAATCCGGGTCTGAACTTTGCGCCCTGGCCTTTCGTGACCTATGACGTGGTCAACGTGACCTCGGAACGGACCGAGGCCATCGGCAGCGGCCGGGCTGGCAACGACGGGCTGATGCTGACCACCGATGCCAACATCGTGGACATCGAATTCCAGGTGGTCTGGAACATCAGCGACCCCGCCAAGCTGCTGTTCAACATCGCAGAGCCGACGGAAACCGTGCAGGCGGTGTCCGAATCCGCCATGCGCGAAATCATCGCGGCCAGCAACCTTGCGCCGATCCTCAACCGCGACCGGGGCCTGATCGCCCAGACCGCCGAAGAGCAGATCCAGGCGACGCTGGACGAATACGACTCGGGGATCACCGTGGTGCGTGTCAACCTCGACAAGGCCGACCCCCCGCGCGAGGTGATCGACGCCTTCCGCGAAGTGCAGGCCGCCGAACAGGAACGTGACCGGCTGGAACGCCAGGCCGACGCCTATGCCAACCGTGTGGTGGCCGAGGCGCGTGGTCAGGCGGCACAGACCGTGCAGGTTGCCGAAGGCTACCGCGCACGGGTCGTCAACGAAGCCCTGGGTGAGGCCAGCCGCTTTTCCGCGGTTCTGACCGAATACCAGAAGGCCCCCGAAGTGACCCGTCGCCGTCTGTACCTGGAAACCATGGAAAACGTTCTGGGCGATGTCGACAAGATGATCCTCGATCAGTCGCTGACCGGATCGGATGGGGGCGGCATCGTTCCCTACCTGCCGCTGAACGAGCTGCGCCGGGGGGAGAACTGATATGCAAAAGACAACCTACATCCTGCCGGTTCTGGTGATCGTCCTGGTGGCGGCGCTGTCGTCGGTCTTTGTGGTGGACGAACGCGAAAAGGCGCTTGTGCTTCAGTTCGGCCAGATCAAGGCCGTCAAGGAAGACCCGGGCCTGGCCTTCAAGATCCCGCTGATCCAGGAGGTCGTGCGCTATGACGACCGTATCCTGTCGCTGGATACCGAAACCATCGAGGTCACGCCGTCGGACGACCGCCGACTGGTGGTTGACGCCTTTGCCCGGTATCGCATCGCCAACGTGGTGCAATTCCGCCAGGCCGTCAGCACCGGCGGCACCGCCCAGGCCGAACGCCTTTTGCAGGGCATCCTGAACAACACCATCCGTGGTGTTCTGGGTGCGGATCAGGTGACCTCGGACACGATCCTGTCCGAAGACCGCCGCGAACTGATGACCCGCATCCGCGATCAGGCCCGCGCCGAAGCGCTGTCGCTGGGGCTGGACGTGGTCGACGTGCGCCTCAAGCAGACCAACCTGCCGGCGCAGAACCTCGAGGCGACCTTTGCCCGGATGCGCGCCGAGCGGGAACGCGAAGCGGCGGACGAGATCGCCCGCGGTAACGAAGCGGCGCAGCGCGTGCGCGCCCTTGCCGACCGGACCGTGGTGGAAACCATGTCCGAGGCCGACAAGGAAGCCAACGTGATCCGAGGCGAGGCTGACGCGGAACGCAACGGCATCTTTGCAACGGCCTATGGTGCGGATTCCGAGTTCTTCGCCTTCTATCGGTCGCTTCAGGCCTATGAAAAGGCGTTGAAGGGCGGCAATTCGACCATGGTCATGACCCCGGACAGCCAGTTCTTTGACTACTTCAAGAGCGAAACGGCTGGTCCCGCAGGTCAGTGACCGGGTCCGACATACTGACGGGGATCGCCATGGTCCTCGTGATCGAGGGGCTGGTGTACGCACTGGCCCCTTCGCTTGTCGAACGCCTGCTTGAGGCGCTGCGCGAGATGCCGCTGGAATCGCGGCGTGCGCTGGGGTTGGTGACACTGGCGACAGGGCTGGTGATCCTGTGGCTGGTCAAGGGCTAGGGCCAGGGCGGCCCGTTCAGCCCAAGGCCCTTGCGATGCGGGCCTTGAAACGGGCCAGCCGCGCCGGGGCGACAGTCTCGGCCTGGTAAAGCGACACAAAGCTCAGGCGGCACCCCTTGGTGCAGGGGCCGATCAGCGCGTGTTTGATCACCCGTTTCACCGGGCGGCGCAGCACCAGCCAATCGACCCACCAGGGCGACCCCAGCGTCGTGACGACCACCACCCGTTTCAGGGCCAGCAACCGCGGCGTGATCGGGCCAAAGCCGCTGCTGTGGTCAAAGGCCACGCCCGGCGCCCAGATCCTGTCAAACCAGCCTTTCAGAATGGCCGGCACGCCGAACCACCAGGTCGGAAACACCAGGACCAGTTGCTCGGCCTGTGCCAGATCGGCGGCCATGGCGGCGGGGGGCGTGCCGGATGGCCCGGTGTGATAGCCGCGGCGCTCGGCTTTGGTCAGGGCGGGCTGAAAGCCGCTGGCATAAAGGTCGCACAGGGTCACTTCGTGGCCCTTGTCCGCCAGCTGTTCGGCGACAAAGCCCCCCAGATGCTGGCACAGGCTGTCCGCAAGCGGATGGGCGGTGACGATCAGCGTTTTCATCAAGCAGGGCTTTCGGGTTTGGAAAAATGGTGCGCAGGGTTAGGTTTAGCCCCGCAAATGGCCCGCGTCGACCGCGTTTGACAGGGGGCGATCGGCGTCTTGCCGCCCTCACAGTTGCGCGAGGTCGGGATTTCCTGCCTTTGGTGTTGCGCAATCGCACCTATCTTTGTCACAGTGACTACAGGAGGCAGGCGGCGACGCATTCGACGCGCACCGGCTGGCAGAGACAAGGAGTTCCAAGTGAAACCGCAATCCCTCGCTTTGATGCGTGATCGGGCCACACCCCTGCGGGTGTTCTGGCTGTCCACGCTGTCGATGGTACTGATCATTTCGCAAACCCTGATGGCCCAGGCGCGCGGCGTCCCCGAAAGCTTTGCCGATCTGGCCGAACGCATCAGCCCGGCCGTGGTCAACATCACCACGTCGACGGTGGTCGCGGGCCGCACCGGTCCGCAAGGCATTGTGCCCGAAGGCTCGCCCTTCGAAGACTTCTTCCGTGAATTCCAGGACCGCAACGGCGGCCGCGATGGCGACCGGCCGCGCCGGTCCTCGGCGCTGGGTTCGGGCTTTGTGATCTCGGAGGACGGGTTCATCGTCACCAACAACCACGTGATCGAAGGCGCGGATGAAATCCTGATCGAATTCTTCGAAGGCCAGGAACTGCCCGCGCAGCTGATCGGCACCGATCCGAACACCGATATCGCCCTGCTCAAGGTCGAGGCTGACGGCCCGCTGAAATTCGTCAGCTTTGGCAACAGCGACACGGCGCGTGTCGGCGATTGGGTCATGGCCATGGGCAACCCGCTGGGGCAGGGCTTTTCCGTCTCGGCCGGGATCGTGTCGGCGCGCAACCGCGCGCTGTCGGGCACCTATGACGACTACATCCAGACCGACGCTGCCATCAACCGTGGCAACTCGGGCGGGCCGCTGTTCAACATGGACGGCGACGTGATCGGCGTGAACACCGCGATCCTGTCGCCCAACGGCGGTTCGATCGGCATCGGCTTTTCGATGGCGTCCAACGTGGTGACGAAGGTCGTCGATCAGCTGCGCGAATTCGGGGAAACCCGCCGCGGCTGGCTGGGTGTGCGCATCCAGGACGTGACCGAGGACGTGGCCGAGGCGCTGGGCCTGGAAAAGGCCGCGGGCGCGCTGGTGTCCGACGTGCCGGATGGTCCGGCCAAGGACGGCGGCATGCTGGCCGGTGACGTCATCGTCAGCTTTGACGGCGTCGACGTGGTCGACACCCGCCAGCTGGTGCGCGTCGTCGCCAACACCCAGGTCGGCAAGACCGTGCGCGTCGTGGTCAACCGTGAAGGCAAGACCGAAACGCTGAAGATCACGCTTGGCCGCCGCGAAGAGGCCGAGTCTGCGGTGCCGGCCTCGGCTTCGCCTGATGCAACCCCGGACGAGCCGCAGAGCCTGGACCTGATGGGCCTGACCCTGCAGCCGCTGACCGACGAGCTGCGCGAGGAAATGCAGCTGAGCGAAGGCGACAAGGGGCTTGTGGTGATTTCTGTCGACGAGACGACGGAAGCCTTTGAAAAGGGCCTGCGCCCGGGCGACGTGATCACCGAGGCGGGGCAAAGCCAGGTGATGACCCTGTCCGATCTCGAGGACCGCATCGCCGAGGCGAACGAGGCGGGGCGCAAGTCCATCCTGCTTCTGGTGCGCCGTGCCGGTGATCCGCGCTTTGTCGCGCTGGGTCTCGAAGAGACCGAGTAACCGCCGGGACAAGACAGCGAAAAGGGCGCCTTTCGGGGCGCCCTTTTTCGTTGTGTGATGGCGTGGGTGTCACGGACCGGCCCCGGCAGGCGGGGGGCGGCGTTCAACCTTTGGTCTGGCTGACCGCGACCAATCCCAGCGACCGCGCGGTTTCCAGCGACAGCTGCGCGCTGGCCAGGCCGCGTTCCTCCTGGTACTTGCGCAAGGCGGCAGCCGTGGGCGCATCAAGCCGCCCGGTGACGTTGCCGGCAAAATAGCCCCGCGCCGCCAGGGCGCGTTGCAGGGAGGATATGAACTCGGGCGTCAATTGCTCGGGGCAGGGGGCTTCGAACTTGATCTCTGCACGGGGGCGCACGACGCGCGGCACGGGGGCCTTGCGGTAGATCGGCGGGCGCAGAACCGTGCCGTCGGGCGCGATTTCTGCCTGTACGACCTGCACTTCGCCCATGACCTGTTCGTAGACCGCGGGCGTTGCCTCGCGTGCCCAGCAGCTGCGCTGAGGCGCGGCGGGGGCGCTGGCGACGGCAGGTTGAACCGGTGTCAGGCGGACGGGGGCAACCTCGGACAGGGGCGTCAGGGCCGTATCGACCGAGGCCTCGATCGCGGCGATGGCCAGATCGTCGCGGTCGGTGGGGGCGGCTGTATTCAACCGGGTCGCGGCATCACTGCGCCCGCCGCCTGCAGCGGGGGTATGCGAACAGCCAGCGACAAGGACCAGGTGGGCCACCATCGCGGCGGGAACGAGATAAGGTTTCAAGACTGCTCTGGCCTCTGACGTGCCTTTGGTATCGTGGCACTCTACCGGTTTTGGCCTTCGGTGGGAAGCGCGGGATCAAGAAGCCTGTCCAGCAGTTGCGAGATATCCTCAATCTCTTCGGCGATGATATGGGTGACGCTGTTTTCGCGCTGAAGCCGGCCGGTGACGCGCAGCATCCGCCCGGCGATGACAGCGCGGCGGAACCGTTCGTACAGCTTGCGCCAGACGATGATGTTGACCACCCCGGTTTCATCCTCGAGCGTCAGAAAGATCACGCCCTTGGCGGTGCCGGGGCGCTGGCGCAGAATCACAAGCCCCGCCACCGTGATGCGCGCGCCGTTCGGCGGCAGCACCAGCTGCGCCGCGGTCACGGCAGAGGGCGGGCGGGACCAGTCTGATCCTGAGGGTCGCATGGGAACGAATATAGAACATTCATACCTTGGCGAAAAGGGGCCGCGTGATGACGCAAAAGGGACTGGCAGGCACTGTGCAGGCGCATTAGGTAAGAGCGCGACAAGGCTTAAGGAGCGGCGCAATGGCGAAAATCACCTATATCGAGCACAACGGCACCGAACATGTCATCGACGTGGCCAACGGTCTGACCGTGATGGAAGGCGCGCGGGACAACAACGTTCCGGGAATCGATGCGGATTGCGGCGGGGCCTGCGCCTGCTCGACCTGCCATGTCTACGTGCACCCCGACTGGGTGGCCAAGCTGCCGGCGCGCGAGGACATGGAAGAGGACATGCTCGATTTCGCCTACCAGCCGGATCCGGAACGCTCGCGTCTGACCTGCCAGATCAAGGTCACCGATGCTCTGGACGGGCTGGTTGTGCAACTGCCCGAAAAGCAGATCTGATCTTGGGCAGGGCGCCGCGTCTGCTGTCACGCCTGTGCAGCGGGTTCACCCGCGGCGCGCGGTTGGCGTCGTGCCTGTGGCTGGCCGCGGCGGCGCCTGCGGCGGCGGCACCGCCCAATCTCATCCTTGACGCCCGCTATGACGAGCCGACCGGCCGCTATGCGCATGGCGTTCTGGGGGATGCGGTCGAATGGGGGGCCTTGCGGCTTCGGGTGGATTTCTGCCGGGACTGCGAAAGCGCTGACATCCGAAATGTCGTGATCCGTTTGCCGCAAACCCGCGTGTTCGAAGACATCGCGCCGCGGCTGGTCAATCTTGAGGGCCAGGGCAACACCGCTGTCATGGTGGTCGAAAGCGATCTGGAGCAAGGCGCAAGGTTGGCGCTTTACAACGAAGCGGGCCTGATGGCGGCGACGCCTTTCATCGGCCGGGCCAATCGCTGGCTGGCTCCGATCGGCAGCGGCGATCTGGTTGGCGACGGGCAAATCGAGCTCGCCTATATCGACCGGCCCCATTTGGCCAAAACCCTGCGCGTCTGGCGGTATGAAAACGGCGCATTGCGCGAAGTGGCGGCAGCGCAAGGGTTCACAAATCACCGGATTGGCTGGTCCTACATCGCGGGCGGAATCCGTGATTGTGGCGATGGCCTTGAGATGATCGTAGCGGACGGGGACTGGAAACAGGTGATGTCTGTCCGGTTTGATCCCGCTTTGAAGGCGCAGACGCTTGGCGCCTACAGTGCCTCGAACATGCGCCGCGCCATGGAGTGCGGCAGGTAAGGGGGGCTCTGCCCCCGCGCCTTTGGCGCTCCCCCGGAGTATTTTTTCCAAGAAGAAGGGGCAAGGACGCGCTTCGTGTTTCTTTGTGCTTCAAATATCCCGGGGGAGTCCGCAGGACGGGGGCAGCGCCCCCTGCACGGCCAAGGGCATGGCGCGGCGTGCAAATTGGGGCTTTGCATTTGCCGCCTCTGGCACTAACCCTCGTTCCTCATGAGACTTCTATTTCTTGGCGATGTGATGGGCCGCTCCGGGCGGCAGGGGATTGCGGACCGTCTGGCGAAGCTGCGCGATGACTGGCGGCTGGATTTCGTCGTGGTCAACGGTGAGAACGCTTCGAACGGGGCGGGGTTGACGGGGGCGCATGCCAAGCTGCTGCTGGACGCCGGGGCGGATGTGGTCACCCTGGGGGACCATGCCTTTGACCAGAAGGACATGCTGGGCCATATCGAGGGCGAGCCGCGCATCTTGCGGCCCATGAACTTTGCCAAGCAGGCGCCGGGGCGCGGGGCTGCGTTGTTCAGTGACCGGCGCGGGCGCAAGGTTCTGGTTGTGCAGGTTCTGGGGCAGGTCTTCATGAAGCGCGCCTTTGATGATCCGTTTTCGGCACTGGACGATGTGTTGCGGCGCCACCCGTTGGGCGGGCAGGCGCAGGCGATCATCGTCGATGTGCATTGCGAGGCGACAAGCGAAAAGATGGGCGTGGGGCATTTTTGCGATGGCCGCGCCAGTCTGGTCGTCGGCACCCATACTCATGTTCCGACGGGCGATGCGCAGATCCTGCCTGGGGGCACGGCGTTTTTGTCCGATGCTGGCATGTGCGGCGATTACAACAGCGTCATCGGCATGGAAAAGGCCGAGCCCATGCGCCGTTTCGTGACCGGCATGGCCAAGGGTCGTTTCCAGCCCGCCGAGGGCGAGGCGACGCTGTCCGGGGTCTTTGTCGAAACCGATGACAAGACAGGCAAGGCCGTGTCGATCAAGATGGTCCGCCAGGGCGGCCGGCTGGAGCAGAGCGGCCCGTGAGCGCGCGCGGCGCGGGCGTTCTGCCATTCCTGGCGCTGGCCGGGATCGGTGCGGCCTGGGGGGCGACGCAGCCTTTGTCCAAGATCGCCGTGTCCGAGGGGTATCGCCATTTCGGGCTGCTTTTCTGGCAGATGAGCCTTGGGGCGCTGATCCTGTTGGCGGTCATGGCGCTGCGCGGCACGCGTCTGTCGCTGGCGCCGGTGCACCTGCGGCTTTACCTGATCATTGCCTTGATCGGCTCGATCCTGCCGGGTATCGCCTCGTACAATGCGGCGGTGCATCTGCCCTCGGGCATCTTGTCGATCCTGCTCAGCTCGGTCCCCATGTTGGCCTTTCCCGTTGCCCTGGCGCTGGGGTTGGAGCGGTTCCGCATGCGCCGCCTTTTGGGGCTGTCGCTGGGCATGGTCGGGGTTGCGCTGCTGATCCTGCCCGATACGCAGATGCCGCGCGAGGTGCAGCTGCTTTGGGTGCCTGTCGCGCTGCTGTCGTCGCTTTGCTATGCCTTCGAGGGCAATTTCGTCGCCAAATACGGGCGCGCGGGGCTGGGGCCGGTTGCGCTTTTGGCGGGGGCTTCGGCCTTGGGGGCGCTGATCTGCCTGCCGCTGGCGCTGCTGAGCGGACAGTTCATTGACCCGCGTCTGCCCTGGGGCGCGCCGGATATTGCGCTGATCGCCTCGTCCGTGCTGCATGCGGCGGCCTATTCGGGCTATGTCTGGCTTGTGGGGCTGGCCGGATCGGTCTTTGCGGTGCAGGTGTCCTATTTCGTCACGCTGTTCGGGGTCGGCTGGGCCATGCTGTTTCTGTCCGAGGGGTACTCCGGCTGGATATGGGCGGCGCTGGGCGTCATGCTGGCGGGCATGGCCCTGGTGCAGCCGCGTCCAAGAGCCCTTGTAGAGCCCGGCGCAACCGTTCAAGATGCAAAGCCGCTGTAACCCCCCAGTCATCCACAGGGATAACGCCAGACATGCAATTGATGGAACTGAGCCAGACCGGTCAGGCGTGGGGCGCGCTGGCGGTGCTTGTGGTGATGTTTGCGCTGTTCGTGCGCGAGGCCTACCCGGTCGAGGTGACCGCCATCGGCGGTGTCGGCGCGCTGCTACTGATGGGGGTTCTGCCCTATGATCAGGCGCTGGACGTGCTGTCGAACCCGGCGCCCTGGACCATTGCGGCCATGTTTATCGTCATGGGGGCGCTGGTGCGCACCGGGGCTCTGGATGTCTTTACCCGCTATGCGCAGGACCAGGTGGCCAAACGCCCCCGGCGGGCGACCGCCGGGATCATCGGTGTCGTGGTGGTGGCCTCGGCTTTCATGAACAACACGCCCGTCGTGGTGGTGATGCTTCCGGTCTTTGTGCAGATCGCCAACGCCCTTGGCATCGCCCCGTCCAAGCTGTTGATTCCGCTCAGTTATGCGGCGATCCTTGGCGGCACGACCACGCTGATCGGGACCTCGACCAACCTTTTGGTGGACGGCGTCGCGCGGACCCGCGGGCTGGAGCCCTTTACCATTTTCGAGGTCACGCCGCTGGCAGCGATCCTTGTCGTTTGCGGGATTGCCTATGTGGCGCTGGCCGGGCCTTACCTGCTGCCTGAACGGACCTCGATGGCGGGCATGCTCAAGGACCGTTCGCGGATGAAGTTCTTTACCGAGGCGGTGATCCCCCCGGACAGCAACCTGATCGGGCGCGAAGTGCTGGGCGTGCAGCTGTTCAAGCGCGAAGGCGTGCGGTTGATCGACGTGATCCGCGGCGATGAATCGCTGCGCCGCAACCTTGACGGGGTGACGCTTCAGGTCGGGGACCGGGTGGTTCTGCGCACCCAGATGACGGAACTTCTGTCGCTTCAGCGCAACAAGGAGCTCAAGCGGGTCGACCAGGTTTCGGCCAAGGAAACCTCGACCGTCGAGGTGCTGATCACCCCGGGCTGCCGCATGGTGGGCCGGTCGCTGGGCGCGTTGCGCCTGCGCCGCCGGTTCGGCGTCTATCCGCTGGCCGTGCACCGGCGCAACCAGAACATCGGCCGCCAGCTGGATCAGCTGGTTGTGCGGGTCGGCGATACCCTGCTGCTCGAAGGGGCGCCGGACGATATCAAGCGCCTGGCGGACGAAATGCAGCTGGTCGATGTCTCGCACCCGACCGAGCGCGCCTTTCGCCGTGGCCATGCGCCCATCGCGCTGGTGGCGCTGGCCGGCATCGTCATCCTGTCGGCACTGGGCATCGCGCCCATCCTTGCGCTGTCGGTGATCGCTGTCGCGGTGGTCCTGCTGACCCGCTGCATCGACGCGGATGAGGCGTTTTCCTTTGTCGAAGGCCAGTTGCTGGCGCTGATCTTTTCGATGCTGGCCATCGGCGCGGCGCTGGAACATTCCGGGGCGGTCAAGCTGATCGTCGACGCGATTGCGCCCTCGCTCAGCACGCTGCCGCCGGTGCTGCTGGTGGCGTCGGTGTTCTTTCTGACCTCGGCCCTGACCGAAGCGGTGTCCAACAACGCGGTGGCGGTCGTGGTGACACCCATCGCCATCGGGCTGGCGCAGGCGGTGGGCGTCGATCCGCGCCCGCTGGTTGTGGCGGTGATGATCGCGGCATCCTGCGCCTTTGCCACGCCGATCGGCTATCAGACCAACACGCTGGTGTATGGCCCCGGCGGTTATCGCTTTACCGATTTCCTGCGCATCGGGCTGGGGATGAACATCATCATGGGGGTCATTGCCTCGGTGCTGATCCCGGTGTTCTTTCCGCTTTAGAAACGGTCAGCGATAGCGCTGGACAAAGCCTTCGAGGATCTTTTCGGGCCAGGTGACATCAGCGGCGCGGCACATGGCGATCAGATCGCCCGCGGTTTCGGGCGGGAAATAACCGCGGTCCTTGTAGATGTGAATGCGGGTTTCGAACCCGGCGGCATCCGCTTCGGGGTGGAACTGCGTGGCATAGACGTTCTGACCGTGGCGGATCATCTGGAAAGGGCAGGGCCCCGAGGACAACAGGTGAACCGCGCCTTGGGGCAGTTCTTGCAGGGCTTCCTTGTGGCCGACAAAGGCATCGAACCGATCGGGCAGGGCAGCCAGCAAGGGATCGGCCCGGCCGTCCGGCGTTGCAATACAGGTCGACGGGCCAACCGCCTCGCCATAGCGGTCCTTGCTGACCTTGGCGCCCAGGTGGTGGCCCAGGATGCCGATGCCATAGCAGCAGCCCATGAAAGGCACGTCATCGGCGGTGATGGCGGGCATCAGCGACAGGCAGGCGCTTTCGATCCGCGCCTCGACCGGGGTCTTCTTGTCTGCCGGGTCCGACACGCAGCCCGGGCCGCCGCCGACGATCACCCCGGCATAGTCGCGCGGGTCCAGCCCGCCGGGCAGGTCCTCGCAATCCAGGCGGATGCGGTGGGTCTGCGCCTCGTCCAGCCCGCCCTTGGTCAGGAAGGCCTGGAATTCATCGTCGCTGGCCTCGGCTTCGGGGCGCAACTGCAAGATCAGGAAACGTGCCATGGCGGGGGCTTACGGCGGCGCGGCGAAATTGCCAAGGGGCCAGTTGGCCGCGCCCTTGGCAAGCCCGCCCCAGATGCCCTATAGAGGCGCGCAGATCATCCAATCCGTGCAAGAGGCGTATACCATGGCCGGCCATTCCAAATGGGCAAACATTCAGCACCGCAAGGGCCGTCAGGACAAACTGCGGGCCAAGCTTTTCTCGAAATTCTCGAAAGAGATCACCATCGCCGCCAAGATGGGCGATCCCGACCCTGACAAGAACCCGCGCCTGCGCCTTGCGGTCAAGGAAGCGCGCTCGCAATCCATGCCCAAGGACAACATCGAACGCGCCATCAAAAAGGCCGTGGGCGGCGAAGGCGAGGATTACGAAGAAATCCGCTATGAGGGCTATGGCCCCAACGGCGTGGCGGTGATCGTCGAGGCGATGACCGACAACCGCAACCGCACCGCGTCGAACGTGCGGTCGACCTTTACCAAGAACGGCGGCAACCTGGGCGAAACCGGCAGCGTCGGTTTCATGTTCGAACGCAAGGGCGAGATCATCTATCCCGTCAGCGCGGGCGATGCCGACACCATCATGATGGCCGCGATCGAAGCCGGGGCCGAGGATGTCGAATCCTCCGAGGACGGGCATGTGATCTATTGCCAGGACACCGACCTGAACGAGGTGTCCACCGCGCTCGAGGCGGAACTGGGCGAGTCGGAATCGACCAAGCTGATCTGGAAACCCGGCACCACGACCGAACTGGACCTGGACGGCATGCAGGCGCTGATGAAGCTGGTGGATGCGCTGGAAGACGACGATGACGTGCAGCGCGTCACCACCAACTTCGAGGCCAGCGACGAGGTCATGTCGCAACTCGAAGAGGCCTGACCGCCAACGCGCACGGTGTCATGACTGGGGGCTTTCGGCGTTTCGCGGGCCCGATCAGTCGGTGACGGCCTGTGTCGTGGCCCAGACCGAATCCATCAATACCGGGTCGGCGGAACAGTCTTCCTTCAACTGTCCGCCGATCACGAAAATCCTGTTTTCCTGCGTAATGGCCGCCGTGTGATACATCCGGGCCTCGGGCAAATCGGGGACGGGGGTCCAGCTGTCCAGGGCCGGATCGTAGCGTTCGCCATATGGCACCGACGCGCCCTGGGTCATGCCGCCAAGGACGTAGATATGGCCGCTGGGCCCAACCACGGCGGAAAAGTCGCGTCGGGGCATCAGCATCGGTGCCTTGCTGTGCCATTCATTCGCCGCCGGATCAAAGGCCTCGACTGTGTCCAGATCGCCCGCGTCGTTCAGCCCGCCGAGGGCATAAATCAGACCGTCCTTGCCCACCACCGCCGTCAGAGAAGCGCGCGGCGTTGGCAAGGGGGCGATCGTTCCGGGCCAGCACACCTCGTTCGTTTCCAGATCATGGCGGATGACTTGATTGGTCAGGTCGAAATCGCTCGATGCATCAAGCCTGCCGCCGATGGCATAGATATAGCGATCGTCGACCAGAACCGCCGCATAGTGATTTCTGTTCGCCGGAAAGTTGCCTCCCGAGGTCCAGGTGTGCGTCGCGCAGTCAAAGAACTCGATCTTGTTGCTTCTGGCCCACTGGCCGGGAACCTTTTCGAACCCGCCCATGACGCAGATCCTGTTTTCGCCATGGCGAAAGGCGGCGCAGTGCGATCGCGGGGTCTTGACGGGGCCTGCCGTGTCCCACGATTTGGCCTGCGTGTCATAGACAAAGACGGTTTCGGCGGGTTTGGTAAAGACATGCCCTTCGGCGTATTCCTTGAACTCGTCGCCGCCGAAAACATAGATCTTGTCGTTGACCACGACGCCCTGCGCCATCCGCTGCGCTACCGGCAGCGCGGCCTGCGTCGTCCAGCTTAGAAAACGGGGGCCGAAAAATTTGTTGGCCCAAGGGTAGAGGGCTGGCTTGAGCGGAAGGTATTTCCAGAACAGGGTATTCATCCTCGGCCTCCTTGACGGTGTTTCGGACTTGCCGCGCCGCGGCGCGTTCGATGGCGCGGGATGCGTTCTGCGCAGTGTCGCGGAAAACTGCCCAAAGCTGAAACAATTGCTATCTCTGCAGCCACCGTCACACATTAACGCAGGTCAATTGGCGCAAGCCGAGGGCGCGGCTAGGGAGCAGGCCGTCATCTGGCCCTGGGCCCGGCTTGCCGGCCGAACAGGGCATTTCCCCATTGCCCCCAATGGCCCCCGCGCCCTAGAAACGGGCATGCTTTGGCGCGCGCTTTTCCTTTTGATCCTGGCTGTTGCCGCCTCTGCCCTTGCCACGTGGTATTTCGGCAAAGAGGTGCTGATCGCGCTGGGGTTGATCCTGGTGCAGATCAAGGTGCTGTCGAAAAAGCTGTGGATGGTCGAATGGCCGGTGTTCCTGATCTGGCTAAAGGCTCAGGGCGCGGCGTTTTTCCGGGTCGAACTGCTGAAGAAATGGCTGATGAGCACGGTGCTGCCCCTGGTCATGGGGCGGGCGCTGTTGCGACGGCTGCGGGGCTTTGTCGAACGGTATCTGGTGGGGATCACGGCGCTGCATGCGCGGCTGCTGGCATGGTTTGCCGGGCTGTCGCGGGTCGAAAAGGTGCTGGCCTGGGGGATCTTGCTAAGCGGGACCCTGGCCTTGTCGGTCACCTCGCTGGGGCTGTGGTTGATCCTGTTTTCGGTCAAGGTGCCCTTGTGGCTGGTGGCCGCGGCGGCGGCCCTGGGCAAATCGGTCTGGGTCAGCATCCAGAAATGGGCGTTCAAGGTGGTGGCCTTCTTGCAGCTGGGATGGCTGTGGAAAGGCGTCTCGCGTGTCTTGCCGGCGCGGTGGTTGCAGCGTAAGCGGCGGATCGAATTCCGCATGGCGCGGGCCGTGGTGCGGCGGCGGCGGATGACCGTTCGGCAATTGGCAGACCGCAAGGACCGGTTGCCTTTCCGGATCGGCGTGTTGCTGGAATATGTGTTTGTGCCCGGTGGGCGCGGTCAGGGGAATTGATGCAGGCAGCGATGGCGGGCTTTGCCCTGGGGCTGAGTTTGATTTTGGCAATCGGGGCGCAGAATGCCTTTGTGTTGCGACAGGGGCTGCGGCGGGCGCATGTGCTGCCGGTGGTGCTGGTCTGTGCGGTGTCCGATGCGCTGCTGATCGCCGCCGGTGTTGCGGGCTTTGGCGCCCTGGCCGAGGCAGTTCCGGGGCTGGAATGGGCGATGCGCCTGTTCGGGGCGGCATTTCTGGTGTGGTACGGGGCGCGCACGCTGCTGTCCGCCTGGCGCGGCGGCGGGGCCTTGCAGGCCGGACAAGAGGCCGGCAGCCTGCGCGCCGCCGTGCTGACCTGCCTGGCGCTGACCTGGCTGAACCCGCATGTCTATCTGGACACGGTTGTCCTGCTGGGGGCGGTATCGTCGCAGTACGAGGCGCGGCTGGCCTTTGCGCTGGGGGCGATGACGGCGTCGTTCGTGTTCTTCTTTTCGCTGGGATACGGCGCGCGCCTGCTGGCGCCGGTCTTTGCACGGCCTGTGGCCTGGCGAGTGCTGGACCTGGTGATCGGCCTGACCATGTGGGCCATCGCGGCCAAACTGCTGCTGGGCTGAGATCGGGGGCAAGTGGGGCAGTGTCCCGCGGCCCTTGCCACGGCCGTCAGATGCTCTAAGCCTTTGACGATGGAGAGTTCAGCAACGCAGCGGCCCGGGCTGGGCATTTTCTGGATGATGGTCACGGGGCTGTGCTTTGTCGCTGTCACCGCACTGGTCAAGGCCCTTGGCGGCCGGGTTCCGGCGGCGGAATCGGCCTTTCTGCGCTATCTGCTGGGCCTGGTCTTTCTGATCCCGATGTGGCCGTCGATGCGGGCGGCCAGCCTGACGCCGCGCCTGTGGAAACTGTTCGGCCTGCGCGGCGTGGTGCATTCGCTGGGCGTCGCCCTGTGGTTCTATGCAATGACCCGCATCCCGCTGGCCGAGGTCACGGCGCTGAATTACCTCAACCCCGTCTATGTCACCCTGCTGGCGGTGCTGTTCCTGGGTGAACGGCTGGCCCTGCGCCGGATCATGGCGATCCTTGCGGCGCTTGTCGGGGCGCTGATCATCCTGCGCCCGGGCTTTCGCGAGCTTGATCCCGGCCATATCGCCATGCTGGGCACCGCTTTCCTGTTCTCGATCTCCTACCTTCTGGCCAAGGTCTTCTCGGGCGAGGTCAGCGCGGCGGTGGTCGTGGGGATGCTGTCGATCACGGTGACCATCGGCCTGGCCCCCATGGCCTGGGCGGTCTGGGTCTGGCCCAGCCTGGGCGACCTGGCGATCCTGTTCGGCGTGGCCTGCTTTGCCACGGCGGGGCATTACACCATGACCCTGGCCTTTGCCGCCGCTCCGGTGACGGTGACCCAGCCGATCACCTTCTTGCAGCTGGTCTGGTCGGTGGCGCTGGGGGCGGCGTTTTTCGGCGAACCGGCGGACCCCTGGGTGATCGCCGGCGGCGTTCTGATCCTTGGGGCGGTGATCTTCATCACCTGGCGCGAAGCGGTGCTGAAGCGCCGCGTCACCCCCATCGTGGGTGAAACCAGGCAGTAAGTCCCGGCGCCCGGTCAACAAAGGCGCATAAACCCCCGGGTTGTTTCCATATCTTGAAAAATCCCCGAACCGGGCACAATTGAGCCCGATTCCTTAAACAGTGTGTAACCCGCAACACGTAACATCGGAGAGAGTAAAATGTTTGCGGAGAACAAGTTGACCGACGATATGCACGAGATCGAGGCATTCCTTCTGAGCGAGCGCCAGAAGGTCCTGTCAGAGGCTGAATGGCGGTTCCGGATGCGCGGCTATGGCTACAACCTGCGCCGGACCGACCACGGGGTCGAGGTGGCACGCCTGCCGCAAAACACCCTGATCGGTACCATCCAGGCCTGAACGCCTGCCCGAAAGGTGGGCAGGCAGGCAATGCCGCACCACCGACATGACCGCTGCGGGCCTGTTTGGCCCTTGGCCCGAAACCCTGACCTTTGCCGGTCGGAATGCACCGCGGGGGCGCAGCGCTGACCCCGACGGGCCATCCCAGGACGGCACGCCTCCGGCACCCCTGCAGGGCGCGTGATTTTTATTGACTGGTCAGTCAAGAACCGGCACCAAGGCATGATCATGCCCAAGGTCGGACAAGAACCCATTCGCCGCGCAGCTTTGGTTGCCGCCACGGTCGAAGAGATCGGGCAGGCAGGCACGCTTGACGTCACCGTTGGCCAGATCGCCAAACGGGCGGGCATGTCCAGCGCGCTGGCGCATCACTATTTCGGCGGCAAGGCCCAGATCTTTCTGGCGGCCATGCGCCATATCCTGTCCGACTATGCCGCCGAGGTGCGCGCGGCCTTGCTGCACGCGCCCAAGGGCCAGCGGCTTGAGGCGATCGTGCAGGCGAATTTCGCCGAAAGCTGTTTTCGCCCGGCCACCGTGTCGGCCTGGCTGAACTTCTATGTCCTGGCGCAAACCGAACCGCAGGCCGCGCGCCTGCTGCGGGTCTATCAGCATCGCCTGCGGTCGAACCTGGTCCACGCCCTGCGCGGCCGCTCTGCCGCGCCGGTCCAGACCGCCGAGGCGCTGGCCGCGATGATCGACGGCGTCTATCTGCGCGCGGCGCTGGCGGGGGGCGGTGTCGATGGTGCGGCCGACCGGGTTTTGCACGCGGCCTATGCCATGCTTGGAGAAGCCACATGAAACCCAATATCCTGATCATCATGGTCGACCAGCTGAACGGCACACTGTTCCCCGATGGCCCGGCCGATTGGCTGCATGCCCCGAACCTTAAGGCGCTGGCGGCGCGTTCGACCCGTTTTGCCAATGCCTATACCGCCAGTCCGCTCTGCGCGCCGGGGCGGGCCAGCTTCATGTCGGGGCAATTGCCCAGCGTGACGCGCGTCTATGACAATGCCGCCGAATTCGCCAGCGACATCCCGACCTATGCCCATCACCTGCGCCGCGCGGGCTATTACACCTGCCTGTCCGGCAAGATGCATTTTGTCGGCCCCGACCAGCTGCACGGGTTCGAGGAACGGTTGACCACCGATATCTATCCCGCCGATTTCGGCTGGACGCCTGATTACCGCAAACCGGGCGAACGCATCGACTGGTGGTATCACAACATGGGGTCGGTGACCGGCGCGGGCGTGGCCGAGATCACCAACCAGATGGAATATGACGACGAGGTCGCCCATCACGCCATGATGAAGCTTTACGACCTGGCGCGCGGCAAGGAGGATCGCCCCTGGTGCCTGACCGCCAGCTTCACCCATCCGCACGACCCTTACGTCGCGCGCCGCAAATACTGGGATCTCTACGAGGCCTGCGCCCATCTGGAGCCCGAGGTGCCGGCGATCCCCTACGAGGATCACGACCCCCATGCGAAGCGCATCTTTGACGCCAACGACTGGCGCAACTTTGACATCACGGACGACGACATCCGCCGGTCGCGCCGCGCTTATTTCGCCAATATCAGCTATCTGGACGACAAGATCGGCGCGCTGCTGCGCGTGCTGGAGGAAACCCGGCAAGAGGCCGTGGTGGTCTTTGTCAGCGATCACGGCGACATGCTGGGCGAGCGCGGTTTGTGGTTCAAGATGAACTTTTACGAAGGCAGCGCCCGGGTGCCGATGATGATCGCCGTTCCGGGCGGGCAGGGGGCACGCGTCACCGCTCCGGTCAGCAACATCGACGTCTGCCCGACGCTGTGCGACCTGGCCGGTGTCGACATGTCCGAGGTCATGCCCTGGACCGAGGGTGAAAGCCTGGTGCCGGTCATGCAAGGCGCCCAGCGGACCAGCCCGGTGGCGATGGAATACGCCGCCGAGGCATCCTTTTCGCCGCTGGTCGCGCTGCGGCAGGGGCGATGGAAATACACCAATTGCGCGCTGGACCCCGAACAGCTGTTCGATCTGGAGGCAGACCCGCACGAACTGTGCGACCTGGCCGATAATCCGGCCCATGTCGCGGTACTGGAACGGTTTCGCATGATGGCCGCCGAGCGTTGGGACCTGGAGCGGTTCGACGCCGAGGTGAGGCAGTCGCAGGCGCGGCGCTGGGTGGTCTACGAGGCGCTGCGGCAGGGCGGGTATTACCCTTGGGATTTCCAGCCGCTGCACAGGGCGTCCGAGCGCTACATGCGCAACCACATGGACCTGAATGATCTCGAGGACTCCAAGCGCTTTCCGCGCGGCGAATGACCCCAAGCCGGGCCGCCGCCTTGTCGCGCGGCCCACCCGCCCACCCCCGTCGCGACAAGGCGGCGTTTCGGCTGAACGGCAGTATGTGCCGCCTTCAACCGGGAAAACCCGATATTGCCAGGGCCGCGCCGTGTCGGGCGCCTTTGGCGTGAATGCAGGAAGACAAGATGCAAGCGGATTATGTCATTGTCGGCGCCGGAAGCGCAGGCTGCGCCATGGCCTATCGCCTGGCCGAAGCAGGCCGGTCGGTGATCGTTATCGAACATGGCGGCAGTGACTGGGGGCCTTTCATCAACATGCCCGGCGCGCTGTCCTATCCGATGAACATGAAGCGCTATGACTGGGGCTATCAGTCCGAACCGGAACCGCACCTGGGCGGGCGCCGCCTGGCCTGTCCGCGCGGCAAGGTGATTGGCGGGTCGTCCAGCATCAACGGCATGATCTATGTGCGCGGCCATGCCCGCGATTATGACCACTGGCGCGATCAGGGGGCGGACGGCTGGGGCTTTGCCGATGTGCTGCCCTACTTCAAGCGGCAGGAACACTGGCACGACGGCGGCCATGGCGGCGATCCGGCCTGGCGCGGCACCGACGGGCCCCTTCATGTCACGCGCGGGGCGCGCGACAACCCCTTGGTGCAGGCCTTTGTGAAGGCGGGTGCGCAGGCGGGTTATCCCGTCACGGACGATTACAACGGCCAGCAGCAAGAGGGCTTTGGCGCCTTTGACATGACCGTCTGGCAGGGCGCGCGCTGGTCTTCGGCCAAGGCCTATCTGCGGCCGGCGCAGGCGCTGGGCGCGCAGGTGGTGCGCGGGCTGGCGCAGCGCGTGATGTTCCACGAAGGCCGCGCCACGGGGGTCGAAATCGACCGCAAGGGCCGGACCGAGCGGATCGAGGCGCGGCGCGAGGTGATCCTGTGCGCCGGGGCGATCAATTCGCCCAAGCTGCTGATGCTGTCGGGCATTGGCCCGGCCGCGCATCTGGCCCGGCACGGCATCGCGCCGCTGGTCGACCGGGCTGGGGTTGGGCAGAACCTTCAGGACCACCTGGAATTGTACATCCAGATGGCAGCCAGCCAGCCGGTCAGCCTGTTCAAATACTGGAACCTTTTGGGCAAGGCCTATGTCGGGGCGCGCTGGTTGCTGCGGCGCGATGGGCCGGGCGCCAGCAACCAGTTCGAAAGCTGCGGCTTTATCCGGTCGCGGGCGGGGGTCGATTACCCGGACATCCAGTACCATTTCCTGCCGCTTGCGGTGCGTTATGACGGCAAGGTCGCGGCCGAGGGCCATGGGTTTCAGGCGCATGTCGGCCCGATGCGATCGCCGTCGCGCGGGGCGGTCAGCCTGCGGTCGGGCGATCCGGCCGAGGCGCCGAAAATCCTGTTCAATTACATGAGCGACGAACAGGACTGGCAGGATTTCCGCCGCTGCATCCGCCTGACCCGCGAGATTTTCGGGCAAGAGGCCTTTGCCCCCTACAGCAGTCACGAAATCCAGCCCGGCGCGGCGGTGCAAAGCGACGAGGCGCTGGATGAATTCATCCGCGCGCATGTCGAAAGCGCCTATCACCCCTGCGGCACCTGCCGGATGGGGCGCCCGGAGGATGCCGATGCCGTGGTCGACCCGCAAGGCCGGGTGATCGGGACAGACGGGCTGCGCGTGGCCGACAGCTCGATCTTTCCGCGCATCACCAATGGCAACCTCAATGCGCCGTCGATCATGGTGGGGGAAAAGATCTCGGACCATGTTCTGGGGCGGCATTTGCCCCCCGACAACAGCGAACCCTGGCTGCATCCGGACTGGCAAGGCGCGCAGCGCTAGGCCCGGCGCGGGCCGCTGCGGGGTTTGAAAAACGCGCGGGCGTTAAGGAATTTTGACGGAATCGGTTGATTTCAGAGCGCGCTGCTCCGAAATTAACACTATGTTAAGGCTTTGTTCACTTCTCGTTCTGATGCTGCTGTCACAACCGGCCCTGGCCGATGTGGCGGGCAAGATCCGCGTGATCGACGGCGACACGATCGAAATCGCCGGCACGCGGCTGCGCCTGCATGGCATCGACGCGCCGGAAAGCGACCAGATGTGCGGCGGTGAGGGTGCGCCGATGTGGCCCTGCGGGTCCTGGGCCTCGGGCGAGGTGCGGGCGCGCTATAACGACCGCATCGCCCACTGCGAGGCGCTGGACATGGATCGCTATGGCCGAACGGTGGCGCGCTGCGTCGTCGATGGTCAGGACATGGGGCAGGCGCTGGTTCAGGGCGGTCTGGCCTTTGCCTACCTGAAATATTCCGTCGACTATGCCGCCGATGAACGCGACGCGGCGCAGGCCGGGCGCGGGCTGCATGCGGTAGGGGTGCAATCGCCTGACGCCTTTCGAACGGCGTCGCGCCGGGCGCACCAGCTGTGGAATGCTCGCGGCGGCCCCGAGGATTGCACAATCAAGGGCAATATCAGCCAAAAGGACCAGCGCATCTATCATGTGCCCGGCCAGCGCTGGTACGCCGACACGCGCATCAACACCGACGCGGGCGAACGCTGGTTCTGCACCGAGGCCGAGGCCCGCGCCGCCGGCTGGCGGCGTGCGCACCAGTAGCGAACGCTACGGCATTCGGCAAAGTTTTTCAGCCGCTTGATCAGGGTCAATGTGGGAGGGTCGCGAAAGGCCCAGTCTGTTCGTGAACAGTCAATACGAAGGAGACGCCCATGTCGCATACCCCCCATGAACTCGCCGAGGAATTCCCCGACAAGGTCGAAATGATGAGCGCGCTGAAGCAATCGGATGCGCATTTCGCCAAGCTGGCCGAGGAATACCACGAGATCAACCGCCAGGTGCACCGCGCCGAAACCAATGTTGAGCCGATGGAGCAACTGGCCGAAGAGACGCTCCGCAAACAGCGCGCCGCCCTCAAGGATCAGATCTGGGGCATTCTCAGCAAGGCCTGAGTGGTTTGATCACGCAAATTTCGCACCCCTGCCCAACCTTGGGCGGGGGTGTTTTCATTTCAACAGCGCCTCGATCTGCTGGGTGATCTGGCGCGACAGGGGCCGCGCGGTGCTGCCAAAGGTGGCAACGGGTTGGCCTTGGGGGGACAGCAGGACCTTGTTGAAATTCCACTTGGGCTCGAACCCCGCGCTGTCGCGCAGCCATTTGTAAAAAGGGTGGGCCTGGTCGCCGCGCACATGGGTGATGTCGGTCATCGGCAGGGTCAGGTCGAAGTTGACGGCGCAGAAATCCTTGACCGCCTCGGCGCTGGCCAGTTCCTGGTTGAAGTCGTCCGAAGGCACGGCCAGCACGATCAAACCGCGATCCTTGTAGCGATCATACAGCGCCTGAAGACCGTCGTATTGCGGCGTGAACCCGCAGCGCGAGGCAGTGTTGACCACCAGCACGGGCCGGCCCTGCCAGTCGTCAGTGTCAATCTGCCCGCCGTCGATGTTGTCGAAGGTAAAGGCCAGGGCCGGGCTGGCAAGGCAGAGGGCGATCAAGGTCAGAAAGCGGGTCATCTTGCGGGTCTCCTTTGATTTGGAAAATAGCGCGCATTCGGGCCGTTCAAGGGTGCTTGGCGGTTTGGGGGCAACTGCGCTAGCGTGAAGGTGCGACTTTTGTGAAAGGGGGGCCGGATGGGGCCAAGTGACGAGGACAAACTGAACGGCCGTCTGCATGGCGAACAGCCGCCGGCCGAACCCGAGGGCATGGGCATGCGCCTGGTGCATATGGTGCTGCTGTGGCTGATGCTGAGCCTGGCGCAGACGGTATTGACGGCGGCGACCGTGGTGCAACTGGTGATCATGCTGGCCAGCCGTGGCCGGGCGAACGAACGGCTGGCGGATTTCGGCACCGACCTTGGGGTCTGGATCGCCAAGGCGGCGCGCTATCAGACCGGCGCATCGGATGTGAAGCCCTGGCCCTGGACCGAATTGGACTGAGCCTTGATTGCCGGGGACGGTGCGGGCGGATGGGTCGGATGCCTCCGGCGGGAGTATTTTGACCAAGAAGAAGCTGGGGCGCTTGGAAAAGGAGGGTGCGAGGATGGCTGGCGGATGGAGCCGGGATGGTGCGGAAAACGCGCAGATGGAGGCCTCGATCCAGGAGGAGTTGCAGCGGCTGAAGCTGCGGCGCGGGCCGGTGGGTGAGAGTTTTCCCGAATGCGCCGAATGCGGCGAGGAGATTCCGCTAGCGCGGCGCGAGGCGCTGCCGGGCGTGAAGCTGTGCGTTGCCTGCGCAAGCGAGCGGCAGGGGCGGGACGCGCGGCGCGGCGGCATCAACCGGCGCGGATCGAAGGACAGCCAGTTGAAGTGAGCGGGCGGTCAGCGGCCCGGGGGTTTTGGCCGCGGGGGTTTGCCGCGCAGGCGGCGGTACAGCGGCGTGATGTCCAGTGCGGCGACTGCGACGCCAAGCGGGATCAACCAGAACCCCAGGATCGGCAGGAAGCCGAGAAACCCAAGCCCGATCAGAACGATGCCCAGAGCCAACCGCAGGCCGGGCGGCACGCGCCGGCGGACAATCGCCAGCGCATGCTGCAGGTGTTTTTGCCAGCCGGTTGGCCGGGGCATGTCAGCCTTCCATCGCCTCGAGCTGGTCGATGAAGCCTTCGATCATCGACAGGCCCTTGTCCCAGAATGTGGGGTCGGTGGCATCCAGCCCGAAGGGGGCCAGAAGCTCTTTGTGGTTCTTCGATCCGCCCGCCTTGAGCATGTCGAAATACTTGTCCTGAAAGCCCTCGGGCTGTTCCTGGTAGGCGGCGTAAAGCGCGTTCACCAGACCGTCGCCAAAGGCATAGGCATAGACGTAGAAGGGTGAATGCACGAAGTGCGGAATATAGGCCCAGAAGGTTTCATAGCCCGGCATGTAGTCGAAGACCGGCCCGAGCGATTGCGCCTGAACGCTCATCCACAGGGCGTTGATGTCGTCGGGGGTCAACTCTCCGCCGCGGCGCGCCTCGTGCAGCTTGCATTCGAAGTCGTAGAACGCGATCTGGCGGACGACGGTGTTGATCATGTCCTCGACCTTGCCGGCCAGCATGACCTTGCGCTCGGCGTCGGTTTTCGCGCCTTCGAGCATGCGCTGGAAGGTCAGCATTTCGCCAAAGACGCTGGCGGTTTCGGCCAGGGTCAGGGGCGTCGAGGCCAGCATTTCGCCCTGATCGGCCGCCAGCACCTGATGCACGCCGTGGCCCAGTTCATGCGCCAGGGTCATCACGTCGCGCGGTTTGCCGAGGTAGTTGAGCATCACGTAGGGGTGCACGGTGGTGACGGTGGGGTGGGCAAAGGCGCCGGGGGCCTTGCCGGGTTTGACGCCCGCATCGATCCAGCCTTTTTCGAAAAACGGCTGGGCGATCTCACCCATGCGCGGATCAAAGGCGGTATAGGCATTCATCACCGTATCGCGCGCCTCGTCCCAGCCGACGATGCGGGTGCTTTCCATCGGCAGGGGCGCGTTGCGATCCCAGACCTGCATGGTGTCAAGGCCCAGCCATTTTGCCTTCAAGGCGTAATAGCGGTGCGACAGGCGCGGGTAGGCGGCGACCACGGCATTGCGCAGGGCCTCGACCACCTCGGGTTCGACGTCGTTGGACAGGTGACGGCCGGTCTGCGGCGTCGGCATCTTGCGCCAGCGGTCCAGGATTTCCTTTTCCTTGGCCTGCGTGTTGTGCACGCGGGCAAAGATCTTGATGTTGTCCTGAAAGACGCGGGCCAGTTCGCGGGCGGCTGCCTCGCGTTTGGAGCGGTCCTGTTCGGTCAGGAAGTTCAGGGTGCTTTCGATGTTCAGCGCGTCGCCGTCGATGTCAAAGGTCAGCCCGGCGATGGTTTCATCGAACAGCCGTTCCCAGGCGTCGCCCACAACCCCCAGATCGTGCAGGAACTTTTCCAGCTCGTCCGACAGTTGGTAGGGCTTCATCGCGCGGATGCGGTCAAAGGCGGGTTTGTAGCGGGCCAGATCGGCGTTGGCGGCAAACAGCGCGCCCACATGGCCATCGTCCAGCCGGTTCAGTTCCAGCGTGAAGAAGACCAGCGGCGTGGTGTAGTTGGTGATCTTTTCCTGGCAATCCGACATGAACTTGGCGCGGCCCGCGTCGGTGGTCATCTGGTAATAGCGCAAGCCCGCAAAGGACATGATGCGCCCGGCGATGTTTTCGATCTTTTCGTGGCGGTGCACGGCGTTCAGGAACCCGGCGGCGTCCAGCGTGGCCAGTTTGCCTTCGTAATCGGCGGCAAAGCTGGCGCAGGCCTGTTCAAGCCAGTCCAGGTCGCGCTTGAGTTCCGGTGCGTCCTCAGAGGCATAAAGGTCGCTCAGGTCCCATTCGGGCAGCTTGCCCAGATCCTTTCCTCCGGCGCTGGCATTGGCATCGAAAAGCGGTTTGGGCTGCGGGAATTGGCTGTGCTTCATGGTATCCTCATGGCTGTTGCCCCAGACATAGTGCGCAATCGGCGCAGGGGGAACCGGGTTCCCGATCAATTTCTGCGCCATTCGGGGCGGGAGGGAAGCCGGGGCTGGCGTCAGAACCTGTGGCTCAGGGTCAGGTGCAGGCCGGTGTCGTCGCGCCAGCGGGTCGCCGCCAGCGCCAGTTGCGCGGCAGGGGTCAGCCGCCACTGCGCGGCCACGCCAAAGGCGTCGTCGCTGCCATCGGCGGTGACCTCGCCAAAGGTGGACAGGGTCAGGCGCTGGCTGGCCTGATAGCGCAGACTTGCGGCAAGGGCATCGGGCAGACGTTCGGCCCCGGGGGACAGGTAGGTCAGGTCCATCTGCCAAGGGCCGTGCGCCCAGCCCAGGCCGACCTTGGCATTGGTGCCGCGGTGATTGCCTGCGCTGTCCCAGACCCCTTCCAGCACACCTGACACCGTCCAGGGCGCGCGGTCCCATTTTGCCGCGACCGAAGCGCTGCGAAAGCCGCCCTTGTCTGCGCTGTGCAGCGAGGCGGCCCACTGCAGCCCGTCCGATTGGTGGGTGTAGGACAGCCCAAAAGGCACAGCCGTTTCGCGCATCGCCGTCGTTGTGGTGAAGGCGCGGACATATTCGGCCCGCGCATAGGCCAGGTAGGGGGCGGTTTCGGCAAAGACCGACGGCAGGATCAGGTCATAGGCCGGGCGCACAACGCCCAGTCGCCAACGATCGTCCCAGACCAGCGCGGCATAGGTTTCATGCGGGCGCTTGCCGGGCAGCACATAGGCGAACCCGCCCACTTCAAACGCCAGCGGCAGGCCGCGCTGCGGTGCCAGAGGGATCGACAGATCCAGATCAATGCGCCCGACGCCTGGATCATCCGAAACGCTGGTGGCACTGGTGGCGATTTCGCCGCGCAGGGACAGCGATTGCGCACCCAGCGGCCCGGCGGCCAAAAACGCCAGGCACAGCGGAATGAGACGCGCGAAAAGGGCCATCGGAGTCCTCCTGAAACCTGCGGCCAGACTAGCCATGCTTTGCCCGGTCTTAACAGGGCGCATCGCGAAACGTTCCATCCCTTGTGCGGATTTGCCCGGATTTCAGCCGTATAGCGCCAGCAGGTCCTGCAGATCGCTCAGAGTATTGGCTTCGGACACGGGTTTGTCGTGACGCCAGCGGACCATCCGAGGAAACCGCAGGGCAATGCCGGATTTGTGCCGCGGACTGGCCTGGATCCCCTCAAAGGCGATTTCGAACACATGTTCAGGGCGCACCTGCCGCACCGGGCCAAAGCGTTGCAGCGTGTTCTTGCGCACCCATGCGCTGATCTTGTTGAACTCTGCGTCCGTCAGGCCGGAATAGGCCTTGGTAAAGGGGACAAGGTCGTTGCCCTGCCAGACCGCAAAGGTGAAATCGGTATACAGGCCCGCGCGCCGCCCATGTCCGGCCTGCGCATAGATCATCACCGCATCCACGGTCAGCGGGTCCAGCTTCCATTTCCACCAGTCCCCCTTTTTGCGGCCCGACAGATAGGGGCTGGCCCGGCGTTTCAGCATCACGCCTTCGGCCTTGTGATCGCGCGAGGCGCCGCGCATCCGGGCAAGCCCGGCCCAGTCGTCAAACGCGATCAGCGGCGAGGCCCGCACCGGCGCCTCGGGCGGCAGGGCAGACAGCATCGTTTCCAGCGCGCTGCGGCGATGGTGCAGCGCAAGCGGGCGCAGGTCCTGGCCCTGCGCTTCCAGAAGGTCATAGGCCAGCAGGGTCACCGGGGCGTCCCTGAGCAGCTTTTTCGGAACGTTCTTGCGGCCAATGCGGGGTTGCAGCGTCGAAAACCCCATCGGCTGGGTGCCGTCCCAGGTCACGATCTCGCCGTCCAGAACGGTGCCCTGGGGCAGGAAATCGGCGGCGCGCGCGAATTCGGGAAAGCGGTCGGTGATCAGCTCTTCGCCGCGCGACCACAGGTGATGGTTGCCGCCGCGCAGGACCAACTGGCCGCGGATGCCGTCCCATTTCCATTCTGCCTGCCAGTCTTCGGGTGCGCCCAGATCGTCCGGCGCACCGTCCAGCGGATGGGCAAGGTAGAACGGATAGGGCCGGCTTTCGTCGGCCTGCGGGTTGTCCGCCTCGATCAGGCTGTGAAAGCTGACGGTTTCGGGGGTCCAGTTGCCCATCAAGCGCAGCGCCAGCCCGGCCTCGTCCTGGCCGGTGGCCTGGGCCAGGGCGCGGGTCATCAGTTTCTGGCTGACCCCGATGCGAAACCCGCCGGTGATCAGCTTGTTGAACAACAGCCGCTGGGTGCTGTCCATCTGGTCCCAGGCGGCAAGGATTTGCGCCTTTCGTTCCTCAGGTTCAACATTCGTTAAGTTTTGTAAATATTTGATCCAATGCGTTAATCCCTTGTTCGTGTTTTCCGCCTCGGGGGGCAGGACAAGGGCGATCGTTTCGGCCAGATCGCCAACCACGGGATAGCATTCCTCAAGCAGCCACAGCGCCAATCCGGCGCGCTCGGCCGCCCATTCGCGCAATTGGGTGGTGGTCACCGCGCGCTTGGGGCGCCGTCCGGAAAACAGCGCGATGCACCAGAGTTTGTCCTGATCGTCCGCATGGATGAAGTAATCGGCCAAAGCCTCTGTTTTTGCTTTGGTTTTTGTCGTCTGGTCCAGGCGCAGGAAAAGCTGGGCGAAATCATGCATGGGTCAGGCTGCCTCGGGGTCGGCGGCACCGTCTTCGCCGCCAAATTCGGTTGGAACGACCCGGGCCTGATAGCCAAGACTGCCCAGATGGCGCGCGAAGATGTCGGTGTAACCATGCGTCGGATATATGTTTTCCGCCCCTGTCTGTCGGATCGCCCACAGCAGCCCATCCCAGTCGGCATGATCCGACACCACAAAGCCGCGGTCCATGCCGCGCCGCCGCCGCACGCCGCGCAGCCGCATCCAGCCGCTGGCAAAGCCGGTGGACGCGCCCTTGAACCGTTTGGCCCAGGCGCTGCCCAGGGCCGCAGGCGGCGCAAGAACCAGCGCTCCGGCCAGCGCCTTGACGTCCATGTCGGGCGTGACCTGCCGGGTGTCCGGCAGCGCATAGCCCTGGGCGCGCAGCACGGCATTGGTTGCCTCGACCGCGCCATGGGTCAGGATGGGGCCGATCTGCGGGTCGACCATCCGCAACAGGCGCTGCGCCTTGCCCAGCGAATAGGCCCCCAACAGGGCATAGCCGCCGGCCTGCGCCTGCGCGGCCCACCACTGGTTGATCTCTTGTGCGACGCTGTCCTGCGCCGCCCATTTGAAGACCGGCAGCCCAAAGGTGCATTCGGTGATGAAATGCTGACAGCGGACCGGCTCGAAGGGTTCGCACAGGCTGTCTGGAGTTGTCTTGTAATCGCCCGAAACGACCCAGACTTCGCCCTTGTGGGCCACCCGGATCTGCGCCGATCCGGGGATATGCCCGGCGGGGTGAAAGGACACGGTGACGCCGTTGATGTCCAGCGGCGCGTCATAGGCGATCCCCTCGGCGGTGATCGCGCCAAGGCGATGGCGCATCACCGGCAGCGCCGCATGGGTCGCCAGATAGCGGCGATGCCCGGGGCGCGCGTGGTCGGAATGGCCATGGGTGATCAGGGCGCGGTCGACCGGGCGCCAGGGATCTATGTAGAAATCGCCCCTGGGACAGTAAATCCCGGCTTCGGTAAAGGTCAAAAGAGCGTCTGTCATGGCCAGACTATAGGGCCGGCTGGCCGCAGTTCCAGCTCAGGCGGTCTTTGCCCGGCGCGATGCGCTGTGTTCGAACAGCCCCAGGATCTGGTCCATCACGTCCTGGCGCATGGTGTCATGCTCCATCAAAAGCTCGTGCTCGCCCTTGTGCACCATCACCAGCTTGCCGCCGGGCCAATGCGCCATGCGCTGTTCGATGCGCGGGATGTCGACGATCCGTTCGTTCGTGCCGGTGAAGCACAGGCAGGGCAGGGTGGGCGACGGGCGGCGGGCCAGGCTGCGGGTCTCGCTCAGCGCCTCGTGAAGCCAGCCCAGTGAGGGGCCGCCAAGCTGCAGGTCCGGCTGCGCCAGGATCTGCCGGCGCATGTAATCCCACATCTCGGGATCGGTGGTCAGCATGTTGTCCTCGAACGGGGCCGAGGCGACATAGCTGTCATTGCCGGTGCCGGGCGCATAGTGATGCGACAGGCCGAAATGCTTGCTGCCCCAGGACAGGGCCCAGGCCGCGGGGCGCAGCGGATCGGCGATCCGGATGCCCCACATCGGCCCGGTAAAGGTGCACGACGCCACCGGCAGCCCGTCCATCACGGCCCGCAAGCCGATGCAGCCGCCCATGGAATGCCCGATCAGATGCATCGGTTGCGGCAAGTCCAGCAGCGCGACGGCATGCAGCATGGCGCTGACATCGCGTTGATAATCCTCGAAAACATGGACGTGCCCGGTGCGCGGGTCATCCAGCATCCGGTCGGCCAGCCCCTGGCCGCGCCAGTCGACGGTGATGGTGTGATAGCCGGCCGCCGCCAGGTGGGCAGCGGTCCGGCCATATTTTTCGACGTATTCGGTGCGGCCCGGAAACAGCAGCACCGTGCCCTGCGCCCCTTCGCTTGCCGGGTAATGGGCAATGCGCAGGCGCATACCATCGGCGGCGGCGATCCAATAGGCCCGCGACAGGGCCGGACCTTCGGCCAGATCGGCGTGAAAGGGGGCAGTGGTCAGCATCGGTCTTATCCCAGCAAGGACGCCAGGCGCATCGCCGCGCCCATATCGCCATCAATGGTCAGCTTGCCGGCCATGAAGGCATTCGTCGGGTTCATTTCACCTTCGAAGATCTGCTGGAAGGTGTCCGCATCGGCGCTGAGGGTCACATCGGCGTCGTCGTCGCCGATCCGGGCACCGTCCGAATCGATGATCAGGCTGCCCTCGTCGCCCAGAACGAATTTCGCGGTGCCGTCAAAGCCGCTGCCGCTCAGTTTTTCGTTCAGAGCCGTGACGGCGGAGTTCAAAGTATCGCTCATAGTCTTCCTCTCGGTATCGTGCGCTGGAAAAACGGCGCACAGGCGCTACACTGGTGACACACTATGAGCGCAGGCAAAATGGACTTCAAAAGTACCCTTGCGGCATTTGCCGCCCTAGTCATGATTTCCCTACCCGTAGGCGTGTCGGCGGAAAGCCGCGCCGAGGATCTGTTGCAGCGACTGCAACAGGCCGAGGACGCGACCGCAGCCGCCCGATTGGAACGGCAAATCATTGATGAATGGTCAAAATCCGGATCTCCGGCGATGGATTTGCTGCTCAAACGCGGCAATGACGCGCTTGAGGTGGAAAAAATCGACGAAGCGATCGAGCATTTTCGGGCGCTGACCGATCACGCCCCCGATTTTGCCGAAGGCTGGCACGGGCTGGCGCTGGCCTATTACCAGGATAACGCCTTTGGCCCGGCGATGGATGCGCTGGAACGGGTGCTGGCGCTGAACCCGCATCATTTTGCCGCGCTGCGCGGGGTCGGGGCGGTGCATGAACAGACCGGGCACGCGGCCCTTGCCTATGAGGTCTATGAACGGGTACTTGAAATCCGGCCGCATGATGAAGATGTGCTGGAAGCGCTCAAGCGGCTTGAACGCGAGGTACGGGGCGTCACGCTCTGAAACAGGAAAGTTGGCCCATGGCCCCCAGCGCAAGGGTTGCGGCCATTCTTGGCCCGACCAATACAGGCAAGACGCATTACGCCATCGAACGGATGCTGGGCTATCGATCCGGGGTGATCGGTCTGCCGCTGCGCCTGCTTGCGCGCGAAGTCTATGACAAGATCGTCCGCGCGCGCGGACCGTCGGTCGTGGCGCTGGTCACCGGCGAAGAACGCATCGTGCCGCCGCGCGCGCAATTCTGGGTCTGCACGGTCGAGGCCATGCCCGAAGGCATGGGCGCCGATTTCGTTGCCATTGATGAAATCCAGCTTTGCGCGGACCCCGAGCGGGGACATGTCTTTACCGACCGTCTGATGCGGATGCGCGGGCTGCACGAAACGCTGTTCCTGGGCTCGGACACCATGCGCGGGCCGATTGCCCAACTGGTTCCTGGGGTCGAATTCCTGCGCCGCGAGCGTATGAGCCAGTTGATGTATAATGGTTCGAAAAAGATAAGCAGGCTGCCCCCAAGGTCCGCGATTGTCGGCTTTTCAGTTGATAATGTCTATGCGATTGCCGAACTGCTAAAGCGTCAAAAGGGCGGCGCAGCGGTGGTCATGGGGGCGCTTTCCCCCAGAACGCGCAACGCGCAGGTCGAAATGTACCAGAATGGCGAGGTTGATTACCTGGTGGCCACCGACGCCATCGGCATGGGGTTGAACCTGGACATCGACCACGTGGCGTTCAGCAGCCTGACCAAGTTCGATGGGCGGCGCATGCGCCCCTTGATGCCGAACGAGCTGGCGCAGATCGCCGGGCGCGCCGGCAGGGGTATGAGCCACGGCACCTTTGGCACCACCGGCGACACCGGCCAGATCCCCGACGACTGGGCCGAGGCGATCTGCAACCACCAGTTCACGCCGCTCAAGAAACTCAACTGGCGCAATCCGCGGCTGAACTTCGGCTCGATCGACGCGCTGGACCGCAGCCTGGATGAAAGCCCCAGCCACGACACCCTGCTGAAAGCCCGCGAGGCGGACGACCTGCGCGCCCTGCGCACCCTGGCCGCCGAGGCCGAGGTGCGCGCCCGCGCCAGCAGCCCAAAATCGGTGCAACTGCTGTGGGATGTCTGCCGCATCCCCGACTTTCGCGGAATTTCGCCGGCAGAACACGCCGGGCTGTTGCAGGTCATCTTTCAGCATCTGCACGAAACTGGTACAGTCCCCGACGATTTCATGGCCCGGCAGGTCAAGCGGATCGACAGGACGGATGGCGACATTGACACATTGTCGAAACGTCTGGCCTATATCCGCACATGGACCTATGTGGCGCAAAGGCGCGGCTGGACCCGTGACGAAACCCATTGGCGCGAGGCAACCCGCGCTGTAGAAGACAGCCTGTCGGATGCATTGCATACGGCTCTGACGCAAAGATTTGTAGACCGGCGGACCAGTGTCTTGCTTCGCCGGTTGAAACAGAAGGAGGCCCTTTTGGCCGAAGTAAACGATCAAGGTGAAGTGACCGTCGAAGGTGAATTCGTCGGGAAACTCGAAGGGTTCCGGTTCCGTCAGGACAAGGACGCACAGGGCCAGGAGGCCAAGACGCTGAAACAGGCGTCCTTGCAGGCCCTGGCGCCGCATTTCCATCTGCGGGCGGACCGTTTCTATAACGCGCCCGATACCGAGATCGACTTTACCGAACAGGGCGGTCTGATGTGGGGCCAGCAGGCCGTGGGCAAGCTGGCCAAGGGGGATGACCCCCTCAAGCCGCGCATCGTGGCCTTTGTCGATGATGAAGCGGGCGCCGATGTCGCCGCCAAGGTCGAACGCCGCCTGCAGCATTTTATCGATCGCAAGATCGCCGCGCTGTTCGAGCCGCTGACCAAGATGCAGGAAGACGAAACGCTGACCGGACTGGCGCGCGGCTTTGCCTTCCGCCTGGTCGAGGGCATGGGCGTGATCCCGCGCGCCGATGTGGCCGACGAGGTCAAATCGCTGGATCAGGACGCGCGCGGCGCGTTGCGCAAGCATGGCGTGCGGTTTGGTCAGTACACGATCTTCATGCCCTTGCTGCTGAAGCCCGCGCCGACGCGGCTGCGGCTGGTGCTGTGGTCGCTGGCCAATGGCCTGGACGAATTCCCCGAAGCCCCGCCCCCCGGGTTGGTCACCGTGCCCAACCTCGAAGAGGTGCCGGCCCAGCACTATACGCTGGCCGGGTATCGCAAGGCCGGTGCGCGGGCGATCCGCATCGACATGCTGGAACGCCTCGCCGACATGATCCGGACCGAGGACAGCCGTGGCGGGTTCGAGGCAAAGGCCGACATGCTGTCGATCACCGGCATGACGCTGGAACAATTCGCCGACCTGATGGCCGGACTTGGCTACAAGGCCGAAAAAGGCGAACGCGAAAAGGTCAAGCCGGTGGATGCCGTCGTTGCTGACGTGGCGCCCCAGGACAGCGGTGCGGTGGCCGAGAACGCTCCGGCGGATGTCCCTGACGGCGTCGCGGCAATCCCGGACGAAGGCGTTGCCCCGGTCGCGGCGGAAATTCCGGCCGAAACCGAAGTGGGGCCGGGCGTTGCCGACACGGCGGCGGGCGATTTGCTTCCGGGTGAGGCAGCGGATGCCGCCATCGCAACCCCCGAGATCGAGGTGTTCTACACCTTTACCTGGGGCGGCAACCGCGGCGCCAATGCCAACCGTCGCGGCGGCGGACGTCCGCAGCGCGATGGCCAGCAGCGTCAGGGGCAGGGACAAGGCCAGGGTCAGGGCCAGAGCCGTGGCCAGGGCGGCAAACCGCGCGGCAAGGGTGGCCCCAAGGGCAAAGGTGCGCCCAGACCTGACCGTGGTGGCGCCAAGTCCTTTGAGGCGCGCCCGCCCCGCAAGGAAAAGCCGATCGATCCCGACAACCCCTTTGCAGCCGCTCTCATGGGGCTCAAGGACAAGTCGTAAGTGGCTGAAACGCCCGGCAAGATCCGCATCGACAAATGGCTGTGGCATGCGCGTTTCTTCAAGACGCGCACGCTGGCGGCCAAGGTTGTCGGGGCAGGGCATTGCCGGGTGAACGGCCTGCCTGTGGCCAAGCCCGCCTATGGGCTGGCCGGCGGCGACGTGGTGACCTTTCCGCAAAACGATGACGTTCGCGTGATCAAGGTGCTGGCCTTTGGCGAAAGGCGCGGCCCCGCACCCGAGGCGCAGGCGCTGTACGAGGATCTCGCACCGCCTGAAAAGCAAGAGCGCACGCCCCATGCGCCGGGCTTCGACGGTGGCGGGCGGCCTTCGAAAAAGGATCGCCGACAGTTCGAAAAGTCGCGGCGAGAGGCGCTTGAATGATCCTGCCGGGTGGTCTAGCTAACGGGTCAACGCGCCCTATACGGATGAGACAGCCATGACCTACGTCGTCATCGACAACTGCATCGCCTGCAAATACACCGACTGCGTCGAAGTATGCCCCGTGGATTGTTTCTATGAGGGTGAGAACATGCTGGTGATCCACCCCGATGAATGCATCGACTGCGGCGTGTGCGAACCCGAATGCCCCGCCGACGCCATCCGCCCGGACACCGAACCGGACATGGACAAATGGGTCGAGTTCAACCGCAAGTATTCCGAGCTGTGGCCTGTCATCATCACCAAGAAAGACCAGCTGCCCGAGGCAGAAGAGCGTGACGGCGAGACCGACAAGCTGACCAAGTACTTTTCCGAACAGCCCGGCGAAGGCGGCTGAGCGATTCGGGCGAAGGCCCTGAAAACCCCACCCGATTCGTGTGTTTTTGCCTGTAAGTCTTTGATTATGTGCTGTTTTACCTGATCTACGTGACCGCTATCACGGGGGCGTTTTTTGTGGTATGATTACAGCATATATGGAACCTAAAAGCACAGGGTGCCGGGCTGCAATGCAGTTTAGCGCATAATCTGACATCAAAGCGATCGAGTGAACGGAACCTGCAAGGTTTCCGGGCGCTCTTTTTGTCGCCTGTGCACAGTTGCGAGGAAGCGACTTAAATGAGTAAAGCCAAGAAATCCGAATTCCGTCCGAACGATTACGTGGTCTATCCGGCGCATGGCGTCGGCCAGATCGTGAACATCGAAGAGCAGGAAATCGCCGGCATCCAGTTGGAGCTGTTCGTGATTTCCTTTGAGAAAGACAAGATGACCCTGCGGGTGCCGACACATAAGGCAACCGAGGTGGGCATGCGCTCGCTCAGCTCTCAGGACGTGGTGGATCAGGCGATGCGCACCCTCAAGGGCAAGGCCAAGGTCAAGCGGGCCATGTGGTCGCGCCGTGCCCAGGAATACGAACAGAAGATCAACTCGGGCGATCTGATCGCCATTGCCGAGGTCGTGCGCGACCTGCACCGCGCCGATGACCAGCGCGAGCAGAGCTATTCCGAGCGTCAGCTTTACGAAGCGGCGCTGGAGCGTCTGACCCGCGAAGTGGCCGCCGTTGCCGGCGGCGACGAGGTGGCTGCTGCCAAGCAGGTGGGTGACGTGCTGGACCTGCGCGCCGCCTGAGCCTGATTGATCGGGGTATGGAAGGGCCGTGCCGAAGGGTGCGGCCCTCTTTTTCGTTGTCTGACGCCTTCCTGTCCGTCGCGTTGGTCTTGTGGGCAGGAACGAGGGGCGCTGCCCCTCGCGCTCCCCGGGATATTTGGGGCAATTGGAAACCCGTGCGTCAGGCCGCGTCGCTGTCCTGCTTGGCACGCAGTTCGAGCGTGTCGAAGAGCTTGCGTTCCAGTTCCTTTTCCAGTTCCTGCGCACGGGCCATGTAAGCCGGGTTTTCGGCGGCGGTTTTGGACGGATCCCAGAGCGTGGCCAGTTCGCGGATGTTTTTGCGATCCTGGTGAAAGAAGGTTTCCTGGGCGATGGCGGCTTCGTATTCGCTCATCCCGATGTTTTCCAGCACGTAGCGCCCGGCGCGCAGGGCACTGTCGAAGACTTCGCGTACGATGTCATCGGCGCCTGCCTGGTACAGCTGGTAGACATGGGTGCGGTCGCGGGCGCGGGCGACGATGTGCAGGTCGGGCCGGATGCGACGGGCATAGGAGACGAGGCGGTTCACCTGCTTGGGGTCATCCAGCGCCACCATCAGCACGCGCGCGCTGTCGATGCCGGCGGCGTGCAGCAGTTCGGGGCGGGTCGGGTCACCGAAGAAGCCCTTGTAGCCGAGTTGGCGCATCAACTGGATCGTCTGCATGTCGCGGTCGATCACCACGGCCTTGTGACCGGTGCTTTGCAGCAGGCGATAGACCAATTGGCCAAAGCGCCCGATCCCGGCGATGATCACGGTGCCCTGTTCGTCGATCTCGTCGTCTTCCTGGGCCTCGCCCGGCTGTTCGAGCCGCTTTTCGACCCAGTCGAACAGCAGGAACAGCAGCGGGGTGATCAGCATCGACAGGGCGACGATCAGCAGCAGGCGGTCTGCCAGCCGGCCTGTCAGCACCTCTTGTTGCAGACCGAAGGAAATCAGGACAAAGCCGAATTCGCCGGCCTGCGCCAGGCCAAGGGTGAACAGCCAGCGCGCCCGGCCCTTGAGCCGGAAGGACCGGCCCAGCACGTACAGCACGCTGCCTTTGAGCAAGATGACCCCAAGCGCCAGCCCGACGATCGTGACCGGTTCCTTGAGCAGGCCTTCGATGTCGATCCCGGCGCCGACGGTGATGAAGAACAGGCCCAGCAGAAGGCCCTTGAAGGGTTCGATGTCGGATTCCAGTTCGTGCCGGAATTCAGAGTTGGCCAGAACGACGCCAGCCAGAAAGGTGCCAAGCGCGGGCGAAAGGCCGACCAGCATCATCAGCGCGCCGATGCCGACGACGATCAGCAACGCCACGGCGGTGAACATTTCCGGCAGGCGGGCGGAATGGATATAGCGAAACAGCGGGCGCGCGCCAAAAACGCCGCCAAGGATGATGGCGGCGATGGCGCCCAGCGTCACCAGCGCCACGCCCCAGCCGGGCAGACCGTCGACCAGCGACATGGCGTGATGCGCGTCTTCCTGGACGACCCGCTTGATCGATCCGTCAGGGTTCAGCGAGATCGGCGAGACGGTGGCCAGCAGCGGCAGGATGACCAGCATCGGGATCACCGCGATGTCCTGTGTCAGCAGCACCGAAAAAGTCGCCCGCCCGCCCGAGGTCTGCATCAGCCCCTTTTCCGACAGGGTTTGCAGCACGATGGCGGTCGAGGACAGCGCCAGGATCATCCCGACCGCCAGCGACGTCTGCCAGAGCATGCCCAGCATCGAACAGGCGATGAAGACGGCCAGCCCGGTCAGCACCAGTTGCAGCCCGCCCAATCCGATTAGCCGGTGGCGCATGTCCCACAGGGCGCGCGGCTCCAGCTCGAGGCCGATCAGGAACAGCATCATGACGACGCCGAATTCGGCGAAATGGCGCAGGTCTTCGGGATCGTCCACAAGCCCCAGCCCGGGGCCGATGATCAGCCCGGCCATCAGGTACCCCAGAACCGACCCAAGCCCCAGCCGGGACGCGATCGGCACCGCGATCACGGCTGCGGCCAGAAAGACCGATGCTTCCAACAGGAACGATTCCATGGTGTTTTCTGCCCTTATGCGTGTTTTTTTCAATGATGTGCCGCTGGGGCATGTAAACGCAACAGGGTGAATGGGCGCATGGGGTCAAATCTGCCCGAATCCGCGCCTTGCCGGGCGAAATCCGGGCAGCTTGCCGATTTGGGGCAGGGCGGGGGCAAGGCGCGACCAACGCGGGCTGGCCTGGCCTGGCAGCAGAGCGCGCAGCCGGACCAGATCGACCTGTCCGCGCAGCAGCGACCGATACAGCGGAAAGACCCCGGGGCGCAGATAGGGCGACCAGTGGCACACCCGGCGCATGGGCTGGGCGATGGGGAATCCGGCCCGGCGCAGGGCGTCCAGGCTGGCCGGATCGTCCAGCTGCAGCGTGACCAGGTTGCGCCGGTCCAGCCTGCCGTTGCCCAGCATCCGCGCCCCGCGCTGCGGCGCCGGCACCAGCCGTTCCAGCAAGAAATCGAAGACATCGTTTTCGCGGCTGGTGACGTTCAGCACCTGGGTGTCCGGGCCGGCGGCGTCGATGGCCCGGGCGGCGGTCTGTTCGAACTCTGCTGCGGCCAGCAGGATGGCGCAGCGCACCGCGCCGGGCTGGCCCTGGTGGATCGCACGCAGCGCGACCCGCGCGCCCATGGAATGCGCGACGATATGGATGGCGCGCCCCGGCGCCAGCTTGCGCAGCTGGGCGATCAGCCCTGCCAGCTGGTCGCCTGCGCCCTCGGCCCGCCGCCAGGCGCGCCAGACCGAGCCGCGCGCATCCCAGCCGAAACTGATGCCCAGCCCTTCGCCGCGCTGCCCGCGCAGGCCCAGGTGGCGCGGCCAGCTGACTACGCGCGCGCCCTGGCCCTGGGGCTTGTGCGACAGGATGCCGGTATAGGGGCAGTGCTGCGGATCGCCCGGCAGGTATTTGTAGCCATGCACCATCACCGTGACCGGCCCCGCATCGGCCGCCAACGCCCGGCGCAGTGCCGGGACAAGCGGCGCGGTGGCGCCGTGCAGGCGCAGCCCGATCCTGTCTGCCGTGATCCTCAACTGGGGCATCTGTGTCACTCACCGTTGTTCGGCCCGATCCTGGACACAGGCTGCAACGGCATCGTGAAGCTTTTGTTACCGCTGCGTGACGCGCTTGATTTCACCGCGCAACACCCTTAAAGCCATGGCCGTGGCGATTTGTTACCGGATTGCGGGCCACGTTAAACATGCCGCTAAAGAGGTCAGACGAAGGGCTCCTTTCGCTTTGACCGCGAACGGGGCTTTTTTATTGGGCCATGGCGCCCGGAGGACGACGGACATGAGCGAACAGGAAAAACGGACAGCCGGCAAGCGCACCAGACTGGTGCATGGCGGCACCCGCCGCAGCCAGTGGAACGAGGTTTCCGAAGCGGTCTACATGACGCAGGGCTTTGTCTATGACACCGCCGAACAGGCCGAGGCGCGCTTTGTCAAAGCCGGGCCTGACGAATTCATCTATGCCCGCTATGGCAACCCGACCATGCGCATGTTCGAGGACCGCATCAGCGGCTATCTGGGCTATGAAGATGCCTTTGCCTGCGCGTCCGGAATGGCGGCGGTCAATGGCGCGCTGATGTCGCTGCTGAAGGCAGGCGACCATGTTGTCGCCTCGCGGGCGCTGTTCGGGTCCTGCCTGTACGTGCTCGAAGACATCCTTGCACGCTTTGGCGTCGAGGTGACCTTGATCGACGGCACCGACAACGCGGCCTGGGATGCGGCGCTGCGGCCCGATACGCGGCTGGTGTTTCTTGAATCGATCTCGAACCCGACGCTCGAGGTGATCGACCTGGCGCATGTCTGCAAGGCCGCCCATGCGGTCGGCGCGCTGGTGCTGGTCGATGATGCCATGGCGACCCCGGTGTTTTCCTATGCCCGCGCCTGCGGCGCTGATCTGGCCATCGTCTCGACCACGAAACACGTGGACGGGCAGGGGCGGATGCTGGGCGGGGTGATCTGCGGCGCGCGCGATCTGATCCGCGGCCCGATCGAGTCTTACATGAAGCACACCGGCGGGGCGATGAACCCCTTTACCGCATGGACGCACCTCAAGGCGATCGAAACCATGGAGCTGCGCGTTCGTGCACAGGCCGCCGGGGCGCTGCACTTGGCCGAAACGCTGTCCGGCCACCCCAAGCTGAACGCCGTGCGCTATCCCACCCACAAGGACCATCCGCAGCACGCGCTGGCCTGCCGGCAGGCCGAATCCGGCGGCACCGTGCTGGCCTTTGACGTCAAGGGTGGCAAAGAGGCCTGTTTCCGCTTTCTGAACGCGCTTCAAACCATTGTGATCTCGAACAACTTTGCCGATGCCAAATCCATCGCGACGCATCCCGCCACGACGACCCACCAGCGCCTGCCGCAGGACCAAAAGGACATGCTGGGTATCACGTCGGGACTGGTGAGGCTTTCGGTCGGGCTTGAGGATGTGCAGGACCTGGTCGACGATATCCTGACGGCGCTTGAGGCGGTCTGACCCGCTGCTTTCGGAATAATTGATCCGGAGGGTCGTAAAGGGCGTATACTTGTCAGAAGATGGAAATTGGCGATCGCAGTTCCTATCTGTTAACTGAACGACTTCGGGTAAGGGGAGCTCCCCATGAACGTGCATATTCCGGAAATAGACCGCAAACCCAGCCGCGACGAGGTCAGGCAGGCGCTTGACCTGCTGCGCCGCTTTGCGGATGGCGCCGCGCCGGCCGAGCTTGGTGTGCTGGATGCCGACCTTGCCGGTTTGGTTCAGGACGTGCCGCAGGCCTACCCGGTGCTGCGCCGGGCCTATCCCAAGGATTTCTCGGTCGACGCCGCCTACAAGGACACGCTGCCCGATCTGCAAAACGGTCCGTCCTCGCTGATCAAGGGGGCGAACCGCGCCATCCAGCACGTCGGCATTTCGAATTTCCGCCTGCCTTTGCAGTTCCACACCCGCGACAACGGCGATCTGACGCTGGAAACCAGCGTGACCGGCACCGTCAGTCTTGAGGCCGACAAGAAGGGCATCAACATGAGCCGCATCATGCGGTCCTTTTATGCCCATGCGGACAAGACCTTCAGCTTCGAGGTGATCGAGGCGGCGCTTGATGACTACAAGGCCGATCTCGAAAGTTTCGACGCGCGCATCAACATGCGCTTTTCCTTCCCGATGAAGGTGACTTCGCTGCGCTCGGGCCTGTCCGGGTACCAGTATTACGACATTGCGCTGGAACTGGTCGAAGTGGCGGGCCAGCGCCGAAAGGTCATGCATCTTGATTATGTCTATTCGTCCACCTGTCCTTGTTCGCTGGAGCTGTCCGAACATGCCCGGCGTACGCGCGGCCAGCTGGCGACGCCGCATTCGCAGCGCTCGGTCGCGCGGATTTCCGCGGAATTGCTGCCGGGCAAGTGCCTGTGGTTCGAAGACCTGATCGACATGTGCCGCCGCGTGGTGCCGACCGAAACTCAGGTCATGGTCAAGCGCGAGGACGAGCAGGCCTTTGCCGAGTTGAACGCCGCCAATCCGATCTTTGTCGAAGACGCGGCGCGGTTGTTTGCGCAGGGCTGCCAGGACGATCCGCGCATCGGCGACTATCGCGTGGTGGCCAGCCATCAGGAAAGCCTGCATTCGCATGACGCGGTGTCGGTTCTGACAGAAGGCAGCCTGTTCGAGGCCCAGAGCCTGGACCCCAAGCTGTTTTCCACGCTGTTCCACGTCGGCTGACGCGGCGCCACACCCGTCACGGAAAGACTGATGACCGCAGCCCCGCCACGGGCTGCGTTTTTTTTGTCATGGGGCAGTGGTTTGCGCGGCGGCTGGCACGAAATCTGGCCGATTGCCTCTGGTTGACCGGCCCGCGCCTGGTCTAATGTCCGGGAAATCGGCGCCGAATGCGGGAATGCCCTGCGCCCGCGCCGTGCCGCCCGTTGACGCCAGAAACCAAGAGGCCCAAGCCTGATGACAGAAAAACAGCCGCGCAACATCGTGCTGATCAGCCTGGACGACGCGGTTTCGTTCTGGAAATACAAGACCATTTTCGGCGAAGCCCTGCAAACCCCCAACCTTGACCGTATCTGCGCGCAGTCCACCGGGTTCCATTCCGCCTATTGCCAGACCCCGCTGTGCGGCCCTTCGCGTGCCAGTTTCATGTCCGGCAAGACGCCGCACCAGCTTGAGATCTTCGAAAACAAGGTATCGGTCTTTGACCGGGTCGCCCCCGAAGACATGTGGCCCTATCGCCTGAAGGAAAACGGCTATTTCTGCTCTTCGGGTGGCAAGGTGCACCATGGCTATCGCCCGCTGGCCCAGCCCATCCACGAGGTTCTGTATTCAGACGAGCGCAAGGGCTTTCGCATCGATCGGTCGCTGCGTCCCGACATCGAACAAAGGCGCTATGGCGGCCATGCGGGCGGGCTGGCGACGACCAATCCCAAGGACGACGGCTATTATCACGATGCCCATTCGTCCGAATCCTTCATCGACTTTGTCGAAGGTTTCGACGGCGAGTCGCCGTTTTACCGCGAGGTCGGGTTTTTCGGGCCGCATGGGCCCTTTATCACGCCCGCGCCCTACAAGGACATGTACACCCTGCGCAATTTCCGGATGCCCGAGGAATGGCAGGACGGCTATGACGTCAATGATTTCGCCGCCGAGAACATGGGCGAGAATTTCGATTTGTCCAAGCCGCTGCGCTGGCGCAAAAGTGTGCGGAACTATTTTTCCGCCTTCAGCCATGTCGATCACCATCTGGGGCGGGTCTGGGACGCGCTCAAGGCGTCGCCCTATGCGGACAACACCGTGGTTGTGATCCTGTCCGATCACGGTTTTCACCTTGGCGACAAGAACCGGTTTCGCAAGACGTCGCTGTGGGAACAGGTGGCGCGGGTGCCGCTGATCATTCACGACCCGCAGCAGCCCGTCGCCCGCGAGGTTCACACCCCCGTGGCCTTGATCGACGTCGGGCCGACGGTGATGGACTATACCGGTCTGCCGCCGCTGGCCGATTGTGTCGGGCAATCGCTGCGCCCGCTGGTCGATGGCGCCCCTGCGCCGGACCGCGCCGTGCCCACCTTTCATTTCGGCAGCGCGGGGATTCGCAAAGGCGACTACCGCTTTATCCGCTACGAAGACGGCAGCACCCAGTTGTTCGACGTGCAACAGGACTGGTGGCAATTGCGCAACCTTGGCGAAACGCACCCGGCCTATCCGGACATGCAGCAGGCGCATCGCGACTGTTGCCGGATATATGGCTTTGACCCGGGCTGAGCGGCCCGCGCGCGGCGCTGCGCGCGCCCGAATACAAGGCGCCGGGTGGCAATAATCCGCGCGATCGGGGGGATTTCATCAATTCCTCACCGAATCCGTGCCATACTGCCCCGATGGGAGGAAACCGATTGTCCAACAGGAGGTTTCCGGAAATGCCACGACACAACGTTCAGATCGGAATGGGGCACGCATCCCTTTCGACAAAGATCGACAGCTATTTTCTGTCCATTGGTTTGGGGTTCAACCCCGCCGCCCTGCGCAAGGCGCGCCTGCGCGAAATCATCTTGCTGGAAACCGCCAGTGATGCGGAACTTGCCGATATGGGGCTGGATCGGGACGGCATCCTGCCGCATGTCTTTCGCGACCTGCTGGCCTGACGTGCCGGAACCTGCGTCCGGGCGCCGCAGCCAAGGGGCAGGGGCGGGGTTTTCGGGCGCTTTGCTGCTTGGCCCGGCTTGACACCTTTGCGCGCTGGGGCCAACCCTGCGCCTTATGTTCGATATTCGCCCTGTCGCCTATGTGATCGGCCTGCTTGTGGCCTGTCTGGGCGCGACCATGATCCTGCCCATGCTTGTGGACATCGCCGAAGGGCGGGGCCATTGGCCGGTCTTTTTCGAAAGCGCCGTGATCACCATCCTGTCGGGCGGCTTGACGGCGCTGGCCTGCCGCAACGCGGTCAAGGAAGGGCTGACCATCCAGCAGACCTTTCTGCTGACCACCGGCGTCTGGGCCGCGCTGCCGGTGTTCGGGGCGCTGCCCTTTGTGCTGGGGGCCACCGACGCCAGCTTTACCGATGCCTATTTCGAGGCAATGTCGGGGCTGACCACCACCGGCTCCACGGTCTTTACCGGGCTCGACAGCCTGCCCAAGGGTATCCTGCTGTGGCGCGGGCTGCTGCAATGGCTGGGCGGGATCGGCATCATCGTCGTGGCCATGGTCTTTCTGCCCGAACTGCGCGTCGGCGGCATGCAGATCTTTCGATCCGAAGCCTTTGATACCATGGGCAAGATCCTGCCGCGGGCGACCCAGATCTCGTCCTCGATCTCGACGATCTACGTGTCCTTGACGCTGATGTGCACCGCGGCCTATCTGATGACGGGGATGAACGCCTTTGATGCTTCGGTTCATGCGCTGACGACGATTTCGACCGGGGGGTTTTCCAACTATGACGCCTCGTTCGGGATGTTTTCTGGTTCGGCGGAATATGTCGCCTCGGTCTTCATGATCCTCGCGGCCTTGCCATTCGTGCGCTACGTGCAGCTTGTCGGGGGCAATCAGACCGCGCTGTTCCGTGACAGCCAGGTGCGGGCCTTTTTGATGACCATCGGCGTGCTGGTCGCCATCGCCTGGTCGATCCTGTTCTTCATCTTTCCCCATGACCACGAACAGGCGCTTCGCGAGGCGTTGTTCAACATCACCTCGATCATTTCGGGCACCGGCTATGCCAGCGTGGATTACATGCAGTGGGGGTCTTTCCTGATCATGCTGTTCTTTTTCATCGGCCTGATCGGGGGCTGCGCCGGATCGACCGCCTGTTCGGTCAAGATTTTCCGCTATCAACTGCTGTTCGCCTCGGTCAAGGTTCAGCTTCGGCGCATCTATTCGCCGCACGGCGTCTTTACCCCGCGCTTCGAGGGCCGCCCGGTTACCGACGAAGTCCTGCGTTCGGTCATGTCCTTTTTCGTGTTCTTCGTGGTGTCGCTGGGGGTCCTGTCGGTCGGTCTGGCCCTGACCGGGCTTGATTTCATCACCTCGGTGTCGGGGGCCGCCACGGCGATCGCCAATATCGGCCCCGGCCTTGGCGATCAGATCGGGCCGGCGGGCAATTTCGCCGGGTTGAACGACACGGCGAAATGGATGCTGAGCTTTGCCATGCTGACCGGACGGCTCGAGGTTTTGGCGGTCTTTGCCCTGTTCACTGTCCGATTCTGGAGGGGATGATGCAAAAACCACTGGGGGCGCAGATTTCCCACATGCTCAAGGCGCGCGAGGTCGAGGTGATCTTCGGCATTCCCGGCGTGCACAACGTCGAGATGTACCGCGGCATCGAAGAGGCCGGGATCACCCATATCCTGGCCCGGCACGAACAGGGCGCGGCCTTCATGGCCGATGGCTATGCCCGCGCCACGGGTCGGCCCGGGGTCTGTTACCTGATCACCGGTCCGGGGTTCGTGAACGCCATGACCGGGCTGGGGCAGGCCTATTCCGACAGCGTTCCGGTGCTGGCGCTGGCCTCGTGCCTTGATGAAACCTCGGCCCGGCGTGGCCAGTTGCACCAGATGCTGGATCAGCGCGGGGCGGGGGCCACGGTCTGCGATTGGTCGCACGAGGCGCGCAGCGCCCCCGCCGCCTATGCGCTTATCGACCGGGCCCTGTCGGAATTCGCCTCACGGCGGCCGCGGCCCAAGGCGGTTCATGTGCCGATCGACCTGCTGGGCGCGTTGGCCGATGCCGCGCCACAGGGGCCGGTCAGCGTGCCAAGGGCGCAGGCATCGCAGGACGCGCTTTATGCGGCGATCAAGGCGGTGCTGGCGGCGCGCAAACCGCTGTTCGTCTTTGGCGGCGGGGCGCTGTCCGCGGCCGGTTTCATCCCTGACGTGCTGCGCCAGACCGGCGCGGCGGCCTTTACCACCTATGCCGGGCGCGGCCTTGTGCCGGCGGATCACCCGCTGCTGTTCGGCTCGTACCTTGCGCGCGAAGGCAGCGCGCGTATCGCGGCGCAGGCCGACCTTGTGATCGCCATCGGCACCGAGCTGTCCGAGGTGGACCTGTGGCGCGACAGTCTGGGCCATCACTGCCCGATGATCCGTGTCGACATCGACGCAGAGGTGTTGGCGCAATGCGGCCCCCGCGACATGCCGATCCAGGCCGAGGCGGGGGCGTTCCTGCAGGCCATGTCCATCGCCATCCCGGCCCGCACCGAGGACCGCGCGCCCTGTTGGGACGCGGCCGAGGTGGCCGCCACACGCGCCCATTGGCGCGCCGAGATCCGCGCTGAACGCCCCGGCATCGTCGAAGTGACCGAGGCTTTGCAGGCCGTCATGCCGGACAACGCGATGATCTATTCCGACATGACGCAATTCGCCTACGGCGCGAAAGAGGTCTGGGACATGCCGCGCCCGGGCCACTGGCACCACCCTTACGGCTTTGGCACGCTGGGCTATGCGCTGCCTGCCGCCATCGGCGGGGCGGTGGCGCGCCCCGGCCTGCCGACCTGCGCGATCCTGGGCGATTACGGGCTGCAATACACCCTGCCGGAACTGGGAACGGCGGTGGAACTGGGGCTGAGCCTGCCGATCCTGCTGTGGGACAACGGCAAGCTGGGCGAGATCGAGGACAGCATGGTGCGCAGCCAGATCGCGCCGAATGCCGTCGTGGCCCGCAACCCGGATTTCCTGGCGATGGCGCGGGCTTACTGCGCAAAGGCCGCAGAACCGGCCACCCTGTCCGAGCTGCGCGAAACCCTGCTGCGCGCTTTCACCGCCGGATGTCCGACGGTGATCCGGATGACCCCGGGCATGGTCTGAACGAAGGTCTGCCGCGCCAGAGAAGGACCAGTAGGATGGGCCATGACCCATCCTACCGCATTCCGTCAGCCGATTTCGGCCAGGCGGGCCAGCGCCTCTTTCAGCTGGGCCTCTTCCTCTTCGCGTGCGGCCAGGTTGGCCTGGGTTTCCTCGACCACCTCGGGCGGGGCGCTTTCGGCGAACTTGGGGTTGTTCAGACGCCCGCGCAATCCGCCCAATTCCTTGGCCAGCTTGCCCAGCGTCTTTTCCAACCGCGCCTTTTCCTCGCCCACGTCGATGATATCCGCCAGCGGCAGACCAAAGGTGGCGCCGCCAACCGGGACGGTTACGCAGCCCTTGGGGAAATCAGCCACATTTTCAAGGCTTTCGATCCGGGCCAGGCGCTTGATCAGCGTTTCATTGCGGTCCCATGCGCCCTGTTCGCCTTCGCCGATCTGGGTGACCAGCATCGGCACATACAGCCCCGCCGGCACGTGCATCTGCGCGCGCGCCGAGCGGACGCCTTCGATCACCGCGATGACCCAGTTCATTTCCGCATCGGCGGCCGGGTCCAGCAGTTCACTGCCATAGGTCGGCCAATCGGCGTGCACCAGCATCTTCTGGCGGCTTCCCAGCGCGCTCCACAGCTCTTCGGTGATGAAGGGCATGATCGGGTGCAGCAGGATCAGGCACTGGTCGATCACCCAGGCCATGGTGTCGCGGGTTTCGGCCACGATGGCCTCGTCCTTGCTGTCGAACAGCGGTTTGGAGAATTCCAGATACCAGTCGCAGACCTTGCCCCAGACAAAGGCATAAAGCCCGTTGGCCGCATCGTTGAAGCGGTATTCCGCCAGCGCCAGATCGACCGTTTCGCGCACCTTGGCGGTTTCGCCCAGGATCCAGCGGTTCAGCGTGGCCGAGGGCTGCGGGATCGTCCCGTCCGAGCCGACCGCGCCGTTCATTTCGGCAAAGCGCGCGGCGTTCCACAACTTGGTGCCAAAGTTGCGATACCCGGTGATGCGATCCACCGACAGCTTCAGCACGCCGCCGATGGACGCCATCGAGGCATTGGTGAAACGCAGCGCGTCGGCGCCGTATTCGTCAATGATCTCAAGCGGATCAATGACGTTTCCGGTGGTTTTGGACATCTTCTTGCCCTTCTCGTCGCGGACAAGCTGGTGCAGATAGACGGTGTGGAACGGGATCTTGTCGACCACCGCCAGCTGCATCATGATCATCCGGGCGACCCAGAAGAACAGGATATCCTGACCGGTGATCAGCACATCGGTGGGGAAAAAGCGTTTCAGTTCCTCGGTGTCCTCGGGCCAGCCCAGCGTGCCGATGGGCCACAGGCCGGAACTGAACCAGGTGTCCAGCACGTCGCTGTCGCGCCAGATCGGATAGATCAGCTTTGTCGGGTCCTGATCCTGCGCTTCGTACTCGGCCAGGCTTTCGGCAAAGGCCTGCACCGCGGCGGCGCGGTCCGCGACCTCGATCACGCGGGCATGGTTCAGCGGTGTCGGCAAGGTGGCCAGCACATCGTTGAACTGCGCCGTGACCGTATCGAAATCAGGCGCGGCGTGGTGGCGTTCGTCGCCCAGCAGCAGCTTTTGCTCCAGCAGCAGGCGGCCCATTTCAACAAGGTCCAGCGCGCCGTCGCCTTCGTCATCGACAAAGCCTTCGCCCGACAGGTCAAAGCCATACCAGACCGGGATCTGGTGGCCCCACCACAGCTGGCGGGAAATGCACCAGGGCTCGATGTTCTCGAGCCAGTGGTAATAGGTCTTTTCGCCGCTTTCGGGGATGATCTTGATGTCGCCATTGCGCACCGCGTCCAGCGCCGGGCCAACGACCTTTTCGGCGTCGACGAACCACTGGTCGGTCAGCATGGGTTCAATCACCACCTTCGAGCGGTCGCCAAAGGGCTGCATGATCGGCTTGGCCTCGACCAGCGGGACGGGGACCACGGGCGGTTCTTCCTCGCCCTTTTTCAGCTTTGGCCTGGGGCCAAGGCGCGGATCGTCCGAGGTGGTCATCACCGCCAGGCCCTCTTCGGTGATCTCGCGGATCACCGCCTCGCGTGCTTCGAACCGGTCCAGACCGCGCAGGTGGTCGGGCACCAAGTTGATGGCGTCGGCTTCGGTTTCGGTCAGGGTCCGCTTGCCCTGGGCGACCTCCATGGCGATTTGCGCCGCCTCGGCATAGGGGGCGCCGTCGGCGCGCATCTGGCCGCGGGTGTCCATCAGGCGGTACATCGGGATGCCGCCGCGTTTCGCCACCTGATAGTCGTTGAAATCATGCGCGCCGGTGATCTTGACCGCGCCCGAGCCGAAATCCGGATCGGGGTATTCATCGGTGATGATCGGGATCAGGCGGCGATGTTCCTTCGGCCCCACGGGGATTTCGCACAGCTTGCCGACGATGGGGGCATAGCGTTCATCGGTGGTGAACACGGCCACCGCGCCGTCGCCCAGCATGGTTTCAGGGCGCGTCGTGGCGATCGAGATGTAATCGCGCTCTTCTTCCAGCACGACATTCCCGTCCTCGTCCTTTTCGACGTAGGTGTAGGTCACGCCATCGGCCAGCGGGTACTTGAAGTGCCACATGTGGCCCGCGACTTCGATGTTCTCGACCTCGAGATCGGAAATCGCCGTTTCGAAATGCGGGTCCCAGTTGACCAGCCGCTTGCCGCGATAGATCAGGCCCTTTTCGTACATGTCGACGAAAACCTTGATCACCGCGTCGTGGAAATTGCCCTTGCTGTCGGCCTCGGGGGCGCCGGGGGCACCGGACATGGTAAAGGCGTTGCGGTCCCAGTCACAGCTGTCGCCCAGCCGCTTCATCTGGTCGATGATCGTGCCGCCGTACTGCGTCTTCCAGTCCCAGACATGGCCCAGGAATTCGTCGCGCGCCATGTCGCGGCGGGCAAGCCCCTGTTCCGCCTTCAGTTTCTTTTCGACCTGAAGCTGGGTTGCGATGCCGGCGTGGTCCTGCCCGGGCTGCCACAGCGTGTCAAAGCCGCGCATCCGGTGCCAGCGCACGAGGATATCCATAAGCGTGTGGTTGAAGGCGTGGCCCACATGCAGCGCGCCGGTCACGTTGGGCGGCGGCAGCATGATGCAAAAGCTTTCATCCCGCGACTTGTTGGCCCCGGCGCGAAACGCGCCCGCCTTTTCCCAAGCCTCGGAAATCCGAGGTTCCGCGGTCTTCGCGTCGAAACTTTTGTCCATCGCCATCGTCTTTGATCCCGTCTGAGTTCTGCCTTCGCAGATACCGGGATGACAGGCGGATTGGAAGGGGCCAATGCCGCCGGGTGGGCCCGCGAGGGGCTTGATTTGGCCCAAATCAGGCGTGACCCTTGCAAGGACGCAAGGCAAGGCTGCGCAACAAGGAACACAGGCATGAAACCGGCAGGAACACCGCCCGGGCGCGCGGGCGCGAAACCTTCGACACGGCTGTGGCAACTGGCCATCCTGTGGAGCTTTGCGGCTGCGACGGCCTTAATCATCGTGGTCGGGATGGCGACCGGGTCCGTGGCGGCGGGATCGCTCGTGTCCTACCTGGTCGTCATGGCGGTTTTTGGCGCCTTGACGGTGGTGTTCATGCTGCCGAACGTCGCGATGATCCTCGGTCTGGTGACATTCGGGCTTGGCTATTTCGTCATGGTCATCGTGATGAACGCCACGTTCTATGGCCTTGTTCTGGCACCGATGATGATCACCGGCACGGTTTTGGGCGCGGGTTTGTCCGGGGTTCTGCTGGCCGGGTTGGTGCTGGTTCCGCAGGCGCTGGTGCTGGTGGACAGGGCGCGGCTGGAAGGCTGGGCGGGCAGGCAGCCGGGCCTGACTTGGCGGCGCCGCGACAGCGGACCGATCGGGCAACTGACCATCGTCTGCAGCGCAAACGCGCTTTACCACGGCAGGCGTGACGGCGGCCCGGTTTGGGACAGTACCGGCCAGGTGCGGCGGCACCTGCTGGAAAGCGGCCAGGTCAAGGCGATCCGCATCCTGTCGCCCCGGGAGATCGGCAAATCCGCAGGCAGCGTCTATATCTGGACCAACGGGAAAGAGGCTTTTGGCGCCGCCGACCCTGCCGCCAGCGACTATACCCTGTGGCTGGATCGCCCTGGCCACACAGAGCGGCCCCTGCCACCCGGCAAAATGTTCACATTCAGCAATATCAACCAGTTGGAGATCAGCGAAGGCGGCGCCGATCAGCCAGGCAAGGTTCTGGGGCAGGCGCTCAGCCTGCAGGCGGTGCCCCGCGTGACCTGTCCGCCTCTGGTCCTGCCGGTGGCCAGCGGGATCACGTCGGGCGGAAACAAGGGCGGGCTGACCCTGCAGCACGGCGCGCCAATGCAGCTGCTGGGCTACACCAGCGCCGATGTCTGGGGGGCCTTCGGGCTGAACGTGCCCGATACCGTCTGGTCCGGGCGCCCGGCCGGGGGGCAGACCTCGCAACAGGCCGCCATGACAGGTTTCGAACAGCGTCGCGTGTCCCAGGCCGGCCTGGCCGCGCCGCTGCTGGACGCCGATCCGCTGTCCGACAAAAGTGAAGACGAAGACCGCGCCATCAGCACCTATCTGCATTCTCTGGGAACCTCCAAGGCGCTGGAGGACAAAACCGAAAAACGGCTGATCCGCCTGCTGGATGCCGTGCATGCCCAACCCACCGCCGCCTATGCTCCAAGATTGTATTCGGGCCTGTTGCTGGCGGGAAAACGCCATCCGGCGATTGGCGCGCGGTTCCTGCCGCAGATGCTGAACTTGGTCGAAGGCAAGCCGCACGGCATTCCGCCCAAACAGGAAAAGACTGCGCGGCATTGCCTGAGCCTGTTGGCCCTGGATGACGCCAGCCGGGCCGCAGCGGCGCCCCGGGTTCAATCGGTGCTGGAACAGGCCCACGCGGCCGATCCGGCCAAGGTTGATGGCGATCTGATTGCCGCGGGCGCCGTATTCGGGCTGGACGTGCTGCCCTTTGCCATGGCCGTCGACATGCCGCTGGGCAAATGGAAGTGGATGCTTTGGGCGGTCCCCTATGCCGCGCGCGCGCCGCTGTACCCCGAATTGCTGCGCCGTGTGCAAACAAGGGTCGAGCAGGGCTCGGGGCGGGTCGTCAAGGACGTGATCGATGCGCTCAGGCTGCTGTATGCCCACGGATTCGAAACCGAGGTGCGCCAGCTGATTGCGAAGCTTCCCGAGGCGGATGCGCAGAAATGGTCGGCGTCGATCACCGGTCCACTGCCGGACGCGGTCAGGGCTGATGCCGGGCGCATGGCGAAAATCGGTTTCTGACCGCCCCGGTCTTTTCAACAAAAGCCTGTAAAAAACGAAAACGGCGACGCTCAGGGAGGAGGAGAGAGCGTCGCCGTTCCGTTGTACGGGCACCCCAGGGAGGAGGAGAGGGGCCCCGATCCAGAATTCGTGCGGCGGTGTCCGGGAGGAGGAGTGGACACCGCCGCTGCGTATGAGAAACCCAGGGAGGAGGAGAGGGTTCCGCATCGACAGGCAAATAATTTTGCCTTCGGTTCTTGCGACGACCACCCAAGGGAGGAGGAGGAGGGCGCCGTCGCTGTATGATGTAGGGCCTCAGGGAGGAGGAGAAAGACCCTGCATCAATATGTGAGGCATACGTGACGCCCCGTAATTTCGTGCGGCAGCCACCCAGGGAGGAGGAGAGGGCGCTGCCGCTTTCGATGTTGGCCCTCAGGGAGGAGGAGAGAGGACCTTCATCCGGTGTGGGCCTTGCGGCCCGCTTGTCTTGCGATGATACCAGGGAGGAGGAGAGGCATCACCGCGAGTGTCCGAAAGGGTCAGGGAGGAGGAGAGACCCTTTGCGGAATTCTTACATCTCGTAGGCCGCCTGATATGCGACGCGGCGGATCATCGAGCGGCTCAGGCCCAGGTCGTTCAGCTCGCGGTCGCTGAGGCTGGACAGTTCGCGCAGGGTCGTCTTGTAGACCGAGCGGCGTGCCATGCGGGCCTTCAGGTCCACGATCAGCGAAGAGAAGCGTGCGCCGAAAGAGTTTTGAGCGCGGGTGTTAAGATCGGTTGCGTATGCCATTGTGTTCGTGCCTCACTGGCTATTGTTCGTCTGGTTGCGCTAAAGATGGGGCAAATGCTGCGGGTGCACAATAGGTGGCGCGGCAATGCTGCTATGCAGCAATTGCATAGGCCGGGCGATGGTTAACCTACCGTTAAGCTTGAAAAATGTGCAAATAACGAGCGTGGGTTGAGTTGCCCCAACGGCACTGCCACGTATCGAAGCAGGATGCAAAAAGGATGAGCATGAGTGAAATGATGGATGCCGTAAAAGCCGCCTTGGCGGGGTTGGAGCTGCCCGACGGTGGAAACCTGATTTCCAGAGACATGATTCGTGCGCTGAGCGCCGAGGGTGGCCAGGTGCGCTTTGTCATCGAGGCCCCCAGCCCGGAAATCGCGCGCCTGATGGAGCCGTTGCGCCGCGCCGCCGAGGCCGCCGCCGCCCGGGTGCCGGGGGTGACGGGGGTGTCGGCAGTGCTGACGGCGCACCAGGCACCCAAGCCGCCACAGTTCAAGATGGGTGGCCATGCCAAACCGCAAGAGGGGGTGATGAAGCCCGCCGGGGTCAAGACGATCCTGGCCATCGGCTCGGGCAAGGGCGGGGTCGGCAAATCGACGGTGTCGTCGAACCTGGCCGTGGCGTTGGCGCGGGCGGGCAAAAAGGTGGGCCTGCTGGACGCCGACATTCACGGCCCCAGCCAGCCGCGCATGTTCGGGCTGACAGACAAACCGGCCAGCCCGGATGGCAAGACGATCCTGCCGCTGAAGGCGCATGGCGTCACGGTGATGTCGATCGGGTCGATGTTGGCCGAGGAGAAGGCGGTGATCTGGCGCGGGCCGATGCTGATGGGGGCCTTGCAACAGATGCTGATGCAGGTCGATTGGGGTCAGCAGGATGTGCTGATCGTCGATCTGCCGCCGGGCACGGGGGATGTGCAGATGTCGCTGTGCCAGAAAAGCGAGGTGGCCGGGGCGATCGTGGTATCGACCCCGCAGGATGTGGCACTGCTGGATGCGCGCAAGGCGCTGGACGCCTTTGCAACGCTGAAAACCCCGGTTCTGGGGCTGATCGAGAACATGGCGGTCTTTACCTGTCCGCATTGCGGCGGCGAGACACATATATTCGGCCATGGCGGTGTCGCGGCCGAGGCCGGGAAACTGGGCGTGCCCTTGCTGGCGCAATTGCCGATCGACCTGGACACGCGGTTGGGCGGCGATGGCGGATTGCCGGTGGCGCTGGGTGATGGGCCCATGGCGCAGGCCTATGCGCAGCTGGCCGACCGGCTGATACAGGGCGGGATCGTCTGACCGGGCGGGGGATGGGGGCGCTGCCCCCTGCGCGCCTGTGGCGCGCTCCCCCGGGATATTTGGGGCAATTGGAAACTGCGGCGCGTCAGTAGGCGCGGGACAGTTGCAGGAACAGATCTGTGACCAGGGCGGCGGGATCGACGTTGACGCTGTGCGCGTGGCGGGCGCGATCCGAGGCCTCCTGGGCGGCCTGCGCCCAGCGGCGGGCGGCGGCGGCATCCGGGGCAAGACGGGCCAGCGCCTTGAACTCGCCCGGGGCGGCCTCGGTTCGGGGGGGCTGGCCGATGGCGCCGGTGCGGGCGATGCGGGCGGTCAGCTGGTCGGTCAGGGTCAGCAGCAAATCGAGCCGGTTTTCGCGCGTCTTGCCGGCGCAGCTGTCGGAAAGCGACAAAAGGCGCGGGCGGTCGAGGTTGGGCAGGCTGCCCAGCACCGCCACCAGGTCGCGGTAGATCGCCAGCCCGTCGAGGTTGAGCAGCCGGATCGCCGCGCCGACCGAGCCGCCCGCCAGTTCGGTCAGTGCCGCGGCCTCCTGTTCGGGGACGTCGATGCGGGCCTGCGCCAGGGCTTCGGTCATGTTGGCCGGGGTCAGCGGGGTCAGCCGCAATTCGCGGCAGCGCGAGCGGATCGTCGGCAGAAGCCGCGCGGGTTGATGCGAGATCAGCAGCAGGGTCGTGCGCGCGGGCGGTTCTTCGAGCATCTTGAGGATGGCGTTGGCGGCCTGGGTGTTCAGCTCGTCCGCGGCATCGACGATGACCACGCGGCGGCCGCCATCGGTGGCGGAAAGCGAGAAGAAATGTGCCAGCTCGCGGATTTCGTCTACCCGGATCATCGCGGAAAAGCGGCCTTCGGCCAGGGCCTTTTCGCGTTCGCGGTCGGTCGAGCCGGCACCGCCGCGCCGGACAAGATGCAGCCCCGGTTCGGACAGCACGCGCATGCGGCGCGCGACCGGGTGTTCGGGGTCGATGTGCAAGGAGCTGGGCGGCGGCGGTGCGCCGAACAAACCGTCGTCCTGCGCGGGCGGTGTGGCCAGCAAAAAGCGCGCGATCTGCCAGGCCAGGGTCGCCTTGCCGACACCGCGCGGGCCGGTCATCAGCCAGCCATGGTGCAGGCGGCCGCCGGTGTAGGCGGTCAGAAAGTCGGTTTCGGCCCGCGATTGCCCGATGACGCGCGCTGTTTCGCGCGGGTGCGGCGCGCCCTGAACGCGGTCCGGTTCGGGAAGGAGCTGTGGCTCGCCGCTCATGTCAGGCGGGCTTTGACGGTGGCGCGGATGTCCTGCGCCACGTCATGGGGGGGGCGGTTGCCGTCGATCACGCAAAACCGGCGGTCGAATTCGCCCGCTAGGGCCAGGAAATCGGCGCGCATCTGCTGTTGCAGGGCCAGGCCGAAATCCTCGAAGCGTTCTTCTTCGGTGGCGCGGGCCTTGGCGCGGGTCAGGGCCTGGGCCGGATCCATGTCGATCAGCAGGGTCAGATCGGGTTCGACCCCGATCATCAGTTCGTGCAACGCATCGACCTTGGCGCGCAGCCCGGCGCGGCCCTGGTACATGCGGGTGCTGTCGGCAAACCGGTCGCAGATCACCACCTTGCCCGCCTCCAGCGCCGGCCAGACGACCCGTTCCAGGTGATCGCGGCGCGCGGCGGTGAACAGCAGCAGCTCGGTTTCGGCGGACCAGCGATCCGGTTCGCCCTGAAGCACCAGCGCGCGGATCTCCTCGGCGCCGGGGCTGCCGCCCGGTTCGCGGGTCAGGATGACTTCGCGCCCCGTGTCGCGCAGGTGCTCGGACAGCGCCCGTGCCTGCGTGGACTTTCCCGATCCGTCGATGCCTTCGAAACTGATGAAGAGGCCGGCCTGGCTCACATCGTCTCCTCGGGCTGGCTTTGGACGCGGGCCAGCAGGTGCCGGCCGGCGGTCATCACACGATCGACAAAGCCGCCTGCCTCGACCGCCTTTTCGGCGACCAGCGGCACGCGGGTTTCCGGCAAGCCATCGGGCGAGATGATCAGTTCGGCCAGTTGCTGGCCCTGCGTCACCGGGGCCTCGACCGGGCCGGTATAGACGACCTCGGCCTTCAGCCCGCCCGGGGTGGCCAGCGGCAGCAGCAAGGTGACGTCCTGCTTGGCGACCAGCCCGACGCTGTCCTGCGCGCCCAGCCAGACATCGGCGCTGGCGATGGCGCGGTCCTTGGTCACGATGGTCTGTTCGGCGAACTGGCGAAAGGCCCAGTTGACGATGCTTTCGGATTCCTCGGCGCGGGCCTTGGCGCTGTCCAGCCCGGTGATGGCAAAGATCACCCGGCGTTCGCCCTGCTTGGCGCTGCCCACCAGGCCATAGCCTGCCTCCTGGGTGTGCCCGGTCTTCAGCCCGTCGGCGCCGATGCCCAGCCCCAGCAGCGGGTTGCGGTTATAGCGGTTCTGGCTTTCCTTTTCGTCGAACAGGAATTCGTCCTGTGCGAACATCGGGTAGAATTCGGGGAAATCCTCGATGATGCGGCGGGCCAGAAGCACCAGGTCGCGCATCGACATTTCGTGGCCGGCGGCGGGCCAGCCGTTGGAGTTGCGGAAGGTCGAGCTGGTCATGCCCAGTTGCTGGGCGCGCTGGGTCATCAGCCTGGCAAAGCCCTGTTCGGTGCCATCGGGCGACAGCGCCTCGGCGACCACGACGCAGGCGTCGTTGCCCGACAGCACGATGATCCCGCGCAGCAGATCCTCGACCTTGACGCGTTCGCCGGCCTTCAGGAACAGGGTCGATCCCTGGTAATCCATGGCGTGCTGCGAGACGCGCAGTTCCTCGTCCAGCCGCAGGCGCCCGTCGCGCACCGCCTCGAAGGCGATATACAGCGTCATCAGCTTGGACATCGACGCGGGCGGGCGCGCCTCGTCGGCGTTCTTGGCCAGCAGCACGGTGCCGGTGGTCTGGTCCATGACAAAGGCGGCCTGGGCGCGGGTGTCAAAGGCAAAGGCCTGTCCGGCCATGATTGCCAGCGCGCAGGCGCTTGCCAGAAGGGTACGGGGCAGGGCGGTCATGCGTCGGCTCCTGTGCAAAATCGCGAGTCGGTTTAAGTTATCGCCCAAAGCGCCGGGGCTGTCACGCGCAGGCGGCGCTGTTTTGCGCGGGCCTTTGCGCAAGGATGCCTGCCGGAGGGCGTTCGTCGGCGCCGCCTCGCGGATTTCAAGGCATGGGCAGATCGCCAAACCTGAGCCCAAAGCAAGCCCCCAAAAAGAAAAACCCCCTTCCGCACCGGGCGGAAGGGGGCTGATTTCTAGCTCTATGGCCGGTCAGTTCGTCACGGCATAGGCGTCGGTAAACCCGGTGCCCTTGATCTTGGTCAGCAGGGCCGACAGCTCGTCCTTGCTTTGGGCCGGGCCGACGATGACGCGCCAGAACACCTTGCCGTTGGAATTGTGTTTTTTCACCGTGGGAACCATGCCGTCCTGGCGCATCGCCGTGGCGGTGTCCTTGGCGTTCTGCTCGACGCTGAAAATCCCGATCTGGATATAGGGTTTGTTCAGGGTCGACGGTTTGGCCGGCGCCGGGGCGGCGGCGGCAGGCTTGGGCGCTGCGGCAGGGGCTGCGGCAGGTTTGGAGGGCGCCAGGGCGGCGGTTTCGATCGCGGCCGAGGCCCCGGAAACCACAGGGTCCAACGCGCCTTCGACCACTTCGGGGGCGGCGGGCATCATGCCTTCGCTTTCCACCGGCTCGGCCATGGCGGCGGGCGCAGCGGCCACTTCTTCGCGCTTGAGCGCGACGACGTTCAGATTGTTCGGCTGGCCGGCCAGCATTCCCAGCGCAGCGGCGGCGTCGGACGACACCTGCAGACGCGGCCCCGGCGACTGGCGTTCACGCCGGAACAGCGCGCCGATCACGAATTTGCCGTTCTGTTCGTTGCGGATGATGATGCGGCCCGGTTCCTTGACGTCCGGATGCGCCACCCAGACCCCGCCAAGCGACGGACGCCCATCCCAAAGGCCGGCTTCGGTTGCCTGGAAAATCTCGGGGGCTTCGATATCGCGTTCGGTCGTCGCGGTGCCAAATCCGGTTGCGGCGCGCGTCACCTCGGCTTCGCCTCCGCCAGACTTGGGCTGCAAAAAGCCGGGCATCTGCCCGTCCGCGCAGGCCGACAATGCGAAAAACCCGAAGATAAGCACCGTATTACGCAGCATTTTGCTACGAAGTGCCAAGGACCACCTGCTCATTACGTGCCTCTCGCCTTTTTGCGCGGACGTTGCCGCGACCTGAAGCCGGGATTTGTTGCGTGTCCCGGTCTTTTCTGCCTCGTTCGGGCGCTTTTCGGCCCTATTGAACAGGACACTACCCTGTTGCAGACCACATGAAAAGCCTGCACCTGAGCCTTGGGCGGATTTTCCCTTGACTGTGCGCTTTTAGAATCAATCCGGCGAGGCTATCTAGCTTCAGGACGGAGGTTTGGCAGAGTGGTCGAATGCGGCGGTCTTGAAAACCGTTGGGCGTGAAAGCGTCCCCAGGGTTCGAATCCCTGAGCCTCCGCCAGCCATGTCGCTTAAGTGTCTAAAATAGAACGATTTTAGATGGATTGCGGCCTTCTGTACCCCCATCTGTCCCCCCACCTGTTTTATCATGCTCCTGAATCTAGATGCGGTGCAGGGGCAAAAACCCCTTCATTTTGCCCGCGCAAGAAATTGACCCCCGCCACCGGTTCCTGTGGCGTTCGCGGCAAGATCGACCCTCCCCCTACTTGAAAAACAATCAAGCTACGCCTGCGCCCTGTCCCTCTCGTGCCTGCGCCGCGCCGCCGCGCGCTTTCGGCAACGCTCACGGCAATAGCGCGCATCCCTGCGCTTGCAGACAGGCAGATCGGCCCCGCACCAAAGGCAACGCCAGGACTTCGACGCCAAGCGGCGCAGTAGCCCCATGACACGGGCCTTTCGGTTCGTATCGCCTTGAGGCCATTGGCACCGCTCAAAATGCGCGGACCAGCCTTGTGCAGTCCGTGTGATATGAATGGCGAAGGGATCGGGCGCGGGCATGGTGTCAAAATCCTCTCTACCTCAGAGACGGGTCAAACCCTTGACGCCAAACGGCGCTGGGCATTGACCCCAAAAAATTTGGAAACCCCGCACAAAAACCGTGCTTTCCCGTCACAATCACTGTGCCACCTGCCGCGTCCAGATCGGCAAGTGTCTGAAAATTTGTGACGGGAAAGCCTGTTTTCGCCACTTCGCCCGCCACAAAAACCCGGACATTTATACATCTAGCCATAGGCATAGGTGCAAAGGGGTTGTCACGACAGGCGCGCCGCGACCTTCGCAAACCTTGGCAGGCGGGCATTTGTTGACATGCGGGCAGACCATCACGCGCGCGCCGCCTTCTTGGCCGGACCGGCACCGGACACACGCCAGCGCATGAACGATTTGGTCGCGGGTCTGCCATCTGGCGTGGGCAAATCTTCCAAAGCCCACTTGGACGCCAGCCCGATGCCGGACGGGCCTAGATGGTGCCTGACCGTGCAACGGATAAAACCCCGCGCCTCCAATTCATCGAAATAGGGGCCTATCGTGTTGCGATGCACATTCAACGCCTTTGCGGCCTCTCTATGGCTCAGGAAAATCTCGCCATTGTTGCCGCCCAGGAACCGCCGCTTCAATTCGACATACAGCGCGCGGGGACCGGGTTTCATCGTGGCCCATGCTTCGCAGGCTTGCAGGTGCTCGGGAAGTTGGACGTGACGTCCAACCCCCTTTTTGTACAGTTTGTAAGGTTTCGCATAGCTCATTTGCGGTGGTCCTTCTTTATCAGGGCCAACCACAGGCGCAGGGTAACGGTGACGTCCCCCGCGCCGCCCAGCGAATACCAGACGGCGCTTGCTGCGCTTCGAGCCATGACGTGAACACGCCCGTCGCGCTTTTCGATGCGGTAGCGCTCAGTCATCGCAGCACCTTGAAAAAACCATAGGTGCAAGGGTGCGCGCCTGTTCTTCGGTCAGGCCGAAACGGCGGCGCAGGCGGGCAATCTGTAGCCGTCTCATGCTGCATCCTCCGACAGCGCCCGCGCGGACGGCGGGAACCGCAACTTTGTGCGGTCACAGTCCGGTGACAGGCGATAATAGGCGACGTTTTCCGGCCCCCGGTACTCGACCAGGATGGGCCATGCGTACTCGTGCTTGAGGCGATGGATAATTGCCCCCAGCCGCCAGCCGCGCACCTCGCGGATTTCCGTCTTGTGCGAAATGGTGCGGCCTTCGATCAGGGCTTCGCAGGTCCAGAACACTTGGGTTGGGTTCGAAAACCATTTGTTTTGATTTGACATAACTGTCTTGTCCCTTGCAGCCGCAAAGGCGCGGGCGATACCCGGCACACTCGAATTGAGTTGAGGCACAACCCGCCCTTTGGGCGGAGTTGTGATTAACTATCGCGGCGTGATGCCAGCGCGTTCAGCCATTCTTGCAATGACACTTCGGACCACCCGACAGCACGCTTTCCCAATTTCAACGGCTTGGGAAAGCTGCCATCGGCGACCTTTGCGTAAATGGTGGATCGGGACAGGCCGGTTACGGCTTCAACTTCTCTTCGTCTGAGAATCCTCAAGGGCTTCTCCTTTCAGCGGTGCGCCCCGGAATCACTTTTCGCAGGGACTTTGTTGCTGTAAGGAAGAGGTGGGGAGCTTTCATTTCCCACCTCGGCGGTTTCGATGCTTCAAAGCTCAGGCGCATTGCAGTGCGCGTAGGGCTTGCATCGGAGCCGCCGTCATGCCGCCTTACGTTCGACATGAAACAGTTCTAGCCTTTCCGGGACCCCCCTTGAACAAGTTTTTTCCCTGAATCCCCATATATTTTGTGTTGACGGGCAAGGGGTTGGCTAAACTTGGGGGCTTGTCCACAATTCCTGCACAAGCAGCCTGTGGGGAAAATCCTTAGCCAACTAAGTAATTGCGTGGTTTGCTTCACAGGTTATTCACCATTGCGGCAGCCTCTGCCCATAGCTCCATAAGGCCGCGTCTTTTTTTGAACAAATCGGATCGCGCGTATGCTGCCTCCGCTTGATTGCGGATGGTATGGGCCAACGCTGCCTCTGCAACCTCGCGCGGCGAGTCGGTCTTTTCCTGCGCCCACATGCGAAAGGACGTGCGGAACCCGTGAATATCGACGTCAAATCCCAACTCGCGCGCCAGCTTGGACATGGTCGCATCCCACAGCGGACGCCCGCGCTTTGCCCCCGGAAAGACCAGGTCGGACCCATCCGAAAGGCTTTGCGCGGCCTGCAATATCGCCACCGCGCGCGGCGACAGGGGAACCCGGTGTTCGCGCTTGGCTTTCATCCGTTCGGCGGGAACCGTCCAGACCGCCGCGCTCAGATCAATCTCGGACCATACAGCGCCGCGCACTTCGCCCGACCGCGCGGCAGTCAAAATGAGAAATTCAATCGCCAGCTTCGTGACAGCGCCCGCCTTGGACGCCTGTACGGCCCTCAGAAACCCCGGCACTTCGGCATAGGGCAGGGCCTTGCGATGCACCTTGCGACGGTCATGCTTGGGCAGGGCCTGCGAAATTGCCTCTGCCGGGTTGTCCTGACGCCAGCCCTTTGCCACGGCCCATTTCATAACCATGCCGATACGCTGGCGCACACGCCGCGCGGTTTCGGGCTTGTCCGTCCAGATCGGGGTCAGGACGCGCAAGACGTCGCTGGTGTTGACCTCACCCACCTTGACCGGGCCGATGTGCGGGAAGGCATAGGTTTCGAGTGTCGTTAGGAATTGCGCCGCGTGTTTGGCGTTGCTCCATGTCGGGCGGTGCATCTCGTGCACCTTGCGCGCGGCCTCCTCGAATGTCAGGACCGCCAGCGCCTCTTGCTTGGCTTGGATGGGGTCACCCCCTGACCGCGCGACCTTGCGGTTCTGTAGCGCCGCCTCGCGCGCCTCTGCGAGTGTCACCAGCGCAGCACTGCCAAGCCCCATTTCGCGCCGCTTGCCGCGAATGACAATGCGTTGAACCCAAGACCGGGAACCATTCGGTTTGACCAGTAGGTAAAGCCCGTTCCCGTCAAAATACTTGCCAGGTTCGGTGGCATTCCTGACGCGCTGGGCGGTCAGGGCCTTTTCGGGTCTGCGTGCTGTGACGTTGCGGGCCATTGGTTCCCCCATCTGTCCCCCCATAAACTACGGGAACAGGCAGGACGATAGCGGAACACGATGGACATGAGAAGCCTTTATCTATCTGATTCAATTGTTTTTAATGGACTGCGTCGGAATGTTGTGGAACTTGAAAACGCAGACTGAGCCTCCGCCAGCTTCACATCGAACGACAGGCAGAGATCGCCAGTTTCGGACAAGGCGGGGTTGTCTGGCCTTGGTTTCGGCCTTTTGCGCTGGTCGTTTCGCGCATCGCGCTTTAGCCTGCCGTCAGCCTTCGCCGGGGTGGGGTGTCGCGCGGGGCTTGATCCCAAGAGGGCTGCGACCATGGATTTTGTGAAAACTGCGTTGGGTGTGATCCTTATTCCGATCATCGCCATCGTGTTGTTTTTCTGCATCCTTTTGTATGGTTTCACCATGTTCGGGATCGTTTCGGGCAACAGTGCCGTATCGGCCGAACGTGCGCCGCATCTGACCTCGCTCATGGTTTTCGTGACGGGCGTCTGGCTGGCCTCGGTTGTCGGGTTTTTGCGCGCCTTGATCACCGGCGAGACAGGCGGCATGGCCTTCAGGCTGTTTTCCGCGGGGCTTGCGATTGCGACCCTGCTGGGCGCTGCCATACCATTTTATTACGCCGAAATCGTCATGGTGCACTAGGCCTGCTGCGGGACGGGCGGGGGCGCGGCGGGATCGTCGCGGCGCGCACGGGTCAGCCATCCGCGATATCGTACGATCAGAGCCCCGGTGATCGGCGCGCGCAGCGCCACGTCGAAATGGAACCGGCCTTCGTTCACGGTTTCGCTGGCCTCGGAGACGGGCAAAAGCCAGCGCGGCAGCGGGATGGGGCCGATGCGCCCGGCCTTGACCGGGTAAAGCAGCGCGCCGTCCTGCACCCGCAGCCCCAGCGTAAAGGTAAAGGGCCCAAAGCGCTCGGTCATTCCGTCCGGTGTCGCCCTCAGGAACGAACGGAAGCGGCGTTCGCCAAAGCGCCGTTCCCATGTTTCGCCTTGGGTATCGGCGGATTTGGTCACGGTGACGGCCATGTCGGGGGCGGCGGGGGGAAAGCCGAACAGCAAGGCCAGCAGCCTCGGCCAGGCTCCGGTGCCGCGGGTCACGGTGCTGCGCCCTTCCCAGCGGGACTGGCCGGCGGTCAGGTGGGTTTCGCGGATTTCTGCGGGCAGTTTGGCGAAATCGGAGCCCAGAACGCGGGGAAAGATCGGGTCCAGCGGCTGGCTGTCGCGCCGGGTGGTGACGCGAAGGTCGGTCATGGCACTCTCGGCTTCGTCCAGGGTGATCACGCCCAGCGCGGGGCCTGCGCCGACCGGCAGGGCGGGCCGTCGCAACAGCGCGCGCGCTGCGACCGCCGGGATGAAGGGACCATCGCCGCCCTCGGCCAGCAGCGTCCAGCTGCGCCGTTCCTGCGCCGTGATGACCGTGACCGACATGCCGCCGCGCCCGCTGCCAAAGGGGCCAAGCGCATCGGCCAGCAGCTTGAACACCCGGACCAAGGGCCGGGTGATGGGGATCGGTACAACCCGGCGCAGCAGGGCAAACGCCGCCAGCCCATAGCGCATGACCCACAGTTCCAGCCCGGCGCGAAAGACCACGGTTTCGGCGTTGAAATGGGCGGGGAACAGGCGCAGGTCGGGAACTTCGATCAGCCAGCCTTGCCGCGTCACACCGCCTGGCAGGTCATAGCGGGCAGGGGCCGACCAGCCGTTGGCGCGGGTCCAGCGGCCGCCGCGCCAGACCATGATCGGGCGGCCGGCTTGCTCGAGGATGGATTGCATCACCGACAGGCCGCGCGGGCTGCGGTTGCCGGGCAGGATGGCGCTGTCGATCATCTGCGGCGTCTTGCCGGCTGCCAGCGCCTGAACCGCCGCCGAGGACAGCGCAGGCACCGACGACAACCCCGAGATCACGCACAGGCCCGCCGCCCTCGCCTCGGCGTCCAGCCGGGCGATGTCGGCGCAAAAACCGGCGTTGTCGGACAGGTCCAGGTAATGCACCCCCTGCGCGATCGCTGCGCGCGCCAGGCGATAGGGATCGTCGCCATAGGCATGAAAGGGACCGGCGGCATCCACGATGACATCGTGTTCGGCCAGAGCATCAAGCGGGCCGTTTCGGTCCATCCGACGCGCCGCGCCGCCGATTTCGCCTGCCAGCCGCTGCGCCGCCACCTGGTTGCGCCCGGCGATGCAGACCGCGTGCCCGTCCTTGACCAAGAGCCGGGCAAGCCGCTCTCCGAAGACGCCATAACCGCCCAGCACCAGCACCTTCATCGCAGCAGCCGCTTTTGAAAGGCGGGGTCGGGCAGGGCACACATGTCGGCGCGGCCAAACAGGGCGATGCGGTTGCGCGCCAGGCGTCTGTACAGCCAGTTGCGCAGCGGCCCCGGCACCAGCCGCAGCAGGCCGGTGACCCGCGCCCAACCGCCAAAGCGTGCCCCGGCGTGGATGACCGCGTCGAAATCGCTATGGGCCTGGCCCTCGTCGATGAAAAGCCAGCTGTCCGGGTCGCTGGCGGCCATGCCGTAATGGGCCAGCAGCGCCGCGCCCAGCGGCGATTGCATCGGGCAGATGCGCACGCGCCCCGTGCGGTCCAGCCGGTGGATCATCCGCGCGCCCCAGCTGCAAACCGCGCATTGCGCATCCATCACCGCCAGCGGCGCGCTGTCGTCAAAATCGGGCACCGCCGGATCGTCGCGATAGGAATAGGGCTGGGTCATGATGCGTCACTATGGGGTGCGCCCGCGCCCTGGCGCAAGCGGGGCGTTGCGCGGGGCGGCGTCTGGTCGCGCGCGCTCAGGGCACCAGCGTGTTGCGGATGACCGATATCAAGCGGCGCGAGGCATGCGAATGGCGGTGCCTGAGGTGCACGGCGGTATAGATCGTCTGCGCGATCCCGGGCGCGTCCTTGACGTGGGCAAAGCCGTGGTTCTCGACCAGCATGCGGGCCTCGTCCTCCAGCACAAATCCGGCGCCGCCAAGGGCGGTCAGCAATCCGACCACCGCCGAGGACTGGCCGCAGGACAGCGGCGCCTGATCGTATTGCGGCAACAGCCGCTGGTGCTGGCGGCTGAAGGCGGCGGAATAGGCGCCCCGGATATAGCGCGCGGGGTCGATGTCGGCAAACTGCGGGCCAAGCGAGGACACCAGCCGATAGCGCACTTCGCCAATACTTTCGAAATGCAGGTCGGGCAGGGGGCGGGGGGTAAACATCACCGCAAGGTCCAGATTGCCGGCCAGAAGGTCGGTGCACATCTGGGTCGAATAATCGAGCTCGATGTAAAAGGCCGCCTCGGGGAACAGTTCGCGAAAACTGGTGACCCAGGCGCCGATGCGCGGCCCGGCCAGGTCGATCTGCAGCCCGACGCGCATGGCCAGCGCGGTATTGCCGGCCGCAAGCGTGGTGCGCAGTGCTTCGGTCCACAGGTGGCGCATTTCGCGGGCGTGGGGTTCGAACGTCAGGCCTGCGGTGGTCAGCGCCGTGCCCGCGCGCGATCGGCGGAACAACCGCCGCCCGACACGTTTTTCCAGCGCCGCCATGCGCGCCGAGACCGTCGATTGCGTCAGACCCAGCCGATCCGCCGTCTGGTTGAAGCTGCGGGTTTCGACAAGATCCAGAAAGGTTTCGATCCACTCGGGTTGCATGGCGATCCTCTAATCGGGTTTCTCGATCAATATTACCGAAATATCCGGATTGAAAAGACTGAAAAAACGCAGGAAATTTTCACCAAAGCAGGAGAGTGGAATGTCGGACTTACCCAAGAGCGCGCGTGTGGTGATCATCGGGGGCGGGGTCGTTGGGGCCTCTTGCCTGTATCATCTGGCCAAGGCCGGCTGGAGCGATTGCGTCCTGCTGGAAAAGAACGAATTGACCGCCGGATCGACCTGGCACGCGGCGGGCAATATCCCGACCTTCTCGTCCAGCTGGTCGATCATGAACATGCAGCGCTATTCGACCGAACTTTACCGCCGTCTGGGCGACGAGGTCGATTATCCGATGAACTACCATGTCACCGGCTCGGTCCGGCTGGGGCACAGCAAGGAACGGATGCTGGAATTCGAACGGGTGGTCGGCATGGGCCGCTACCAGGGCATGGCGCTGGAAATGCTGGCCCCCGAGGACATCAAGGAACGGTATCCCTTTGTCGAAACCCATGATCTGGCCGGGGGCATGTACGACCCCTATGACGGTGACATCGACCCGGCGCAACTGACCCAGGCGCTGGCCAAGGGCGCGCGCGACATGGGCGCCCGGATCATCCGCTTTTGCCCCGCCACGGGCGCGCGCCGCGACGGCGACGAATGGGTGATCGCCACCCCCAAGGGCGACATCCGCTGCGAATACGTGGTCAACGCCGCCGGGTACTATGCGCGCGAGGTCGGCAAATGGTTCGGACGCGATCTGCCGATGATGGTGATGAGCCATCAGTACATGCTGTTCGACACGGTCCCCGAGGTCGAAGCCTGGTCAAAGGAAAATGGCCGCAAGCTGCCGCTGCTGCGCGATGTCGACAGCTCGTATTACCTGCGCCAGGAAAAGAACGGCTTCAACCTTGGCCCCTACGAGCGCAACTGCAAGGCGCATTGGATCACCCAGGATGATCCTTTCCCGCAGGATTTCAGCTTTCAGCTGTTCCCCGATGATCTTGAGCGCATCGAATGGCACATCAATGACGCCATGGCGCGGGTGCCGCTGCTGGAAAAGGCCCCGCTGCAAAAGAACATCAACGGCCCCATCCCCTATACGCCCGATGGCAACCCGCTGATCGGCCCGATGCCCGGCGTGCCCAATGCCTTCGAGGCCTGCGTTTTCACCTTTGGCATCTGCCAGGCGGGCGGGGCGGGCAAGGTGCTGGCCGAATGGGTCACCGAGGGCCAGACCGAATGGGACATGTGGTCCTGCGATCCGCGCCGCTTTACCGGTTTTTGCGACGAAGATTACTGCATTGCCAAGGGCATGGAGGTCTATGGCCACGAATACGCGATGCATTTCCCGCATCACGCCTGGCCCGCCGGGCGCGACAAGAAACTGTCGCCGATCCATGCGCAGACCAGCGCGCTGGGCGGGGTCTTTGGCGCCTACAACGGCTGGGAGCGCCCGAACTGGTACGCGCGCCCGGGCGACGACACCTCCGAAGAGGGCACCCAGACCTGGCGCCGCGAAGGGCCCTGGTTCGACGCGGTGCGCGCGGAATGCGAGGCGGTGCGCGACGCAGCGGGCATTCTGGACCTGCCGGGGTTCTCGCGCTTCCGGCTGAGCGGGGCAGGGGCGGCGGCCTGGCTGGACGGGCTGATCACCGGACGACTTCCGGCGCAGGGCCGCGTGGGGCTGGGCTATTTCGCCGATGACAAGGGCCGGATCGTCACGGAAATGTCGATTGCCCGCCTGGCCGAGGATGAGTTGCTGCTGATCACCGCCGCGACGGCGCAGTGGCACGATTACGAATGGCTGGCGCGCGACCTGCCTTCGGGGCTGTCCTTGACCGACGAAACCGACGACTGGACCTGCCAGATCCTGACCGGGCCGAAATCGCGCGACATCCTTGCCGGGGTCTGCGATGGCGATCTGTCCCTGCCCTGGCTCAGCTGGCAAACGGCGCAGATCGCCGGGGCCGAGGTGGTATTGTTCCGCGTCAGTTTCGCAGGCGAATTGGGCTGGGAAATCCACAGCCGTCCGGGCGACACGGCAGCGGTCTTTGATGCGGTCTGGAAGGCCGGGCAGCCGCACGGATTGCGCCCCTTTGGCATGTTCGCGCTGAACAGCCTGCGCATCGAAAAGGGCTATCGCGCCTGGAAGGGCGACCTGTCCACCGACTACACCGTACTTCAGGGGGGGCTTGGCCGCTTTGTCGATTGGTCGAAACCGGCGTTTCGCGGCAAAGCCGCGCTTGTGGCGGAAAAGGCCGCAGGCCCCAGCAAACGCTTTGTCACGCTGGTGGTTGAGGCGGGCGACTATGACCCGCCCTACATGGCGACGCTGTGGCAGGGTGACACGGTCGTGGGTGAAACCACCAGCGGCTATTGGGGCCACCGTGTCGGGGCCTGCGTGGCGCTGGGCATGGTGCGCGCCGATCTGGCCGAACCGGGCACCGCGTTGGAGATCGAGATTTTCGGCACCCGCCACCGCGCCATCGTGCAAGAGGACAAGCCGCTGTGGGATCCGGCAAATGCGCGGTTGAGGGGCTGATTTGCGGCCAGACGCGCCCCGGTGCCTCTGGCCTTTCGACTGTTGAACACGACAGGACAGCATGGCCATCGTCCTCGGTCAGCGGACAGGGTCGGCGCGTATCACGAGGAACAAGGCGATGGCACAAGACATGATCGACGCTTCTCAATCCCAGTCCCGCCGGTCAGGCGGACGGGCGGCGCGGCGCGCGCTGCGGGCCGCCCCCTTGGCCGAGGATATCCGCCCGATCCGCGCCGGGATGAGCGGCGGCCAGTACCGCCCCCTGACCGAGGCCGGGATGCAGCGCATCCACCAGGCCGCGCTCGAGGCGCTTGAGGTCATCGGTCTCAGCCAGGCGCCGGCATCAGGGGTCGAGGCGATGACCCGGGCAGGGGCGATCCAGGGCGACGACGGCCGCCTGCGGTTTCCCCGCGCCCTGGTCGAGGACATGCTGGCCAAGGCCGCGCGCGACATCACCCTGCATGGCCGCGACCCCAGGCACGACCTGCACCTTGGCGGCACAAGGGTGCATTTCGGCACTGCGGGGGCGGCGGTGCACCTGGTCGATCTGGCCACGGGCACCTATCGCGACACCACCGCGCAGGATCTGTATGACGCGGCGCGCATCGTGCATCACCTTGACAACGTGCACTTCTTGCAGCGCCCGATGGTCTGCCGCGATATCCTTGATAACCTCGAAATGGACCTGAACACGCTGTATGCCTGCTGTTCGGGCACCACCAAGCACGTCGGCACCTCGTTTTCCGATCCTTCGCATGTCGCCCCCGGGATCGAGCTGATCCACCAGATCGCCGGCGGCGAAGCGGCCTGGCGCGCGCGGCCCTTCATCTCGAACTCCAACTGTTTTGTCGTCCCGCCGATGAAATTCGCCGAAGAAAGCTGCATGGCGATGGAGCATTGCATCCGCGCCGGAATGCCGGTGCTGCTGCTGAGTGCGGGGCAGGCGGGGGCCACCGCGCCCGCGCCCATCGCCACCGCCATCGTGCAGGCGGTGGCCGAATGCCTGGCAGGGGTCGTCTATGTCAATTCCATCGCGCCGGGGCATCCGGCGATCTTTGGCACCTGGCCCTTTGTCAGCGACCTGCGCACCGGGGCGATGTCGGGCGGGTCGGCAGAACAGGCCCTGCTGACGGCGGGCTGCGCGCAGATGCACCATTTCTACGGCCTTCCGGGGGGGGCTGCGGCGGGGATCAGCGATTCCAAGCTGCCCGACATGCAGGCCGGATGGGAACAGGGCATCACCAACGTGCTGGCCGGTCTGTCAGGGCTGAACATGGTCTACGAGGCGGTGGGCATGCATGCCTCGCTGTTGGGGTTCTGTATGGAATCCCTGATCCTGGGCGACGACATTCTAGGCCAGGTTCTGCGCTGCGTGCGCGGCATTGACGTGACCGAGGACAGCACCTCGATCGAGGTGATGAAATCGGTCTGCCTTGAGGGGCCGGGCCACTATCTGGGCACCGATCAGACGCTGGCGCTGATGCAGACGGAATATGTCTATCCCGTCGTCGGCAACCGGATGAGCCCCAAGGAATGGGACGAAGCAAACCGCCCGATGTTGCTGGACCGCGCGATCGCCCGCAAGAACGACATTCTTGCCAGGGCGGGCAGTCAGATCGCCCCCGATCTGGATCGCGCCATTCGCGCCAGCCTGAACATCCACTTCAAGTAGAACAGCGCCGCCCCGCGCCGGAAAGGACAGATGATGCACTATGGTTATATCGGGCTGGGCAACCTGGGCCGCAATTGCGCCATGTGCCTGCTGCGGGCGGGCTTTGACGTCACGGTCACCGATCTGAACCGCGATCTGGCGGCGGACCTGCTGGCCAAGGGGGCGAAATGGGCCGACAGCGCCGCCGATCTGGCCGGGCAGGTCGATCACGTGATCACCTGCCTGCCGTCGCCCGCCGTCAGCGACAAGGTTCTGTCGCAGATTCTGCCGGTGATGCGACAGGGCGCCAGCTGGATCGAAATGTCGACCCTAGGCCGCGACGAGGTGCTGGAGTTTGCAGAGCGCGCATCCGGGCAGGGCGTGCGGATGCTGGAACTGCCGGTCACCGGCGGCGTGCATCTGGCTGCGCGCGGCGAGATCACCATGCTGCCCGGCGGCGATGCCGATCTGGTCGAATTGCACATGCCCGCCTTGCAGGCCATGGGCGACCGGGTGTTCCACATGGGGCCACTTGGGTCGTCGTCAATCATCAAGGTGATCACCAACATGCTGGCCTTTATCCACCTCAAGGCCTGCGCCGAAGCCTTGATGCTGGCCAAACGCGGCGGGCTGGATCTGGCCCAGTCGTGGGAGGCGATCCGCGCCTCCTCGGGCAATTCATTCGTGCATGAAACCGAAGGCGCGCTGATCCTGAACGGGTCTTACGATGTGGGCTTCAACATGGATCTGGCGCTGAAGGATCTTGGTTTCGCGCTCGAATTCGGACGTGAATTCGGCGTGCCGCTGGAATTGGCAGGGATGACCCAGCAGACCTATGTCGCCGCCAAGGCCGCCTTTGGCGGGCAGGCGCAAAGCCCGATGATCGCCAAACTCCTCGAAGACCTGTTGGACACCGACCTGCGCGCGCCGGGGTTCCCGGACCGGCTGACCTGATCCCGCTTTCACCGTGACTGCCCGAAATTTGGGCAGCGTCCACGCAAAGCCCCCGTTCGGGCCTTTTCGATTTTTTACCATTTGATAAAATTTTGGAATCGTGCTTTCGTTTTGGAAAGGATCACGAACGGGGTGCGACAATGACTGCAAAACAGCTGCAAGATGGCATCGTTTCAGGCCGTCTGGACGGGCCGAGACTGGCCGAGAATTTCACCGACCTGCATCCGCCCTATGACCCGCACGAGGCGCTGGTGGCGGCGGATCGCTGCTATTTCTGCCATGACGCGCCCTGCATGACGGCCTGTCCGACCTCGATCGACATTCCGCTGTTCATCCGCCAGATCGCGACCGGAACGCCCGAGGCGGCAGCCCGCACCATCCTTGAACAAAACATCCTTGGCGGCATGTGCGCCCGGGTCTGCCCCACCGAAACCCTGTGCGAAGAGGTCTGCGTCCGCGAGGCCGCCGAGGGCAAGCCGGTCGAGATTGGCCGCCTGCAGCGCCATGCCACCGACATCCTGATGGCCAAGGGCAAACATCCCTTTGCCCGCGCCGAGGCCACCGGCAAAAAGGTGGCCGTGGTCGGGGCCGGGCCTGCGGGCCTGTCCTGCGCGCACCGTCTGGCCATGCTGGGCCATGACGTGGTGATTTTTGAGGCTCGGCCAAAACCCGGCGGGCTGAACGAATACGGCATCGCGTCGTACAAAAGCACCAACAGCTTTGCCGAGCGCGAGGTTGACTGGCTGCTACAGATCGGCGGGATCGAGATCCGCCACGATGCGGCCTTGGGCGGGGCGATCAGCCTTGACAGCTTGCGCGCCGATTTCGACGCGGTTTTCCTGGGTATGGGATTGGCCGGGGTGAACAAACTTGGTCTGGACGGCGATGAAAAGGCCGGCGTTTCGGCGGCGGTGGATTTCATCGCGGACCTGCGGCAGGCCGATGACCTTGGCGCGCTGCCCATCGGTCGCCGCGTCGTCGTCGTGGGCGGTGGCATGACCGCCATCGACGCAGGCGTGCAGGCCAAACTTCTGGGCGCCGAAGAGGTCACCATCGTCTATCGCCGGGGCCAGGAGGCGATGGCCGCCTCGCGCTTTGAACAGGATCTCGCGGCGCAAAAGGGCGTGCGGATCATCCACAACGCGGCCCCCGTGGGCGTCCTTGGCAACGGCAGCCTGACCGGCGTCACCTTTGCCTATACCGAAACCCAAGATGGCAAGCTGGTCACCACGGACCAGACATTCACCCTGCCAGCCGACCAGCTGTTCCAGGCCATCGGCCAAACTCTGCAAGGCGCGCCCGAGGGGCTGACCGTCGAGCGCGGCAAGATCGCCGTCGACGCGGCTGGCCGGACTTCGGTGCCGGGGGTCTGGGCCGGGGGCGACTGCGCCCTTGGCGGCGACGATCTGACAGTGACCGCCGTGGCCGAAGGGCGCGACGCGGCAATGGACATTCACGCATCCCTGACAGGGGCGGCGGGGTAAAACCCGCCCTACGAGGAGGTATCGAAAGATGGCTGACCTGATGAGCAATTTTCTGGGGATTTCCAGCCCCAACCCCTTCTGGCTGGCCTCGGCGCCGCCTACCGACAAGGAATACAACGTCCGCCGCGCCTTTGAGGCGGGCTGGGGCGGGGTGGTCTGGAAGACCCTCGGCGAAGCGGGCCCGCCCGTGGTCAACGTCAACGGCCCGCGCTATGGCGCGATCTGGGGCGCCGACCGCCGCCTGCTGGGCCTGAACAACATCGAATTGATCACCGACCGACCGCTCGAGGTGAACCTGGAGGAAATGGCGCGGGTCAAGGCGGATTACCCCGACCGCGCCCTGATCGCCTCGATCATGGTGCCCTGCGACGAAGCGGCGTGGAAGGCGATCCTGCCGCGCGTGGCGGAAACCAATGCCGACGGGATCGAGCTGAACTTTGGCTGCCCGCACGGGATGAGCGAACGCGGCATGGGCGCCGCCGTGGGGCAGGTGCCCGAATACATCGAAATGGTCACCCGATGGTGCAAGGAAAACTATGACCGCCCGGTGATCGTGAAACTGACGCCCAACATTACCGACATCCGCAAACCGGCGCTGGCGGCCAAGAACGGCGGCGCCGATGCGGTCAGCCTGATCAACACGATCAACTCGATCACCGGCGTCGATCTGGACAACATGGCCCCGCAGCCGACCATCGACGGCAAGGGCAGCCACGGCGGCTATTGCGGCCCGGCGGTCAAACCCATCGCCCTGTCGATGGTGTCCGAGATCGCCCGCAACCCGGAAACCCACGGCCTGCCGATCAGCGGCATCGGCGGCGTCACCACTTGGCGCGACGCGGCCGAGTTCATGGCGCTGGGTGCGGGCAACGTGCAGGTCTGCACCGCCGTGATGACCTATGGTTTCAAGATCGTGCAGGAAATGATTTCCGGCCTGTCGCAGTGGATGGACGAAAAGGGCTATACCTCGACCGAACAGTTCGTCGGCATGGCCGTGCCCAATGTCACCGACTGGCAGTACCTGAACCTCAACCACATCACCAAGGCGCGCATTGATCAGGACGCCTGCATCAAATGCGGCCGCTGCTATGCCGCCTGCGAAGACACCTCGCATCAGGCGATTTCCATGTCGCCGGAGCGTGTGTTCGAGGTGCAGGATGACGAATGCGTGGCCTGCAACCTGTGCGTCAACGTCTGCCCGGTGGAAAACTGCATCACCATGGAGGTTCTGGCCCCCGGAACCGTCGACAAGCGCACCGGCAAGACCGTCGAAAAGGACTATGCCAACTGGACGACCCACCCCAACAACCCGATGGCCACGCCTGCGGAATAGGGGAATATCTGGGCCAGGGCGCGCCTCCCCGCCGCTTGGCCCACCCGTCCCGGGTTTGCCCCGGGACCTTGCGCCTCGGCCCGGTTCCTCCCCGGTTCGGGGCGTCGGTTTGCCTGCGGGTGGCGGGACTGGCAGGCCCCGGGTCAGGCCCGGGGCGCGTCGTCCTGCGGGTGCAAAAGCCGCTCGTACATCGTGGTCAGGAACACCTTGGCCTCGTCAAACCGCGCCTCTTCGCGCGCTGCCCCCAGAACCCCGCGCACCTGCACATCGAAATCGGCGTAATGCTGCGTCGTCGCCCAGATCGAAAAGATCAAATGATGCGGATCCAGCGGCGCAATGCGCCCTTGCTCGACCCATCCCTGGATCACCCCGGTCTTTTCATCGACCAAAGCCTTGAGCGTGCCTTTCAGCACATCGTCGATATGCGGCGCGTTCTGGAGCATCTCGGTCGCGAACAACCGGCTTTCGCGCGGCATGTCGCGCGACATGTCCAGCTTGCGGTGTACATAGGCCAGGATCTCGGCCACCGGATCGCCCTTGGCCGACAATTGCCGCAGCGGGTCGATCCACAGGTCCAGAAGCTCTTCCAGCAACTCGCGGTAAATCGCCTCCTTGCCGTCGAAATAATAGACCACGTTGGGTTTCGACAGCCCGGCGCGGGCGGCGATCTGGTCCAGCGTGGCACCGCGCAGGCCGGCCTCGGAAAACACGTCAAGCGCGGCCTCAAAGATCGCCTGACGCTTTTCACGCTGGATGCGGGTTTTTCCGCTGGGGCGAATCCTGGTCATATGATCCTGTCTCATCCGGGTCACCGCGTAGGTGACTGCCTGTTTATTGGGCGCACCGCAGGGTGCCTGGACGGCGCGGAATTAATTCCTTGACCATATGGTCGCCTCGCCTTGATATTTGACCATATGGTCAGGATTCTGCCGGGGCAAGCTTTGACGCGCCTCAGCGCCGGGCCAAACGACGAAACGGGGAAAAACATGGCAGCTTTCAGCAATATCCGGATTGATGGCGACCGTCTTTGGGACAGCCTGATGGAGATGGCCAAGATCGGCCCCGGCGTGGCAGGTGGCAACAACCGCCAGACCCTGACCGACGCGGACGCCGAGGGCCGGGCGCTGTTCCAAAAGTGGTGTCAGGCGGTCGGCTGCACCATGGGCCTTGACCAGATGGGCAACATGTTCGCCCGTTACGAGGGCACGGACCCTGATGCGCTGCCGGTCTATGTCGGATCGCATCTGGATACCCAGCCGACGGGCGGCAAATATGATGGCGTCTTGGGCGTTCTGGGCGGGCTGGAAATCCTGCGCACCCTGCACGAACGCGGGATCAAGACGAAACACCCGATTGTGGTGGTGAACTGGACGAACGAGGAAGGCACTCGCTTTGCTCCGGCCATGCTCGCCTCTGGCGTTTTTGCGGGCAAACACACGCAGGACTGGGCCTATGACCGCAAGGATGCCAAGGGGCTGCGGTTTGGCGATGAACTGGAGCGGATCGGCTGGCGGGGCGATGAAGAGGTCGGCGCGCGCAAGATGCACGCCATGTTCGAATTGCACATTGAGCAGGGGCCCATTCTGGAAGCGGAAGGCAAGGATATTGGCGTCGTCACCCACGGGCAGGGGCTACGCTGGATCGAATGCACGGTGACGGGCAAAGAGAGCCACACCGGCTCGACCCCGATGCACATGCGGGTGAACGCGGGGCGCGGATTGGCGCAGATCACCGAACTGGTGCACGAGATCGCCATGAAGCATCAGCCGAACGCCGTGGGCGCGATTGGCCATATCGACATCTACCCCAATTCGCGCAACATCATCCCCGGCAAGGCGGTCTTTACCATCGACTTCCGTTCGCACCTGCAAGAGGTAATCGACGCGATGCTGGAGGAGTTTCATGACCGCGCGCCGAAGCTGTGCGAGGCTTTGGGGGTGACGCTGGAGACGGAAATCGTCGGCCAGTTCAACCCGCCCGCCTTTGACGAAGGCTGTGTGGCGGCGGTGCGTTCGGCGGCAGAGCGGCTTGGCTATTCCCACATGGATATCGTATCGGGTGCGGGGCATGACGCCTGCTGGATCAACGACGTAGCCCCCACGGCAATGATCATGTGCCCTTGTGTGGACGGTCTGTCGCACAACGAGGCCGAGGAGATTTCCAAGGACTGGGCACGCGCCGGGGCGGATGTGCTGTTCCACGCGGTTGTGGAAACGGCAGGGGTTGAGGGGTGAGCGAGGAAAGCCGATCCAATTGGTATCTCGGTATCCTGATGTGCCTATTTATCCCTGCCGGGACTGTAGTTGGTGGATTTCTGGGTAATGAGGAATTTGGTTTATTGGGGGCGATTATTGGTGGCCTAGCAGGTGGGTTTCTGGGTTTCCTTGCTGCTTGGCTGGCCGCAATTTTGACATCTCTAACGCTCGTGGCAGTCATTATCCTAGGCCCAATCGCTCTCGCCTTGGCCTTTGGCTATTACGCGCTTTCGTCATTCGAATAGTTACGGAGACACTCTAATGACCACAGTCATCAAGAACGGCACCATCGTCACCCATGACCGCACCTATAAGGCGGACGTATTGATCGAGGGCGGGCAGATCATCGAGATCGGTGTGGGCCTCAAGGGCGATGAAACCCTCGACGCCACCGGCTGCTATGTCATGCCCGGCGGGATTGATCCGCACACGCATCTCGAAATGCCCTTCATGGGCACCTATTCCAGCGACGATTTTGACAGCGGCACCCGCGCGGCGCTGGCCGGCGGCACCACGATGGTTGTCGATTTTGCCCTGCCGAGCCCGGGGCAGGGGCTGCTGGATGCGCTCAAGATGTGGGACAACAAATCCACCCGCGCCCATTGCGATTATTCTTTCCACATGGCCGTCACATGGTGGGGTGAACAGGTCTTTGACGAGATGAAGACCGTCATTCAGGATCGAGGCATCAATACCTTCAAGCACTTCATGGCCTACAAGGGCGCGCTGATGGTGAATGACGACGAGATGTACGCCTCGTTTGGCCGTCTTGCGGAACTTGGCGGCATCGCCATGGTGCACGCCGAAAACGGTGACGTCGTGGCGGAACTGTCGGCCAAACTGCTGGCGGCGGGCAACACAGGCCCCGAGGCGCATGCCTATTCCCGCCCGCCGCAGGTCGAGGGCGAGGCGACAAACCGCGCCATCATGATCGCAGACATGGCCGGGGTTCCATTGTACGTGGTTCACACCTCTTGCGAAGACAGCCACGAAGCCATCCGGCGCGCCCGCCAGCAGGGTAAACGCGTTTGGGGCGAGCCGCTGATCCAGCACCTGACGCTGGACGAAAGCGAGTATTTCAACCCTGACTGGGACCACGCGGCGCGGCGGGTCATGTCGCCGCCCTTCCGCAACAAGCAGCATCAGGACTCGCTTTGGGCCGGGCTTCAATCGGGCTCACTGAGCGTCGTGGCCACCGATCACTGCGCATTCACAACCGACCAGAAACGTTTTGGCGTGGGCGATTTCACCAAGATCCCGAACGGCACCGGCGGGCTTGAAGATCGGATGCCGATGCTTTGGACCTATGGCGTGAACACCGGGCGGCTGACGCCCGAGGAATTCGTCGCCGTCACCTCGACCAATATCGCCAAGATCCTGAATTGTTATCCGAAAAAGGGCGCAATCCTGCCCGGCGCGGATGCGGACATCGTGGTCTGGGACCCCGAAAAGACCAAGACGATCACGGCGGCCAAGCAGGTCAGCGCGATCGACTACAACGTCTTCGAAGGTAAAGAGATCAGGGGCCTGCCGCGCTTTACCCTGACGCGCGGCCATGTGGCGGTGCACGACGGCGAATTGCGCAGCCAGGAAGGCCACGGCGAATTCGTCAAACGCGCGCCGAACACCGCGACGAACAAAGCGCTATCCACGTGGAAAGAGCTCACCGCGCCGCGCCCAGTGGAACGCAGCGGCATTCCGGCGACAGGTGTGTAACGGGCGATGACCGACGCAAATCGCCCTGACGTGTGCCACACAAGGACGCCGATCTTCGGTGTCCTTTCTGGCTATGTCGCGGCGTGCTTGGTGGTGCCATTGTGCTTTGCAATCATCGGGATCGGTCCGGAAATCCTTTCCGAGAAACGCCTGGTCGATTGGCCGGAGTTCGGCTTCTTCGGTTTGACGCCGATCATCCTCGTGTTCTGTATCGCTCCTTTCGCCGGGCTTCGCTGGGCCCTGTCAAAGATGAAACCCTACCGACTTTGGAAAAACGCCCTTTTTGGGGCTTTGCCGGGTACGGTGATGGGCGTCCTCATCGGCGAGGGTTCGGGGATCGTGGCGTTGAAATTCTGCCTTGCCGGCGCACTCGCCGGCGCGGTGTCCTTTCTCGTCGAAAGGCAGTCCCGGACGATGCGCCTGAACTGGATGCTGGCAAAGGAGGCAGCCCATCCCGGTTGGAAGGTCTGCCTGACGCAAGAGTTGACCCAGGCCAGGGAGCTGCAGTCATGACTGGCGGCTATTTGCATTTCCAAGGTGCGCGACCTCCGAACTCTTTCAAAGAGTTCGGACCGTTTTCTTTTCAAGAAAACGGCGTTGCCTCACCCCGGCACCAACCCCTCCAGGTCCGGCAGCAGGACAACCGACTCCTGCTTATGCGGATCTGTACGGGCCATCACGGCCCGGGCGCAGTTTTTGGCAGATACGTGATCGGGACATCTCAAATCCTTTCTTGGGGGAAAAAATAACAACATGGTGGCAGAGCAGGTGACCCAGTCAAACGAAACCGTGATCCGGGCGGAAAACCTTTCCCTGACGTTTGAAACCAACGACGGGCCGGTCAAGGCGCTGAGCGATGTCAGCCTTGACATCAACAAGGGCGATTTCGTCAGCTTCATCGGCCCCTCGGGCTGCGGCAAGACGACATTCCTGCGGGTGATCGCGGACCTTGAACAGCCCACTGGCGGCAGCGTCACGGTCAATGGCGTCAGCCCCGAAGAGGCCCGCCGCGCCCGTGCCTATGGCTATGTCTTTCAGGCGGCGGGGCTGTTCCCTTGGCGCACCATCGGCGGCAACATCCGCATGCCGCTGGAAATCATGGGTCTGTCCAAGGCGGATCAGGCCGAGCGTGTTAAACGCGTGCTCGAGCTGGTGCATCTGGAAGGGTTTGAAAAGAAATTTCCCTGGCAGCTGTCTGGCGGCATGCAGCAGCGGGCGTCCATCGCCCGCGCCCTGTCGTTTGACGCCGATATCCTGCTGATGGACGAACCCTTTGGCGCGCTGGATGAAATCGTACGCGACCACCTGAACGAACAATTGCTCGACCTCTGGGGCCGCACCGGCAAAACTATCGGGTTCGTCACTCATTCCATCCCCGAGGCGGTTTACCTGTCCACCAAGATCGTCGTCATGTCGCCCCGCCCGGGCCGCATCACCGACGTGATCGAAAGCACCCTGCCGCGCGAACGCCCGCTGGAAATCCGCGACACACCGGAATTCATCGAAATCGCCCACCGCGTCCGCGAAGGCCTGCGCGAGGGGCACGCCTGATGCGCAACATCCTTCCCATCCTGACGGTCGTCGCGGGCATCGTGGTGCTGTGGTACGCGCTTGCGGTCATGCTGAATGCCCCGTGGGCCTATGCCCAGGCCAAGCGGGCCGATACCACGCTGAGCTTTGGTGAAATGGTCCAGCACACCATGGCGCAGGACAAACCGCGCCTGCCGGCCCCGCATCAGGTTGCGACCGAAATCTGGGAAACCACGGCCGAGAAAAAGATCACCTCGAAACGATCCTTGATCTATCACGGCTGGATCACCCTGCGCGCCACGCTGCTGGGCTTTGCCTTTGGCACGGCGCTGGGCATCGGGCTGGCGGTTTCGATCGTCTATTTCCGGGTCATGGACATGTCGGTCATGCCCTGGATCATTGCCAGCCAGACGGTGCCCATATTGGCCATCGCGCCGATGATCGTGGTGGTTCTGGCCGCGCTTCAGGTCAATGACATCGTCGCCAAGGGCGTGATTTCCATGTACCTGTCGTTTTTCCCGGTCGTCGTCGGCATGGTCAAAGGGCTGCGCAGCCCCGACGCCATGTTGCTGGACCAGATGAAGACCTACAGCGCCAGCGCCTCACAGACCTTCTGGAAACTGCGCCTGCCGACCTCGACCCCCTACCTCTTTGCCTCGCTCAAGGTCGCGGTCGCCGCGTCGCTGATCGGGGCGGTGGTGGCGGAACTGTCGCTGTCGCAGAACGGCGGGCTGGGCGCGCGCCTGCTGGCGGGCAGCTACTATGGCCAGACCATCCAGATCTGGTCGGCGTTGCTGTCGGCGGCGACGCTGGCCGCGCTCATGGTCATCACCCTTGGTGTGCTTGAAAAGATGACGCTGAAACGCATGGGGATGGCACAATGAGCTGGATCGCCCTCAGCCTGATTGTCTGGGCCGCCGCCTTTGCGCTGAACGTCTTTCTGGTCCGGCACGGCGGGCGCAGCGCCGCCTATGTCGTGCCGGTGATCTTTGGCCTGACCATCCTGTTCATATGGGAGGGCATGGTGCGCGGCCTGAACATCAGCCCCGTCCTGCTGCCGCCCCCCAGCGCCATCGGCGCGGCGTTGGCCAGCAAGACGCATATCCTGTGGACCGACCTTGTGCAGACCTTCTTCAAGGGGGCGCTGACCGGATATGTCATGGGCTGCGGATCGGCCATCATGGTCGCGCTGCTGATCGACCGATCACCCTTTTTGCAACGCGGCCTTCTGCCCGTCGGCAACTTCATCGCGGCGCTGCCCATCGTCGGGCTTGCCCCGATCATGGTGATGTGGTTCGGTTTCGATTGGCAAAGCAAGGCGGCGGTGGTCGTCGCCATGGTCTTTTTCCCGATGCTGGTGAACACCGTGCAAGGTTTGCAAGCCACCGATGCGATGCAACGCGACCTGATGCGCACCTATGCCGCCAGCTACGGTCAGACCCTGCGCTATCTGCGCCTGCCGGCCGCCATGCCGTTCATCTTCAATGGGCTGAAAATTTCGACCACCCTTGCACTGATCGGGGCCATTGTTGCCGAATTTTTCGGCTCTCCGATCAAGGGCATGGGGTTTCGCATCTCGACCGAGGTGGGGCGGCTTGCGCTTGATATGGTCTGGGCGGAAATTACCGTGGCGGCTTTGCTTGGATCGGCCTTTTATGGCCTAATGGCGCTACTCGAAAAACGGGCGACCTTTTGGCACCCGTCACAACGAAAATGAAAAAACAACAACCAGCATGGGAGTGCACAACATGAAACGGATCGTAACGACGGCCATCGCAGGCGTGATGGCCCTTGGCGCCGGAATGGCGCAGGCGGCGGACGAGGTGACGCTGCAGCTCAAGTGGGTCACGCAGGCGCAATTCGCGGGCTACTACGTGGCGCTGGACAAAGGCTTTTACGAAGAAGAAGACCTTGCCGTGACCATCAAGCCGGGTGGCCCCGACATTGCCCCCGCTCAGGTCATCGCGGGCGGCGGCGCCGATGTGGTGCTGGACTGGATGCCCTCGGCGCTGGCCTCGCGCGAAAAGGGCCTGCCGCTGGTCAACATCGCCCAGCCGTTCAAGGCCTCGGGCATGATGCTGACCTGCCGCAAGGACACCGGCATCACCAGCCCCGAGGATTTCAAGGGCAAGACGCTGGGCGTCTGGTTCTTTGGCAACGAATACCCCTTCCTGTCGTGGATGAGCAAGCTGGGCATCCCCACCGATGGCTCCGAGGGCGGCGTGACCGTGCTGAAACAGGGCTTTAACGTCGATCCGCTGTTGCAGGAACAGGCGGCCTGCATTTCCACCATGACGTACAACGAATACTGGCAGGTGATCGACGCGGGCCTGACCGCTGATGATCTGGTGACCTTCAAGTACGAGGACATGGGCGTCGCCACGCTTGAGGACGGCATGTACGTTCTCGAAGACAACCTTGCCGACCCGGCCTTCAAGGACAAGATGGTCCGCTTTGTGCGTGCCTCGATGAAGGGCTGGAAATACGCCGAGGAAAACCCCGATGAAGCCGCTGACATCGTGCTGGAAAACGACGCCACCGGGGCCCAGACCGAAGAGCACCAGCAGCGCATGATGCGCGAAGTGGCCAAGCTGACCGCCGGATCGAACGGCGCGCTGGACGTGGCCGACTACGAACGCACGGTGCAAACCCTGCTTGAAGGCGGGTCGGACCCGGTCATCACCATGACCCCCGAGGGCGCCTATACGCTGGAAATCACCGACGCGGCGCTGAACTAAGGCCCGATCGCACAGCACAAAGGCGGGCGTCCATCAGGGCGCCCGTTTTTTTGTGCCTGTCCCGCAGGGCGCGGCAGGCTATAACCTTGGACACCCAGCGACGAAAAGGCCCGCAAAATGGACGTGATGACCCACCTTCTGGATCTGGCTGAAATGCCGCGCGTGGATATCCCGGACAGCGCCTTGCAGGCCGCGCGCAATTCGCTGTTTGACTGGCTGGTTTGCGGACGCGCCGGGCAGGATGAACCGCTGGCGCGCATCCTGCGCGACATGGCCGCGCAGGACGGCGGGCACCCGCAAGCGGCGGTTTTTGGCGGCAGGGATGCCCCTGCGCGCATGGCCGCGCTGGTCAACGGCGCGATCAGCCATGCGCTGGATTATGACGACACGCATTTTGCACATATCGGCCATCTGTCCGTGGGCATCTACCCGGCGGCCCTGGCGGTGGGGCAGGCGCAGGGCCTGTCGGTGGACACGGTGGCCGAGGCCTTTTTGATCGGGGCCGAGGTGGCCATTCGTGTCGGGCTGGTGCTGGGGGCAGGGCACTACAACCGCGGTTTTCACATGACGTCGACCGCCGGGGCCTTTGGCGCGACGGTGGCGGCCGGGCGGCTGTACGGGTTGAGCCGCGACCAGATGCGCCATGCGGTCGGGCTGTGCGCGACCCGCGCCTCGGGGCTCAAGGGCCAGTTCGGGACCATGGGCAAACCCTATAACGCGGGGCTGAGCGCCTCGACCGGGGTGGAAAGCGCCTGGCTGGCGGGGCAGGGCATGACCTCGGCCCCGGACGGGCTGATGGGCGCGCAGGGCTTTGTCGCGACCCATGCGGATGCGCCTGCGCCCAAAGCCTTTTGGCAAAGCCCGCCGCCCGACACCTTTCTGTTCCAGGACATCAAATACAAGTTCCACGCCTGCTGCCACGGCACCCACGCCATGATCGAGGCGCTGCAAGGCCTGCGCGCGCAAACCGGGCTGACGGCGGCCGAGGTGGCGGGCGTGCAATTGCACACCAATCCGCGCTGGCTGGTGGTCTGTGACAAGAAGGCGCCGCAGACCGGGCTTGAGGTGAAATTCAGCTATGCCTGGCTGGCCGGGATGGTGCTGGGCGGTGTGCCGACCGGCGACGACAAGACCTATACCGACGCGCTTGCCGGTGATGCGGACCTGCGGGCTTTTGCAACGCGGGTGACGGTGACGGGCGACGAGACCGTGACAGACATGCAGGCGCGGGGGCATGTGACCACGCGCAGCGGGCAACGGTTGGACTTTGCCCATGATCTGTCCGCCCCGCTGACGCAGCAGGCCATCCACGACGGGCTGACACACAAGGCCCGCGCGATCATCGGCGATGCCGCCGATCCGCTGTGGAACAGGCTGGCGCAGGGCGGGTTGCAGGCCGCCGAGCTTGGCGGCTTTGTCCGGGGGCAGGGCTGAGGTGGATCAGCCCGCGGGGCGTTCGTATTCCGGCAGACTGTCCAGCGCCTCTTTCAGGGCATCGCCCCAGCGCTGCGAAATCGTCTGGAAATAGGGATCATGCTGTTCGATCCGGCCGCTGGGGCCGGTTTTCAGGCTATCCGCCTCGTAGAAATGGAAATCCATCGGCGCGCCAACGGACAGGTTGGCCTTGAGCGTGGAATCAAAGCTGACCAGCAGCAGCTTCATCGCCGCCTCAAAGCTCATTTCCGGATCATAGGCGCGCACCAGGATCGGGCGGCCATACTTGGTTTCCCCGATCTGAAAGAACGGCGTGTCGTCGCCGGCCTCGATAAAGTTGCCTTCGGGATAGATCAGGAACAGGCGCGGCGGGCTGCCCTTGATCTGGCCGCCGACGATCAGCGTCGCGTTAAAGGTGCTGTCGGCACGCATGCCGCCGTCCGACTGGCGCTCGATCACCTCGCGCAGTGTTTCGGCGATCATCCGCGCCGCCTGGAACATCGAAGGGGCCGCCAACAGCGACGGCATCCTTTCGCCGGGGGATTTGCTGCGTTCGTCCAGCAGGCTGACCACGGCCTGGGTGGTGGCCAGGTTGCCCGCCGCCATCAGCGTGATCACGCGTTCGCCCGGTTCCTCCCAGATGGTCATCTTGCGAAAGGTCGAGATATTGTCGAGCCCGGCATTGGTCCGCGTGTCGGACATGAAGACCAGGCCCCCGTCCAGAACCATTCCAACGCAATAGGTCATTTTCCGGCCTTTACTGTTGTGCCACGTCGATCTGCACGTTCAGCCGTTCGCCAGCGCCGCCGATCCTGGTCCCTGATACCGGGGAAGCCTCGGCATAGTCCAGCCCGGTTGCGACACGGACATAGCGGGCATCGGGCGAAATCCGGTTCGAGACGTCGAAACCCACCCAGCCCAGCCCGTCGATATGGACCTCGGCCCAGGCGTGCATGGCATCCTGCGCGGTCTTTTCGTTCAGCATCAGGTAGCCCGACACATAGCGCGCCGGCATGTCCAGCAACCGCGCGCAGGACAGGAAGATATGCGTGTGGTCCTGGCAGACACCCTTGCCGGCCTCGATGGCGTCCTCGGCGCTCCAATCTGGATCCGAACTGCCAACCTCGTAAAGGATCGACGCGCCGATGCCCTGCATCAGCGCGTGCATCCCGTCCAGCGACGGCGCGGTCTGGATGCTGCGCAACAGCGCGCGCACGCCGGCGCGGGCCTGGGTGCGCGGGGTGTCCTGGCGGTACAGCCACAGCGGCGCGGGCCCGCGGTGCGGGCCGACGATGCCCTGGGTGTCGATCACGTCGATTTCACCCTCGCTGATCACGCTCAGCGTCGTCGTGCCGGGGTCATACCCGATCAGCTCGGTCCGGTTGCGGTGATGGTCGTCAAAGGCCACTTCCTTGCGGCCATGTTCGACCCGGGTCTGCCAGGTCACGATCTTCTGGTCCTGCGAGGTCTTGGGCGTCTTGCGCAGTTGTTGCAGCCCGTAGTCCACCGGCGTGTCAAAGTGGTATTGCGTGCGATGCTGGATCTTCAGACGCATGATCGGATCTACCTGTAAAACCGGAAATCGATTTCGATCTGCTGCGCGATGGCAAACAGTTCGGTCAGGATCTTCTGGATGAATTCGTGCAGGCCAAAGTCAAAGACCTGGTCGATGTTTGTCGCCAGGTGGTCGCGGTGCAGGGCCTGGACCATGCGCAGCGATGCCATCGGGTCCCGGCCGGGGGTGTTCATGTAGCTTAGGTTCTCGTGCATCTTGGTGACGCAGAACAGCAGGCTGCGCGGCATCCGCCGGTCCAGCACGAGGAATTCGGCGATTTCGCGCGGCCCGCCGCCCGAGCCGTATTCCATCCGGAACCCGCCACGTGCCGAAACCGACCGCAGGATGGTTTCCCACTGCACGTTGTCCAGCGATGTGCCCACCGCCCGGGTCGAGGGCAGCAGAACATAGTATTTCACGTCCAGGATGCGGGCGGTGTTGTCGGCCCGCTCCAGAAAGGTCCCAAGACGGGCGAAATCATAGATTTCGTTTCGCAGCATGGTGCCATGGGTCATGCCGCGCACCAGTGCCGTGTGCTGGCGGATACGCCCCAGTACCCCGGGCAGGTCGCGTTCGGACACCTTGCGGGCCAGCAGCTTGCGACTGCCCATGTAGGCGGCATTTGTGGCCTCCCAGACTTCGCCGGTCAGGGCGGTGCGCACCAGGCGCGCGTTCTGCCGGGCGCCTTCGATGCAGGACAGCACCGAGGACGGGTTGGCCTTTGACCGCAGCATCCAGTCGATCGCGGCGTCCTTGCTGACCTCGTCGTATTCGGCGTGAAAGGCGTCGACGGTGCCGGCGGCCTTCAGCACCGACAGCCATTCCTCGTCGGTGTCGCCCAGCCGGGTCAACGCGATGCGCTGGCCGGCCTCGATCATCCGTGCAAGGTTTTCTGCCCGTTCAAGATAGCGGTACATCCAGAACAGGCCGTTTGCGGTTTTGCCCAGCATTGCCGATCAGTCCTCCAGTACCCAGGTGTCCTTGGTGCCGCCGCCCTGCGACGAGTTCACCACGAGCGAGCCCTTTTTCAGCGCCACGCGGGTCAGGCCGCCCGGGGTGATCTTGATCCCCTCGGGGCTGACCAGAACATAGGGCCGCAGATCGACATGGCGCGGGGCCAGCCCCTGCTTGGAAAAGATCGGCACCGTCGACAGGCTAAGCGTCGGCTGCGCGATATAGTTGCTGGGCCGCGCCTGCAGTTTCTTGCGAAAGGCGGCGATGTCCTTGCGGGTGGCGGTGGGGCCGATCAGCATGCCATAGCCGCCCGATCCGTGCACCTCCTTGACGACCAGCTCATCCAGATTGTCCAGGACATGGGCCAGATCATCAGGGTCGGAACAGCGCCAGGTCGGCACGTTCTTCAGCAAGGGGCGTTCGCCGGTATAGAATTCGACGATTTCCGGCATGTAGGAATAGATCGCCTTGTCGTCCGCGATGCCGGTGCCGGGGGCGTTGGCGATGGTGATGTTGCCCGCGCGGTAGACATCCATGATCCCCGGCACGCCAAGCGCGCTGTCCGGGTTGAAGTTCAGCGGGTCCAGGTATTCGTCATCGACCCGGCGGTACAGCACGTCGACCGGCGTATAGCCGCGGGTGGTGCGCATGGCGACATGGCCGTCAACCACCTGCAGGTCGTGACCTTCGACCAGTTCGACGCCCATCTGGTCGGCCAGGAAGGCATGTTCGAAATAGGCCGAATTGTAGATCCCCGGGGTCAGCACCGCGACCACGGGCGCGCGGTCCAGTCCGGCGGGGGCGCATTGTGTCAGCGACCGGTGCAGATCGCGTGGATAGTCCTGCACCGGCAGCACCCGGTTGCGCGAGAAAAGCTCGGGGAACATCTGCAGCATGGTTTCGCGGTTTTCCAGCATGTAGCTGACGCCCGACGGCGTGCGCGCGTTGTCTTCGAGCACATAGAACTCGCCCGGCCCGGTGCGCACCAGGTCGATGCCGACGATATGGGTATACACCCCGCCCGGCGGTTCGACCCCGATCATGTGGGGCAGAAAGGCGGCGTTGCGGCTGATCATCTCTTCGGGGATGCGGCCGGCTTTGACGATCTCTTGCCGGTGATAGATGTCGTAAAGAAAGGCGTTGATCGCCCGCACCCGCTGTTCGATGCCGCGCGACAGCTTGGCCCATTCGTTGGCCGAGATGATCCGCGGGATGATGTCAAAGGGGATCAGCCGTTCCTCGGCCTCGGCGCGGCCATAGACGTTGAAGGTGATGCCGGTCAGGCGGAAAAGCTCCTCGGCCTCGCGCTGCTTGGCGCGCAGGCGGGCGGGGTCTTCTTCGCTGAACCAGGTGTTGAAGCCTTGATAGGGATCACGCAGGTTGTTGTCCTGGCCCCACATCTCGTCGAAAATCTCTGTCTCGCTCATGGTCCTGCCTATCATGTCGGTACAACTGCAGGGCAATTTGCGGATCGCCGCCATGCGCCACGTCAAGTTCTGCGTGATCCGGACGCCCCGTGCTGCGCGATTGCTGCCTTTTAGGGCGGTGCGCCTGTTTTTCGGGCGTTTTGCGCGGGGGCGTCAGGGGCGGTTGGTGACATAATCTGGCGCGATCCCGGCGGTCCGGATTGCCTGTTCTACATCGCGCCCCTGGAAAAAGCCATAGTCCGCCACCAGGGCCGAGGCGATTCCCGCCGTCTGCGCGCCCAGGATGTCGGTGTGCAGGCTGTCGCCGACCATCAGGATGCGGCTGCGCGGGGGCAGGGGATCCAGCCGCGCAAAGGCCAGATCATAGATGTTGTGGAAGGGCTTGCCAAAGAACTGCGGCTGCACCCCGGTGCGGTCGGCCAGGCGGTGCGCGAAATGCCCCGGTTCGATGGAAAATCCGGTTTCGCGCGGCGCGACGATATCGGGGTTGCCGACCAGCACCGGGCGCGGGCGGCCTTTCAGCGCGGCCTCCATCAGGGTCTGGCGTTCGCCTGTCCAGGCGGCGCTGCCGACCATCAGGAACCCCTCAACCGCGTCATAGGCGGCCGGGTCTTCTTCGAGATAGGTCAGGGTCAGGTCCTCGAGATCGCGCAACCCGGTGCTGCGCGTCGCCATCAGCCCCCAATGCAGATCGCGGCGCCCGTCCAGCCCCGCCAGCAGCGCGGCGCGGCTGGTGACCACCTGTTCAGTGGCAAAGTCAAAGCCCAGCCGGTGGTATTTGTCGATCAGGGCCGCCTGCGGAAAGCCGGCGGCGTTGGACACCACCAGCACCTGCTTGCCGGCGGCCCTGATGTCGGCGATCCGCTCGGCCACGCCCGGGATCGCCGTTTCCCCGATGTTCAGAACGCCAAAGGCATCCAGAAAGAAGGCGTCAAAGTCGTCGACGATCTCGGCCAGGGTTTCGATGCGCCGCGGGTGCGGCTGCGCCGTTTGCGCGCCTGGCAGACGGTGGCGCACCGCCTCGTAGGCGTCAAAGGCGCTGTCAAAGCTGTGTTCGGTCAAATGATCGCCCCCCGCACCTTGGCGGAGACCCATTCGCTGATCACCACGGCCATCAGGATCACCACAAGGATCAGGCTGACCTGCGGCCATGCCAACACGTTGAGCGAGCTTTGCAATTGCAATCCGATGCCGCCTGCGCCGACCAGCCCCAGAACTGTGCTTTCGCGGATGTTGATGTCCCAGCGGAACACCGCGACCCCGGCAAAGGCGGGCAGGATCTGCGGCACGATGCCATAGGCCATGACCTGCCAGCGCGATGCGCCGGTGGCGGTGATCGCCTCGACCTGGGTTTCGTCGATTTCCTCGATGGCCTCGTACAGAAGTTTCGCGCAAAAGCCGATCGAGCGGATGGCAATCGCCACCACCCCGGCAAAGACGCCGGGGCCGATGATGGCGATCAGCAGCAGCGCCCAGATCAGCGAGTTGATCGACCGGGTCGCCACGATGATCAGCAGCGCAATGGGCCGGACAAAGACCCGGCTGGGCGTGGTGTTATGTGCCGCCATGAAGGCCACGGGCACCGCCAGGAACAGCGATATGAGCGTTCCCAGCGTCGCGATGTTCAGCGTGTCCCAGATCGGGCGGCCCAGCTGGGTGATGTATTCCCACTTGGGCGGGGTGGCGCGGGTCCAGATGTCATTGGCGATGCGCGGGGCGTCCCAGACGAAGAACCATGTGGTCGCCTCGGAAATGCGCTGCCAGCAGACCATGAAGACCGCCAGCCCCAGCAGCCAGCCAAACCAGCGCACCAGCGATTCCTGCCTTGTGCGGCGGTGCCAGATCTTCACGCCATCCTGTTCAAGTACCGGCATTACTGGACCCTCGCGCGGATGACGCCGGAAAGATATTCAAGGGCCATGACAATTCCGATGATAAGAAGAAGGATGGCCGCAGCCGTGTCGTATTCATAACGGTCAAAGGCGGTGTTCAGCGTGGCGCCAATGCCGCCTGCGCCGACCAGGCCCAGGATCGCGCTTTCGCGGAAATTGATGTCGATGCGGTACATCGACAGGCCCACAAGGCGCGGCATGACCTGCGGTTGCACCCCGTAGTTGATCCACTGCATCCACCCCGCGCCCGAGGCCTTGATCGCCTCGGCCTGCACCTTGTCCATCGACTCGATGTCCTCGGCCAGCAGTTTTGACAGGAACCCGATGGTCGCAAAGGATAGGGTCAGGAACCCCGCCAAGGGACCAAAGCCAAAGATCGCCACCAAGAGGATCGCGACGATGATTTCCTGCAGCGCCCGGCTGATCGCGACGATGCCCCGGCAGATCATGTAGACGGGCAGGGGGGCGATGTTGCGCGCCGCGCCCAGCCCGATGGGGATGGAAATCAGGATACCGACAACCGAGGCCGCGACCGTCATCACGATGCTTTCCAGCAGCCCCTCCCAGATGTCGCTGGACCGGGTGACAAAATCCGGCTGGGCAAAGGATTTCACAAAGGCCCAGCCGCGATCCAGCCCTTCATAGACGCGGCCCCAATCGACCTCGATGGTCAGGACGGCGGCGACCAGATAGGCGGCAAAGCCGATCATCAGGCCCCAGCGCAGCCAGGTCCGCTGGATAAAGGGCGGTTTGCGCCAGGGGCGTCCGACCACGTCGGATAAAACGGCGCTGCTCATTCTGCGGCCTCGAAATCGGGGGTTTCGCTGTCGTCGTCCTCGACCTTGGCGATGGTCGCTTCCCAGTCTTCCTCGCCGTAGATTTCGGTCAGCTTGTCCGGTGTCAGGCCCTCGGGCGGGCCGTCATAGACGATTTCGCCAAAGCGCAACCCGACGACGCGCTGCACGAACATCTGCGCCAGCGCCACGTCATGGATGTTGATGATCGCCGCCAGCCCGCGTTCGCGGCACAGCTCGCAAACCAGGCGCATGATCTGGCGGCTGGTTTTCGGGTCCAATGAGGCGGTGGGTTCGTCCACCAGCAGCAGTTTGGGGTTCTGGATCAGGGCGCGGCAGATGCCGACACGCTGGCGCTGCCCGCCTGACAATTCGTCGGCGCGTTTGTCGGCCATGTGCAACAGGCCGACGCGGTCCAGCAGGCGAAATGCCTCGTCCACGTCGCTTTGCGGAAAGCGGCGGGTCAGGCTGCGCCAGAAGCCGACATAGCCCAGACGCCCCGACAACACGTTTTCCATCACGCTGAGGCGTTCGACCAGCGCGTATTCCTGAAAGATCATGCCCATCTGCCGCCGCGCCCGGCGCAACGCGCCGGAACTGAGCCCGGCAAGGTTCAGATCGTCCAGCCAGACCTCGCCCGTGGTCGGTTCGACCAGCCGGTTGATGCAGCGGATCAGCGTTGATTTGCCCGCGCCCGAGGGGCCGATCAGGGCCAGCACCTGGCCGTTGGGCACCTCGAGATCAATCGCCTTCAGCGCCTGATCCCCGGTCTTGTAGGTCTTGGTCAGTTTCTTGAGACGCAGCATGATCCGTCCTTGAATTATGGGCGCGGCGGGCCGGAAACCGACCCGCCACAGGGGTTTGGATCACTCGCAGGCGTAGCTGACGCCATTGGCCGCGTCGATCTTGCGGATCACGTCCCAGAAGTCCTTGTAGTTCATCTCAAGGAACTGCTCTTCGCCGGACTTGGAGAATTCCTCCTGCAGAGTGGACCCTTCCCATTCAAAGCTGAAGAAGGCGTCGCGGATCTGTTCCTGAAGCTCGGGCTTGAGGTTGTAGACAACGCCAAAGCCGGTCGTCGGGAAGGTCTGCGATTTGTAGATCGAGACCACCTGTTCGGGCTTGATCACGTCGCGTTCGATCATCCGCTGCATGACCGAGTTGGCCACGGCACCGGCGACATAGTCCTTGTTGGCGACGCCCAGGATGGTGTTGTCATGCTTGCCGGAAAAGACCGGTTCGAAATCGCGCTCGGCCTCAAGGCCGTAGTCGCCTTTCAGGATCGCCGAGGGCGCCTTGAACCCCGAGTTGGACGTGGGGGACGAAAAGGCCAGCTGCTTGCCCTTGATGTCCTCGACCTTTTCGACACCCGATCCGGGGAAGGTCAGGATTTCCATTTCATACCCGAAATGGCCATCCTTGGAGGCCATGATGGTAAAGGGACGGAAGCCCGCGCAGTTCACCGCCAGCGGGTTCGACCCGGTGTTGAAGCCGGAAATATGCAGACGCCCCGAGCGCATCGCCTCGATCTGGGCGGCATTGTTCTGCACCGGGAAGAACATCACCTTCTTGCCGGTTTTCTCTTCGAGGTGCTCAAGGAAATCGGACCAGGCGGTTTTGTAGACGGCGGGGTCCTCGACCGGGGTGTAGGCAAAGACCAGTGTGTCGGGGTCGATCAGCTGACTTTCATCGGTGGGCACGTCGGCGATCATGTCGCCATCGACATCGCAGAACCGTTCGTCCAGGTCGCCGCGCGGGCAGTCCTGCGCCTGTGCGGCGCCGCCAAAGGCCATCATGGCAAGCGCCGAGGCGCCCATCAACAGTTTGATATTCATGTGTCTTTCTCCCATTGGTGTGGTCTGTTTCTTGTTTTTATCGTTGTGATGTTACGCGACGATGACGGTTACATGCGCGTCTGACAAGGCATCATGCAAACCGCCCGTCGGGGCGCGGTCCACGACCACCGTGTCCAGTTTCGACAGGGCGCCCACGTGCACCAGCCCGCGTTTGGCAAATTTTTCGCTGTCCACCAGCAGCGTCGCCTTGGCGCTGCGGCGGATCATCTGGCGTTTCACGGCGGCAAAGCCCTGCACGGTTTCCGATGGTCCTTCGGCCGACAGGGCAGAGGCGCCGATCATGCAGCGATCGACGGAAAAGCGGCCCAGAAACTCCAGCGTGTCGGCGCCGACCACGGCGGATTCCGCCGGCAGGTATTCGCCCGGACACAGGATCACCTGCGCCGCGCCATGGCCCAGCGTCATCGCCACCGGCAACGAATTGGTCAGCACCGTGCAGGGCGTGCCCAGGTAGGCCAGCGCCCGCGCGCATTGGATCGTGGTCGATCCGGAGTCGATCATCAGTGTTTCGCCCGGTTGCACCAGTTGCGCGGCACGCCGCCCGATGCCTTCGCGTTGTTCGATCCTGGCGTTGGCGCGTTCATCCAGGCTGGGATAATGGCCATGCGACGGGGCCGAGGCGCCGCCATGCGCGCGGCTGATCAACCCGTCGTCCGACAGCGCATCGAAATCGCGGCGGATGGTTTCGGTGGACACGCCGAACCGTTCGGCCAGCTCGCTGATGCGCACATGCGGGTGCAGCTTGAGCTCGAGCAGGATCTGCGCGCGGCGTTCGGATTTCTTCATCCGTGGCCGCGCCGCCTCGATCCTGTTTTCGCGTGCTTCGTGAATGTGCAAAGCAGCCCCCCCGACTCGCCCTTACCGGAAGTTTTGTGGAGAACCCCACGCAAATGCAACATTTTTGTTGTATAAGTGGCAATCTGGCGGTCATACTTTGGGAAAGGAAAGGTTTCCGCCCCAAAGCCAAGGCGATACAGTCTTGCGCTTCGACAGGGCAAATGTGGCGCCAATCCCGCACTGGACCTGCATCGCCGCAGGCAACTTTCCCGCAAGAGGACCGAGCACTGGATCGTTTGACGTGATTTCGCTGATCGTGAACATGGCCGCCGCGGTGGCGCTTTTGCTGTGGTCCGTGCGGTTGATCCGCACCGGGGTCGAACGCGCCTTTCTGTCCCAGATCCGCCGCCGGTTGAAGGCCATGGCGAAACGCCCGGCCAGCGCCGTGCTTGGCGGGGGTGTTTCGGCGATGGTCCTGCAAAGTTCGACTGCTGTGGCGCTGATCGCCGGGGGCTTTGCCGCCAGCGGCCTGCTGGCGCCCAGCACCGGGCTGGCGCTGATGCTGGGGGCCGATCTTGGTTCGGCCTTGATTACGCAGGTCCTTGTCCTGCCGGTGCAGGGGATCACGCCCTTTCTGATCCTGACCGGGGTTGTTCTGTTCCTCAATGGCAAGCGCCCCATCGTCAAGCAAAGCGGGCGGATCGTGCTGGGGCTGGCGCTGGTCCTGACCTCGCTTGACATGATCCGCAACGCCACGGACCCGGTGCGCGGCACCCCCTTTGTCGGCAGCCTCGCCGCCTATCTCGAAGGCGACCTGGTCACCGCCTTCGTGCTGGGGGCGCTGTTTGCCTGGGCGGTGCATTCCAGCCTGGCGGCGGTTCTGACGATCGCGGCCTTTGCCGCCAATGCCGCGCTGCCGGTGCCTGCCGCCATGGCGCTGGTGGTCGGGGCGAACCTGGGCGCCGGGGCGATCCCCTTTGCGCTGATGTGGTCGGCGCCCCAGCCGGTGCGCCAGATGGTGACGGGCAACCTGTTGGCGCGCGGCGCCGTATCGCTGGGCTTTCTGGTGGCGCTGCTGGGCGGGTTGGTGCCGGGGGATCTGTTCCCGGTGCGGGTCGAACAGCAAATCATCGGGCTGCACGTCGCGGTGAATGTCGTCCTTCTGGTGATGGCCTTTCCGGCGATCGGCCTGCTGTTGCGCCTGGCGCGGCGGATCCTGCCGGTGCCGGCAGACCCCGGCGAGCAACGCTTTAGCGCGCTGGACCCGGGATCGCTGCGCGCGCCGCAACTGGCGCTCAGCTGCGGCCAGCGCGAGTTGCTGCACATGGGTGAAACCATCCACGCCATGCTGGTGCCGGTGCTGGGGCTGATCCGCGAATGGTCGGACGACACCGCCGGAATGATCGCGCGGCGCGAAGACGACGTCGACCGCATGCACTTTGAAATCAAGATCTACCTTGCAAGGCTCAAGGACAGCCAGATGACCGAGGATCAGATCCGCCAGGCCACCGATATTGTCGCCATGGCCAACAGTCTTGAGGATGCGGGAGATCGCATTTCCACCACTCTGGTCGGCATCGCGGACCGTCTGCACAAGGAAGGGCTTGGCTTTTCCGACACCGCCTGGGCCGATCTTGAGGAATTCCACGACCACGTGGTGACCAATACCCAGCTTGCGCTGAACGTGCTGATGTCTGGCGATGTCGAGGCCGCGCGCCAGCTGGTCGCCGAAAAGGACAGCATCCGCGAGGAAGAGCAGAGACTGCAGGTCCGCCACCTGGCACGGCTGCGCGATCAGGACATGGCCAGCGTCGAGACCACCAACATCCACCAGGAGGTGCTGCGCGTGCTCAAACAGATCAACGCGGCGCTGACCTATGTCGCCTATCCCATCGCCGAGGAAACCGGCGACCTGCTGGCGACGCGGCTGGCCAAACCGGGGTTTGGCACCGGGCGCCGCTAGGGCGTGCCGTCGGTCTTGGGCCTGCGGATGTCGGAAAGTGGAAGCACCGGCGCGCGTTTGCCGCTAGCCTGATCGAAAGGCACGATGCAGGAGACAGGCAATGCACTTTGGACTGAGCGACGAACAGGAAATGATCGTCGAAACCGTGCGCAGCTTTGTCGAGCGCGAGATTTACCCGCACGAGGCCATGGTCGAACGGACCGGGCAGGTTCCGCACGAGCTGGGGCAGGAGATCAAGCAAAAGGTCATCGACCTGGGCTTTTACGCCTGCAACTTCCCCGAAGAAGTCGGCGGCGCGGGGCTAAGCCATCTGGATTTCACCCTTGTCGAACGCGAACTTGGGCGCGGGTCCATGGCGCTGACGCATTTCTTTGGCCGCCCGCAGAATATCTTGATGGCCTGCAAGGGGGATCAGCGGGATCGCTACCTGCTGCCTGCCGTGCGCGGCGAGCGGATGGATGCGCTGGCGATGACCGAACCCGATGCTGGATCGGACGTGCGGGGCATGAAATGCAGCGCCGTGCGCGATGGCGGCGATTGGGTGGTGAACGGGTCAAAACACTTTATTTCCGGCGCGGAACACGCGGATTTCTTTATCGTTTTCGTCGCCACCGGGGTCGATGACACCCCCAAGGGGCCAAAGAAACGCATCACCTGTTTCCTGGTGGATCGCGGCCATCCGGGGTTCGAGGTGCGCGATGGCTACAACTCGGTCAGCCACAAGGGTTACAAGAACTGCATCCTCAGCTTTGACGATTGTCGCCTGCCGGATGCGCAGGTTCTGGGCAAGGTCGATGGCGGTTTCGCGGTGATGAACGAATGGCTGTATGCCACGCGCCTGACGGTTGCGGCCTTTTGCGTCGGCCGGGCGCGGCGCTGTTTCGACATGGCCGCGCAATACGCGTCCGAGCGCAAGCAATTCGGCCAGCAGATCGCCAAATTTCAGGGCATCGGCTTTCAGGTCGCCGACATGATCACCGAGATTGACGCCGCCGACCTGCTGACGCTTTCGGGGGCATGGCGGCTGGATCAGGGCCTGCCCGCCAACCGCGAGATCGCCAGTGCCAAGCTCTATGCCTCGGAAATGCTGGCGCGGGTGACGGATACGTCGTTGCAGATTTTCGGCGGCATGGGGCTGATGGATGATTTCCCGATCGAGCGGTTCTGGCGTGATGCCCGGGTCGAACGGATCTGGGATGGCACCAGCGAAATTCAGCGCCACATCATCAGCCGCGAAATCTTTCGTCCCATGGGGGCGTGATGAACGGGCTTGAACGGCTGCTGCGCCCGCGCCACATCGCGGTGATCGGCGGCGGGACCTGGTGCGCCAGCGTGATCCGCCAATGCCGGATGATCGGTTTTGACGGTCCGCTCTGGCCGGTCCATCCCACAAGGCCCGAGATCGGCGGCGAAGCGGCTTTTGCCACGGTCCGGGATTTGCCGCAGGCCCCCGATGCGACCTTCATCGGGGTGAACCGCGCGGCCACGGTGGACGTGGTGCGCGATTTGGCGGCCTTGGGGGCGGGCGGCGCGGTCTGCTTTGCCTCGGGGTTTTCCGAGGCCGGGGCCGAACTGGCCGATGGCGCGGATTTGCAGGCTGATCTGGTCGCGGCGGCGCGGGACATGTGCCTGCTTGGTCCCAATTGTTACGGCTTTATCAACGCCTTGGATGGCGCGGCGCTGTGGCCCGATCATCACGGGGCGGTGCGGGTGGAGCGCGGCGTGGCGCTGATCACCCAAAGCTCGAACATTGCGATCAACCTGACCATGCAGCAGCGCGGCCTGCCGATTGCCTATGTGGTCACCGCTGGCAATCAGGCGCAGACCGACCTTTCACAGATCGGTGCGGCGCTGCTGGCCGATCCGCGCGTCACGGCGCTGGGCCTGCATATCGAGGGCATCCCTGATCTGCGCGGGTTCGAGGCGCTGGCGCAAACCGCGCGCGCCTTGGGAAAACCCATCGTGGCGCTCAAGATCGGCGCCTCGGATCAGGCGCGGGCGGCGACTGTGTCGCATACCGCGTCGCTGGCGGGCAGCGATGCGGGGGCGCGGGCGCTTCTGGCGCGGCTGGGGATCGGGCAGGTCAGCAGCCTTGCGGCGCTTCTGGAAACGCTCAAACTGCTGCATGTGCACGGCGCTTTGGCGTCGAGCCGCATCGCGTCGCTGTCCTGTTCGGGCGGCGAGGCAAGCCTGATGGCAGACAGCGGGCAGGCGCTGGGGGTGGGTTTTCCGGCGTTGTCAGCGGATCAGAAGGCCGATTTGCGCGCCGCGCTGGGCCCAAAGGTCGCGCTGGCCAACCCCTTGGATTACCATACCTATATCTGGGGCGATCTGGCGGCGATGACCGCCAGTTTCAGCGCCATGATGGCGCCGGGTCTGGCGCTGGGCTGCGTCGTTCTGGATTTCCCGCGCCCCGATCGTTTCAACGCGCCCGAATGGGGGCTGGTGGTGGACGCGGTGCAGGCCACGCAGGCCGCGCGCGGCGTGCCGATGGCGGTTCTGGCCAGCCTGCCGGATTGCATGCCCGAGGCCATGGCGCAGGACATCATGGCGCGCGGGATCGCACCGCTGAGCGGCGTGAGCGAGGCTTTGGAAGCCATCGCGGTCGCGGCGCAGTTGGGCAAAGCCGGGGACTTTGACCCGGTGCTGTTGCCGGGGCCGGAGTACGCGACGGAAGTGCTGAGTGAAGCCGCGTCCAAGGCCACCCTTGCCGCCCATGGCCTGCGCGTGCCGCGTGCGGGGCGGGCGAAGGATGCGCAACAGGCGGGCAGGGTTGCGACGGACATCGGCTTTCCTGTGGTGCTGAAAGGCGAGGGGATCGCCCACAAGACCGAGGCCGGAGCCGTGGTTTTGGGCCTGACCAGCGCGCGGGCGGTCGAGGAGGCGGCGCGCGCCATGGCGGCAGACAGTTTCCTGATCGAAGAGATGATCGCCGGCGGTGTGGCCGAACTGCTGGTCGGCGTGACGCGCGATCCGGCGCATGGCTTTGTGCTGACGCTGGGGGCCGGGGGGACGCTGACCGAGATTTTGCAGGACAGCGCGTCATTGCTGGTTCCGGCCAGTCTGGTCGACATTTCGCAGGCGCTGGACGGCTTGCGCATCGCGCCCCTGCTGAGGGGGTATCGCGGTGCGGCGGGGGCGGACCGCGCGGCGATCCTGCGGGCGGTGGCGGCGGTGCAGGACTATGTGCTTGCCCATTGCGCCGGGCTGGCCGAGGTTGAGGTCAACCCGTTGATCTGCACCCCTGATGATGCCATCGCCGCAGACGCCCTGATCCGAAGAGGAGAGCCGACATGACAGACCACCCCATCCGGACCGAGCGCCGGGGCCATGTGTTCGAGGTGACGCTGGACCGGCCCAAGGCCAATGCCATCGACCTGAAAACCAGCCGGATCATGGGGCAGGTCTTTACCGAGTTCCGCGACGATCCCGAGCTGCGCGTGGCGCTGGTGACGGCGGCGGGGGAAAAGTTCTTTTGCCCCGGTTGGGATCTGAAGGCGGCGGCCGAGGGCGACGCGGTAGACGGCGATTACGGCGTCGGCGGCTTTGGCGGATTGCAGGAATTGCGCGGGCTGAACAAGCCGGTGATCATGGCGGTGAACGGCATCTGCTGCGGTGGCGGTTTGGAGCTGGCGCTGTCCGGTGACATAATCCTGGCCGCAGAACACGCCAGCTTTGCCCTGCCGGAAATCCGGTCGGGGACGGTGGCGGATGCGGCCTCGATCAAGCTGCCCAAGCGCATTCCCTATCACATCGCCATGGAGATGCTGTTCACCGGGCGCTGGCTGGACAGCGCCGAGGCGGCGCGCTGGGGGCTGGTCAACCGGGTGCTGCCCGCCGACCAGTTGATGATAGAGGCGCGCCGGATGGCGGATGAACTGGCCAGCGGCCCGCCGCTGGTGTTTGCCGCAATCAAGGAGGTGGTGCGCGAGGCCGAGGACATGAAGTTTCAGGATGCCCTGAACCGCATCACCAAAAGCCAGTTCGAAACGGTCGAGCGGCTGTATCGGTCGGAAGATCAGCTGGAAGGCGCGCGCGCCTTTGCCGAAAAGCGCGACCCGGTCTGGAAGGGGCGTTGACGCTGTTCGGCGCTTGTTCCTTGCGGAACGTCGCCCCGCCCACCGTCCCGCCCGCGCCAGTTCTGGCGTGGCACGGTGGTGTCGCGGGGGGAAATGAGTATTTGAACCAAGAAGAAGCAGGGGGCGAAGCAGGTTTCGCCCGAGAGGGAGTTTGAGATGCCGTTGACCATGAACAAAGAGGTTTTCATCACCTGCGCGGTGACCGGATCGGGCGGCACGCAGGATCGCAGCCCGCATGTGCCGCGATCGCCCAAGCAGATTGCCGAAAGCGCGATCGAGGCGGCGCGGGCCGGGGCGGCCATCGTGCATTGCCATGTGCGTGACCCCGAGACCGGCGCGCCGTCGCGGCGGCTGGATCTGTACCGCGAAGTGACCGAGCGCATTCGTGAAAGTGAGGTCGACGTGGTGCTGAACCTGACGGCGGGCATGGGGGGCGACATGGTCTTTGGTCCGACAGAGCGGCCTTTGCCCTTGCAGGAGGCGGGCACCGACATGGTGGGGGCGGCTGAGCGCGTGGAACATGTGGCGCAATGTTTGCCCGAGATCTGCACACTGGATTGCGGCACCATGAATTTTGCCGAGGCCGATTACGTGATGACCAACACGCCGGGCATGTTGCGGGCGATGGGCAGCATGATGACGGCGCTGGGGGTCAAGCCCGAGATCGAGGCCTTTGACACCGGGCACCTGTGGTTCGCCAAGGAGTTGGTGAAGGAGGGGGTGCTGGACAGCCCCGCCTTGGTGCAATTGTGCATGGGGGTGCCCTGGGGGGCGCCGGACGATCTGAACACTTTCATGGCGATGGTGAACAATGTGCCGGAGGATTGGACCTTTTCGGCCTTTGCCCTTGGGCGCAACCAGATGGCCTATGCCGCTGCCGCCGTTTTGGCGGGGGGGAATGTGCGTGTCGGGCTTGAGGATAACCTGTGGCTGGACAAGGGTGTTCTGGCCACCAACGCGCAACTGGTCGAGCGCGCCGTGGGTGTGGTCGAGGGCATGGGCGCGCGGGTCATTGGCCCCGCCGAGGTGCGCGAAAAGCTGGGTCTGGTTAAACGCGCGCCGAAGTGAGCCTTAGCCGCTGCGCTGGCTGGCGCGGCGGCGTTTCGTCAGGTCCGCAAGGATCGACAGGGCAATTTCATCGGGGGTGATGGCGTTGATGTCCAGCCCTGCGGGGGCCTGGACCTTGGCCAGCGCCTTTGGGGCGATGTCGCCGGACAGGCGTGCCGAAAGCGCCGCGAATTTGCGCGAACTGCCGACAAAGGCGATGTGGCGCGCGTTTGAGGCCAGGGCGCGGCGCAAGGCGGCCTCGTCTCCGCGCCCTTGCGTGGCGATCACCACGAAGGGGGTGCCGTGCCAGGCAGGGTCGTCGTCGAGATGTTCGACGATGCGGTCGACTGCCGGAAGCTCGCCCTCTTGCGCGGAGGGCAGGCAAAGCGTGCGGTCAAAGTCAAAGCGTTCGGACAGGGCGGCCAGCGCCTGGGCGACGGGCCCCGATCCGCAGATCACCAGGCGGCTGCGCGGCAGCACAGGTTCGATGAAGATGTCCAGCGCGCCTTTGCTGGGGCAGCCGTTGCGCGCATAGTGGATGCCGTCGCGGGTTTCGCCCGGCGCCAGGCCTTCGGCGCTCAGCAGTTCCTCGGGGCGGATCGACAGCAGTTGCGGCGCGCCTTCGGCGATGGCCTCGCGGGCGGCGCGGCCCACGGCGCCGCGCACGCAACCGCCACCCAGAAAGCCGACGACGATCTGGCCTTCGGCGTCGATCAGCGCCTTGGCCCCCGGTTTGGCCGAGGTGGCGGCCATTGTGCGCACCACCGTGGCCATGACGTAGGGCAGGCCCTGCGCGCGGCGGCGGGCGGATTCGGCGGCGATGTCGTTTTCACAGCGGGTCTGGGGGGACATGATCATGGTCACAGCGCCTCTAGTTGGCGGTCAAGGTTTGCGAGGTCTTCCAGCGTGTTGGCCGCCGCAAAGAGATCGAGATGGGGCAGGGCGGCGGCCATGCCGCGCGCCACCGGTTCATAGCCGTCCCAGCCCTTGAGCGGGTTCAGCCAGACCAGTTTGCAGCCGCGTTTGCGCAGTTTTTCCAGCGCCTGCGCCATGTGGTCGGGCGGGTCGGTGTCATAGCCGTCGGACAGGATGATCACCACGGTGCGGCCATCGACAAAGCGGCGGGCATAAGTGCGCGCGAAATGATCCAGCGCGCTGCCGATTTTCGAGCCGCCGCCGATGCCCTGGGCCAGCAGCGTGACGCGGTTCAGCGCGCGCATCGGGTCGTCGTCGCGCAGGGCCTCGGCGATGCGCACAAGGCGGGTGTGGAACAGATAGGCATCCGAGGCATCCTCGGCCCGCATCAGGCCTGCCAGAAAGGCCAGGAAAGGGCGGGCATAGACCAGCATCGAGCCGGACACATCGCAAAGCGCCACCAGTTTCACCGGCCGGTCCGGGCGTTTGCGCAGGCTCAGGCGCAGGGGCGCGCCGCCGGTGCCAAGCGCGCGGCGGATGGTGCGGCGGAAATCGAGGCTTTGGCCCTGCCGCGCGGCCTTGCGGCGGCGCGAGCGGCGGTCGCGCAGGGCCTTGCCAAGGCGGGCGGCGATCTTTTCGGCCTCGCGGATATCCTCGGGGTCGACGAGGTCGCGCAGGTCTTTCTTCAACAGGTTGCGCAGGTCCGAGGCGACAAGTTTGCCGGTGCCGTCGGCCTCTGCCTCGCCGCCGCCCGACCCATCGGGGGACTGGATTGTCCCCGCGCCTTCGCTTTGCGCGCCCTCGTCCTTACGCGACGAGCGCATCGGGGCATCCGCCTGCTTGTCGGTCGGCATGACCTTTTGGCGCACGCGGCCCTGGGCCAGCCAGAAGCTGTCGAACAGCAGGTCAAAGCGATGCACGTCCTGCCCACTGCCGCTGCACACGGCGCGCAGGGCGGCGCGGGTCTGGGCCATGTCCTGCGGTGCGATCACTTCGAGCGCGCACAGCGCGATCGAGGTTTCCGCGACCCCCAGTCGAAAGCCGTTCTGGCGCAGATGTTCCATGAAACCCGACAGCCGGGCGGCGGGGCCGGGATCACGGTCGGCAAATCGGGTGACCTGTGTCATGCGGCGCGCCCCGCGATACGGGCCGCGACCTCGGCCGGGATCGAGGCGCGGTCGCTTTCGGTTTTCAGCAGCGTGGCCATGCTGGCCGCCAGGGCCTGCGGATCGTCGGTCAGATCGTTGATGCCAAGGCCGATCAGCGCGGCCGAGAAATCCAGCATTTCGGCGATGCCGGGGGTCTTTTCCAAGTCTTCCTTGCGCAGTGATTGCACGAAACTGACGATCTGGCCTGCCAGCGCTGCCTCGATCCCCGGCTGGCGGGCGGCCAGGATGGCCAGTTCAGTCTTGCGGTCGGGGTAATCGACATGGGCATACAGGCAGCGGCGGCGCAGCGCGTCCGACAGATCGCGGGTGCCATTGGCGGTCAGGATCACCATGGGGCGGCTTGTGGCGGTGATGGTGCCCAGTTCGGGGACGGTGATCTGGTAGTCGGACAGGATTTCCAGCAGGTAGGCCTCGAACTCCTCGTCGGCGCGGTCGATTTCGTCGATCAGCAGGACGGGGGGCACCGGCTGGCGGATCGCCTGCAACAAGGGACGCTCCAGCAGGTAGGTTTCCGAGAATATGTCATCCTCAGCCTTGCCCGCCTGGATGGCCAGCAGTTGGCGCTGATAGTTCCATTCATAGATCGCCTGCGCCGCGTCCAGCCCTTCGTAGCATTGCAAACGGATCAGCCGGGTGTCCCGGGCGGCGGCCAAAGCGCGGGCGACTTCGGTCTTGCCGACACCTGCCGCGCCTTCCAGCAGCAGGGGCCGCCCCAGCGTGATCGCCAGATGCAGCGCCATGGCCAGATCGTCCGAGGCGACATAGCCCTGGCGGGCCAGTTGTTCGAGCAATTCCTTCACGCCGGGTGTTTCCCTTCGATTGCCCCGGGCGCGACCTATGCCGCGCGCGGGGTTTGTTTCAGTCCGGTTTCAGTCCAATCCGCGACTGGCCAGCCAGCCGCGCATAAAGGCGATTTCGGGCTCTTGCGCCGCGATGATCGCCTGTGCCAGGGCCCGCATTTCCGGGTCCGAGCCATATTCCAGCAAGACCCTGGCCATATCGACCGCCCCTTCGTGGTGGGCGATCATGCCGCGCGCGAAATCGACATCGGCATCGCCGGTAAACTCGAGCGCCATGCCGGCGTGCATCTTGTCGTTGGCCGCGATGTAGGCCGCGACCGCGGGCGGCTGGCCTTCGGTTGCGGTGCCATGGGCGGAATGGTCGGTCTGGGCGCCGGTGCGACTGGCAAGGCCGGTCATTCCAAGCGCGATCATTGCGGCCATCACCGCCAAGGTGGGTTTCCGACGCCCCGCAGGGCGCCGGTTTTGGGATTGGGTCACTTGCTTGTCTCCTGTCGCAAGGTCAGTCGTGCAATCCCAGGGTCTGCGCAATCTTCCAGATTCGCCAGTGGTCATGCGGCATATGCGATTGCCGCAGCCCAAAGGGCCGAAAGGCATCGTGCACCGCGTTGGAAAAGGCCGGAACGCCGCCGACGTTGGGGCTTTCACCCACACCCTTGGCCCCGATGGGGTGGTGCGGGCTGGGCGTGACGGTGTGGTCGGTCTGGTAGTTCGGCACTTCGACCGCCGTGGGCAGGAAAAAGTCCATCAAGGTGCCGGTCTTGCAGTTGCCCATTTCGTCATAGGCGATTTCCTGACCCATCGCGATGGCCAGCGCCTCGGTCACGCCGCCATGGACCTGCCCGTCGATGACCATCGGGTTGATCCGGGTGCCGCAATCGTCCAGCGCATAGAACTGGCGGATCTTGTGTTCCCCGGTATCGACGTCGATCTCCATGACGCAGATATAGGCGCCAAAGGGATAGGTCATGTTGGGCGGATCGTAGTAACTGACCGCTTCAAGGCCCGGCTCAACGCCCGGGATCGCCTGATTGTAGGCGGCATAGGCGATGTCCTTCATGGTCTTGAACCGTTCCGGCGCGCCCTTGACGGCAAAGCGGTCCACGTCCCATTCCACGTCGTCGTCATGCACTTCGAGCAGATAGGCCGCGATCATCTGGGCCTTGGCCCTGATCTTGCGCCCCGCCATGGCCGTCGCCGCCCCCGCCACCGGTGTGGACCGCGAGCCATAGGTGCCCAGCCCGTAAGGCGCGGTATCGGTGTCGCCTTCCTCAATCGTGATGCTGTCGGCGGGCAGGCCGATTTCTGACGCAAGGATCTGCGCAAAGGTCGTGGCGTGGCCCTGACCTTGGGAAATCGTCCCCAGCCGGGCAATCGCGGACCCCGTCGGGTGGATGCGGATTTCGCAGCTGTCGAACATGCCCATGCCAAGGATGTCGCAGTTCTTGACCGGACCCGCGCCGACGATCTCGGTGAAATGGGTCAGGCCAATGCCCAGCAGCTTGCGCGATTTGCCGGCCTTGAAATCCTCCAGCATCTGCGCCTGTTCCTTGCGCAGCCCCTCGTAATCGACGGCTTTCAGCGCCTTGTCCCAGGCGGTGTGATAATCGCCGCTGTCATATTCCCAGCCAAGCGCCGACTGGTAGGGGAACTGGTCCTTCTTGATGAAGTTGATGCGGCGCAGCTCGGCCGCGTCCATACCCAGCTCGATCGCCAGAACCTCGATCATGCGTTCGATGCAATAGGCGGCCTCGGTTACGCGGAAGGAACAGCGATAGGCCACGCCCCCGGGCGCCTTGTTGGTATAAACGCCATCGACCGCAACATGGGCAACGGGGATGTCATAAGACCCGGTGACGATGTGGAAGAACCCTGCCGGGAACTTGGTGGGGTCGGCGCAGGCGTCAAAGGCGCCGTGATCGGCGGTGACATGCACGTCAAGACCGGTGATCTTGCCCTCTTTGGTGGCCGAAATGCGCCCCTTCATCCAGTAGTCGCGGGCAAAGGCGGTGGCCATCAGGTTGTCCATCCGGTCCTCGATCCACTTGACCGGAACCCCGGTCACGATCGACGCGACGATGGAGCAGACATAGCCGGGATAGACGCCGACCTTGTTGCCGAAACCGCCGCCGATGTCGGGGCTGATGACGCGGATGTTGTGCTCTTCGATCCCCGACAAAAGGCTCGCGACCGTGCGCACCACATGCGGCGCCTGAAAGGTGCCCCAAAGTGTCAGCTTGCCATTGACCTTGTCCATGCTGGCGACGCTGCCGCAGGGTTCCAGCGGGCAGGGGTGGGTGCGGTGGTAATACACCATCTCCTCCGCCACCACCTCGGCGGCGCCGATGGCCTGTTCGGTGGCTTCCTTGTCGCCCTCTTCCCAGGTAAAGATGTGGTTGTGATGCTTGCGCGCGCCATGGGCGCCCTCTTTTTCGTCCTTGATATCCTCGCGCAGGACAACGTCGGATTTCAGCGCCTCGAAGGGGTTCACCAGAACCGGCAGGTCTTCGTATTCGACCTCGACCAGTTCCACCGCGTCGGCGGCGATATAGCGGTCCTTGGCGACGACAAAGGCCACCTCTTGCCCTTGGAACAGCACCTTGCCATCGGCCAGCACCATCTGCTTGTCGCCCGCAAGGGTCGGCATCCAGTGCAGGCCCAGCGGTTCAAGGTCCTTGGCGGTCAGAACCGCCACAACCCCGTCCAGCGCCATCGCCGCCGAGGTGTCGATGCTGACCACCCGCGCATGCGCATAGGGCGAACGCACGAAATCGCCGTGCAGCATCCCGGGCAGGTTCACATCGTCGATGTAATTGCCCTTGCCCTGGGTAAAGCGCGCATCCTCGACCCGCTTGCGCGAACAGCCCAGACCTTTGAGCGCGTCCTTGCGCTCTTCGCGTTCATCAAGATCCTTCATTCTGCGGCCTCCTTCGCGGCATTCAGCTGCGCGGCGGCAGCCAGAATGGATTTCACGATGTTCTGGTACCCGGTGCAGCGGCACAGGTTTCCGGCGATGCCGAACCGCACCTCTTCTTCTGTCGGGTTGGGGTTTTCCTGCAGCAGGCGATAGGCCCGGGTGATCATGCCGGGGGTGCAGAACCCGCACTGAAGCCCGTGATGTTCGCGGAACATCTCCTGCAGCACATGCAGCGCGTCCGGGCTGCCGATGCCTTCGATGGTGGTGATCTCTGCGCCATCGGCCTGCGCGGCAAAGACGGTGCAGGATTTGACCGACTTGCCGTTCATGTCGACGGTGCAGGCGCCGCAATGGCTGGTCTCGCAGCCCACGTGCGGGCCGGTGATGCGCAGCTTTTCGCGCAGGACATAAACCAGCAGTTCGCGTGGCTCTGCGGCCACCTCGTGCTTTTCGCCGTTGACTGTCAAAGTGACGATCTGTTTAGCCATGTTGTGTTCCCCCTCAGGCCCGGTCCCAGGCGCGGGCAATCGCCCGGCGCAGGATCACCGCTGCCGCATGTTTCTTGAATTCGACCGGGCCGCGATTGTCCTCGGTCGGATCGATGTCGCCCAGCATGGCCGCCACGGCGGCATCCACCGCCGCCTTGTCGCAGCCCGTACCGACCAAGGCCGCCCCGGCCGCCTCGGACCAGACGGGTGTGTCGGACAGGTTGGTCATGGCAATGCTGGCGGCGCTGCATTGATCGCCCTGCTTGTGCAGGATCACCGCCGCCGCCGCCGTGGCATAATCGCCAATCTTGCGCTTTTGCTTTTCATAGGACTGCCCGCCCTTTGGGATCTCGAAGCTGACCTGCGTCAGGATCTCGTCATCCTCGCGGGCGGTCATATAGGCCGCCTCGTAAAAATCGCGCGCCGCGACGTCGCGGGTGCCATCCGGCCCCTGCAAGGTGAACACCGCATCCAGTGCCTGCATCAGCCCGGGCATGTCGTTGCCGGGATCGCCGTTCGCCACGTTGCCGCCCACGGTACCCATGTAACGCACCTGCGGATCGGCGATCTGCAAGGCCGCCTCGCGCAGGATCGGCGCGGCCGAAGCCAGCGCCTCGTCGACGATCAGCTCGTGCTGGGTGACCATGGCACCCAAATGCACCCGGCCCGCGTCAATGCAGATCCCCTTGAGCGTACCGATGGCCTGAAGGTCCACCAGGTGCGGTACCTCGGCCATGCGCAGTTTCATCATCGGGATCAGGCTGTGCCCGCCCGCGACGACCCGCGCGTCATCCCCGTGCTGCGCAATCAGCGCCAGCGCGGCTTCGACACTGTCGGGCCGGTGGTATTCGAATGGTGCCGGAATCATTGGCGTCCTCCCTGTGATCGGTCTTTTGATCCAGACAAACCCGCCACCCGCCCTCAGGCGAGACCCCTGTAACGACCCGCGCCGGCGCTTTCACGAAATGCGATGCCCGCGCACGAAATGCGTACGCAGTTGCAGCATGATCCGCGCCGCCTGTTTCTTTGTGCTGAAAATATCCCGGGGGAGCGCGCCCAGGGCGCGCGGGGGCAGCGCCCCCGAATTACATGCCCAGCCGGTCGCGCACCTCGGCCAGGCGCGACCGGCTGACCGGCACCTTGGGCAATGCAGCGGTGCCTTCAAAGAAACACACGCCGTTGTCCTTCTTGCGCTCGAAGCTGGTGACATGGTCCAGGTTCACCAGATAGCTGCGATGGGTGCGGATAAAGCGGTCTTTGGGTATGCGCGCCTCGGCTTCGGTGATCGACCAGGGGCAGAACAGCTTGGAGGCGCCGGAATAAAGTACGGTATAATGCCCCTCGGCGCGCACCGCCGAAACTTCGTTCGCGGCGATGAAATGCGTGCGCGCCTCTGCCTCGTAGGGGATGCGCAGTCCGGCGGGCACGGCGCCCGGTGGCGCGATTTCCGTGGCAGTATCCGGGGCAGGGGCAGGGGCGGCGGGCGTGGGCGGCGCCGGCGGCACCGCAGCCCGCGACGGATCCTCGGGCGCCATCTTGGCGGGCGCCGCACTGACGCCCCCCAGCCGCGTGGCAAAGCTGGCGCCGTTCAGCAGGAAAATCCCCGACAGCACAAAGGCGGATATCGTGACACCAAAGGCCAGCACGCCGGGGCTCATCGGGGGCAGGATGGCGCTGGCTTCGGGCATCGGCACAAAACCGGTTCCGGCCATGGCGATGAAATGCACTGCAAAGACCGCCAGCCCGAACCCCAGCGTGCCCAGCACGATGTTACGGGCGCTGCGCCCGTCATAGGCGATCAGAAAGGACAGCACGCTCAGCCCGATGGACAGCACCAGCGCCGCCACGACACCGGCCGCCGAATAGACCGGCGCGCACAGCTCCATCCCCGACATGCCGATATAATGCATCACCGGAATGCCGATCCCCACCACCGCCCCGGCTGTGACGATCTTGGCGCGGGTACGCTGGCCGAAATGCACGATCAGCAGCGCCAGCCCCATGAACAGGATTGCCGTCAAGGCCGAGATCAGCGTGACCAACGGATCGAAGAAAAAGGCGATCGGCAGGTCCAGCCCCAGCATCGCCACGAAATGCATCGACCAGATGCCCCAGCCCAGAATCACCGCCGAGGCCGACACGGCGATCTTGCGCACCGTTTCGGACATTTTCGACAGGCCCTGCGTCAGGCTCAGACCCGAAAAGGCAGCGATCAGCGCGATGGCCAGCGAGGCCAGCACAAAGGCCGGGTTGTGGCTGTAGTCCAGCAAAAGGTCCTCCCCTCCCTTTTGATCTGCGCTGAATATAGGCGCTTGCAAGCAAAGGGCGAGCGGGTTTTTCGTTGCATGTGCAACGGAATTCGGGCATCACTTGCGCCAGGGAGACGATCATCATGCGGCTGAGCAACCTCGACATCACTGAACTGACCGACTGGCGGCACATGCTGCACCGCGTTCCGGAATTGTCCGGCGAAGAAGAGCAGACCGCGCGCCATGTGGTGCAGATGCTGCAGGCGACCGACCCCGACCAGATCGTGACCGGGCTGGGCGGCCACGGCGTTGCCGCGCTGTACCGTGGCGCCTTGCCCGGCCCCTGCGTCATGCTGCGCTGCGAGTTGGACGCACTGCCCATCGAGGAGCTGGGCGAGGTCGCGCATAAATCGCAAACCCCCGGCAAGGCGCATCTGTGCGGCCATGACGGTCACATGACCATGCTGGCCGCCATGGCGCGGATGCTGGGGCGGCAGCGCCCCTTGCGCGGCAGCGTCATCCTGATGTTCCAGCCCGCCGAGGAAAACGGCGAGGGGGCGCGCGCCGTGGTGGCCGACCCGGCCTATGCGCAGCTGCGCCCCGACTATGTCTTTGCCATCCACAACATGCCGGGCCTGCCGCTGGGCGCGGTGGCGCTGCGACCCGGTCCGGCCTGCTGCGCGTCGCGCGGGATGCGCATCACGCTTCAGGGGCAGACCGCCCATGCCGCCGAACCCGAAGAGGGGCGTTCGCCCATGGTGGCGCTGTCGCGGCTGATGCCGGACCTGACCGCCCTGTCGCAAGGCACCCCCGAGGACATGGATTTCGCCCTGGCCACAGTGACCCATGCCCGGATGGGCGAGGCGTCGTTCGGGGTTGCGCCGGGACATGCCGAATTTTTCGTCACCCTGCGCACCCTTGTCGATGACACCATGGCCGCGCTGGTGGCCCGCGCCGAGGCGCTTGTCGCCGAACAGGCCAGCGCGGCGGGCCTGACCTTCGAGATCGGCTACGAGGACATTTTCGACGCCACAGTGAACGACCCCGAGGCCGCCGACCTGGCCTGGCGCGCGATTGAAACCATCGGCGTGCCGCTTGGGCAAGAGGGGCTGCCAATCCGCGCCTCCGAGGATGTGGGCTGTTTCGGCGGTTCGGCGAAACTGGCCTTCATGTTGCTGGGCGCGGGGGAAACCTGCCCGGCGGTGCACACGCCGCGCTATGATTTCCCGGACGATCTGATCGCGCGCGGGGCGGCCATCTACAGCGCTATCCTAAAGGATATCCTGGGGCCGGAAGGCAAGTGATACGTCAACATTTTGTTTCCTGGTAAACATAATTGTGATAGAACTGGACAATCGTTGCGCAGTGCTGTCGGATGCAAAAGGTGACCGATGGGTCGGTTAAAGAGTTTGCATTATAATGCGAATTCTGCATGATCTTGCATAGTCTTGCCGCGTCAGAGGAGGCGCGGCGACAGGGGGAGGGAATGACATGACCACACGCAGAAGCCTGATGGCCGGGGCGGCCGCGCTTGCCATCGCCGCTGTTGGCGCTACCGGCGCAATGGCGCAAGAGGTTACGCTGAAACTGCACCAGTTCCTGCCCGCGCAGGCCAACGTGCCAAGGCTGATCCTTGATGTCTGGGCCGACAAGGTCGAGGCCGAATCGGGGGACCGTATCAAGATTGAACGCTTTCCCGCGATGCAGCTGGGCGGCACCCCGCCCGAGCTGATCGATCAGGCCATCGACGGCGTCGCCGATATCGTCTGGGCGGTGAACGGATTCACGCCGGGACGTTTTCCGCATACCGAAGTGTTCGAGCTGCCCTTCATGACCTCGGATGCGCGCGCCGCCTCATACGCCTATTGGACGATGTTCAAAGAGCATATGGAGACGACTGATTTCGCCGATCTCAAGATCCTTGGCACCTGGGTGCACGGCCCCGGCATGTTGCACACCAAATCCCCCGTGGCCTCGCCCGAGGATCTGCAGGGCCTGAAGATCCGCGGCGGATCGCGCATGGTAAACCAGCTGCTGGAGCGGGTCGGCGCAGAACCCATCGGCCTGCCCGTCACCGCCATCCCCGAGGCGCTGTCCAAGGGCGTGATCGACGGCACCACCATCCCCTGGGAGGTGACGACCGCGTTGAAGGTGTCGGAACTGGTGGGCAATCACACCGAATTCGACGGCCCGGCGATCTATAACCTGACCTTCGTTCTGGCGATGAACAAGGACCGCTACGACGCGCTGCCCGACGATCTGAAGGCGGTGATGGACGCCAATTCGGGGCTCGAGTTCAGCGTGATGGCGGGCGGTATCATGGAGGATGCCGACGGCCCCGCGCGCCAGATCGCCGTGGACAATGGCAACACCATCGTCACCGTGTCCGAAGCGGACGCCGCGAAGTGGGAGGAGATGGCCCGCCCGGTCTATGACGCATGGATCGCGGACGTGGCGAACAAGGGAATTGATGGCGCGGCCCTGATCGAACAGGCACGCGCCCTCATGTCGGAATACCAAGCAAATAACTAAGATCCCGGTAACGGGATCATAGGTCAGTAGGGAGGAATACCATGACCACTCGTAGAAAGATCCTTGGCGTTGCAGGTGCGGCTTTGGCCGTGTCGCTGATGTCGTCTGCGGCCTTTGCCCAGGAGGTGACGCTCAAGCTGCACCAATTCCTGCCGGCGCAGGCCAACGTGCCCAAGCAGGTCCTGGACGTCTGGGCCGACAATGTCGAAAAGGACAGCGAAGGCCGCATCAAGGTGGAACGCTACCCCTCGATGCAGCTGGGCGGCGTGCCGCCGGAGCTGATGGATCAGGCGATGGACGGCGTTGCAGACGTGGTCTGGACCGTGGTCGGCTATACCCCGGGCCGTTTCCCGACGACCGAAGTGTTCGAACTGCCCTTCATGGTGGATGATGCCCGCGCGGCCAGCTACGCCTATTGGAAGATGTTCGAAACCCACATGAAGGACACCGAATTTGCCGATGTGCATATCCTTGGCACCTGGGTTCACGGCCCCGGCATGTTCCACACCAACAAGCCGGTTGCCGTTCCCGGCGATCTGCAGGGCATGAAGATCCGCGGCGGCTCGCGCCTTGTGAACGACCTGCTGACCCGCGTCGGCGCCGAGCCCATCGGCATGCCGGTGCCCGCCATCCCCGAGGGCCTGTCCAAGGGCGTTCTGGACGGCACCACCATCCCGTGGGAAGTCACCAGCGCGCTGAAGGTGCCGGAACTGGTCAAGAACCACACCGAGTTCGAAGGCCCGGCGCTGTATAACCTGACCTTTGTTCTGGCGATGAACAAGGACCGCTATGACGGTCTGCCCGACGATCTGAAGGCGGTTGTGGATGCCAACTCGGGTCTGGCCTTCTCGATCTTTGCCGGTGGCACGCAGGCCGATGCCGATGGCCCCGCCCGTCAGATCGCCGTGGACATGGGCAACACCATCGTCACCGTGACCGAAGAGCAGGCCAAGGAATGGGATGCCCTGGTCAACCCGATCTACGCGACCTGGGTCGAGGACATGAAAGGCAAGGGCAAGGACGGTCAGGCGTTGATCGACGAAGCCCGCGCCCTGATGGCCGAATACACCGCGGACATGGACACCTATACCGCGAAATAAGCCACTGGAACGGGGCTGCGGCATGGTCCGTGGCCCCGAACCCGGCCTCGAAGGAAATCCCCACATGCAACGCGTTCATCGCACGGTACTGGCGCTGGCACGGATGATGGCAGTGATCGGCGGGAGTGTCCTGACACTTCTGATCCTGATCATCTGCATTTCGATCCTTGGCCGCACGGCCAACAGCCTCTTGCACTCGGACTTCATGATGGGGGCGGCCCCCGGCATGGCGCAATCGCTGATCGATCTTGGCATCGGCGCGATCCGCGGCGATTTCGAACTGGTCGAGGCGGGGATGGCTTTTTGCATCTTTGCCTTCCTGCCGCTGTGCCAGGTGACCGGCGGCCATGCTTCGGTCGATATCTTCACGAATTTCCTGCCGCGCGGGGCCAACCGGTTCCTGATCTTCCTGGGCGAGGCGCTTTTTGCCGTGGCGCTGGTGGTCATCGCCTGGCAGCTGGACGCCGGGATGGATCGCAAGATGCGCTCGGGCGAGACGACCTTGCTGCTGCAATTCCCGGTCTGGTGGTCCTATGCGGCCAGCCTGGTGGGCGCGGTCGCCGCCGCTGCGGCCGGGGCCTACATGGCGCTGGTGCGCGGACTTGAATTGCTGACGGGCCGCGTGATCGTGGCCAATGCCGTGGGGGCAGACCATTGAGCAACCTTGAAATCGGTATCTATTCCTTTCCGGCGCTGTTGCTGCTGATCTTTGTCCGGGTGCCCATCGGGCTGGCCATGTTCATCACCGGCTTTGTCGGGCTGTGGATGGTGAACGGCAACATGATCATGGCGTTGGCGCGGCTGAAGTCCGAGGCCTACACGACCTTTTCCAGCTATTCGCTGTCGATTGTCCCGATGTTCCTGCTGATGGGCTATTTCGCGACGCTGGGCGGCATGTCCCAGGCGCTGTTCAAGGCCGCCGAGAACTTTCTGGGCCACCGCAAGGGCGGGGTGGCCATGGCGGCCATCGGTGCCTGCGCGGGCTTTGGTTCGATCTGCGGGTCGTCTCTGGCCACCGCTGCCACCATGAGCCGCGTGGCCCTGCCCGAGTTGAAATCCTATGGCTACAAAGGCGGGTTTTCGACCGCAACGCTGGCGGCGGGCGGCACGCTGGGCATCCTGATCCCGCCCTCGGTGGTGTTGGTGATCTATGCCATCCTGACCGAACAGAATATCGCCAAGCTGTTTCTGGCGGCCTTCATCCCCGGCATCATGGCCGCCATCGGCTATATGATCGCGGTGTCGATCTATGTGCGGATGAACCCCGGCAGCGCAGGCGTGCGCCCGCCTGTGCCCATGGCCGAGCGGTTCCGCGCTTTGATTGACGTCTGGCCGGTGCTTTTGGTCTTTGTCTCGGTGGTGGGCGGCATCTATGGCGGCATCTTTACCCCAACCGAAGGCGCGGCCGTGGGCGCGCTGGGCACGGGGATCATCGCATTCGTCAACGGCGGTCTGACGCGCCGGACGCTGGTCGACAGCTTTGCCGATACCGCACGATCCACCGCGATGATCTTTTTCATCGTGCTGGGGGCGGCGTTCTACAACGGGTTCTTGGCGCTGACGCAGGTTCCGCAGCAGTTGTCGCAGCTGGTGGTGGATCAAGGGTTCAGCCCGATGCTGGTGCTGGTTCTGATCCTGGCGCTGTACCTTGTGTTCGGCTGCTTCATGGACAGCCTGTCGATGATCCTGCTGACGATCCCGATCTTCTTTCCGGTGATCTCGGCCTTGGATTTCGGGATGAGCACGGAACATGTGGCGATCTGGTTCGGCATCCTTGTGCTGATCGTGGTCGAGGTCGGATTGATCACGCCGCCGGTGGGGATGAACCTGTTCGTGATCAACGCCATGGACCCTGAAACCCCGATGTTCGAGACCTACAAGGCGGTGATCTACTACGTGATCTCCGACCTGGTGCGGGTGGCGATCCTGGTGATGTTCCCGGCGATCACGCTGTTCCTGCTGCCGGGGTAGCGGGGCTTGGCGCTGGGCGGAGCTTTTGCCCGGCGTTTTCGTTGTGACGATCTGGGGAAGGGGGCGCTGCCCCCACCGCGCCTTTGGCGCGGCCCCCCGGGATATTTTTGGCAAGCAGAAGACACGAGGGCTGTCTTTGAACGAGGAGGGTTAGACATGGATGTTTCGGGTCTGGTGGCGATTGTCAGTGGCGGGGCAAGCGGGCTGGGGGCTGCGACGGCGCGGCGTCTGGCGGCAGAGGGCGCCAAGGTCGGCATTCTGGATTTCGACGCCGAGCGCGGCGCGGCCGTGGCGGCCGAAATTGGCGGGCATGCGGTGAAGACCGATGTCGGCGATGAGGCCAGCGTTGCAGCGGCGGTGGCCGAAATCAAGGACAGGTTGGGCGCGCCGCGCGTGGCGGTGTCCTGCGCCGGGGTGGGGCTTGCGGCCCGCGTGGTCGGGCGCGAGGGCAAGCTGTCGACCGATGTTTTCGAGCGCACGATCCGGGTGAACCTGATGGGCACCTACAACGTCATGTCCCATGCGGCGCGCGAGATGATGGCGCTGGAGCCTTTGGAGAGTGGCGAGCGCGGCGTGGTGATCAACACCGCCAGCATTGCCTGGCAGGACGGCCAGGTGGGGCAGGCGGCCTATGCGGCCTCAAAAGGGGCGATTGCCGCCATGTGTCTGCCGGTGGCGCGTGAGATGGCCAAGATGGGTGTGCGGGTCATGGCGATTGCGCCCGGCCTGTTCAACACGCCGATGATGGAGGGCCTGCCCGAAGAGACGACGCAGGGCATCGTCGCGAATATTCCCTTTCCGCATCGTCTGGGGATGCCCGAGGAATATGGTCAGCTGGTCAGCCAGATCATCGCCAACCCCTATCTGAACGGCACCACGATCCGGCTGGATGCGGCGGTTCGCCTGCCGCAGCGCTGAGGGTTCAAGGGGAGGAGGACGGCATGGGGAAATACGCACCGCACAAGGTCGAGCGCGAGGATCGGGCGGATGGCACGATCTTGCTGCGCTCGGGCTATGCCATGGGGCCTGTCGTCGCGAAGAGTGGCGATTGGGTGGATGGTTGGGCGGCCAGGACGCCCGAGGCCGTGTTCCTGGCCGAACGCGCGGGGGCGGGCTGGCGCGAGGTGACCTATTGTGCCTTGCGGCGTGATGTGCGCGCCATTGCCGCCAGCCTGTTGGCGCGCGGCATGGGGGCGGATACGCCCATCGTGATGATTTCCGGCAATGGTGTCGATCACGGGTTGCTGGTGCTGGCGGCGCAATACGTCGGCATTCCCACTGTGCCGCTTGCGGAACAATATGCCCTGATCCCTGCCGCCAACGCGCAGTTACGGCATTGCGCCGAGTTGGTTCGCCCTGCGATGGTCTTTGCTGACGATGGCGCGCGGTTTGGCGATGCCCTGGCGCTGGACTGTTTCGACGGGGTCGAAAAAGTGGTCAGCACCCATCCCGGCGCAGACATGGTGGAATTTGCCGACCTGCTGGCCGGACAGGATGGCCCGCAGGTGGATGCGGCGGCGGCCCGCGTTGGCCCCGATACGGTGGCGAAGTACCTGATGACCTCGGGCAGCACCTCGCACCCCAAGGCGGTGATGACGACGCAGGCCATGATGTGCGCCAACCAGACGCAAATCGCCGATGCCCTGCCGTTCCTGCGCGAAAGGCCCCCCGTCATCGTCGACTGGCTGCCGTGGAACCATGTCTTTGGCGGCTCGCACAACTTCAACATGGCGCTGGCCAATGGCGGCAGCCTGTATATCGACGGCGGCAAACCGGTGCCGGCGCTGGTCGGCAAGACGATCGAGAACAACCGCCTGAAAAGCGGCACGCTGGCCTTCAACGTGCCGGTGGGCTTTGCGATGCTGCGCGATGCGATGAAAGAGGATGCGGCGCTGCGCGAAAGCTATTTTCGCGATCTCGACATGCTGTTCTATGCCGGGGCGTCGCTGCCGCAGGATGTCTGGCGCGATCTGGAGGACATGGCGCGCGCGGTGCGCGGCGACGTGCCCTTGATGAACTCGAGCTGGGGGCTGACGGAAACCGGCCCGGCCTGCCTGATCCAGCACGAACCAACGACCATGTCGGGGATCGTGGGCGTGCCGCTGACCGGGGTCGAGATCAAGCTGATCCCGGATGCGGAAATGCGTTGCGAGGTGCGGGTGCGCGGGCCGAACATCATGCCCGGTTATCTGAACGATCCCGAAAAGACTGCCCAGGCCTTTGACGACGAAGGGTTTTTCATCACTGGGGATGCGATGAAATTCGTCGACCCCGAGGACATGACCAAGGGCATGCGTTTTGACGGGCGGATTTCCGAGGATTTCAAGCTGCTGTCAGGGACATGGGTGCGGGCGGCGAACCTGCGCCTTGAGGTGCTGGCAGAACTGGGACCGTTGGCGCAAGACATCGTGATCTGCGGGGCGGACAAGTCCGAGATCGGTGTGTTGATCTTTCCCGGACCGCTGGCGCAGGAGTTGGCCGGGCCGGGGGCCGGGGATCGCGGCGCGCTGGTCAGCCCGGCGCTGCAGGCGGAGATTTCGGCGCGGCTGGCGGCGCGGCAGGGTCATGGCTCGGCCTCCCGGATTGCGCGGGCGCTGGTGCTGGCCGAGCAGCCCTCGATCGGTGATGGCGAGGCGACGGCCAAGGGCAACCTGAACTTTCGCAAGATCCTGACGCGGCGGGCCGATCTGTACCGGCGGCTTTACGACGATGCCGACCGGGCGGTGATCACGGGCGAGGCGGGGTAAAGCCCCGCCCTGCGTCCGGGCACGCCCGAAACTGCCGCTACAAGACCGACCAAGGGAGGGCGGGGCCATGCCCCGAGCCGACCGAATTGGGTGCGGTCAATTATGCAAGAAAATGCAACATTCAAGAATGACTTCTTGATCGGCACGTCGCGTCATGCATTATAAAGCATACAGGCGAGTCGCCCCAGTCGGGCCGCGCTTGGCCCCGGAGACGCCGCCCAGGAGGAGGGGCGCACGTCAGGAGAAGCCGGGGCAGACAGGGCAACGGGACACTTCCGGGCGATGCCCGGTCCGTGGGAGGACAGCATGACGGACAACCAGAACGCGGCGCTCTTTTTCGTGGACCGCCACGTCGCCGAAGGGCGTGGCGACAAGCCGGCCTTTCGCGAGGCGGCGGGGCAGAAACGCACGGTCACCTATCGGCAATTGGCGCAGCGCAGCGACCTGGTCGCCGGGGCCTTTGCCCGCGCCGAAATCCGCCCCGAGGAACGCGTCGCCTGCATCGTTCTGGACCAGATCGAATACCCCGAGATTTTCTGGGGCGCGCTCAAGGCGCATGTGGTGCCGATCGCGCTGAACACGCTGCTGGCCACGCCGGTTTATGACTTCATCCTGAAAGACAGCCGTGCGACCTGCCTGATCGTCAGCCACGAACTTCTGGACGTGGTGCTGCCTGCCGCGCACCAGTCGCCCTATCTGCGCAAGATCGTGGTGATCGGCGGCACGCTGCCCGAGGGTACCATCAGCTATGAGGATTTCATGGCAGGTGCCCAGCCGCGCCCGGCCGCGCAGGTCAGCGAAGATGAATGCGCCTTCTGGCTGTATTCCTCGGGCTCGACCGGGCAGCCCAAGGGCGTGCGCCATGTGCACGGCGCGCTCAGGGCGACCTCGGACACCTATGGCGCTCAGGTTCTGGGCATCCGCGAAGAGGACACGGTGTTTTCGGTCGCCAAGATCTTCTTTGCCTACGGTCTTGGGAATGCGATGACCTTTCCGATGTCGGTGGGCGCCACGACAGTGCTGTTCAATGGCCGCCCGACGCCGGATGTGGCCGTCGATATCATCGCCCGCGAAAGGCCGACGATCTTTTTCGGGGTGCCGACGCTTTATGCCGCCACGGTGGCCCATCTGGAACAAAACGGCGTGCCCGACGCGGGCATGCGCCTGTGCATTTCCGCAGGCGAGGCGCTGCCGACCGAGATTGGCAACAAGTGGCGGGCGCTTTGGGGCGTCGATATTCTGGACGGCGTCGGCAGCACGGAAATGCTGCATATCTTCCTGTCCAACGCGCCGGGCGACGTGGTCTATGGCACCAGTGGCCGCCCCGTTCCGGGCTATGATCTGCGCTGTGTCGATGAGACGGGTGAGGACATCAAGCCCGGCGGCGTGGGCGAATTGCTGGTGCGCGGGGCATCGGCCGCCGAAGGCTATTGGAACAAGCGCAGCAAAAGCCGCGCCACCTTTGAAGGCGAATGGACCCGCACGGGCGACAAATACGAGATCACCGAGGACGGGCGCTATGTCTACTGCGGGCGCACCGATGACATGTTCAAGGTTTCCGGCATCTGGCTGTCGCCCTTCGAGGTGGAACAGGCGCTGATCGAACATCCCGGCGTGCTCGAGGCGGCGGTCGTGCCGCAGCGCGACAAGGATGATCTGGAAAAGCCCAAGGCCTTTGTGGTGCTCAAGAATGGCGCCGACCGTGACCAGGTGCTGTCCGAGCTGAAGGATTTCGTCAAGGAACGGGTGGGGCTGTGGAAATACCCGCGCTGGATCGAGGTGGTCGAAGACCTGCCCAAGACCGCGACGGGCAAGATCCAGCGCTTCAAACTGCGCAAGACAGAGGAGGCGTGAGGGCCATGGACTGGACTTCGGGATTTGTGACCGCTGGCGGCAAGGCGCTGGAATATCAGTGCTTTGGCCCCGCCCCGGACAAGGCGCCGACCATCGTGTTGCTGCACGAGGGGCTGGGCTGCCTGGCGCTGTGGCGGGATTTTCCGCAGGCCTTGGCGCAGGCCACGGGCTGGGGTGTCTTTGCCTATTCGCGGGCGGGTTATGGCCAGTCCGACGCCGCCGATCTGCCGCGCCCGCTGGATTACATGGTGCACGAGGCGACCGATGTCCTGCCCAGGCTGTTGCAGGCCATCGGGTTTCAGCGCGGCGTGCTGATGGGGCATTCGGACGGGGCCACCATCGCCACGGAATACGCCGGCGGGATCGAGGATTTCCGCATTCGCGGCCTGATCCTGATGGCGCCGCATTTCTTTACCGAAAGCATGGGGCTGGCCGAGATTGCCAAGGCCAAACAGGCCTATGAGGCGGGCGATCTGCGCGGCAAGCTGGCCAAGTATCACAAGCATGTCGACAGCGCCTTTCGCGGCTGGAACGACAGCTGGCTGCACCCTGATTTCAACGGCGCACTGGTGACCGACGCGCTGGATTACCTGCGCATCCCGTCGTTGGTGATCCAGGGGCGGGACGACCAATACGGGACGCTGGCCCAGGTCTCCGAGATCGAAACCCGGTCCTATGCCCCGGTGGATGTGGAAATTCTGGACGATTGCCGCCATGCGCCGCAGGTCGATCAGCCGGACAAGGTGCTGGCCGCCGTGGCCGAATTCACCCAGCGGCTTGCCCGCATCGAAGACGCCGTGGTCGAGGTCGCCTAGGCCATGCAGGACTGGCGCCCGCCCCACGCTTATGTCCCGGGGCAGACGCCGCGCCACGCCGAGGCGCTGTTTGATCCTTTCAAACAGATCGCCGACCCGCTCGAGGCCAGCCCGGCCTGGTCGCTGGGGCTGAACCTGTTGCAGGACGGCTATTTCTGGGAGGCGCACGAGCTGCTGGAGCCGGTCTGGATGGCCGCGCCTGAAAACTCCGGGACCAAGTGTCTGGTGCAGGGGGTGATCCAGCTGGCCAATGCCCGGCTCAAGGTGCGGATGGATCGACCCAGGGCGGCAGCGCGGCTTTTGCTGCAGGCGCGGGGGCTGCTGGACGAAGCCTTTGTCCGGGGCGGGGCATGCCTGATGGGGCTGACGCGCAAAGATGCGGACCGAATGTATGAAGAATCACGGCGCGAATGTGTATTATAATGCATATTTTCGCAAGCATCTGAAGTAAAATGGAATATCGCCCAGAATGAGGGCTTGAATGCAGGCATTATAATGCTAAAATGGCTGGAAGAAGTGGCGAATATGCATTATGGTGCACTAAAGCGGTTCAGGAGAATCAGACCATGACCAAGCGCATCGACTTTCAGGTGGACCCATCCGCCTACAAGCATTGGAAGGTGTCCTATGATGGGCCCGTCGCCAATCTCTTCATGGATGTGGACGAAAACGGCGGGCTGTTCGACGGCTACCAGCTCAAGATGAACTCCTATGATCTGGGTGTCGATATCGAGCTGGCCGACGTGGTGCAGCGGATGCGGTTCGAACACCCCGAGGTCAAGGTCGTGGTGATGCAATCCGCCAAGGACCGGATTTTCTGCGCCGGGGCCAACATCCGGATGCTGGGCGGTGCTGCACACAGTCACAAGGTGAATTTCTGCAAATTCACCAACGAGACGCGCAACACCTTTGAGGCCGCCGAGGAGGACTCGGGTCAGAAATACGTGGCCGCGGTCAAGGGCGCTTGCGCCGGGGGCGGGTACGAATTGGCCCTCGCCTGCAACCACATCTTTCTGACCGACGACAGCACCAGCGCCGTGTCACTGCCCGAAGTGCCGCTTCTGGCGGTGCTGCCCGGCACCGGCGGGCTGACCCGTGTGACCGACAAGCGCAAGGTGCGGCGCGACCGTGCCGATGTCTTCTGCTCGACCGAAGAGGGCGTGCGCGGCAAGCGCGCGGCGGAATGGAACCTGGTCGATGAGGTGATCCCGAATTCGAAATTCGACGAGGTGGTGGCGCAGCGCGCCCAAGAGTTTGCCGCGACCTCGCCCAAGGCGGACGTAGCGCAGGGCATCAAATTGACCCCGCTGACCCGCAGCTTTGCCGAGGATGGAAGCGTGACCTATTCGACGGTCGAGGTGGCCGTGGACCGCGCGGCCCGCAAGGCCACGATCACCCTGCATGGCCCCAAGGACGCCGCGCCCGCCGATATGGACGCCTTCACCGCGCAGGGCGATCAGGCCTATATGCTGCGCCTTGCGCGCGAGTTGGACGACGCAATCCTGCACCTGCGCCTGAATGAGCCCGAGCTGGGCCTGCTGGTCTTCCAGACCCAGGGCGACCCCGAAGCCTATGCCGCGCACGAGGCTTTGTTGCTGGAAAACGCCGATCACTGGCTGGCCAACGAAGTGCTGAAATACTGGAAGCGTATTCTCAAGCGGGTCGATGTGACCTCGCGCTCGATGGTGGCCTTGGTCGAACATGGATCGTGCTTTACCGGCATTCTGGCGGAACTGCTGTTTTCCGTCGACCGCAGCTACATGATGGAAGACGAGTTTGAGGGCGACAACCGCCCGATCGCGGCGATCACCCTGACCGGGGCGAACTTTGGCCCCATGCCCATGGGCAACGGGCTGACTCGTCTGGAAACCCGTTTTCTTGGTGCGCCGGAAGCGGTGGAAAAGGCCAGGGAAAGCATGGGCGAGGCGCTGGAGGCCGAAGAGGCGGACGATCTGGGTCTTGTCACCATGATCCTCGATGACATTGATTGGGAGGACGAGATCCGCATCTTCATGGAAGAACGGGCCAGCTTCAGCCCCGATGCCATGACGGGGATGGAGGCGAACCTGCGCTTTGCTGGCCCGGAAACGATGGAAACCCGGATCTTTGGCCGCCTGACCGCCTGGCAGAACTGGATTTTCAACCGCCCGAACGCGGTTGGGGCTGATGGCGCCTTGCAGCGATACGGCACCGGCGTGCGCGGCGATTACAACATGGAACGAGTCTGACACCGGTTTCTTGAAAAGAAACCGTCCCGGAAACTTTTCAAGTTTCCGGCCAACACGAGGATAACCCGATGCTAGACCTGATCAACGTCAGCTATGACACCCAGATCCCCAACAACGTGGGCCTGTCCAGCGACCGCAAGGTGCTGAAGGCGCTGGAAAAATGGCACCCCGGATACATCAACTGGTGGAACAGGCTGATCCCGCAGAATTTCCAGGACTCCATGGTTTACCTGCGCACCGCCGTCAGCGTCGACCCCAAGGGCTGGGCCAAGTTCGACTACGTCAAGATGCCGGAATACCGTTGGGGCGTGCTGCTGGCGCCGCAGGTCGAAGACCGCCGCATCCCAATGGGCGAGCACAAGGGTGAGCTGGCCTGGCAGGAGGTGCCGGGTGAATACCGCAACATGCTCAAGCGCCTGATCGTCATTCAGGGCGACACCGAGCCGGGTTCGGTCGAGCAGCAGCGTTTCCTTGGCCTGACCGCGCCGTCGCTGTACGACATGCGCAACCTGTTCCAGGTCAACGTCGAAGAGGGCCGTCACCTTTGGGCGATGGTCTATCTGCTGCAAAAGTACTTTGGCAAGGATGGCCGCGAAGAGGCGGACGAGTTGCTGATCCGGTCCTCGGGCTCTGAGGAGGCGCCGCGTATGCTGGGCGCCTTCAACGAGGAAACGCCGGACTGGCTGTCCTTCTTCATGTTCACCTATTTCACCGACCGCGACGGCAAGATGCAGCTGGAATCGCTGGCGCAGTCCGGGTTCGATCCGCTGTCGCGCACCTGCCGCTTCATGCTGACCGAAGAGGCGCACCACATGTTCGTCGGCGAAACCGGCGTGTCGCGCACCATTCAGGCGACCTGCGAGGCGATGAACAAGGCCGGGATCACCGACCCCTATGATGTGGGCAAGATCCGCGATCTGGGGGTGATCGACCTGCCGACCATCCAGAAAAAGCTGAACCTGCATTACACCCTGTCGCTGGACCTGTTCGGGCAGGAGGTGTCGACCAACGCCGCCAACGCCTTCAACTCGGGCATCAAGGGTCGGTACATGGAAAACCGTCTGGACGACGATCACATGCTCAAACACGACACCTACACGGTGTGGGATTTCGAGGATGGCAAGGCCGTGCAGAAAGAGGTGCCGGCGCTGACGGCGATCAACATGCGCCTGCGCGACGATTATACCCGCGATGCGGCGGGCGGGGTCGGGCGCTGGAACAAGGTGATCGAAAAGGCCGGGATCGACTTTGCGCTGAAGCTGCCGCACGAAGCGTTCCACCGCCAGATCGGTGTCTTTTCGGGCAAGAATTTCGACCCCGATGGCAACATGATTTCGGGCGAAGAATACGACGCGCGGATCAACGACTGGCTGCCGACCCATGCGGACGGCGATTTCATCCAGTCGCTGATGAAGCCGGTCTATGAGCCGGGGAAATACGCCAGCTGGATCGCCCCGCCCAAGGTGGGGATCGACAACAAGCCGGGTGATTTCGAATACGTCAAGCTTCACATGGCATGATGCGCACGGTGAGGCCGGGGAAGATTTTCGACGAAAAACTTGCTCGGCCTTGATCCGGCTCAAGGAAAATGCGGCGGGGGGATTTAACCCTTGCCGATGCGAACAGGACCAAGGGAGACAACAGATGCAAAGTGACCGCTTGATCGGCCATGCGCCGCGCACCGCTGCAATGGGCCAGCAACTGACCACGATCCAGGGGCCCTGCATCGGCTGCAAGGGGTGTCAGGGGCTGTGCCAGGCCCTGATCGAGGCCATGTCGGTTCCCGACGTCGTGCTTGGGCGCGACGGCTGATCCCGACCTTTCCGACATGCCATGTTTTCGCTGGGCCGCTTTGGCGCTTTGCGACTGTCTTTCCTCGAACCTGAAAAGCTGGCCATGAACACACCTGTCAAACAGCACCTGATCGACCCGGAAATCTGCATCCGCTGCTATACCTGCGAGATGACCTGCCCGATCGGGGCGATCCAGCATGACGACAACAACGTGGTCGTGGACGCCGAGGCCTGCAATTTCTGCATGGATTGCATTCCCGTCTGCCCGACCGGCAGCATCGACGAATGGCGTGTGGTGGCCACCCCCTACACGCTGGAGGAGCAATTCGCCTTCGAGGAGCTTCCGGCGCAGGAGGATCTGGCCGATGGCGGCGGTGCCGAAAACCTCGAGGCGCTGGACGAGGCCATGGCGGCCCTGTTGGTCGAGGCGCATTCCGGTGCGGGCGGCAAATCCAGGGCACCGCAATCGGCGGCCAAGCCCTCGGTCAACCTGTACAACCTGGGCAAGCCGGTGACGGCGAAGGTTCAGGGCAATTACCGTCTGACGGACGATCCGGACCATGACGTGCGCCACATCATCCTGGATTTCGGCGGTCATCCCATGCCGGTTCTGGAAGGCCAGAGCATCGGCATCCTGCCACCCGGTCAGGATGCCGAGGGCAAGCCGCATCTGCCCCGGCTATACTCGGTGTCGTCGCCGCGTGACGGCGAGCGGCCGGGCTACAACAACGTGTCGCTGACGGTCAAGCGCGAGGCGCAGGGCTTGTGTTCGAACTATGTCTGTGATCTGAAACCGGGGGACGAGGTGCGGGTGACCGGCCCCTTTGGATCGACCTTCCTGCTGCCCGACGACCCCGAGGCGCGTTTGCTGATGGTCTGCACCGGCACCGGATCGGCGCCGATGCGCGCCTTTACGATGCGGCGGCAGCGCACGCTGGGCGGCAAGTCCGGCGGCATGACCCTGTTCTTTGGCGCCCGCACGCCGGAATCCTTGCCGTATTTCGGGCCGCTCAAGAAGATACCCCAAGGACTGCTGGAGCAGCACCTGGTCTATTCCCGCGGGCCCGGCGTCAAGGAATACGTGCAGGACCGGATGCGCGCCGAAGAGGACAGGGTGGCCGAGTTGATCGCCGATCCCAAGACCCATATCTACATCTGCGGGTTGCGCGGCATGGAAGAGGGTGTCGAAAAGGCCCTGACCAATATCGCCGAAAGCATCGGCCAGCAGTGGACTGCGCTGCGGGACGCGATGCGGGACGAGGGGCGCTATCATGTGGAGACCTACTGAGCGCGCGTCAGTGACCGATGGCGGAGCGAGGGGCCAGCCCCTCGCGCTCCCCGGGATATTTGGGGCACAAAGAAACAGGGGGTGGGTCTGATGCCGCGGCCCGAGGGCTGTTTTGCCCATGAGATCCGCGTGACCTGGGGCGACTGCGACCCTGCCCGGATCGTCTATACCGGGCGCATCCCCTGGTTTGCGCTGGATGCGATCAACGCCTGGTGGGAGGCCCATGTCGGGCAGGGCTGGTATCAGTTCGAGATCGACCGCAACCTGGGCACGCCCTTCGTGCACATGAGCCTGGATTTCCGCAGCCCGATCACGCCGCGCCACCGCCTGGTCTGTCACACCTGGCCCGAAGCACTGGGCGAGACCTCGATCACCTTTGGGGTGGAGGGTGAGCAGGATGGTGCCTTGTGTTTCGAGGGGCGCTTTGTCTGCGTGTTCACCGTGGCGGACCGTTTCACGAAGACGCCCCCGCCCCAGGACATCCGCGAGATTGTCACGCCTCACCTGCCAAGGCTTGCATGAAAACGCCTGAATGCCGGTATTTTTGCAAGGGATATGATTGCCTTGGCCGTGGTTCCGTTTACACTGTGCATTATAGTTCATAAGCGATGCGGGCCATGGCGGAGATCACTTCATTCAGCGGCAAGACCGTGGCGGCCGACGGTCAGGGGCTGATCGACACGGCGGTGGCCGAGTTGATGGCCCGTGTCGGGGACCGCGTGCGCAAGGCGCGCGAGCGCAGGGGCATTCCGCGCCGCGTGCTGTCCGAGATGTCCGGCGTGTCGCCGCGCTATCTGGCGCAGCTGGAAAGCGGCGAGGGCAATATCTCGATCGGGCTGTTGAAGCGGGTGGCCGTTGCGCTTGATTACCGTATCGAATGGCTTGTCGGGCAGGACGATCCGTTTTCCTCCGAGGTCACCCAGGTGGCCGAGATGTTCCGCAGCGCCGACCGTACCACCCAGGCCGAGGTGCTGCGCGTTCTGAGCGCCGAGCCAAGCCGCTGCCAGCGCGCCGGGCGTATCTGCCTTGTGGGGTTGCGCGGGGCGGGAAAGTCCACCCTTGGCCGGTTGGTCGGCGAGGCGCTGGATCTGCCCTTTGTCGAGCTGAACCGCGAGATCGAGCTGGCCGGCGGCATGCCCGTCGACGAGATCATGGCGCTGTATGGCCAGGAGGGCTATCGCAAGCTGGAGGCCGATGCGCTGGACCGGATCGTGTCGACCCATGATCGGATGATCCTGGCGGTGGCGGGCGGCATCGTGGCCGAGCCTGCGACTTACAACAGTCTTCTGGCGCGGTTCCACACCGTCTGGCTGAAGGCGACGCCGCAGGAACACATGGACCGGGTCCGCGCCCAGGGCGACACCCGCCCGATGCAGGGCAACCCCGAGGCCATGGCGCAGCTGCGCTCGATCCTGCACAGCCGCGAGGCCCTGTATGAGCGCGCGCATGCGCAGCTGGACACCTCGGGCGCCACGGTCCCCGAGGCCTTTGACCGTCTCAAAGCCCTGATCGAAAGCCAGGGTTTTCTGAGCTGACCCCCGCAAGAGAGGAATACCCATGAGCGTCACCTTCCGTCGCAGCGGTGCGGCTGCCATCGTGGAAATGGACAACCCGCCGGTCAATGCCATCGGCCTTGCGATGCGGCAGGGCCTGCAGGCGGTGCTGGACCGGCTGCCGGGGGAAACCGGGGTGCAACGGGTGATCCTGACCGGGGCAGGGCGCGCCTTTGCCGCCGGGGGTGATGCGCGCGAATTCGACGGGCCGGCCGTGGCGCCGCATCTCAATGACATCGTGAACCAGATCGAGGCTTGCGACATCCCCTGGATCGCCGCCATCAACGGCGTGGCCCTGGGCGGGGGCTGCGAACTGGCGCTGGCCTGCCGCTATCGGATCGCCCGGCCGGGGGTGCAGATCGGGTTGCCCGAGGTCGGGCTTGGTGTGGTGCCGGGATCGGGCGGCACGCAGCGTCTGCCGCGGCTGATCGGCATGGCGGCGGCGCTTGAGATGATCCCGACCGGCAAACCGGTCAGCGCCGAGCGCGCCGAACAGCTGGGCCTGATCGACGGGATTGCCGATGACCCGGTCGAGGTGGCCCTGCATCTTGACGAAGGCTCGCTTGAACTGGCGGTGCCGGTGCGCGACCTGCCGCGCCCCGAACATCGCCCGGATCAACTGGCCCAGGCGCGGGCGCTGGCCGCGAGCAAGATGGCCCAGCAGATCGCACCGCAGCGGGCGATCGACCTGATCGAAGGCACCGCAACGCGGCCCATGGTCGAAGGTCTGGCCGAAGAACGCGACACCTTTCTGACCCTGCGCAAGGGCGATCAGGCCCGCGCCCTGCGCCACATCTTCTTTGCCGAACGCGCGGCCAAGGCCCCGGATTGGATCAAGGCCGACCCGCAGCCCTTTGACCACATCGCCGTGGTCGGCGGCGGCACCATGGGCGCGGGCATCGCCTATGCCTTGCTGAACGCCGGGCTGCGCGTGACCTTGCTGGAAATGGATGCGGGCGGCGTGCAGCGCGCCCGCGACAACGTCGAAAAGATCATCGGGCAAAGTCTGAAACGCGGGCTGATTGACCAGTCCGGGGCCGAAGACCGCCGCGCCAACTTTGCCTCCAGCGCCGATTACGCGGATGCGGCGAGCTGCGGCCTGGCCATCGAAGCCGCCTTCGAAAGCATCGAGGTCAAGCGCGAGGTCTTTGCCAAGCTCGAGGCCGCCCTGGCCCCGGAGGCGGTGCTGGCGACCAACACGTCGTACCTCGATCTCGATGAAATCGCGCGCAGCGTGGCGGAGCCAAGCCGCGTGCTGGGCCTGCATTTCTTTGCCCCCGCCCATATCATGAAGCTGCTGGAAATCGTCAAAGGCGCGCAAAGCTCGGAACGCGCGCTGGCCACCGGTTTTGCCCTGGGCAAGCGGCTGAGGAAAATCCCGGTGCTGGCGGGGGTCTGCGACGGCTTCATCGGCAACCGTATCCTCGCGCGCTATCGCGAGGCCGCCGATACCGTCTTCATGGATGCCTCGACGCCCTGGGACATCGACGAGGCGATGGTGAATTTCGGTTACGCCATGGGCCCTTACGAGGCGCAGGACCTGTCCGGTCTGGACATTGCTCACGCCAACCGCCGCCGCCAGGACGCCACCCGCGATCCCGCCCGCCGCTATATTCCCATCGCCGACCGCATGGTCGAACTGGGCAAACTGGGGCGCAAGACCGGGGCAGGCTGGTATCGCTACCCGGGCGGCAACGGCAAGGTCGAAGACCCCATCGTCGCCGATCTCGCCCTGGAAGAGGCGCATTTCGCCAAGATCACGCGCACCGAATACAGCGAAGCGGAAATCCGCGACCGCCTGTTGCTGGCCATGATCAACGAAGCCGCCGATATCCTGCACGAAGGCATCGCCGCCTCGGCCCGCGACATCGACCTGGTGACGGTGTTTGGCTACGGCTTCCCGCGCTGGCGCGGTGGCCTGATGCATTTCGCCGATACCTGGGGCGTGCCGGAAATCCTGGCCCGCCTGCGCAAGCTGGAACAAGAGGACCCGGTGGTCTGGAAACCCTCCCCGCTACTGATCGACTGCGCCGAAAAGGGCAGGACACTGGCTCAGGTCTGATCCCCGGCCGCTTCCAATTGCCCAAAATATCCCGGGGGGGCGCCAAAGGCGCGGGGGCAGCGCCCCCATCCCCGGCCAGACAGGCCCGCAGCCCTCAGTTGAGGTCTTCCAGCAACCGGCCATGTCGGCGGGTTTCCTGCAGGACCGCGCCAAAGGTCCGCAGCCCCTTGGCCTCCAGCATCGGCAACATGCGCACCAGCACCTCGGCGGTGGCCTGGGCATCCCCCAGCGCCGTGTGCCGCAGCTCGGGCGGGATGGTGACCGACAGCCTTTCGCACAGGGCGTCCAGCGTATGCGTCTGCGACGCGCCGAACAGCACCGCCGACAACAGCACCGTATCCAGAATGGGGTGATCCCATTCAACCCCCATCAGGGCCTTGTGTCGGTGCAGAAAGGCCATGTCGAAGGGCGCGTTATGGGCGACGATCACGCTGCCCCGGGCGAACCCGTGGAACTTGCGCCCGGCCTCGGCGATGCCCGGCTTGCCGCGCACCATGGCGTCGCTGACGTGATGCACCTTGGTCGAGGCAGGCGGGATCGGGCGGCCGGGGTCGACCAGCTGGTCGATCCGCTCGCCGTTGATGATGCGCCCGTTGACCACGCGCACCGCGCCGATCTGCACGATCTCGTCCTTGTGCGGAAGCAGCCCGGTCGTTTCGGTGTCAAACACCGTGTAGGTCAGCCGCATCAGCGGCGTGTCCTCGAAACTGGTCAGCGCGGCGCCTTGCAGCAGGTCGAAATCATAGACCAGCGGGCGCGCGGCCTCGGGGGCGATCTTGACGTGCTCGGCGTCGATCAACAGCATGTAACCGCCGCCGTTCATTGGCTTCATCCGGGCGTCGAAGCTGAGGTTGCCCAACACCCCCTGCGCGGTAAAGCTGGTTTCCATCCCGGTCTTGTGGATGCGTTTGACCGCCGGGGTCAGGCTGGCCTCGGTAAAGTAGTCCGACAGCGGCGCATTCAGGCGCGGCACGTGGATCTGCGACAGCACCTCGGCGGCCTGACCGTCATACAGCACGATCTGCCCGGCGGCATTCACCAGGATCGTCGCCACGGGAATTTCCGTCAAAAGCGCGGTCAGCTGGGCCTTTTCGGCGGCCAGGCGCTCGGTCTCGGCGGCGATGCGTTGCGCGGTGTTCATGGCGGTGTCCGACAGCGCCTGACCCACGGCGCTGGCGGCGGGGGCCAGATCGCCAAGATAGCGCGCGGCCTTGGTGTCGACATCGGTGTTCACACCGGCATGAGCCTTGGCGCGAAGTCCTGCGGCCAGCTTTTCGATCGGTTTGGCGACGTTTTCGTCGAACAGTAGCCAGATGCCGGCGGTCAACCCGATCAGGAAAAAGGCCGACAGGATGGCGGAAAAGACAAAGGCGCCGGTCGCCCCGGCGGTCTCGATGCGCATGTGGCCCAGCCACAGCGCGGCCATGACCAGCGCGGTGCCACCCAACCCCAGCAGGATGAAGAACAGGAAGATGCGCAGGCGCAGGCTGAGACGTTCCATGGCTCAGACCTTTCCGCAGACCGAAAAGACGATGGGATCATCGGCGCCCACGTCGCGCCAGACCGGAGGCGATCCATCGCCAAAGGTCGGATCGGCGCGGCGGCCACCGGCGCAGTCGATCATCACCTCGACCGATTTCACCGGGCGCCAGCGGCCAAAGAAATACAGGCTGGTCAGGAACAAGCGGTCGTCGTTGGCATTGGTCTGGATGTTGACCTTGTCGACCGCGACAAAGCGGTCGGTCATCGGCACCACATAGGTCCAGGGCCGCCAGAACGCGCGGTTTTCCACCGTCTGCGCCACCACCAGCCCCTCGGGCAGCGACGAGGCGGTGCGGCCATACCAGCTGTATTCGTTCGAGATGGCGGCCGCCAGCATGGCAAGACCTGCGGCCACGGGCACGATCCAGCGCGGCAGGCGCCCGCCGGTCCCCTTGGACAGCATCAACATGATGCCCGCCCCGGCAAAGCCCGCCACGAAAACCGCTATCAGTTCCAGAAACATTCTCTCTCCCCCCGTGTGCGCAGGCCTTAGCCCAGCATCCCCTTGCCGTGACCCACCGCCGATTGCAGCGATTTGACCACGACAAAGGCGTCACGCAAATGACTTCGCTCAAAATCCGACAGGCTGGACGGCGCAAGATAGTTGTTCGGCGCATTGCCGGCCTTGATCTGCGCGGCCTGATGGTCCAGCCGGGTTTCGGCAATCAGGTCATAGGCGTCCAGAAGATCCTGGCCGCCCGATTTGCTGAGCACACCGGCCGCCTGCGCCGCGACCAGCCGGGCGCGTGTGTTGACGGCCGTCAGCTGCGCCTGCAGCGCATAGACCCGGCCCAGATCGACCACCGGCACGACGCCATTGGCCTTCATGTCCAGGGTGTTCTTGTGATCGCCCGACTTGATCGTGGCAAAGCCGCGCAGCAGCCCCAGCGGCGGCGTATGCTTGAGCGAGTTGGAAATCATGTGCGCCACGAAGATCGAATTCCTGGCCGCCAGTTTCAGCGTTTCTTCCTGAAGGTCCTGGAACAGGGCGGTGGTGCCGCCGATGGGGCGCAAATCGAACATCACGCTGGCCAGCATCTGCGCCTCGGGCGACGGTTTTGCCACCCAGCCCTTGAAATAGGTGCGCCAGACGCCGACCGGCTGGCACCAGCGCGGGTTGGTCGCCATCATGTCACCGGGGCAATAGACATAGCCGCAGGCGTTCAGCCCGTCGCAGACGAATTTCGCGAGGTCGGCGAAATAGGGCATGTCGGCCTCGGTTACGGCGTCGTCGATCATCAGGCAGTTGTCCTGGTCCGACACGCCGGTCTGTTCCTGGCGTCCCTGGCTGCCGCAGGCCAGCCAGAGATAGGGCACCGGCGGCGGGCCGAATTTGGCCTCGGCCAGGGCCAGCAGGCGGCGGGTGGCGGTGTCGGCGATGTCGGTGATCAGGCGGGTGACCACCTCGTGACGGTTGCCGCCGCCGACCAGCTGCACCAGCAGTTGCGGAATGCGGGCCGTGACCTTGGCCATCTGATGGGCGTCATCGGCATGGGCGATTTCGGAAACCAGCTCGGCCGAGGTCATCGCCTGAAAGCGGGTCAGGTCGGTCTGGGTGACGATGCCGACCAGCTTTCCGCCGCTGGTGACGGGAATATGGCCGATGCGCCGTTCCATCATCATGTGCAGCACGTCCGACCCGATCGACGAAGCTTCGAGCGACAGCGGATCGGCGGTCATCACGCGGGAAATCGGGGTGTCATAGGGCAGGGCGCCGCCGACCACCTTGCCGGACAGGTCGCGGATCGTGGCGATGCCTTTCAGCGCCTGGCCTTCGGTGATGCAGATCGAGGACACGTGCCTGTCCTGCATGGCCTGCGCGGCCTGCTGCACGGTGGCCTCGGGCGGGCAGGTCAGCGGATTGCGCGCCATCAGGGTTTCCACCGGGCTGGTGGCCAGATCGGGGCGCTTGGGCTTGGCCGCGCGCGAGCGGTCAAAGAACTTGGCGGCGGCGGCTTCGGTTTCGACCAGCCGCAGGAAATCGGATTTGGGCAGCACCAGCAGCACGGTATCGCGCGTGGTGCGCGCCGAGGTAACGGCGATCCCGTCACGCGACAGCCCGCGTTCGCCAAAGGAATTGCGCGGCCCCAGAATGGAAATCTGAACCCCGTTCTGGTCACTGACCGCGACCTCGCCCGAGTGGATCAGGTACAGCCCCTCAAGGGTCTGGCCCAGTGCATAGACGGTCTGTCCGGCGGCCATGGTTTGCGTGCGAAAGGCCGGCAGCAGCGCGGCGATCGCGTCCTCTCCCAAGGCGTCATAGGGATGGACCGAGGACAGGAACCGGGTGATGGCGGCGGGATCGAGGGACATTGTCATTCCTTGAAAAAAACAGTCCCGCCCCGGATAGACCGGGACGGGACAAAAGCGAAGGGCAGGGCTGAAAGGAATTCAGCCCTGCGCATGGGTCAGTGACCGTCCACGGCGGCACCGGCGCCGCGCGGAACGCGAACCGATTCCACCAGCTCTTCGATCTCACGCGGGATCGGGGTGGTCATCTTGGACACGGTGAAGGCCACCGCGAAGTTGATGGCCGCACCCACGGCACCGAAGGAAGTCGACTTGATCGTGCCAAGCAGCGGATCGGCATCGGTGAACGAGTTGGTGTCCGGAATGAACATCCAGCCCTTGTGCAGGAAGATGTAGACCAGCGTGACCACCAGACCGGTGATCATGCCTGCCACGGCGCCCTTGCTGTTCACCTTGGTAAAGATGCCCATCATCAGAACCGGGAAGATCGACGCCGCCGCAAGGCCAAAGGCCAGCGCCACGGTCTGCGCCGCAAAGCCCGGAGGGTTGAGACCCAGGTAGGTGGCAACAGCGATGGCAACCGCCATGGCGATCCGTGCGGACAGCAGTTCGCTCTTTTCGCTCATGTCCGGGGTGAACTGGCCTTTCAGCAGGTCATGCGACACAGCCGAAGAGATCGCCAGCAGCAGACCGGCAGCGGTGGACAGCGCAGCGGCAAGACCGCCAGCAGCCACAAGGCCGATCACCCAGGAAGGCAGGTTCGCGATTTCCGGGTTCGCCAGAACCAGGATGTCACGGTTGAAGTTGGTCAGCTCGTTTTCCGAACCCCAGCCAGCCGCTTCCATGGCTGCCTTGGTGTCGGCATTGCCGTCGTTGAAGTAGGCAATCTTGCCGTCGCCGTTCTTGTCTTCCCAGCCCAGCATCCCGGTTTTCTGCCAGGTTGCCATCCAGTCATACTCGGGATTGGATTCGATGGTTTCGACAGAGACCGGCTCGCCGGAGGCGCCGTTCGGCCAGAACTGTTCGGTGATGTTCAGGCGGGCCATTGCGCCAACGGCCGGGGCCGTCAGGTACAGCAGCGCGATGAAGACCAGCGCCCAGCCAGCCGACCAGCGGGCGTCGGACACCTTGGGGACGGTGAAGAACCGCATGATAACGTGCGGCAGACCGGCGGTGCCGATCATCAGCGACAGGGTGAACAGCACCATATTGAAGGTGTCGTCATTGTGCGCGGTGTATTCGCCAAAGCCCAGTTCGCGAACGATCTGGTCCAGCTTTGCCAGCAGCGGCTCGCCGGATGCGGCGTGGTCGCCGAACAGGCCAAGCGCCGGGATCGGGTTGCCGGTCAGCTGCAGCGAAATGAACACGGCCGGGATGGTATAGGCCATGATCAGAACGACATACTGGGCAACCTGGGTATAGGTCACGCCCTTCATGCCGCCGAAAACCGCATAGGCAAACACGACCACGGCACCGATCAGAAGGCCGGTGGTGTTCGACACCTCGAGGAAGCGGCCAAAGGCCACGCCCACACCGGTCATCTGGCCGATCACGTAGGTGACCGAGGCGATGATCAGGCAGATCACGGCCACAAGGCGCGCGGTCGGGCTGTAGAAACGGTCACCGATGAATTCCGACACGGTGAACTTGCCGAACTTGCGCAGGTAGGGCGCAAGCAGCAGCGCCAGCAGCACATAGCCACCGGTCCAGCCCATCAGGTAGGTCGAGTTGTCATAGCCGACAAAGGCAATCAGGCCCGCCATCGAGATGAACGAGGCTGCCGACATCCAGTCAGCCGCTGTCGCCATACCGTTGGTGACCGGGTGCACGCCGCGGCCCGCGGCGTAGAATTCCGATGTGGAACCCGCGCGGGCCCAGATCGCGATGCCGATGTAAAGCGCAAAGGAGGCGCCCACAAACAGCAGGTTGATGGTAAACTGATCCATGTCTCTTATTCCTCCTCGACGCCGAATTCTTTATCCAGCTTGTTCATGCGCCAGGCGTAGAAGAAGATCAGCGCCAGGAAGACGATGATCGAGCCTTGCTGGGCGAACCAGAAACCCAGGTCGGTGCCGCCGACGGCGATCCCCGAAATCATGGGGCGCAGCAGGACGCCAAAGCCGAAAGACACCAGCGCCCAGATGATGAGACTGATGATGATGATGCGCACGTTGGCCGACCAGTATTTCTGGTCTGACTCTGCCTGTGCGGCATTCGAAGTTGTTTGATCCGCCATGTCGCGGGTCCTCCTCTTCCTCCGTTAACCCCCCACCCGGAGGGGCGCGAAGCCACCGCGCCTGTTACGCGGTGGCCGTTTTCACGATCGCGGCCAGTTCGGCGGCGATTGTTTCGATTGCGCCCATGGCATCGACGCGGCTCAGCGCGTTCTGACGGGCGTAATAGTCGATCAGGGGCGCGGTCTGGGCGTGATAGGCCTCAAGACGGCTGGCCACGGTTTCCGCATTGTCATCGGCGCGGCGTTTGAACTCGGTGCCGCCGCAGTTGTCGCAGGTGCCTTCGGCCTTGGGCTGCTTGAACGTGTCGTGATAGCCCTCGCCGCATTTGGCGCAGGTATAGCGGCCCGCGATGCGGGTCACCATGGCGGCATCTTCGACGTCCAGGCTGATCGCGGCGTTGATCCGCGCGCCGCTTTCGGCCAGCAGGGTATCCAGCGCCTGGGCCTGCACCGTGGTGCGCGGGAACCCGTCAAGGATGACGCCCTTGGCGCAATCGGGTTCGGCCAGCCGGTCGCGCAGGATGTTGATGACGATCTCGTCGCTGACCAGGTCACCCGCTTCCATCACGGCCTTGGCGGCCTTGCCGGCCTCGGTTCCGGCGGCGACGGCTGCGCGCAGCAGATCGCCGGTGGACAGTTGCACCAGCCCGAACTTGTCTTCGAGCATGCGGGCCTGCGTGCCTTTCCCGGCCCCCGGAGGGCCGAGAAGGATAAGCACGGCGGCGGCGGCGGTGGTTTTGCTTCCGTCCATGGTCTTACGCCTTGTTCATGCGGTTTTCGATGAGGTCGTCTACGACGCTGGGGTCAGCCAGGGTGCTGGTGTCGCCCAGGGCGCCGTAGTCGTTTTCGGCGATCTTGCGCAGGATGCGGCGCATGATCTTGCCCGAGCGGGTTTTCGGCAGGCCGGGGGCCCACTGGATCAGGTCCGGCGAGGCGATCGGGCCGATTTCCGTGCGCACCCAGGTCCGCAGCTCCTTGCGCAGATCGTCCGAAGGCTCGACCCCGTTCATCAAGGTGACATAGCAGTAAATGCCCTGGCCCTTGATCTCGTGCGGGTAGCCGACGACCGCCGCTTCGGCGACCTTTTCATGCGCCACCAGGGCCGATTCGACCTCGGCGGTGCCCATGCGGTGGCCCGACACGTTGATCACGTCATCGACGCGGCCCGTGATCCAGTAATCGCCGTCCGCATCGCGGCGGCAACCATCGCCCGAGAAGTAATAGCCTTTGTAATCAGAGAAGTAGGTCTTTTCGAACCGCTCGTGATCACCCCAGACCGTGCGCATCTGGCCCGGCCAGCTGTCCTTGATGCACAGCACGCCCTCGGTCGGGCTGGCGTGGATTTCCTCGCCCGATTGCGGGTCCAGAACCACCGGCTGAACGCCAAAGAACGGCTTCATCGCCGCGCCCGGCTTGGTCGCATGGGCGCCCGGCAGCGGGGTCAGCAGGTGGCCGCCGGTTTCGGTCTGCCACCAGGTGTCGACGATCGGGCAGCGGCCGCCGCCGACCACGTCGTTGTACCAGTTCCAGGCCTCGGGGTTGATCGGCTCGCCGACGGTGCCAAGGATGCGCAGGCTGCTCAGGTCGCACTTGGTAACGAAATCGCTGCCCTGGCCCATCAGCGCGCGAATCGCGGTGGGGGCGGTGTAGAACTGGTTCACCTTGTGCTTTTCGCAGACCTGCCAGAACCGGCTGGCGTCGGGATAGGTCGGCACGCCTTCGAACATCACGGTCGTGGCGCCATTGGCCAAGGGCCCGTAAACAATATAGGAATGCCCGGTGACCCAGCCCACGTCGGCGGTGCACCAATAGATGTCGCCCTCTTTGTAATCAAAGACGACCTCGTGGGTCAGGCTGGCGTAAAGCAAATATCCACCAGTTGTGTGTACCACGCCCTTGGGCTGGCCGGTGCTGCCCGAGGTGTACAGGATGAACAGCGGGTCCTCGGCGTCCATTTCGACGGGGCGGCAATAGTCGTCGGCCTCCAGCGCCATTTCGTTGTAGTCGAAATCGCGCCCCTGGGTCCATGTGGTCTGGCCGCCGGTGCGCTTGACCACCAGGCATTTGACGCTGTCCTTGCAGTGCAGCAGGGCCTTGTCGGCATTGGTCTTGAGCGGGGTGTTGCGGCCGCCGCGCGGGGCTTCGTCGGCGGTGATCACCACCTTGGCGTCGCAGCCGTTGACCCGGGCGGCCAGGGCGTCGGGCGAAAAGCCGGCGAAGACGATGGAATGGATGGCGCCGATGCGCGCGCAGGCCAGCATGGCATAGGCGGCCTCGGGGATCATCGGCAGGTAGATGATGACCCGGTCGCCTTTGCGAACGCCCAGGCTTTCCAGCACGTTGGCCATGCGGCAGGTGTTCTTGTGCAGCTCTTTGTAGCTGATGTGTTTGGCGGGGGTGTCGGGGCTGTCGGGTTCCCAGATGATCGCGGTCTGGTCGCCGCGGGTTTCCAGGTGGCGGTCGATACAGTTGGCGGCGACGTTCAGTTTGCCGTCCTTGAACCATTCGATGGTGACATTGCCCAGGGTGAAATCGACGTTCTTGATCTGGGTCGGCTTGTGCATCCAGTCCAGCCGCTGCGCCTGTTCGGCCCAGAACCCTTCGGAGTCCGCAACCGACTGCGCATACATCGCGTCATACTGCGCCGCATCGACATTCGCAGACGCGGAAATCGACGCGCTGGGGGGGTAGGTGGTGGCGCTGGGTGTTTGATCGGTCATGGCGGTCCTCCCTAGGATACATGAATGTCACGCGCCGCAGGTGACGCGACGTCGCAAGATTGAGGCGAATATAACAGAGAGTGAAAACAAAGGAATAAGCTACCAAAATGTAAGACAGAATTTGTAAATCCGTTTTCCGCCGCCCCCCAAATTGGTAAACTAATTTTCTTTCGTCTCGGTAAGTGACTGTTAACTCATGTTTCTGAGGCGCTAACATAAAAGCCGGGTTTCAGGCTCCGCGCCGGATCTGCGCCCGGATGCCGACGTACATGACTGTGCGACAAATCGTGTCAGTGCACAAATGTATACCGCTAACGGTGCCCTGGGCTGCCCCCGGCGCGAATCCATAATGACTTGCACTGAGGGAGGGATGCTCTAACTTCGCCCGCAAGGCGGCGTGGACCGCCACAGACCACCAAATGGGAGGAAACACCTTGAACATCACCGGAAAACTGCTGTGCACCGCCGTGGCATTCACCTTTGCCACCGAAGCCGCCGCAACCGAATGGAACGTGTCCGTCTGGGGCAAGCGCCGCGCCTTTACCGAGCACATCCACAAGATCGCCGACCTGGTGTCGGAAAAGACCGGCGGCGAATTCACCATGAACATCAGCTATGGTGGCCTGTCCAAGAACACCGAGAACCTTGACGGCATCAGCATCGGCGCCTTCGAGATGGCGCAGTTCTGCGCCGGCTACCACGCCGACAAGAACCGCGCGATCACCGTGCTGGAACTGCCCTTCCTGGGCGTTGCCAACCTGGACGAAGAGGTGGCGGTCAGCCACGCGGTCTATGCCCATCCCGCCGTGGCCGAGGAAATGGCCCAGTGGAACGCGCGCATGTTGATGACCTCACCGATGCCGCAATACAACCTTGTCGGCACCGGAGAGCCGCGCGACGAGCTGGCCGAGTTCGACGGCATGCGGGTGCGTGCGACGGGCGGTCTGGGCAAGGCCTTTACCGCTGTGGGCGGGGTTCCGACCTCGGTCACCTCGTCCGAGGCCTATCAGGCGATGGAAAGCGGCGTTGTCGACACCGTGGCCTTTGCCCAGCATGCGCATCTGTCCTTTGGCACGATCAACCAGGCCGCCTGGTGGACCGCGAACCTGAACCCCGGCACCGTGAACTGCCCGGTTGTGGTGAACATCGACGCCTATGACGCGCTCAGCGATGCCGAGCGCGAGGCGCTGGACAGCTCGGTCGACGAGGCAATCGCCTATTACCTCGAGAACTACGGCGCGCTGCTCAAGCAGTGGGACGACGTTCTGGAAGAAAAGGGCGTGACCAAGGTCATGATCTCGGACGAGGAACTGGCCAAGTTCAAGGACGTGGGCGGCAAGCCGATCCACGATGCCTGGATCGCCGAGATGAGCGCCCAGGGCCTGCCCGCGCAAGAGCTGTACGACCTGGTCTTCTCGACCCTCGAAGCCAAGCGCGCCTCGAACTGAGGCGGGCCACCCAGGAAAATGTACCGCGTCCCGGGCATCCCCCGGGGCGTGGCTGCAGTGCATTCGGGCAGATCATTTGAGAGGCAAGCGATATGGCGGGCAGCGCAACGGTGCTGAGCGACGACACTCTGCTCAGCCGTCTGGACAGGCGGCTTTTGCGGGTCGAGCATACCATGGCTTTCGTGTCGGGAATCGGCGCCTTTGCCCTGATGGTGCTGGCGGTGGTGTCGGTCACGGGGCGGAATTTCTTCAACGAACCGCTGCGCGGCTATGTCGACTGGATCGAAACGGCGATGCCGCTGATCGCGATCTTTGGCATATCCTATGTGCAGCGCCAGGGCGGCCATATCCGCATGGACATCCTTGTCGGCCGACTGAAGGGGCGGCCGCTGTGGCTGGCGGAATTCCTGACGACGCTGGCGGTGCTGATCCTGATGCTGCTGCTGGTCTGGGGCACATGGGCGCATTTCGACCGCAGCTTTGACTTTTCCAAACCGAACTGGAGCCGCGACAGCAGCATCGACATCGGCCTGCCGATCTGGCCGGCCAAGCTGGTCGTGCCGGTGGCCTTTTCGGTGATCAGCCTGCGGCTGATGCTGCAGCTGTGGGGCTATGCGCGCGGCTTTCTGAGCGGGGCAGAGCGGCCCGTTGCGGTGCCGCTGGTGCAGACCGTGGCCGAACAGGCCGCCGCCGAGGCGGAACATATTCAGGGGCATGACGACTGATGGACAGTATCGAAATCGGCCTTTGGGTCACTGGCGGGATGTTCATCCTTGTCGTGCTGGGGATGCGCGTCGCCTTTGCCGCCGCGCTTGCGGGGCTGATCGGGCTGATCTGGCTGCGCTGGGATCAGTTCGGCTATGACCCCGCGCGCTTTGGCAAGGCGCTGGAAATCAGCGTCAAGATCGCCGGGCAGGTGCCGCATGGCAAGGTCGCCAGCCAGGCGCTGAGCCTGATCCCCACCTTCATCCTGATCGGATACCTGGCCTATTACGCCGGCCTGACCCGCGCCCTGTTCGAGGCCGCCAAGCGCTGGATCGCCTGGGTGCCGGGCGGGCTGGCGGTGTCCACCGTCTTTGCCACCGCCGGCTTTGCCGCCGTTTCGGGCGCCTCGGTCGCCACGGCGGCGGTCTTTGCCCGCATCGCCATCCCCGAAATGCTGAAGATCGGCTATGACAAACGCTTTGCCGCCGGGGTCGTGGCCGCGGGCGGCACACTGGCCAGCCTGATCCCGCCCTCGGCGATTCTGGTCATCTATGCCATCATCGTCGAACAGGACGTAGGCAAGCTGTTGCTGGCGGGCTTTATTCCCGGGGTCTTTTCGGCCTTTATCTATGGCATCCTAATCATCGGGCTTGCCCTGACGATCAAGGGCTTTGGCCCGCCGGTGCGCGGGTTCACCTGGAAACAGCGCTTTGCCAGCCTGCCACCGGCGCTGCCCATCGTGGCGGTGGTCGTGATCATCATCTTCTTTGTCTACAACCCCTTTGGCGGCGACGCCTGGGGCACCCCGACCGAGGGCGGGGCCATCGGTGCCTTTATCGTCTTTCTCATGGCGCTGTATCGCGGCATGCGCCTGCCAGAGCTGAAGGATGCGCTGATCGAAACCGCCAAGCTGTCGATCATGATCTTCTCGATCATCTGGGGCGTGCTGATCTATGTGCGGTTCCTCGGCTTTGCCGACCTGCCGACCGCCTTTTCCGACTGGATCACGGCGTTGCAGTATCCGCCGCTGCTGATCCTGGTCTGCATCCTTCTGGGCTATGCGGTCCTGGGGATGTTCATGGATGCCATCGGGATGCTGCTGCTGACCTTGCCGGTGGTCTATCCGGCAGTCATGGCGCTGAACGGAGGCGAGATGGTCAGCGCCGCCGACAGCACCTTTGGCATGAGCGGGCCGATGTGCGCGGTCTGGTTCGGCATCCTTGTGGTCAAGATGGCCGAGTTCTGCCTGATCACGCCGCCCATCGGGCTGAACTGCTTTGTCGTCGCGGGCGTGCGCCCGGAACTGTCGGTGCAGGACGTGTTCCGCGGCGTGATGCCGTTCTTTGTGGCCGACGCGGTGACCATTGCCCTGCTGGTGGCCTTTCCGGCAATCGTGCTGTGGTTGCCGTCGCTGGCCTGAACCGGCGCGCCCTTGCGGCCCAGGCAGGCCCGGGGACGGGGCGGCGCCCCGGTCAGGGCGCCGGGCTGGCCGGGGCACAGGGGAACGCAGGCGGGCCGCCGGGCAGGGCGGTTTCGCGCGCGTGGATGCCCAGCATCAGCAGTGAGGGCCACAACAAGTAGGCCTCGATCTCGATGTTTTCGCCAAAGGACAGCAGCACCAGGACCATGCACAGCCCCAGCGGCAGCCGCCCGCGTGGCCCCCTTGCGGCATCGACCAACGCCTGCAGCGTCTGAAGCGCCAGTGGCACGGCAAAGGCGACAAAACCCACCGCGCCCTTGACGAACAGCAACCCGTACCAGGTGTGATGGCTGCCGATAGGCATGTATTCCACCAGGTGCGGCCCCGGTTGCACGGTGCCATGGCCGAACCAGGGGGCTTCGGCCTTCCACCGTTCCCAGGCGATGCGTTGCAGGGTCTCGCGCACCCGCGTGCTGTCGGCGCGGGCCGATTTGAAGGCGGCGACACCGCTGCCAAGGGCATTGGCCAGCCATGTGCCGGTGATCGCCAGCGATGCGGTCAGGGCGGCCAGCCCGGCCCAGGCCCAGCTTTGCAAGACCAGCGGCATCAGGCGCGGCCCGATGCTGCAGGCGACCAGCCCGACCAGCCCCATGCGCGACTTGGACGCCAGGATCATCAGCACCCCGGCCGCCAGCCCCGCCGCGCGCCAGCGCCGGTCAGGTTCCTCCAGCGCGAACAGCACCTGGGTGACGCCGATCAGCGCGGCAAAGGGCGACCAGGGCGCATAGAACTGCCAGCGCGGCGTCCACGAGGCCGGATCGAAGGTGAACAGATAGACCGAGAAATACTCGGGCCCCGGTCCACCCACCGCCCTAAGCGGCGAGGTCCACAGCCGTTCGGGCAACCCAAGGTAGGGCGCGACCAGCAGCACCGGGGCAAGGCACAGCGTCCAAAGTCCCAACCGGCATTGCGCCCGCACCAGCAGCGCGCGGCTTATTGGCAGCACCGCCCCGGCCAGCGGGAACAGCGCCAGCAAGGCCCAGCCCTTGGCCCAGCCGATCGAGGATTTGATCGTCTGTTTCAACCCCAGCCCCATGTTCAGGTGCCCCGCCCAAAGCGCAACCAGCATGACCAGCATTCCCAGCGCCCAGACCACGACGCCCGCCGGCACCGGACCGGTGGCCCGCAGGTCCGACCGGATTGCCGGCCCCAGGTACAGCGCCAGCACCGCGAGCCCCGCCATCAACCAGGCCAGCACCGGGCCGACCACGTAAAGCGCGCCCAGGGCATACAGCGGCCAGGTCCACAGGATTGCCTTCCAGACCATGGCCTCGGCCGGGTTTCGCGCCGGGCTCACGGGGCGCGCCTTTTGTCCAGGATCAGCTTTTCGATCAACATCCGGCGGATCCATCCCAGCGCCATGGCAATGATCATCAGCAGACTGGCCGCCACCCCCGCGGCAATCGCCATCTTGCGGTTCGGAGACGAAGCGCGGTCCGGCAGGCTGGGGTCTTCGAGAACCTGCACCAGCGGGTAAGAGGCATAGATGTCGGTCTTGCTGGATTGCGACCGGGCGATGGCCGAAGCAAAGACCGCCTCGGCGACGTTGAAGTCGCGTTGCAGGTCTTCCAGCCGGGCGGCCATGGGGGCCAGCGTTTCAAGATGGCTGCGCTGTGCCTTGAGGGTGCGGCGCAGGTCGGACAGCTCGGCCGCCAGCCCGGCGCGGCGCGCCTCGTCGCGGACCAGCTCGGACAGCAGCGCGGCGCGCCCGGCGTCGGAAATCCGTTCCAGCGATGGCGGCAGCGCCCGTCCGGCCAGATCATGGGCCTGCGCGCGGGCCTGCTGACGGGCGCTTTGCAGAACGGCCTCGGCGCGCGCCACTTCGGGATGGCGCTGGCCAAAGCGGGCGCGGGCGACGGCCAGATCGGCCTTGGCCTCGGCCATGGCGTCGATCAGCGCGACATAGGCCGTGTCGTTGTTCAGGCGCAGGATCAGGGCGGCATCGGTGGCGCTGGTGGCCAACCGCCGTTCCAGCCCCTGCACGGCGGCGGCAAGGCGTTCGTATTCGGCCTGGGCGGTGTCGATGCGGGCCTGCAGGGTGTCCAGTTCGTCGATCTGGCGGTTGTACTGACCGACCGAATGCAGGCCGGTGACGGCGCGCAGGTTGGTGATCTGGTCGCGCGTCGCAGCGACAGAGTCGCGGTATTCGGTGATCGCGTCCAGCCCGCCAGCGTGGCGGCTGTCCATCTCGTCGCTGCGCAGCCGGTCGATTTCGGCAAAGAAGGCCTCCAGCAGGGCGCGGCTGCGCGCCTGTGCGGCGCTGGCGTCGGGGCCGGTCATCCGGACATGGATAAAGGCGGTCTGATCGACCAGCGTGACCTGCGGTCGGCCGAACTGCCGCGGGTGCAGGTCCAGCCGCGCCGCCGCATCGCGCAGCACGCGGTCGGCGGCCAGCAGTCGTTTGTAGGTTTCCGTGGGGCTGACCGAGTTGCTGGCAAAGGCCGAACTGGCATGGCTGGACGCCTGACCGATTTCCGCAAGATTGACCGAGGCCGCCGCCCCCGAGCCGGGCAGGATCAGCGACATCTGGCTGGTATAGCTGAGCGGGGCCGAGGTCAGGTAGCCGGTGATCGGCGCCCAGATCCCGCCCAGCCCCAGCGCGCCGATCGCCAGGTAACGCGGCAGGCGGCACCGGTCGGTCAGGCCGCCCCCGGTCAGCGCGCGTTTGATCATCGCGCACCAGCGCGGCGGCTTTTGCGGCATGGCGCCGGTCAGGGGAAATTCCGTGTGGGTCATCGGCAGGCTCCTTTGGCGGAACCTTACCGCGCCCTGGCCGGGCGGCGCTGCAACGCGCCCGGCTTTGTCTGCGGGGCTTTCGCGTGCCGTCCTACCCGTTCGGACAGGGCGGCCGCACCGGCCGCGTCAGAACAGGTCGGCGTCGCGGGCGATGATCGCCGCCTGCGTGCGGTTGTTGACCTCGAGCTTGCGGAACAGCGTCTTGAGGTGCAGCTTGATCGTCGGTTCGGTCAGGTCAAGGTCGCGGGCGATCTGCTTGTTCGACTTGCCGTCGGCCAGCCCCTGAAGCACCTGCATTTCGCGCGCCGTCAGCTTGCGCGCGATCGGGTGGGTATCGTCCTGCGCCGGAGCGGTCATGAAATCAATCGGGGCATATTGTTCGCCCATGGCCATGAACCGCACCGCGTTGACCAGCGATTTGGCCGGAAGCGTCTTTGGCACGAAGCCCGCCGCCCCAAGGCTGAGCGCCTGTTCGGCGATCTCGCGCGTGGCCTGGCCGGAAATCAGCGCAACCCGCTGGCCGCCGTTCATGGCGATGGCCTCGGACAGGCTGTCCAGACCGTTCATGCCCGGCATCTTGTAGTCCAGCAGGATCAGGTTATAGGCCTCGTCCTCGCGGATGCGGGTGCAGGCTTCTTCGAACGAGGCGGCGCTGCCGACCTCGAACCCGTCTTCGGCCTCCAGGTAGGCGATCAGCATGTCGCGCAGCAGGTCGTGGTCATCGGCAATCAATACTCGCATTCGAAACGGAACTCCTGGGTTGGACATGCGCGCGGCTGCGTCCGAAGCTAGGACAAAACGGGGGCAGGCCCAAGGGGGAAACCGGCTAGCCATTCTACCCCGACGGGTATGGCGCCGCGCCGCCGGGCCGTGCTGCCAGCCGGACAGGACCGGCGGCGCGAAAACGGAGCGCATTCAGGGACGAACGCGGCGCGTGGGCATCCCGCCGCGCGCTGGCTTTGCGCCGTGCGGCAAAGGCATCTGAAGGGCGACAGTTTTACAACGGAGCCCTGCCATGACCGCCTTGACCCAATCCCAGTTCCAATCCCGTTTCCAGCCCGCGCCGCCCCCGACCCGGGCGCTGCCAACGCTTCCCCGGCGCGCCGTTCTTGGCTTGCCGCTGGTGGATTGCGGCCGCGCGCAGGTGATTTCCGCCCTGCTCAGCGGTCAGATCCGCAGCGTGTGTTTCGTCAATGCGCATTGCGTGAACGTGGCCGCCCGCGACCGGGCCTATGCCGCCGCGCTGGCGCGGGCCGATGCGCTGCTGCCTGACGGCATCGGGATCGAGCTGGCCGCGCGGATGGCCGGCGGCGGCCCCCTGGCCGAGAACCTCAACGGCACCGATCTGACCCCGGCGCTGCTGCGCCGCGCCGCAGAGCAGGGCAAATCGGTGTTTTTGCTGGGCGGGCGGCCCGGCACCGCCGAGCGCGCCGCCGCACGCCTGGCGCGCGACATTGCCGGTTTGCGGATCGCCGGCACCCGCGACGGCTATGACGGTGTGCGGGACAGCGCGCGGGCGCTGGCGGCGATCAATGCTTCGGGCGCTGACATCCTTTTGGTGGCGATGGGCGTGCCGATGCAAGAGCTGTGGATCGACCGCCATCTGGACAGGCTGACCCCCGGGCTGGTGCTGGGGGTCGGCGCGCTGTTCGATTTCCTGGCCGGAAACGTGCAGCGCGCGCCGGCGCCGGTGCGCCGGGTGCGGATGGAATGGGCCTGGCGGCTGTTGCAGGAACCCCGGCGGCTGGCCGGGCGCTATCTGCTGGGCAACGCCAGCTTTCTGGCGCGCGCGCTTGGCCGGTCTTTGCAGGCGGCGGGGCGCGAGGCGGTGATCAAGCGCACTTTGGACATTGCCGTCAGCGCGCTGCTGCTGATGCTTTTGGCGCCGCTGTTGCTGGGGGTGGCCGCGATCATCCGGCTGGAAAGCCCGGGTCCGGTGATCTTTCGGCAGACGCGGGTCGGGCGCGGCGGGCGGCCCTTTACCATCTACAAGTTCCGCAGCATGTACATGGACGCCGAGGCCCGTCAGGCCCGGATGCGCGGCCTGTCCGACCGCGAAGGTATTTGCTTCAAGGCCCGCAACGATCCAAGGGTGACTCGCATCGGGCGGATCCTGCGCCGCTTTTCGATAGACGAGCTGCCGCAGGTCCTGAACGTGCTGTTTGGCCATATGTCCATGGTCGGCCCGCGCCCGGCCTTGCCCGGCGAAGTGGCCGCCTATCCCGACCATGCCTTTGAACGGCTGCGGGTCCGGCCGGGGATCACCGGGCTTTGGCAGGTTTCGGGGCGGGCCGACATCGGCTTTGAGCGGATGATCGACATGGACCTGGCCTATGTACGCTCGCGGCCCTTGCTTCTGGACCTGCTGCTGATGCTGATGACCGCACGCACGGTGATTTCGGGGCGGGGGGCGTATTGAGTGGCGCAAAGGGCACCTATCCGAACGGATAGGCGTCCGATCCCGAATTCCCCATGCTTTTGAACGGGCAGGCTGGCAGAACCGGGGTTCATGCGTAGGAGGACCCCAGCCATGTTCAGGACGGCCCGAGTTTTGTGGATGACATTTGTTGCGTGCATGGCGGCCCTGCCCGCCGCGGCCGACGGCCTGGCGGCGCCGACCGGCCCCGTGCTGCTGACCGTGACCGGCGAGATCGGCGTGACCAACGCCGAAGGCGTCGCCGCGCTGGACGCCGAAATGCTGCGCGCCATCGGCGAAAGCGAGATCGTGACCGACACGATCTGGACCGCCGGCACCGTCACCTTTACCGGGGTGCGCCTGTCGGCCCTGCTAAGGCACCTTGAGGCCAGCGGCACACTCATCGGCGCCACCGCGATCAACGACTACCGGGTCGATATCCCGGTCAGCGACGCGACCGAGGATGGCCCGATCATCGCCTATGCGATGGACGGTGCGCCGATGTCGCGCCGCGACAAGGGCCCGCTTTGGGTGATCTACCCCTATGCCGCGTCCAGTGACTATCGGACCGAGGTGATCTATTCGCGCAGCATCTGGCAGCTTGACAGGATGACCATCGAAAAATGAACCGCGCGCAGGTGCAGATGCCCCCCCCCGAAACAAGCGGGGGCAGGCGGGGCAAGGTCATCGCCGTCCTTGCCAGCCTGGCCTGCATCGCGGCGATTGCCGCGCTGATCCTGCAGATCGTCCAGGAATTCCGCTATAACAAGGCCGCCAGTTCGGACAATGTCCACTGGTCCCTGTCCCAGGCCGAGGTCGAATTCCTGGAATTGCAGCGCGCGCTTGACCGCGCGGCGCTGACCCCGCAGGACCCGGCCGCGCAGGCCCTTGTGGTCGAGGAATTCGACATCTTCTACAGCCGGATCGCGACCTTTTCGACTGGGTCGCTGTACCAGCCGCTGCGCGCGGTCCCCGAATTCGGCGGCCCGTTGGCGGTGATCCGCGACCGGCTGAAAACGATGGTGCCGGTGATCGACGGCCCGCCTGCCGCTCTGGCCGAGGCGCTGCCATCGCTGGCGGGCGAGGCGGCGGAAATCCGGCCCATCCTGCGCGCGGCCACGACCGGCGGGCTGCAATACTTCGCCCAGGTTTCGGACCTCAGCCGCAGCTCGGTGGCCAGCACGCTGATGTGGCTGGCGATCGTGACCCTGGGCCTTTTGCTGGCACTGCTGTTCCTGCTGGGCCACACCCGGCGCATCGGCACCCAGACCGAACGGCGCGGGCAGGAACTGGCCAGCGCCTATTCGCGCCTGCACACCATCCTTGAAACCTCGCTTGATGCGGTCATCGTCTCGGATCTCGAGGGGCGCATCCTCAGCTTCAACCCGGCGGCCGAACGGATCTTTGGGCATTGCTTCGAAGAGGTCTATCACCGCAACATCGCCGACATCATCATTCCGCCGAAATACCGCGAGGCGCATCGCGCCGGGATGGACCGGTTCCGCCGCAATGGCGAGATGAAAGTCGTCGGCCAGGGCCGCGTCCGGCTCGAGGCGCAGCGCAATACCGGAGAGGTCTTTCCGGTGGAAATGGCGCTGGAACGCGCGCGGACGGGGGACGAGGACATCATCGTCAGCTTTTTGCGCGACATCTCGCACCGGGTCGCCAGCGAGAACGAGCTGGTCGAGGCCCGCGACAAGGCGCTTGAGGGCGAAAAGGCCAAGGCCGAATTCCTCGCCATGATGACCCATGAAATCCGCACGCCGCTGAACGGGCTGCTGGGCAACCTGTCGCTGCTGGCACGCACTTCGCTGACCGCCGAGCAAAGCCGCTATCTGCGCAACATGGACATATCGGGCGCGGTGCTGATGCGGCATGTGGATTCGGTGCTGGATGTGGCCCGTTTCGAGGCCGGGCGGACCGAGGGGAACCAGGAAATCGTCCATGTCGGCAAGCTGGTGCAGGACATCGCGGATTCGCAGACCGGCGCCGCCGAGGCCCGCAACACCCTGCTGCAATGGGGCTGGAGCGGCGATCCGGTGCACTGGGCGCTGCTGGACGCCACCCGGCTGTCGCAGGTGCTGCTGAACATCGTCGGCAATGCGATCAAGTTCACCCGCAACGGCCGCATCATCATCGAGGCCGAGCAGGTCGATGACGACGGCCCGCACCTGGAGTTTCGGGTGATCGACACCGGACCGGGGATCGCCGAGGCCGATCTTGACCGGGTGTTCCAGGATTTCCAGACGGTCGGGGACACCGGCGGCGAACGCGAGGCGGGAACCGGGCTGGGCCTTGGCATCGCGCGCCGCTTTGTCGAGGCGATGGGCGGGCGCATCGGGGTCGAAAGCACCCTGGGCGAAGGCAGCGTCTTTTGGGTGCGGGTGCCGCTGGTGCCGGCAAAGGCCCCCGCCGCGGCCAATCGCGCGGCGCCGCGTCCGCGTCCCGACATGCCGCCCTGCGACGTGCTGCTGGTCGAGGACAACGAGATAAACCTGACCCTTGCACAGGACATGCTGCAACTTTTGGGGCACCGGGTTACCGTGGCCCGCAACGGCCAGCAGGCGGTCGAGGCCGCCGCCGCGCGCGCCTTTGACCTGATCTTGATGGACATCCGCATGCCAGTGCTGGACGGGCTGGGGGCCACCCGGGCCATCCGCGAAGGCGACGGACCGTGCCGCGACGTGCCGGTGGTGGCGCTTTCGGCCAATGTGCTGCCCTCGGCGCGTTCGCGCTTCATGCACGAAGGCATGTCCGGTTTCCTTGCCAAGCCGCTGATCCTTGAGGATCTGCAACAGGCCATCGCGACCTTTGTCAAAGCGCCCATGCCGGGGATCGCGGGCGACGCGCCGCAGCCGCGCAAGGCGATGACGCCGGACCAGCTGTGCGCCGGATACCAAAGCGAGCTGGACGCGCTGTTTGCGCGGCTCGGCGCCCTGCCGGACGATGCCGCGGGCCTGAAGGCCCTGGCCGACGAGGCGCACCGCGTCGCCGGCAGCGCCGGGGTCTTTGGCCAGCCCTTGTTGCACGGCGCGTTGATCGCCCTCGAAGAGGCGGCCGAAAACGGTGATCCGGCAACCCTGCGCCAGGCGGTCAAAGCCGCGCACGAGGCGCGCGCGCGCTCTGGGCAGCCCAGCCTGGGCTGATCGGCTCAGGGCAGGGCCATGCCCAGCCCGGCGACCGCGCCGATCACCCGCACACCTTCGGCCAGGTTGGTCACGCTGCTGTCATAGCAGGCGATGGCATCGCCGGGCAGCAGGTAGGGGTCGTAATCGTCGCGGTCGGGGCGGCGGATCTGGTCTTCGATATTGCGTTCGATCACGGTGGACACGCCGGTCTGCGGGTTGCGGGACATCAAAACGGCCGAGCGGTGCGCGCTGGTCGCCCGCGCGCCGCCGACGCAGTTGGTGTCGACCACCGCCTGCATGAACCGGGTGCCATAGGGCACCTGGCGCACGTCGCGGCCCACCGCCGAAGGCGCGTTGCCGGTGGCTGGCTGCGTCAGGTTCGACAGGAACAGCGAAATCCCCGGCGGGCTGATCGGGCTGGGGCGCATCAGGTCATCCTGAAAGCAATGGCGCGTCGGAACGATGATCTCGTCCCCGCTGAGCACCATGACGTCCATCGCGTCGCGGCCTTCGAAAACCCCGCGCAGGTCAAGGACATGGCGCTCTCCTGCGCGGTGCAGTTGCACGGCCGACAGGTCCGCGTCCGGGCGCACGCCGCCTGCGGCGCGGATGGCCGCCGACAGGTTGCGCCCCTCGGTCGAGGCGCCAAGGGCCTGTTGCCTCATCTGGTCACGATCGGGGCCGCCCTGGCCGATCTCGACCGCGTGCGGTTCAAAGACCGCGCCCGAAACACCCAGCGACGCGCTGGCGAAATCGTCGATGCGGACCGAGATCCGCGGCGCGCTGTCGTACAGCCCTTCGCGCACCACCAGCCGCGCCAGATCGTCCTGCACGTCTTCGGGTTTGCGGCCCTGGGCGGGGACGGGGGGCAGAAAGGGCAGTTTCAGCATCCCGTCGCGCGAGACCACGTAATCACCGTTGAAGGTGTCATCGTCGCCGATCCGCAGGTCGACCAGATCGCCGCGCGACAGCCGCTCACCGGCCAACGCGTGCAGCCCGGGGGCCGCGCCCTTGGCCGCGCCTCCGGCCTGGTCGGCCAGCATCGGGGTGCAGCGTTCCATGTTCATGCGGGCCGAATGCAGCAAGGGGTCCGGCTGGATCCGCGCGGGCGGATCGCGGTACTGCGCCTGATAGCCGCCACCGCTTTCGACGGGGTCGATGTTCTGCGGTGACGGCGCCGCGCCGCAGCCTGCAACCAGCGTCAGGCCAAGGCAGCTTTCCAACAGGGTAATTCGCAATCGCATTCCGCGACCTCCATGAAAACAAACACATGGGGGTCATAGCCCGTGCCCTGGCGCGGCCCAAGGACGGGTCGGGATGGCGGTTCTACCCGTGTGGGTAGGCGGCGGCGTGATCGCGGCGCGGTGCGCTCCGCCTGCGTGCGGGACAGTCTGCGGGGGCTGCGATTATTGCTGGCCCCGAACTGAACGGGACAGACTGCAGTCATGCGAAACAGATCCGAATTTCTTGGCCAGCTGCTGGCCTATGGCGCCTCCGAGGTGGCCACCCGCCTGTCGCGGCTGGGGGTCGTTGTGGCCGTCGCGCGCAGCATGGACGCGGCCGAGATCGGCCTCGCTGCGGCCGCCCTGGCCACCGGCGACCTGCTGAAGGCGCTGACCGAAAACGGCGTCGGGCAGCGCATCATCGCCGCCCCGGCGGACCAGCTGGCGGCGGTCTGCAACCGGGCGCACCGGATCAACTGGCTGTGGTGCGCCGGGCTTTGCATCGTGCAATCGCTGCTGGCCCTGCTGCTGTGGGTCGCCACCGGCAACACCGCGCTGGCGCTGCTGATCCTGGTGCTGGCGGGGGAGTACCTGTTCATGCCGGCGGGCCTGGTCCAATGCGGCCTGGCGCTGCGCGCCGGACGGCTGAAGCGCACCGCCAGCATCGCGGGCGGGCAGGCGGTTCTGGCGAACCTTCTGTCGCTGGTGCTGGCGCTGGTCTGGCCCTCGGCGCTGGCGCTGGTGTTGCCGCGCCTGCTGACGGCGCCGTTCTGGCTGATCTCGATGCGGGCGCTGCATCCCTGGCAGCGCGCGCCGCAGGCGGGCCTTGCGCCGCTGGCCGGTTTTGTGGCCTTTGGCTGGCCGGTCCTGGCGACCGAGATCGTCAAGGCGGCGCGCATGCAGGCGGACAAGCTGCTGGTCGCAGTGCTGATGGGCGCCGAGATGCTGGGCCTGTATTTCATGGCCTTCAACGCCGGCCTCAGCCTTGCCACCTCGTTTTCGACGGCCTTCGCGGCGGTGCTGTTCCCGCATCTTTGCGCCAGCACGCAGCGCGGCAGCGCCCTGCGGCAGGGGGTGTTCGTATCCTTGCTGCTGATCGCCCCGGTGGTGGGCCTGCAATCGGTGCTGGCGCCCTGGTACGTGCCGCTGCTGCTGGGCCCCGACTGGCAAGAGCTGGCGCGCCCGATCTCGATCCTGTGCCTTGTGGCGATCCCGACCATGCTGTGGACCGCCAGCGCCGGTTGGATGCGCGCGGAAAACCGCACGATCCTGGAGTTGCGCGGCACCACGATCCTGACCGCCGCCCTGCTTTTGAACACCTTCCTGGCCTTGCCCTACGGCCTGACCGTCTTTGCCTGGGGATACCTGGCGACGGCCTGCGTGGTGATGACCGCGCTGTCGGGGCCCGTGCTGAACGCAACCTTCTTTCCAAGCCGACTGAAAGCCTGATCCATGCCTTTGATTTCCGTGGTGATTCCCGCCCACAACGCATCCGCGACCCTGAACCAGACCCTGGCGGCCCTGCGCGCGCAGACCTGGGACAAGTGGGAGGCCTTTGTCATCGATGACGGGTCGACCGACGGCACGCGTGACATGGCCACGGCCTGGGCCGCGCTGGATCCACGCATCCGCGTGCACGCCAACCCCGGCAAGGGCCCCAGCGCGGCGCGCAACTTTGCCGCGCTTGATCTGGCGCGCGGCGACGTGCTGGCCTTTTGCGACGCCGATGACATCTGGCTGCCCGGCAAGCTTCTGGACGTGGCCGAGGCGATCCTTGGCGCGGGCGCCGATGCCGCCTATGGCCGGATCGGGTTCTTCAGCCATGATCCCGCCTGCGTGCAAAGCCGTTCGAGCGTGCCGCAGGGGCGGGTCACGCTGCCGATGCTGCTGGGCGAAAACCCGGTCGGCACCATGTCGAACCTGTCGCTGTTGCGCGAGGTCTATGTCGGGCTGGGCGGGCTGCGCGACGACATGGTCCACAACGAAGACCTGGAGTTCCTGATCCGGCTGGTCGGCATGCAGCACGCGCTGATCGGGCTGGACCGCGATCATGTCCTGTATCGGCTCAGCCCCGCGGGGCTGTCGGCGAACCTGGGTGCGATGCGGGCGGCGCGCGATGTGGCGCTGGCCACCGCCGATCTGTTCGGCTACGCGCCCACCGCCGCCCACGAAGCGATTCACCTGCGTTACCTGGCACGCCGCGCCCTGCGGCTCGATGCCCCTACGCGCGAACTCTGGTCGCTGGTCGGCCAAGGTCTGCGCAGCGATCCGGCGGCCTTCCTGCTGCCCCTGCGGCGCGGCGGCCTGATCGCCTTGGCCGCTGCCCTGCGCCCGGTGCTGCCAAAGCGCCTGCGCCACACTTTGTTCCGTCGATGAAAAGGAAAACCTGCCATGCCCTATGCCACGATTGTCGTGCCCGCCTTCAACGCCGCCCTGACGCTGGCCGATACGCTTGCCTCGTTGCAGGCCCAGACCTTTCGGGATCTCGAGATCGTCGTCGTCGACGACGGCTCGACCGATGAGACCGCGCAGATCGCGGCGGATCACGCCAGGGCCGACCGCCGCCTGCGGCTGGTTCAGCAGAACAACCGGGGCCTTGCGGGGGCGCGCAACAGCGGCATCGCCCATGCCAGCGGCGCGGTGATCGGGTTCTGCGATGCCGATGACCGCTGGCTGCCGCAAAAGATGGCGGTGCATGTGGATCACCTGGAGGCCATGGCGGATGTCGGCCTGAGCTACTCCGGCTCGGCGCTGATCGACACGGCGGGCAACCGGCTGTGGCACGCGCAGCGGCCGCGCCTGTTCGATGTGTCCAGCGCGCATGTGTTCAAACGCAACCCGGTGGGCAACGGGTCCTCGGCGGTGCTGCGGCGCGCGGCGCTGGAGGACATCGCCTGGCGGCCGCGGTTCGATTGCCGGCGCAACTGGGTCTTTGACGAAACCTTTCGCCAGTCCGAGGACATTGAATGCTGGCTGCGCCTGTGCCTGGCGACCGACTGGTCGGTGCAGGGCGTGCCGGGCCTGCTGACCGAATACCGGGTCAGCGCGGGCGGGCTGTCGGCCCGGACCGAGGCGCAGCTTGCATCGTGGGAACGCATGGTGGCCAAGCTGCGCCCGCTCAACCCCGGCTTTTTCGACCGCCACGAACCCGCGGCCCGGGCCTATCAGCTGCGCTATCTGGCGCGGCGCGCCTGCAGCAGCGGTGACGGTGACAAGGCGCGTGACTATGCGGCGCGGGCCTTTGCCACGTCGCGCCGCCCCCTGATCGAAGAGCCGATGCGCAGCCTGACCACCTGGGCCGCGGCGCAGGCGCTCAGCCGCCTTGGCGAAACACCGCGCCGGTTCGCGCGGGCGGCGCTGTCCACCTCCAAAGTCAAATCCTGAAGGAAGCAATGACCATGACAATGTCCCATCGACCCACCGTGCTGCATCTTGTCGACGACACGACCCCCGGCGGCGTGACCCGCGTTCTGGACCATATTCGCCGCTGCCCGCAGATGGCCCGCGATGCCCGGCACGAGATACGCCCGGTATCGCGCCGCGCGCCCCTGCCATCGTGCCAGGCCGATCTTGTGGTGTCGCACCTGGCGATCAGCTGGCGCAGCCTGCCGCGGTTGATCTCGTTTCGGGCGCGCCATGCGGCCACGCCCATCGTGCATGTCGAACACAGCTATACCGAGCGGTTCACGGCGCTGAACGTCGCGGCGCGGGGCCGGTTCTTTACGCTGCTCAGGACGGCCTATGCGCTGTTCGACCGGGTTGTGGCGGTCAGCGCGCCGCAGGGGGCCTGGCTGTCGCGACGCAGGCTGGTGCAGTCGCAACGGCTGGTGGTCATCCCGCCGGTCGTGGACCTTGCGCCGTTTCGGCAGATCCCGGCCGCGACAGGGCCTGTGCGGCGCTTTGGTGCGATCGGGCGGCTGCACCCGCAAAAGGGGTTCGATCTGCTGATCCAGGCCTTTTGCAGCCTGCCGGAACAGGACATCGCGCTGGACATCTGCGGCAGCGGTCCGGACCTGGAAGCCCTGCGCGCCCTGGCGGGCGATGATCGCCGGATCGTTTTCAAGCCTCATGTCGCGGCGCCCCAGCACGCCTTTGAGGCGGTCGACATGGTCCTGATCCCCTCGCGCTGGGAGGCCTTTGGCCTGGTGGCGCTGGAGGCGCGCGCCGCAGGGCGCCCTGTGCTGACTTCGGGGGTCGACGGGCTGGTGGACAGCGCGGGACCGGGGGCGCGGCATGTGACCGGGCAGGGGGCCGAGGCCTGGGCCGAGGCTTTGTCTGCCGTGCTGGACGGCCCGCCTGCGCCGCTGTGCCAGACCCGCGCCCAACAGGCCGAGGCCGATTTCGCCGATCGTTGGAAAACGCTGTTGATCGCGCCGCTGGTGGCGGGCGAAGCGGCGGCGCGGCCCGCAGGGCTGCCCGCCCTGGTCGGCGACGCGGCCTGACACAAAGGCCCGTGGGCGGCAGGCAGCGCTTTGGTGTTGCCTGCGGGCGGCGGGACCGGGGCTTACAGCCCCTGTTGCCACTCCAGGACCGCATCGAGCGGCCAAAGCAGCATCAGCACGTTCAGCGCCAGCCCGTCGCGGATCAGCGCGGCGGTCAGCAGCTCGAAACCGATCACCAGGGTGACGCTTAGCCAGACGGGCAGGATGCGCGCCAGGTAAAAGCCCGCCGCCATCGCCAGCAGGTCGGCCAGCGAATTGACGACGCTGTCGCCGTTGTAATCCGACGATACCGTCACGGTTCGATACCGCTCGATGATGATTGCCGAGTTTTCCAGCAGCTCCCAGGCCGCTTCGATCAGCAGGGCGATGGCAAAGCGGGCGTCCAGCGGCAGGCGGCGCGCCAGCAGCCATAGCCCGGCATAAAAGGCAAACCCATGGATCAGGTGACTGGGGGCATACCAGTCAAACAGGTGCTGGCTGCTTTGTTCGGCGCCAACATCCGCGCCGGCCCACAGATTGATGTATCCGCAGGGGCAGATCAGCCCGCGCCCCATAAGCAAAAGCACCCCCGCCATCAGCGCGGCGGCGGCAAGAAACAGCAGGGCAGGGCGCAACATCCGTGTCATCACGGCCATTTCGATCACAGCCTTGCGCGCGCGTCCAGCCCGCGCAAGGACCCGCAGCAGGATCGGACAGATTTTTCCCCTGACTTAATCAGGGTCAAGGTGCGCCCGGAACGGCTGCGATAATTTGGGGCGTGGTTTTCCGACAAAGAGGGTGCCTTGGCGCGCGTTTTGACAGTTCTGGCGGTGGCTTTGATCGCCCTGGCCCTTGGGGCCTGGGGGGCGGGGGCTTGGCCTGCGCGGATGCTTTGCCAGGCGGGGGATTGCACGTCGCCGGGCGCCGGGGATGGCTGTCTTGTGCAGGACGAAGGCGGGTGCCTGTGGCCTGCCGCCTCGGACGGAGTGCGCCAGAAGCGCGACCGCGACAAGGGCCATGCCGGCGACGAAGGGGTGATCATGCGCGATGGCCAGCCCGCGCCCAGGCATGAATGCACTGCCTGCCATGACGAACCCGACCTGCTGCCCGAGGCGCATCTGCCCACGGCAGGCATGTCGATGGACGGATGCCGGATATGCCACGGCACCGATCAGGCGGCTTCGCTTGATGATCGGCTGTTTCAAAGTCACAGCCATTTCTTTGCGGACATCGGCTGTGCCACCTGCCACCAGGACCCGGCCGCGCCCGAAACGCCCGACACGGCCCTGTGCACATCCTGTCATGGATCGCTTGAGGATCTGGGCGCGCTGACCCGGCATCTTGAGGATACGGTCGGCGCCAACCCCCATTCAACGCCGCATGGGGCGCCCTTTGCCAATTGCGCGCTTTGCCATCATCAGCACGAACCGGCGGTCAATTTCTGCGCCAAGTGCCATGATTTCGATTTCACGATGCCCTGAGTGCGGCGCAAGGTGCCTGGACCAGAACCGCTTTGGACAACAAGGAAGGAACGCCATGTTTCGCAAATTCATCATTCTGGTCGGCACGGTAGCGGCGCTTGGCACGGCGGGGGCAGCCCTGGCCACGCCCCAGTTGGGGGATGATTGCAAGGCCTGCCATGCGAACAACCGCTTTCTTCCGCCCGCGCATCCGAACATCGACGCGATGAGCTCGGCCACCTGCAAGACATGCCATGTCGCCACCATGAGCCAGGACCAAAGCCGCGACACCCAGCAAACGCAGGAGCGCGAGCAGGACCGCGAACAGGTTCAGGATCAGGACCGCGACCAGCAGCGCGATCAGGACCGCCGCCAGATACGTCTGGGCGGCGACCCGGGGGCCAACCCCCTGGGCACGCATTCCGCCGCGCGCGTCGCCAACCCGGGCCAGGAAATCGAACGCTACCTGGAGCAGGAGCGGGAAGGGGCGCACAGCGCCGAAACCGGCAGTGGCGGCGACGCCGGGCAAAGCGAGGATCACGACTTCAGCCATGAGTTCAACCATGGCGACACGCGTCTGGCGGAAAAGGCGGACAAATGGACCTATCGGCTGGTCTTTGGCGCCTTGCACTCTTCGGACATCGACCAGCATCAATCGGCCTCGGGCATGGGCGGCGGAGGCGGCCATGACGGCGGCGGCCACGAGGGCGGCGGTCACGAAGGCGGCGGCCATGAGGACGATGGCGATTGGGGCGATGGCGGCGACGGGGACGGCAATGGCAACGGCTCCGGCAAGGGTGCAGGCGGCGGTGGCGGCACGGTTACGGATGGCGGGTTTTTCCGCCTTGGGGCACGGGCGCAATACACCCAGGCGCTGGGCGACACCCAGACGCTGGCCTACAGCTTTGCGCTGAACCGCGACCAGTTCTGGGGCATTGAGCAAACCCGCCATGTCTGGCGCGCCGGTCTGGACTGGAAAGGCCGGCTGGACGACGGCAGCTGGAAAATCGCGCCCTATCTGCAACGCTCGACCTATGACATCGAACAGGCCCCGGACAAGGCGTTCTGGGCTCTTGGCCTGAACGCCAACCGCACGCTGATCACCTCGCCGACGGGCTCGCTCAGCTTTACCTTTCGCTACAAGCAGCGGCGCTATGACGGAGAACCGCAGCCGCGCGCCGGGGATTTCCGCATCGGCGCGGTCTACCAGGACCGCCTGGGCGAAGAGGGCCGCTATCGGCTTGGCCTGGGGCTGAGCGATCGCAACAATCCCCAAAAGGACGAAAACCGCTATTTCGGCCAGGTCCTGACGGCGGCCATCGGCGGCGATCCGGGCAATGGCGCGCTGGGATGGCTGGACATGGAGCTGGGGCACCGGCGTTACAAGGCACCGGATGCGGCGCTGGGATACACAAGGGACGACCGGTTTTTCGGGGTCGGGGCGTCCTATTCGGACCCGCGCATGACGCTGTTCTCGGCGGTTCCGCAATTCGCCTGTCACCTGCGATGGACCCAGTCGAACATGGCGGCCTACGACGGCCGATCCAGCCGCTGTTCGGTCCTGTTCGAGGTGCGGTTCTGACGATGGCCCGGGCGCTGTGTCGGCGCGATCGTGGCTGACGCCCCGGGGGCAAGACTGTTCATGCGCCGCGCGGTCCGTGGGTTGGCAAGGGAGGAACCGATGTTCGCCAGAACCTGACCAAGGGCACCGTAGGTCAGGCATGAAGGACCTGCACCATGCAACATCGTGTTGCACTCACCTTGGAAACGGGGGCAAACAGCTCGGCTAACAAGGGGAGCCGCACCGTTGGCCCAAGCCGCATCGTCAAAAGCACACCGGGCCGCAGACCTCCGCCGGGCTGTGCACTTGTCCATTGCACCGATGATGGATGGTTCCCACAGGTCCTGAGGGGCCTTGATTTATTGGTCAAAACGCCTGCGGGCGAAATCTGTTGCACCGATTGTTGCACTTTTTTTACGTCACTGCCTGATTGGCGCTTGGCTCTGTTGCACAAATCGGCTGAACGCCGAGTTTCCCCTTTCCCCGGGCGGACTTATCCTACGACTTCCGTGACGGGCATGCCGAGCGCGGTGTAGCCGTTCAGGACGGCAATGCGGACCTGGAGTTCCGCGACCTGGCGGTCGAAGTCCCGCGCCATGAGCCGCTGGCCCAGCAACTTCATACAATGCATTTTTGTCTCGACGCGGCTTCGGCGGTGGTATCCGCTCCATCGTCGCCAGAGTGCGCGGCCCAGGTATTTCGCCGCGCGCAAGGCCTCGTTTCGCGCCACGGCTCCGGCGGTGATCGTCTTCCAGGGCTTCGCGTTTTTGCGGGGCGGGATGACGGCATGGGCGCCGCGATCTGCAATCGCATCGTGGCATTTGCGCGTGTCGTAGGCGCCATCAGCCGTGACGCTACCGATTTCCTGGTCCTGCGGGATTTGGTCGAGAAGGTCGGGTAGGATCGGCGCATCACCGATGTGGCTCCCGGTGATTTCGACGGCCCGAACCTCCAGCGTTTCCTCATCAATCCCCAAGTGGATCTTGCGCCAGACGCGGCGTTTAGGGCCGCCATGCTTGCGGGCGTGCCACTCGCCTTCGCCCTCGACCTTGATCCCGGTGCTGTCTATCAACAGGTGCAACGGCCCCTTGGAGCCGCGGTATGGGATGTTGACGGCCAAGGTCTTCTGGCGGCGAGATAGCGTGCTGAAGTCGGGCACCGTCCAGTTCAGACCGACCAGCTGCAGCAGGCTCTCGACGAACCCGGTCGTCTGCCGGAGCGCCATGCCGAACAGCACTTTCATCGAGAGGCACGTCTGTATGGCGGCGTCGCTATAGCTCTGCTGGCGGCCACGCCTGCCTGTCGGCACGGCATCCCAGATCATCTCAGGGTCGAACCAGATCGTCAGCGAGCCCCGGCGCTTGAGCGCTTCATTGTAGGCTGGCCAGTTTCTGGTCTTGTAGGTCGGGGGTATGGGTCTGCTCATGCATCCCAGCTACCACGCTGGATTCACGAGATGAATCCCTCACGCGATTTGTGCAACAGAGCCATCGGTGACGACAAAAACCTCTATGACAATCGCTATCCGGCCGGGCTGTTCGGCGCCGAGCGCCCTCTGACGCTCATGCATGAACAGTATCTGGGGCTGGACAAAGAGGGAAGGAAGGCCGTGCCGTTTGCCACGGCGGTCGTGCCGGACCCGGACAGCGAATACACAAAGCTGAAGCCGATCAGCGAGACGCTGACAATCCAGCACGAACTGGACAAGCTGGCGGCCAATATCTCCATCGGGCGCAACTTTGCCGGGGTGCATTTCTACACCGACTACTATGAATCGCTGCGCATGGGTGAGCGGCTGGCGGTGTCCATCCTGCAAGAGCAGATGCTGACCTATCGCGAGCCGGTGTCGATGCGGTTCACCTCGTTCGACGGCGATCGGATCATGATCGTCGGGACGGGCGGAACTCGCAATCAGGACGATGCGGCTGTGCTGGTCTGGGATGCGGACGGCAATGGCGGCACGCGGGCCGACCTCGACGCGTGGTGGTCGCGCCACAACGGCTGACCCGAAGCGGGGCGCGCGGGGCATTCTCCCGCGCTCGCGCGCCTCTTCGACATTCATTCCCACGGAGGACGAAACATGGAAAAGTTGAAGGAATACAGCGCCATGGGTGCGTTGGTAATCGTTATCGCCTTTCTCGGGTTCGCCTATTACCTGGTCGGTCAGGCGTCGGCGGATGCCGAGACCTGGAACCGGCTGTTTTCGCTTTTTTCCAGTCTGGAAGCCCTGGGCTTTGCGGCGGCGGGGCTGCTGCTTGGCCGATCTGTGGGTTTGCCCGGCGCGCGGGCCATTGACGCACTGCAACGCGAGAACGCGCAATTGAGCGCCGAGTCGACCACCATGCGGCACGTGACGGAAGAACTCGAAAGCGATCTTCAGGCGGCCCGGGACATCCTGAGCGACGAATCCGAACTGGCTTCGAAGCGTATCGATGCTGTCGATGCGGTGACACGCGCGCTGATGCGCACGTCGACCGCCCGCGCAACCGCCATAACCGAAATGACGCAATTGAAAGGAGCAGGCGCATGACCTGGACATTCAACTCGCCGGGATACGTCACGGATTTCACCGATCCCGGAAAATGGCACGAAGAAATGGCACAAACGGCGGGCGGAATCGTCTTTCAGCTGGCTGCCGAAGTGCTGGGACGCAATCCTCAGACCCAAGCCGAACTGGAGGCGCTGCGCCCGCAGCTGGGTTATGTAGATCCGACCGAAGAGGCGGTACCCGAAGGGGCCGAGACGGTTGCCACGGCACAATGGTTTGGCTTTCCGCAATCGGTTGAACGACGCGATTGGTCGGATATCACTCAGGCGCAGCTTGTCGACGATCCGCAGGGATTTTACCGCGCGGTCGAGGACCTGGGGCAGGAGGATATCGGAAACGCCCGCATCTATGACCGTCTGGGACATCTCTACGAGCTTCCTGTCCGGCACCGGCAGGATGAATATCTCGAATGGCGGGTCTCCGAGGGACAACGCGAGATCACTTTCGTCAGCGAAGGTTACGATTATTTCAGCGCGCTTTTTGACGCCGACGAAGACGCCGTCGTGACCCTGTACCGGGAATTTCTGAAGACCGATGCGATCACTGCCGACGATCTGCGCGCGCCGCAGGGGCTGTTTTTCCGCTCAACCCGCGGGGAGCATACGATTGCCCGCCCAGGCGGGTTCAACCCGCGCAACCGCTTCAACATCTTCGGCGGCATTTGCCACCTGAGCCACCGGGCCAATTCGCTTGGGGCGGAGGTCAACCTTGCCGGTGTATCGGCCCTGGCACGCGTGGCCTCGGACGGTGAGCTGGTCGCTGCGGACAATGCCGAGCGCATCATCTGTTGCAGCAGTGGAGGCGATCCGAACCGCAACAGCGACCCCGGGATCGCGCGCGACGCCTACACGCAGGTGCTGGATGGCTATCGCTATACGCTGGCCGATCCGGTCGGGCTTTATATTGCGGATGTCGCCTTTACGCAGCTCCGGCTGCCGGACGAAACCCAGCCGGTGCCGCGCGCGTGGTGGCATGAAGAGCGCGGTGCAGGCCGGCTGAACACGGACGACTCGCGCATTCTACGCGTTACGCTGCGCATCCCCGACGGTGAAACCTATCAAGGGCGGCCCATGACCCTGAGTGACCTGACCATCGGGGGCAGCCCCGTGCGCTTTCCGGGTCAACTGGCCGAACTTGTAAAGGTGCATCTCTACGTGACACGCTGGGCGCGCGACGGCGGCGGGGTTGGTCCCAGGGTCCGATGCATCGGAACCTGTTGCGCCGGACAGGGATCGGCCTTTCTGTTGCCAACGTCCAGCGGGTGCGGGCAGGGGCTGACCGATCAGTTCCCCGGCCTGATCGGACCGGCGGAGCCTGGCAATATGATGAGCGTTGCGCCCATGGGTGGCGCGCCTGGCGCCCGGGATGCACGCCGGTGACCCCGGTCGATCTGGAGGCGGTCCAGGGGAACGTGCTGGCGGGTTTCAACACAGCCCATCAGGTGTTTCTCGGGCTGCGCCTTGACGAAGGTGCCGATCTTGCACCGGTCCGCGAGATGATGGCGCTGCTCGCGGGGCAGGTAACATCGCACGCTGAGGTCTGGCGCGACCGCAAAGTCATGAAGGATCCTGTTGAGTGCATCGGACGCAGCTGGCTCTGCGTTGGCTTGGGGCAGGCGTTGCTGAAACGCCTGCGCCCGGATGTCACCTTCTTCAGTAAATCCTTCCGGAACGGTTACGCGGCGCGCCGGTTCTTGCTGCAGGATCTTTCGCAGCCAGACAGCTGGCGGTTCGGGGGCGCGGCCGCGACGCGGCTCGACATGCTCTTTATCGTTGCCGGCAACGACCGGGGCAGCACCCAAGAGGCCGCCGCCCGCCATCTGGCGAGGGCTCAAGAAGCCGGGTTTGCCAGGTTGTGGCAAGAGGAAGGGGCCCGCATTCCCGGCGACAAGGAGCATTTCGGCTTTCGCGACGGGATAGCACAGCCGCGCCCAGCACTCGGCCATGGCGACGACCCTGAAGATGCCCAGGCGCCGGGGCAATTCATATTAGGTTATGAGAACGCGTTGGGAGAGGCGCCACCGGCCCTGGCCAGTGGCACGCGGCTGTTTTCCGATGCGGGAAGCTTCATGCAGTTGCGCCGTCTGATCCAGAAGCCGGATGCGTTCCACGGGTTCTGCCAGGATACGGCGGCGCAGTTGGCGCCGGACTGGCCGGGGCTGACCGCAGAACAGGTCGCCGCGATCATCGTCGGGCGCTGGCCGGACGGGACGCTGGTGGACACGAACAACGACGGTCTGATGGCCGCGTTGGACGGCCTTGACGCCTTTGACTTTTCAGTTGCCGCGCAAGCCGGTGGTTGTCCAACAGGTGCGCATATCCGCAAGACGAACCCTCGCCGGGGTCCGTCCGACCAGGCGGTTCCGGCCCATCAGCGATTCCTGCGGCGCGGTATCCCGTTCGACAACGGCCCCGATGACCGTGGGCTGCTGTTCGTGGCGTTCCAGTCCGATCCCGAGATGCAGGTCGATTTTGTAACCGCCAACTGGATGAACAGTGAAAGCTGCCCGGGGCGGGGCCATGACCTTCTTGTAGGTACGACGCCTGGCCCCCGCAGTATCGACGTTAGCCGCAACGGTACCTCGATCCGGATCGAAGGCGGCGACAACGAATGGATTATTCCCGACGGCGGCGCTTACCTGTTCGCGCCCAGTATTCCCGCCATTGCGGCGCTCGACTCTGCGCCTGGAGCCGTGAAAGGGTTCATGTCGTCGATGGCCGGCCGTGTCCGCAGCGGCTTGTTCGACTTGACGCGAAGCGCTCGCCGGCGCTGATCCCGCGTATCCACTGCCGCGAGGTCCCGAGCAATCCGGTAAGCGAAGGTGTTGTGAAGCGTTTCGATGCGTGTGTCTGACGTTAGAGCAAATGGGACAGTTCAGGTTGATTTGATTGGGGAGAATTTAGGGCTCATCGTAAACACTGAGGTGCCCCTAGTCTCCCAGACACCTGCCTTGTTCAGCTTCTGCTGTCTGATCTCATAGTCAACGGGCGACAGCATGCTGTTGTTCGTGTGCTTGCGTTTCGGGTTGTAGAACCTCTCGATGTATTCGAACACGTCCTGCCTTGCGGCCTCGCGTGTGGGGTACGTACGGCGCCTGATCCGTTCCCGCTTCAGGAGCTGAAAAGAAGCTCTCGGCGACCGCATTGTCATGGCAGGTCCCACGTCGGCTCATGCTTGCATCCAAACCGTGCTGGATGCGAAATGTTTGCCACTCACGGCTGGTGAACTGCGATCCTTGATCCGAATGGATCATGACCTTTTGCTTTGGCTTGCGACGCCAGGCGGCCGCCAGCAGCGCCTGCAACGCCAAATCCGTCGTCATCCGCGACTGGGCCGACCACCGAACGACACGCCTTGAGAACAGATCGATGACGACGGAAAGGTAAAGCCAGCCTTCATGGGTTGTGATGCAAGTGATATCTGTCACCCAAACTGTGTCGGGCGCGTCGACTTCGACCTGGCGATCCAGCGTATTCTCCATAACGATCGCCGGCGAGCCGCCATATCGACCAGGACGACGCCTGTATCCAATCTGCGCGGCAATACCAGCCAGGCCGGCCAAACGCGCGACACGGTTCTTCTAGCAGGCCTCACCTTGATCACACAGATCGTCGTGCAGCTTGCGATAGCCATAGACCTTGCCGCTGTCCGTCCAGGCCTGACGGATCAATTCGGTCTGCCGCGCATCTTCCTGCGCGCTGGCTTAACGGTTCCTTAAGCCACGCATGGAAGCCGCTGACGTGGACCATCAACACGTGGCACATCGTCCGAACTGAAAACTCTGACCGATGAGCCCGGATGAAGCCATACTTCAACGGGACTCTCGCGCGAAGTATGTTGCGGCCTTTTTCAGGATAGCCCGCTCTTGGGTGACGCGGGCCAGTTCCTTCTTCACCCGTCTGAGCTCGGCAGCCAAATCCGCCTCCGCCTCCCGGACCTTGGCCGGCTCCGCAAATTGCGCCTTCCAGGTGTAGAGCGAATTGCTGCTGACCCCGAGCCGTTTGGCCACCTCGCTGACCGCATAGCCGCGATCAACAACCTGCGCGACGGCGCCCCTTTTGAACTCGTCTGCAAACCGATTTTGCGATGACATTCGCGCTTATCCTTGGCTACCAAAATTACCAAGCAAAGCGTCTACAAATCTACGGGCACCTCACAGTTAGGTGCTTTCGTCGAGCAACGAGTCCACAATAATCGATGCAGTCTCGACAGAATACGTACGCGTGATCGTCTCCTCTCGGCTGCGGATGATAGTGAAGCTGACCTTGCCGACGCTTCCTTTGGGGTGAAGCAAGCGGACATTATCCATGGCCTATAGGTAGGCGGCGGCTGGCGAATTTCGACGGTCGGAGGGTTTTGAGTGTTCCATTGCAAGAAACTGGTTCCCTGCGATTCACTACGGAAATTCTTGCCAAAAACACGATGGTAGTGAGGGGCGCCGGGAGGAGTTTTCAGAGCGCCCAGCACCTGTGTCAGAGGGGGGCAAACAAAATATCCCACCATTTCCAGCCGGCGAATTTGTCGCTGACTTGGTTTACGTGAATGTAGCGCGACAGGCTGCCGTCGGGGGCGTGGCCGGTATATTTCAGGATGATGTCGCGGCTACCGCCGTCGAGGCCCGTTTCGAAGAAGCGTGAGATTGCTTCATGCCTGAGGTCATGAAAACGAAGATCCTTAATGCCAAGTAGCTTGCATGCGTCGGTGAAACGACGGCTGACGGTATCAGGGTTGTAAGCAAAGACTCGCTCGTTATTCCTTGGCATTGACTTGATAAGTTTCATGCCTTCATCCGTGATCCACACGACTACGTCGTTGCCAGCTGTCTGCCGTGGGTGCTTCATGTTTCGGATTGTTAAGCGCGCCATATTCTCATCCACATCGCTCCAAGGAATAGAGCACAGCGCCTCCTGGCGATGACCCAGAGTAATGGCGGCGCCAATGACTTTATGCATCGGTACGCGTCGACGGTCGGCCAGAAAGCTGTCATAAAAATGGCTCATCAGCCGGTCCAACTCTTCCAGTGTCGGTCTCCGGTCGCGCTTAGCCGAGCGGCCAATCAAGTTTTGGTGTTTCAACGTCCGCATGGCTGTTTCGAAGGCTGAAATCGGCAAATCCAGCTTGCAGATGGGTCCACCATACAGGAACACTGTGCGTAATGTTGCCAAGTAGCTGTTTACCGTCTGTGGCTTGCGGGGCTTCAGCTCATAGTGTTCGGGGCAATCGGCGTCGGGATCTGCGGGTGGGGCCTGGACTCCGTTCAGAAGGTCCCGAGCCAGGCAAAAGAAAGCGTGGTCGTCGGTTTCCTCTACAGCCATGCCGCCGACGTCGAGCCTTTGGAGATAAGCGAGGGTCGCAGTCTTTGTCTTGCCAAAACCTTCAGGAGATGCGTCGCAATAGGCTTGGATGACATCCGACCATGTCTTGCGCTGTCGCGCTGCGACTGCGCGCTCGACAGCGCCTTTCGCCTTTGGGTCGCGCTCGGTCTTTTTCAGCCAACGTTTTGCAGCCTGTTCGTTCTGAAACGTTTCGGTCTTGGTGAGAATGACCTTGCCAGCCTTCTTCTTGCGAATGACGGCCGTGTAGCTGTGTGAGCCGTCTTTCTTCTTGCGCTGCATGATGGTACCCATCGGTTCGCCTTTTCGAGAATTCGTTGTCGATGTTGAGGAGATCGATCCGGGTCCGGGCCCACGGACGGACAATTGATCAGGGTTTAATATCTCGGGCTCGGACGAGTGTTCGGAGACCAGGCCGAGACCACTCGGAGGGCCCCTCGGGGTGCCCTGCCAAGAGGCGAAAAACCGGTGCAACAATTCCGGGTCGGTGCAACATCTTGTTGCACTCACCCCAAAAACGGGGGCAAACGGCCCCAAAACCGAGGAAAACCGAGCCGATGTCCGATCGCGCTGAGCCAGTAAAACAAGGGGCCGCAGACCTCCGCCGGGCGGCCCGCCTGTCCGTCGCACCGATGATGGACTGGACCGATCGCCATTGCCGGTATCTTCATCGGCTGATCAGTCAGCGCGCGCTGCTGTATACCGAGATGGTGACCGCCCCCGCACTGGTGCGCGGCGGGGCGCTGCATCTGCTGGACCACAACCCCGAAGAACACCCCGTCGCGCTGCAGCTGGGCGGCTCTGACCCGGCCGAGCTGGCCATGGCGGCGCGGCTGGGCCAGCAGGCGGGCTATGACGAAATCAACCTCAATTGCGGCTGTCCCAGCGACCGTGTGCAATCGGGCACCTTTGGCGCTGTCCTGATGAAACATCCCGGACTGGTGGCTGACTGCGTGGCGGCCATGCGGGCCGTCGTCGATGTCGAGGTGACGGTCAAATGCCGGATCGGCGTCGATGACCAGGACCCCGAAGAGGTGCTGCCCGAATTCCTGGCGCGCATCGTCGCGGCGGGCTGCGAACGGGTGACCATCCATGCCCGCAAGGCCTGGCTTCAGGGGCTGTCGCCCAAGGAAAACAGGGATATCCCGCCGCTGGACTATTACCTAGTCCAGCGCATGAAGCAGCTGTTTCCCAACCTGCACATCTCGATCAACGGCGGCGTCGACAGCCTTGACCAGGCGCTGGCGCTGCTGGACAGCGGGCTGGACGGGGTGATGATCGGGCGCGCCGCCTATCACCAACCCTGGGACATCCTCGGCGCCGCCGATCACCGTGTCTTTGGCGCCGCGCCGGTGGCGACGACCCCGCAGGCCGTGGCGCTGCAAATGCTGCCCTACATCGAGCGGCACTTGACCTCGGGCGGCAAACTGCATCAGGTGACACGCCATATGCTGGGCCTTTTCGCAGGACGCCCCGGTGCGCGGAACTGGCGGCGGGTCCTGTCCGAAGGGGCAAGCCGGCCAGGCGCCGGGCCGGAGCTGGTCCATGAGGCGCTGCACCAGATCGAGCAAGGACAAACCGCATGACCCAGGACCTTTCCACGCTTTTGCCGCTGCTGTTGCTGCTTTTGGCCTCGTCGGCCTTTGCCGGAGTGCTGGCGGGGCTGTTCGGCGTCGGCGGCGGCATCGTGCTGGTGCCGGTCTTTTACTTTGTCTTTGCCGGGCTGGGCTTTGACGGCCCGCAACTGATGCAGGTTTGCCTTGCGACCTCGCTGGCGTCGATCATCGTGACCTCGATCCGGTCGGTGCATTCGCACAACAAGAAGGGCGCGGTGGACTGGGAGGTGCTGAAGACATGGGCCCCCGGCATCGTGATCGGCGCGGTGATCGGGATGTTGACGGCGGCGGGGCTTCGGTCCGCCGTGCTGGCGGTGATCTTTGGCGTGCTGGCGGGGCTGGTCGGGCTGTACATGGCCTTTGGCAAGGCGCATTGGCGGCTGGCGCAGCAGATGCCCACAGGCCTGAGCCGCGCGATCCTGTCGCCGCTTGTGGGGTTCCTGTCGGTGCTGATGGGCATTGGCGGCGGCAGCTTTGGCGTGCCGCTGATGACGCTTTACAACATGCCCATCCACCGGGCGGTGGCGACGGCGGCGGGCTTTGGCCTGCTGATCGCGGTGCCTTCGGTTATCGGCTTTTTGATGCTGGGCGTGACGGGCGCGCCGCCCTATACCGTCGGGGCGGTGAACATCCCGGCCTTTTTGATCGCGGTATCGATGACGCTGATCACCACGCCCTGGGGTGCGAAGATGGCCCATGCGCTGCCCGCGCTGACCCTGCGCCGGACCTTTGCGGTCTTTATCCTGATCGTTGCCGCCAACATGCTGCGCAAGGCGCTTTGGGGCTGAGCCATCCGCGCGGCGACAGCTTTGCGCAACCACTGATTGCCGCGCGGGGGCCGCCGTGGAAACAATGCCCGTCCTTGGCCGTCATTGTCGCGATCCATGCCTCTAATATAATAAAAACATTGGCAAAAATGTGTTCTTCATGAATTATTAACCCGGTTCATGTGGGGAAACGTCATGCTGTTACTTTTGTCTTTGCTTCCTGTTCTTTTGCTTGCCGGTCTGGTTGGGGTCGATTGGGGCGGCAGCGATGACGACGACGACCGGGACGTGGCCGAACCCGATCCCACCGAAGGCACGGAAGGCGACGACCAGATCGAACTGGGCGACGGCGACAACGTCTTTCGCGGCCTGGGCGGCAACGATCTGGTTTATTCCCGTGGTGGCGATGACGACCTGCTCGGCGGCGACGGCGACGATACGCTGAACGGCGGCGCCGGGGCGGATGTGCTGAACGGACAGGCGGGGACGGACCTGCTGAAGGGCGGGGAGGGTGACGACACGCTTGGCGGTGGCACCGGCAATGACAACCTGCGCGGCGAAGGTGGCGATGACAGCCTTTTGGGCATGGATGGCAACGACAAGCTGTTCGGCGGCGAAGGGCTGAACTATCTCGACGGCGGCAGCGGCGCGGACACCATCCGGGGCGGCAGCGCATCCGATACCGTGCAGGGCGGCATCGGCAACGACCTGATCGACGCCATGGACGGCGACGACCTGGTCTTTGGCGGTGATGGCAACGACACGATCTATGATGAAAGGGGCCAGGACAGCCTGAGCGGCGGGGACGGTGACGATCTGATGGTGATGAACACCTACGGATCAGGCGATCCTGAAAACGACGATGTCCTGAACGGCGACGCGGGCAACGATTCGATCTATGCCGGGAATTCCGATGATCTGCTGGACGGCGGCAGCGGTGACGACCTGCTGGTCGGCAAGAATGGCGATGACACGATCCGGGGCGACAGCGGCAACGACAGCCTTCTGGGCGGCAGCGGCGACGATGTCCTGATCGGCGGCACCGGCAACGACTCGATCGACGCAGGCAGCGGGGCGGCGAACCTGGCCTGGGGAGGGACGGGGGCCGATGTCTTCGAGGTTGATCTGTCGCAGCGCGGGATCGGCGTGCAGGGAGAACCGGCCTTCGGGGTCCAGATCCAGGATTTCATCACCACCGGGTCCGAAGCGGACGTTCTGGAAATCACGCTTGGCAGTGGCGATGTGGCGGCAGATATCTCGGTCCAACCGCTGGGCACGTCAGGCGATGTGGTTGTCTTGCTGGATGCTGACGGCGTGACGTCGACGGTGGCCGTCATCGTTGGCGGGGTCGCCAACGGGTTTTCGTCGGACAACATCGTGCTGGTCACAACCGGCGCGGCCTGACACCTGACCGCGAAACAGGCAAGGGCCGTCCCCCGGGGGGCGGCCCTTTGGCATGCGGCAGCACCGCGCCGGGCGCGGGCGTTCAGCCCTGCCGCTTGAGCCGCGCGGCGCGCCCACCGCGGCGCTGCGCCAATTGCGGCGCGCGGGCGGGCAGATCGGCCATGACGGCGCGGCGGTCTTCGGGGGTCATGCGCGACCACTGGGTGATCTCGTCGATCGAACGGAAACAGCCGGTGCACAGACGCGCCTCGGGGTGGATGACGCAGACCTTGGTGCAGGGGCTTTCCACCTCGTCACGTTTCCAGATGTCGTCGCTCATGTCTTCAGCTTCCCAGATGGCGCAAACGGTCCAGCGCCCCTTGCAGGATATAGGCGGCGGCGACGTTGTCGATCAGCTCGGCGCGACGCTTTCGGGACGTATCCGCCTCGAGCAGGGCGCGTTCGGCGGCGACGGTGGACAGGCGTTCATCCCAATAGGTGATCTGCCCGTCCCAAAGCCGGTCGAAATTGCGGGCAAAGGCGCGGGTCGACTGGCAACGCGGCCCTTCCGAGCCGTCCATGTTGCGCGGCAGTCCCAGCACGATGCCGCGGATCTGGCGATGCTTGAGGATCTCCAGCAGGCGTTCCGCATCCAGCGTGAATTTCTGGCGCTTGATGGTTTCCAGCGGCGTCGCCACGCTGCGCAGTCCGTCCGACACCGCAACGCCGATCGTCTTGGTGCCAAGGTCCAGCCCGGCAATGGCCGTCATCGGCGGGATGTCCCGCGCGAAATCGGCGATATCGTCGTGGATCATTCCGCCACCCCGGCGCGCTGCGCGGCGGCGCGCAGCGCCTGCAGGGCCTCGGGCTGATCGGCAAAGACGGCCTGCGCCTCGGTCCAGATGGCGCGGGCCTGGTCGGTGTCGCCCAGGATGCCCAGCGACGAAATCAGCCGCGCCCAGTCCTGCGGCGGGCCGCCTTCGCTGGCCAGGCGGTCGGACAGCTGGCTGACCATGCCGCGGATCATGTCCTGGCGTTCCTCGTCGGTCATGTCGGCGGCGGCGGCCATGTCGGCCTGGCTGGGGCCGCGCGGCGCGGCGATTTCGGGCAGCTGGTAATCCGACACCCCGGCGCGAAACGCCATGTCCTCGATCTGGGCGCGCATCGGCGCGACCCAGGCCGCATCCGGCGGGCTTTCCCGCAGCAGGTTGTCCCACATCCGGAACCCGACATCCGGGCGGCCGGTCTGGGCCATCATCAAGCCGCCATAATAGCGCGCCACGCCGTTCTGCGGATCGCGGGCCAGCGCGTCTTCGATGGCTTGCTGCGCCTCGGGCGAAACATAGCCGCCCGCCGCGATCACCATCATGTCGGCCAGGTCGGCATAGTCCTGCGCGGTGGCCTCGGCCCCCTTGAGCGCGGCGATACGCGCCAGCGCCTGCTGCGCCTCGACATAGTTGCCAAGCGCCGCTTCCGAGCGCGCCAGCAGGATCTGGCCTTGCAGGTCGTCGGGCCGTTCCTCGACCGCGGCGCGCAGCCGCTTGACCAGCTCAAGGTACTCGCCCGGGGCCTCGGCGGTGGGGGCGGGGGGCATGCCGGCCTCGGCCTCGGCCTGGCTGGGGCGGTTTTCACGGGCTTCCTTGGCGGCCTCGATCCGGCCTTTCAGCGGCAGGTCGGGATATCCGGGCGCGCCCAGCTGGGTATAGACGCCAAAGCCGCCCACCAGCACAAAAGCGGTGACCGCCAGCGCCGGGCCCAGCCCGCCGCCGCCCTTGACCGCGACGGTCTGCGCCTTTTGCGCCTTGGCATCGGCGGACAGGATGCGGCGCGACACCTCGGTGCGCAGGCGCTCGGCCTCTTCTGCGGGGATCACGCCGCGCGCGGCCTCGCGCTCGATCTCCTTGAGCTGGTCGCGATAGACCTGCAGGTCAAAGACCTCGGTCGGCACGGCTTCGGCGCGGCCTTTCACGATGGCGCGCGCCAAAAGCGCCGCCACGGCAAGCGCCATCCCTGTGGTTACGATCCAGAACATCATGGCCGGCTTTCCTTTGTTCGATCCCTTGCATCTATGGCAGGACGCCGCCGGAAAAAAGGGCAAATGGCCGCAGAACCCCGGCGATGGGCGTCCATGTCGCAACTGCATGGCATTGTGACGGTTGCAGTCGCCGTCCGGCGGGCTATCACCTTTAATCAATCCTCAAAGGCCACATCCGGATTCGACGTCATGACCCCCAGAAAACGCTATTCCGTCTTCGCCATCGCCCGAGAGGCCGCGCGCTATCACACCGGCTGGCAGCGCGCTTGGCGCAAGCCCGAACCAAAGCGGCGCTATGACGTGGTGATCGTCGGGGCAGGGGGCCACGGGCTGGCCACCGCCTATTACCTTGGCAAGAACTTTGGCATCACCAATGTGGCGGTGATCGAAAAGGGATGGCTGGGCGGCGGCAACACCGGGCGCAACACCACGATCATCCGCTCGAACTACCTTCAGGACCCGTCCGCCGCGATCTACGAAAAAGCGCGCAGCCTGTACGAAACCATGAGCCAGGACCTGAACTACAACGTCATGTTCAGCCCGCGCGGCGTGATCATGCTGGCCCAGACCGAACACGAGGTCCGCGGCTATCGGCGCACCGCCCATGCCAACGCCCTGCAAGGGGTCAAGACCGAATTCATCAGCCCCGCAAGGGTCAAGGAAATCGTGCCGATCATCAACCTGGCCGGTCCGCGCTACCCGGTTCTGGGCGGGCTGTGGCAGGCCCGCGGCGGCACCGCGCGCCATGACGCCGTGGCCTGGGGCTATGCCCGCGCCTGCAGCGACATGGGCATGGACATCATCCAGCAATGCGAAGTCACCGCCATCCGCCAGGACGGCGGCAAGCTGCGCGGCGTGACCACCACCAAGGGCGACATCGACTGTGACAAGCTGGGCATCGTCGTCGCCGGCCACTCGGGCGTTCTGGCACAAATGGCCGGCTTTCGCCTGCCGATCGAAAGCGCCCCCTTGCAGGCGCTGGTCTCCGAGCCGATCAAACCGGTCATGGACTGCGTCGTCATGGCCAATACCGTGCACGGCTACATGAGCCAGTCCGACAAGGGCGAGATGGTCATCGGCGGCGGCACCGACGGCTACAACGCCTATACCCAGCGCGGCAGCTTTCAGCACATCGAACACACCGTCGCGGCGCTGATCGAAACCTTCCCCATGGTTTCGCGCCTGAAAATGCTGCGCCAATGGGGCGGCATCGTCGACATGACGGGGGATCGCTCGCCGATCCTGTCGAAAACCCCGGTCGATGGCATCTTCATCAACTGCGGCTGGGGCACCGGCGGCTTCAAGGCGATCCCGGGATCGGGCTGGGGCATGGCCGAACTGATGGCACGCGGGCATTCGCCCCTGACCGAGGAATTCTCGATGTACCGCTTCCGCGAAGGCAAATTCATCGACGAAAGCGTGGCGGCGGGGGTGGCACATTGATCCTGCCGAAACCACACCGCCCGACCGATAGGAGCCGCTGACATGCTGACCTTCAAATGCCCCTGCTGCGGCGTACAAGCCGACGAAACCGAACTGACCCCGGGCGGAGAGGCGCATCTCAAACGCTTTGGTCCCGGCGCCTCGGATGCCGATTTCGAAGGCTACCTGTTCATGCGCGAAAACCCCAAGGGGGTGCACTTCGAACGCTGGCGCCATGCCTTTGGCTGCGGCAAGTGGTTCCTGGCCGCGCGCAACACCAACACCATGGAAGTCTACGGCACCTATCCTGCCCAGACCACCGAACCGCCGCAATCCATCAAGGACGTCCTCACCGCCCGCCACCCCGGCTGGCAGTGGCGCGATTTCTCCTGATGTTTCCATTTGCCCGAAATATCCTCGGGGGTCCGGGGGCAGACAGCCCCCGGGTGCCTGCCAAAAGCGAAGGCTCCAGATCATGAGCACCCGTCTCGCCAAATCCGGCCGGCTCATCGACCGCTCCAAGCAGGTCGAATTCACCTTCAACGGCAAGCGCCTCAAGGGGCACGCGGGCGATACGCTCGCCTCTGCGCTTTTGGCCAATGACCAGATGCTGGTGGGCCGCAGCTTCAAATACCACCGCCCGCGCGGCGTGGTCGCCAGCGGTGCCGAAGAACCCAACGCCCTGGTCAACCTGGGCCATGGCAATACCCATGAACCCAACCAGCGCGCCACCACGACCGAGCTGTTCGACGGCCTTCAGGCCACCAGCCAGAACCACTGGCCCAGCCTGGAATATGACGTCGGCGCGCTGAACCAGCTGGTCGCGCGTTTCCTGCCGGCGGGCTTTTACTACAAGATGTTCATGTATCCGCGCTCCTTCTGGAAGCACGTCTATGAACCCTTCATCCGGCAATCTGCAGGTCTGGGCAAAGCGCCGGATGCGGAAACCCGCGATCCGGATCATTACGAACATTTCTACGCCCACATTGACGTTCTGGTGATCGGCGGCGGTGTGGCTGGCCTTCAGGCGGCCAAGGCGGCCGGGGACAGCGGCGCCAAGGTCATGTTGATCGAACAGACGGCGCACTGGGGCGGCCGCACGCCCGTTGACGGCGGCGAGATCGACGGCAAACCCGCCGAAGAATGGATCGACGAAACCGTGCAGGCGCTGAACGCCATGCCCAACGTCACCCTGCGCACGCGCTGCATGGGGGCGGGGGTCTATGACCACGGCTATGTTCTGGGCTACGAGCGGCTGACCGATCACGACCCCAAGGCGACAGGCCCGCGCCATCGCCTCTGGCGTATCCGCACCAAGCAGATCGTCACGGCGACCGGCGCAATCGAGCGCCCCATCTCCTTTGCCGGTAACGACATTCCCGGCGTCATGCTGGCCAGCGCCGTGCGTGACTATGTGGTGAACTGGGGTGTCTCGATCGGCGACCGCACCGTGGTTGTCACCAACAACGACGACGCCTATCGCACCGCCCTTGCCATCGTGGCAACCGGCCTGTCCGTCCCCGCGATCATCGACGTGCGCGTGCATCCCACCGATCCCGCGCTGGTGGCGCAGGCCAAGGCGGCGGGCATCACCGTGCACATGGGGCAGGCCATCGCCAAGGTCAAAGGCGGCAAGCGCGTGACCGGCGTGGTCATCAGCTCGCAAGCCGGCGAAGGCGCCATGGTCGAAGAAATCTCCTGCGAATGCGTCGCCATGTCCGGCGGCTGGTCGCCGGTGGTGCACCTGTGGTCGCATTGCGGCGGCAAGCTGAGCTGGGACGCGGAAAATGCCTTTTTCCGCCCCGACGCCAGCCGCGCGCCCACCAGCCATGACGGCAAGGGGTTTGTCATCGCCGCAGGCACGGCGAACGGCTACCTGTCCCTGAATGACGCCCTGCAAGACGCCGACAAGGCGGGCCGCGAGGCCGCCCGTGCCGCAGGCCATCGCCCCGGCGAGGCAGGTGCCCCCAACGCCAAGGCCCCGGCGGAATCGCCCATGGCCCCGGTCTGGCTGATGCCGCAGGGCGCAGGCCCGGAACTGCGCATGAAGGCCTGGCTGGACTATCAGAACGACGTCAAGGTCTCCGACGTCATGCTGGCCGCGCAAGAGGGCTATGAATCAGTCGAACATACCAAGCGATACACCACGCTGGGCATGGCAACCGATCAGGGCAAGCTGAGCAATATCAACGGTCTGGCGACGCTGTCCAAGGCATTGGGCGAAGATATCCCGCAGGTCGGCACCACCACCTTCCGCCCGCCCTATACACCCATTTCCATGGGCGCGATCGCAGGTGAAGCGCGCGGCGAGATTTTCCAGCCGCTGCGCAAGACCCCGATGCACGCCTGGCACGAGGCGCATGGCGCGGAATGGGAACCCGTCGGCCATTGGCGCCGCCCCTATTGCTTCCCCAAGGCGGGCGAAAGCAAGCATGACGCGGTGATGCGCGAAGTGAACGCCACCCGCGCCAGCCTTGGGCTGCTCGATGCCTCGACCCTTGGCAAGATCATCGTCAAGGGGCCGGACGCGGGCAAGTTCCTGGACATGCTTTACACCAACATGATGAGCACCCTTCAGCCGGGCAAGTGCCGCTATGGCCTGATGTGCAGCGAGAACGGGTTCCTGTCCGATGACGGCGTCGTGGCGCGCATCGACGAAGACACTTTCCTTTGCCACACCACCACCGGCGGCGCGGATCGCATCCATGCTCATATGGAGGACTGGCTGCAGTGCGAATGGTGGGATTGGAAGGTTTATACCGCCAATGTCACCGAACAATACGCGCAGATCGCCGTGGTCGGCCCCAATGCCCGCAACCTGCTGAACGCTTTGGGCGGCATGGACGTCAGCAAGGACGCGCTGCCCTTCATGGGCTGGGCTGATGGCGAATTGGGCGGCTTTCCGGTGCGGGTTTACCGGATCTCTTTCTCGGGCGAGTTGAGCTATGAAATCGCCGTGCCCGCCAGCCATGGACAGGCCTTCTGGGATCTGTGCATGTCCGTCGGCGCGCAGTGGAACATCACGCCCTATGGCACGGAATGTCTGCACATCATGCGGGCCGAAAAGGGCTTTATCATGATCGGGGACGAAACCGACGGCACCGTGATCCCGCAGGATCTGGGGCTGGACTGGGCCATCTCGAAGAAGAAAGAGGACTACCTGGGCAAACGCGCGCAGCAGCGCAGCCATATGGCGGACCCGAACCGTTGGAAACTGGTGGGTCTTGAAACGCTGGACGGCAGCACGCTGCCCGATGGGGCCTATGCGGTGGCCGAAGGCAAGAACGCCAACGGCCAGCGCAACACCCAAGGGCGCGTGACGTCGACCTACCATTCGCCGACCCTGAACAAGGGCATCGCCATGGGGCTGGTGCTGCACGGGCCTGACCGCATGGGAGAGGTGATCGAATTTGCCAAGGACGACGGCGTGACGATGATCCCGGCCAAGATCGTCAGCCCGGTATTCTATGATCCGGAAGGGGAAAAGCAGAATGTCTGAAGCGATGAACATGCCCCCGGCCGTCAGCCCGCTGATGAACGCGTCCTATGACGGGTTGGTGCAGGTCACCGAACTGGGCCCGCTGGGGATGATCACCCTGCGCGGCGATCTGTCCAACGCGGCGCTGGTCAAGGCCGCCACCGCTGTCGCCGGGGTCAAGATGCCCGGGCTGCGCGGCGCCAGTTGCAACGGGGACCACGGCATCTTGTGGATGTCCCCGGACGAAGTGCTGGTGCTGTGCCCCCACGCCGAGGTCGCCACCGCCGTCGCCACGCTGGGCGCGGCGCTGCAGGGCCAGCATGCGCTGGTGGCGGATGTGTCGGACGCGCGGGCGGTTTTCGCGCTGAAAGGCGCGATGACCCGCGAGGTGCTGGCCAAGCTGACGCCCGCCGACATGTCGCCCGAAGGCCTGCCCGTGGGCGAGCTGAGGCGCACGCGCCTGGCGCAGGTGGCCGCCGCCCTGTGGCTGCGCGACAAGGACGAGGCGCAGGTCATCTGTTTCCGGTCGGTTGCGGACTATGCCTTTGGCGTGCTGAAAAGCGCCGCGCATCCGGCCAGCGGCGTCGGATTTTTCTGACGCCGCAGCCGGGGGCAAAGCGGCGCGCGGGGCAGGGCCCTGGCGCCGCACGTCGAATTTGACGCGGGTTGGCGTCGTTTTGGGGTTGCCCCCGTGAACCGGTCCGGTAGCCTGCCGGGACAACACCCAAGAGGCTACCCCATGATCCGATCCGTATCCCTGTCCCTGATGATTGCATCGCTGTGCCTGCCGGCCGCCGCCATGGCCAAAGGCACCGGTTATGAATGCGCGATCAAGGCTCCCGGCAACAATGGCTGGTTGCCCGAGGTGCTGTTCATCGGCCATGATACGACGTCGCATGCCGTCGTGGTGTCGGACCCGATCATCCTGTACTACAACGACCGCCAGCCGATCCAGGGCCGGGTCAAGACCGACAACGCCAAGCGCACGACCTTTGCCTGGAAGCTGGACGCCAAGTCCAATTCCAACCAGCGCGTGACCATCACCTATACCGCAACCTACCTGAAGGGCAGCGGCGAGGTGACGATGCAGGCGATGCCGCTGGGCTATGCGAACATCTTTCACGGCAAGGGCCGCTGCGAGGTCAAGACGCTGAAATAGGCGCCGGGCGCGGTGGGCCCGCAGGCTCTGTGCTGCCTGCATGGGCATCGGCGCGCCGGTAATTTCGGCCTGTTTTCTCGGCTTTGCCTTGACGCGCCACCGGTTCAGGGACAGGTATAGCCCTAGGAAAACGCAGCAACACGGAGGGGTGTCCCATGGCATTCGAACTTCCCGATCTTCCCTATGCGCATGACGCACTGGCCAGCAAAGGCATGAGCCAGGAAACGCTGGAATATCACCACGACATTCACCACAAGGCCTATGTCGACAACGGCAACAAGCTGATCGCCGGCACCGAATGGGACGGCAAGTCGCTTGAGGATATTATCAAGGGCACCTACCAGGCGGGCGCCGTGGCGCAGTCGGGCATTTTCAACAACGCCTCGCAGCACTGGAACCACATGCAGTTCTGGGAAATGATGGGCCCGGGCACTGGCGACATGCCGTCCGAGCTTGAGGCCGCGCTGAAGGAAAGCTTTGGCACCGTCGACAAGTTCAAGGAAGAGTTCAGCGCCGCGGGCGCCGGCCAGTTCGGGTCGGGCTGGTGCTGGCTGGTCAAGGACGCCGATGGCGGCCTGAAGATCACCAAGACCGAAAACGGCGTGAACCCGCTGTGCTTTGGCCAGACCGCGCTGCTGGGCTGCGATGTGTGGGAACATTCCTACTATATCGATTTCCGCAACAAGCGCCCGGCCTATCTGGCGAACTTCCTCGACAACCTGGTGAACTGGGAAAACGTCGCGGGCCGCCTCTAAGCGCCGCAACGCTGAATGTAATTTTCGGCGACAGCTTTGTTCAAGGCCGGGGTGCAGCGATGCGCCCCGGTTTTGTTTTTGGCAACCAGGCAAGGTGATCGCCTTGCAGGGGTTTGCGGTTGCGGCGATGGCGCAGCACCAGCCGCGTCGCATGGCCTTCGCGCAGCATCGGCCGGGCCGGGATCAGGCTTGCGAACAGCGCCAGGTATTCGTCGGCGCGCCCCTGCGGCAGCGCCGCCAGGCTGGCATCACCGGGAAAGAAGCTTTCGCTGTGGCAGCCTTCGGCCTCGACGATTTCGTGGCGGGCAAAGACCAGGTGCACATAGCGCACCCCGACATCGGGCGTCAGCTGCCGGACCCCGGGCAGGACGCACAGCTTGCGCGCGGGCACCAGCGCCTCGTCCTCGCCCAGCATGCGCCGCACGATGGGGCCGCAGATCAGGATCCGGTGTTGAGGCGACACCGTCAGATCGCGCGCCGGTACCCCCAGCGCCAGCGCCCCGGCCTTGATCCGGATCGGGCACAGATGCGGGTCCTTGCGCAGATCATCGGGGGACAGGTGGCGCACCGCCCGCCGTTTCAGCCGCTGAAACCCGTTGTCGCGGGTCCAGACCAGATCGCCGCGCCGCAGGGTTTCGATGCGCACCGGGCCGCGTTTGGTGCGCACCAGCGTCCCGGTGGTGAAGCAGGCCACCATCACGTTGCTGCCGCTGATCTGGCCGGGGGCAAAGTTCAGCACCCGCACCGTGCCGGCCCCGGCGGCGGCGGGCAGCGATCCCCGGCTTAGGTCGATCACCGTATCCGCACCCGACGCGACAGCGGCATCCATCGCCTCTTGCAGGTTGTCGAAATACAGCGACAGGTCGAGGTCATCCATGGTTTCATCGAAATCGGTGATCACGTCCTCTTCGCTGCCGGTGGCGTCGATCCTGAAAAAATCCGCCTCCAGCCCGCCGGTCAGCGTGTCGCTGCCCGCGCCGCCGATCAGGGTGTCGCGGCCATCGCCGCCCTCCAGCAGGTCATTGCCCCCGGCGCCGGACAACAGGTCGTCACCGCCCGCGCCCAGCAGGGTGTCAGCATTGACGCCGCCATAAATGTCCTCGTGAAAGAATTGCCCCTGCACGGTGGTCGCGGTCGATCCGGCCGTCTGCCCGGACAGCAGCACATTGCGGGCGAAATCATCGGCGGTGCGGGCATCGGCGCCGGTCAACCCCTGGATCGAGGCGGCAAGGTCGGCGTAGTGGGGCGAAAACGCGGTGACATCGGCGAAGTATTCGTCCGGGATCGGATCGGGATAATCAATGCTGCCGGCGCGCGTCACCGTGCCGATGGCATAGGTTTCCGTCGTGCCGTCGCCATCCGCGTCATATTCCAGATAGGTGCCGCCGCCCGACATGCCGGTCAGAACCTGCGCACCGTCAATCGAGAAATAGCCCCCCGCATCCCCCGCCACGTCCTGCGCCGTGTAGCCGTCGATGGCGCCCGAGGTTTCGTGCAGCGTGCCCTCCTGGCCATCAAGCGAGGTCGCGCTGCCCGGGTAGCCGGTGATATGGACCGTGCCGGTCAGATCCACCGGGTCGTTGGCGATCAGCATGGGCACCGCCGCGCCATCATAGAATTCGCCGCTGGACAGCCGGTCGCCCACATGCAGCGCCATGTCATAGCCGGCCTTGATGGCGTCGGGGCTGCCGTCGCCGTTCAGATCGTCGCGATAGGAATCCCACTGCGCGCTGTCGGCAGGCAGGGTATAGTCGTATTCGGTGGTGCGGTGTTCTTCGCTTTCGCCGGTCAGGGATCGTTGCGGCACCGCCTTGGAACTGCCGCCCGGCGACGGGTAGTGGTTGGCGCTGAAATAGATGCCGCCGCCAATATGCAGCCCCGAGAATTTCACGTCGACTGACGCCAGGTGGCGCAGCTCGGTCGTGTCCGGATCGACGATGGTCACTGTCATCTCGAAACAAGGCTCCGTTTGGCAGAAGGTGGCGGAACGCCGTGGCCCGTGACGGGCCTGCCGCCTGTCCCTTGGCTAGGAACACAATGGGGCATCCTTGGGGCGAATTGACCGCAAACCGGGAACCACCCCGGGGTTTTTGCACTTATCCTTAACAAGGGATAAAGCGCCGCGCGCCTCGGCGCGCGACTGTCCCCAAGACACAAAGGGAGATTTGACATGGCCATCTTGACAAAAGGCACCTGGGTTCTGATCGCGGACGGCGAAAAGGCTCTTTTCCTGCGCAACGACGTCGACGCCCAGGACCCCGACCTTAACGTCATGCGCATCGAGGAACAGGATAATCCGGCGGACCGCGATCAATCCACCGACCGCGCCGGGCGCAAGGCTGGTGGCGGGCCATCGCCGAAATCGGCCATGTCCGAAACCGACTGGCACCAGCTGGCCAAGGACCGTTTTGCCGATGAGCTGGCCGAGATCCTCTTTGGCCTGGCCCATCGCGGCGCCTTTGACCGCATCGTTCTGGTCGCGCCCCCTGCAACCTTGGGCGAATTGCGCGGCAAGCTGCACAAGGAGGTCAGCGCCCGCGTCGTGGCCGAGGTCGACAAGACACTGACCAACCACCCGATCGACAAGATCGAGAAACTGCTCAAGGCCGAACTGGAAAGCGCCTGACGCCGTGCCCCTTGCCCCCTTGTCCTTGTCGGCCCGCTTGCGTAGCGTCGCGCGGGCAGTCAGGGGCAGGGGCAGGGCATGAGCGACAGCAAGACCGGCATTCTGGCCATGATCGGCGCCTGCGTGATCTGGGGCCTGTCGCCTTTGTATTACAAACTTCTGACCCATGTGCCGCCGCTTGAACTGCTGGCGCATCGCACGCTGTGGTCGCTGGCGATCTTTGCCGGGCTTCTGGCGGTTCAGGGGCGGCTGGGCGCACTGCGCGCCGCGCTGGGCAGTCCGCGCGCCGTGGCGATCCTGGGCGTTGCGGCGCTGATGATTTCCGCCAACTGGTTCCTGTTCATCTTTTCGGTCCAGATCGGCCGGGTGACGGAAACCTCTCTTGGGTACTACATGTTCCCCCTGGTTGCGGTGGTGCTGGGCGTCGTCGTCATGAAGGAACGGCTGGGCCCCTGGAAATGGGCCTCGGTTGCGCTGGCGGCGCTGGGCGTGGCGCAGCTGACCTGGGGGCTGGGGGCCGCGCCGTGGATTTCCCTGACGCTGGCCTCGACCTTTGGCCTGTACGGGATCATCAAGAAACGCCTGAACACCGGTCCTGTGGTGTCGGTCACCGCCGAGGTGGCGCTGCTGTCGCCAATCGGGATCGTCTGGCTGGCCTGGCTGCACAGCCACGGCCAAGGCGTGTTCGGGCAGGACCTGCAAACCTCGGGTCTGCTGGCCTTTTCCGGACTGCTGACCGCGCTGCCGTTGGTCCTGTTTTCAAAGGCCGCGCAAAAGGTGTCTCTGTCCACGGTGGGCCTGCTGCAATACATCAATCCGACGCTGCAATTCCTTTGCGCCGTGGCGATCTTTGGCGAAACCTTTACCGGATACCACATGATCGCCTTTGCGATGATCTGGCTGGCGCTGGCGATCTATTCCGGGGTCAGCATCGCTCAGGACAGGGCGCGGCGCAAAAGGCCGGCGACTTCTTCGGCCGTGGCGCCGCACTGAACGAAATCCAGCAGGCTGTCCTCGGCAAAGCCATGGTCCACCGTGTGCTGAAGCAGCGCGCGCAGCGGCCCCCAATAGCCCTGCGCATCCAGCAGCACGATCGGCTTGTCATGCAGGCCCAGCTGCCGCCATGTCAGCACCTCAAAGAATTCATCCAGCGATCCCGGCCCGCCCGGCATCACCACCACCGCATCGGCGTTCATCAACATGACCTTCTTGCGTTCATGCATGGTTTCGGTGACGACAAAGGTGGTCAGATCGGTCTTGCCAACCTCGGCGCGCAGCAGGTGCACGGGGATGACGCCAAAGGTCGCGCCGCCGGCCTGCTGGGTGGCGCGCGCGATGGTGCCCATCAGCCCGACATCGCCGGCCCCGTAGACCAGCCGCCACCCCTCGGCGGCGATGATCTGGCCAAGCGCGGCGGCCTCGCCTGCATAGGCAGTCTGGGTGCCAAGGCGCGACCCGCAATAGACGCAGATGGATTTTTGGGACATGGGGCGGCTCCGGGCTTGGGCGAAATGGGCTTTTGACCGTTGATAGGCCGCTTGATATACACGCTCAACCGCGCGTATGCGCGCGGCAGGGGATGAACGCAGGTCATGGAACGTCAATGAGCAAACTGGCACAGAACGCCGCGATTGGCGGAATGGCGACAGCGGCCGTGGCGCTGGGCCTTGTGGTCACCGGCGTGATCGACCTGGGCAAAGCCCTGGGCCGCGACCCCGCGCCGGAACCTGCGGCCCTTATGGCACCCGATGGGGACAGCCCCGTACAGCCCGCCGCACCCGCGGCCCGGGGCGCCTCGCTGACCGCCGCGGCGCCGCCGCCCGCCGCCGCCGAACCTGCCGCTGCCGCCGCGCCCGCCCCGCAACAGGCAGCCCCCCAGCCGCAGGCCGAGGCCCAGACCGAGCCCGCCCAGCCGGACGACATCGCGCCCCCCAGCTTTGACCTTGTGCGCGCCGAACCGGGCGGCAGCACGCTTGTCGCCGGGATCGGTACCCCCGGCGCGCAGGTGCAGGTCTTGGTCGATGGCACCGCCGCCGCCGATGCCGAAGTGGGCGCAGACGGGCGCTTTGTCGCCTTTGTCGATATCGCAGCCGGCGCCAATGCGCATGTGGTGACGCTGCTGCAAAAGCAGGGCGATCAAATCCGCGCCTCGGACGAAGAGGTGATCATCACCCCAACCGCCATCCCAGCCGAGCCCGACCAACTCGCCAGTGCCAGCGCGCCCCAGCCGCAGCCGGCGGCCGATCCGTCGCCTGGTGACGCAGGCAACCCCGCGCCACAAGCAGACGCGCCTCAAACACCCGCAGGCCCGGGCGCGCCGCCCGAAACCGCCACCACTCCGTCGCCGGGCGCAGCGCAGACACCGCCCGATGTGACCACGCAATTGGCGGCTGCCGCGCCGCAGGAACAGGCCGCGCCCAACGCCGCCGGCGCCATGACCGCGCCCGTCATCGCCGCGCCGCCCGCCGCCCTGGCCACCGCTGCTGCACCGCAGGCGCCCTCCGTTCTGCTGTCCTCGCCGCGCGGGATCGAGGTCCTGCAAACCGCGCCGCTGGCCCCCGGAGACGTGGCGCTCGATGCCATCAGCTATGACGCCGAAGGCGAGGTGCTGCTGTCGGGACGCGGCGAGGAAACCGCCTTTGTCCGCGTCTACCTCGACAACAGCCCCGTCACCACATCGCGCATCCGCGAGGACGGGCGCTGGCGCATCACCCTGCCGCAGGTCGACACCGGCACCTACACGCTGCGCGTCGACCAGTTGACCGAGGCCGGCGTCGTCACCGCCCGCGTCGAAAGCCCCTTCCTGCGCGAAAGCCCCGAAGTCCTGCAGGCCGCCACGACCCAAGGGCCGATCACCGCGATCACCGTGCAGCCGGGCAACACGCTCTGGGCCATCGCGCGCGACCGCTATGGCGAAGGTCTGGACTACCTCAAGGTCTATCAGGCCAACAAGGACCGCATCCGCAATCCCGACCTGATCTACCCCGGCCAGATCTTCGATCTGCCCGACCAGTGACCAGGGCGCCCTTTGTGCTTCTTCTTGGCTGAAATACTCCGGGGGGGCCTCCATAGGAGGCGGGGGCAGAGCCCCCAACCCGGTCTCGGCCGCGCGCCGCCTCTGGTCATTCCGGGCGCGCACCACTACATCGCTGGCATGTGATCAAAGGAAACACCATGCCACCAGAGCTGAGCGCCGAACAAACCGCCGCCGAAGAACGCCGCTCGGGCTGGCGCACGATCCAGAAGGTCGGCCCCTACCTGTGGCCCGCCGACAAGCCTTGGGTGAAACAGCGCGTGGTTCTGGCGCTGGCGCTTTTGGTGCTGGCCAAGCTGATCGCCGTCTACACGCCGATCCTGTACAAGCGCGCCGTCGACAGCCTGTCGGGCGAAGTGCCCGACCTGCTGCTGGGCGCCGTCGGCCTGACGGTTGCCTATGGCATGGCCCGCCTGATGACTGTCGGCTTTCAGCAATTGCGCGACGGCGTCTTTGCCAAGGTCGGGCAACGCGCCCTGCGCACGCTGGCGCTGGAAACCTTTACCCATATTCACCGCCTGTCGCTGCGCTATCACATCACCCGCAAGACCGGCGGCCTCAGCCGGATCATCGAACGCGGCGTCAAGGGCGTCGACTTCCTCTTGCGCTTCATGCTGTTCAGCGTCGGCCCGCTGGTGCTGGAACTGACGCTGGTCGCGGGTGTTCTGTTCTACCTCTTCGATGTCTGGTATCTTCTGGTCGTGACCGTGGTCATCGGGCTTTACGTCTGGTTCACATTTGCGGTGACCGAATGGCGCGTCAAACTGCGCCGCGAGATGAACAAGCAGGACACCGACGCCAACCAGAAGGCCATCGACAGCCTGCTGAACTTTGAAACCGTCAAGTATTTCGGCGCCGAGCAGCGCGAGGCCGCGCGCTATGACGTCGCCATGCAGGCCTATGAAGGCGCCGCGGTCAAGACCGCCACCTCGCTGGCCTTTCTGAACTTTGGCCAGTCCTTCCTGATCACCACCGGGCTTGTCGCTGTCATGGTCATGGCGGCGCTTGGGGTGCAGAACGGCACCCTGACCGTGGGCGATTTCGTCATGGTCAACGCCTACATGATCCAGATCACCATGCCTCTGAACTTTCTGGGCACGGTCTACCGCGAGATCCGGCAAAGCCTTGTGGACATGGGCGAGATGTTCGACCTGCTAGAACAGCCGCAAGAAGTGTCCGACAAACCCGGCGCGCGCGATCTGAAGGTCGACGGCGGCGTGGTCACGCTGGACGATGTGCGCTTTGGCTACGATCCGGCGCGCCCGATCCTCAAGGGGGTCTCGGTGCAGGTCGGGGCCGGGCAGAACGTGGCGCTTGTCGGGCCCTCCGGGTCCGGCAAATCCACCATCGGGCGGCTGTTGTTCCGGTTTTACGACGTCGGCGGCGGCGCGATCCGCATCGACGGGCAGGACCTGCGCGACGTCACGCAGGAAAGCCTGCACAGCGCCATCGGTGTGGTGCCGCAGGACACGGTGCTGTTCAACGACACCATCCGCTACAACATCGCCTATGGCCGCGACGGCGCGACCCAGGACGACATCGAACAGGCGGCCCGCGCGGCGCAGATCCATGATTTCATCGTCTCGCTGCCCGAAGGCTATGACACTGCCGTGGGCGAACGGGGCCTCAAACTGTCGGGCGGTGAAAAGCAGCGGGTGGGCATCGCGCGCACCTTGTTGAAGAACCCGCCGATCCTGCTGCTGGACGAGGCGACCAGCGCGCTGGACACCGAAACCGAAGCCTCGATCCAGACCGCGCTGAAGCGCGCCGGCGAAGGGCGCACGGTGATCACCATTGCGCACCGCCTGTCGACCATCGCCGATGCCGACCGCATCGTGGTGCTGCAAGAGGGCGAAGTCGTCGAGGAAGGCACCCATGATGCGCTGTTGGCCAAAGGCGGGCGCTATGCCGCGCTTTGGGCGCGCCAGCAGGCCGAAGAGGCCTAGGCCGGAGCGGCGTCAGAGCCCGTCAAGACAGCGTTGCAGCTGGTCAAAGAACTGACCCAGGTGCGCGCCATCGACCAGCGCGTGATGCACCTGGATCGCCATGGCCATCCGATAGCGGTCGCCCTCGGGCACGATCTTGCCCCAGGACACCCGCGGAATGCAGTCATCCGCATGGGGCAGGGCATTGTCCAGCGCGGTGAAATCCAGCCAGGGCAGGCAGGACAGATAGGCGACATCGTCGCGCGCGCCGGAATTGGCCTCAAGGCCCTGCTGGGTCCTGGCGGCCTCGATCCGGCGCATTGCCTCGGCCTCGAAAACCGGGAAATCGGGGGCGAAGGGGACATAGGCATAGGTAAAGTCGCCGCTTTGCAGCGGTACGGTCATAGACAGGTCGGTCCGGTCGTGGCGCAGCACCTGGTCGCCGCGAAACCGCATCAACAGGGCCGGCACCGCATGCAGCCCGCAACCGATGGCGAAAAGGCAGGCGCGATAGGGCGACAGCCCCGCCGCGACGCGGCGCGCCATCAGATGGGTGACGTCCAGACGGGTGGTCAGGGCGTAATGCGGGCGGTCATAGCCGCGAAACAGCCGGAACTGCGGCGCCCGGGACCAATCTGCAAGGGGGATGGGATGTTCTGCCATGGCGCCACTCTAGACGCAGCGGCGCGGGGCGGCAAAGCGCTTGAAGAAGTTTCGCATCCTTTTTGAAAATCCCTGCCGATAATGCGCAGTATACTGAAAGCCGACGGGATTCAGGGCGGGACCTCCGGGAAAATGCAGAATTGGTAAGAAAAAATTACCAAGAATGTTGCCTATCGGAAACTTTGACCCTATTCAGAGACATATCCTCATGAGAGCGGACAGGAGAATGACAGCCATGGTGCAACGGGTGGAACGCAACGGACTTCGGGTCGCTCAAGAGCTGGCCGATTTCATCGACAACCAGGCCCTGCCGGGCAGCGGCGTTGCGCCGGAATCCTTCTGGGACGGGTTTTCGCGGCTGGCGTATGACTTTGGCCCGCGCAACGCGGCGCTGCTGGCGAAACGCGAAGACCTGCAAAAGCAGATCGACGACTGGCACATCGCGCGCCGCGGGCAGGTGCACAGCCATATCGAATACCGCGCCTTTCTGGAGCAGATCGGCTATCTTCTGCCCGAGGGCGAGGATTTCCAGATCGACACCGCCAATGTCGATCCGGAAATCGCCAGCGTGCCGGGGCCGCAGCTGGTGGTGCCGATCACCAACGCGCGCTATGCGCTGAACGCCGCCAATGCCCGCTGGGGCAGCCTGTATGACGGGCTGTACGGCACCGACGCCATGGGCAGCGCCCCGCCCAAGGGCGGCTATGACAAGGGCCGGGGCGCCCGTGTCGTGGCACGCGCCCGCGTTTTCCTGGACGAAGCCTTTCCGGTCGAGGGCCTCAGCCATGCGGATGCCCGGCGCTATCACGTTCAGGGCGGCGCGCTTTTGGTCGATGACCTGCCGCTGGTTTCGCCGGACAAGTTCGTCGGCTATCGCGGCCACCCCAAGGCGCCCGACGCGGTGCTGCTGCGCAACAACGGCCTGCACGTCGAACTGGTCTTTGACCGCACCCACATGATCGGCGCGCGCGATCAGGCGGGGCTGGCGGATGTGCGGCTGGAAAGCGCCGTGTCCGCCATCATGGATTGCGAGGATTCCGTCGCCTGCGTCGATGCCGAGGAAAAGGTGCAGGCCTATGCCAACTGGCTGGGGCTGATGAAGGGCGATCTTGAGGATCGGTTCGAAAAGGCCGGCCAGACGGTCACCCGCGCCCTGCACCCTGACCAGATCTATACCGGCCCCGTTGGCGGCGAGGTGACGGTCAAGGGCCGGGCGCTGATGCTGGTGCGCAATGTCGGCCACCTGATGACCAACCCGGCGGTGCTGCTGAGCGATGGCACCGAGATCTACGAAGGGCTGATGGACGCGATGATCACCGTGCTGATCGCGCGCCATGACCTGAACAAGGACGCCGGGCTGCGCAATTCGCACGCCGGGTCGGTCTATGTGGTCAAACCCAAGATGCACGGCCCCGAAGAGGTTGCCTTTGCAAACGAGACCTATGGCTTTGTCGAACAGGTGCTGGGTCTGCCGGAATACACCGTCAAGCTGGGCATCATGGACGAAGAGCGCCGCACCAGCGTGAACCTGAAATCCTGCATCCGCGCCGCGCGCCACCGCGTTGCCTTTATCAACACCGGGTTTCTGGACCGCACCGGCGACGAGATCCACACCTCGATGGAGGCGGGACCGTTTTCGCGCAAGGATTTCATCAAGCGCAAGGCCTGGATCGGCGGTTATGAGGCGCTGAACGTCGATATCGGTCTGGAATGCGGGCTGTCGGGGCGGGCGCAGATCGGCAAGGGCATGTGGGCCATGCCCGACCGCATGGCCGCGATGCTTGAGACCAAGATCGAACACCCCAAGGCGGGGGCGAACTGTGCCTGGGTGCCGTCGCCCACCGCCGCCACGCTGCACGCGCTGCATTACCACCGGGTCGATGTCTTTGCGGTGCAGGCGGCGCTGCGCAAGGGCGGGCGCCGGGCGCATGTGGACACGATCCTGGACATTCCGCTGGCCTCGTTCCGCAAGTGGACCGACGCGCAGATCGTGCAGGAGGTCGAGAACAACGCCCAGGGCATCCTGGGCTACGTGGTGCGCTGGATCGATCAGGGCGTGGGCTGCTCCAAGGTGCCGGACATCCACGATGTGGGCCTGATGGAAGACCGCGCCACCTGCCGGATTTCGTCGCAGCATATCGCCAACTGGCTGCATCACGGGGTGATTTCCAAAGAGGATACCATGGAGATCCTGAAGCGCATGGCCGAGGTGGTGGATCGCCAGAACGCGGGTGATCCGTTCTATGCGCCGATGGCGCCGGGTTTTGACGGGATCGCCTTCAAGGCGGCTTGCGATCTGGTGTTCGAGGGGCGCGTGCAGCCTTCGGGGTATACCGAGCCGGTGTTGCACCGTCGCCGGTTGGAGCTGAAGGCGGCCCGGGGCTGAGGGATTGCGCCGCGCCTTTGGCGCGTCGCGGTGGGCGGGCGCCTGCGGCGCCCGCCTTTTTGAGTATTTTTACCAAGAAGAAGCACGAAAGGCAGGTTCATCATGGCCGCGATCAGTTTGCGCCGCGCGCGCACGATCATTCGCAAGACCCTGGAAAAAGGGCAGGAAATGGGGCTGAAGCCGCTGAGCGTCATCGTTCTGGATGAGGGTGGGCATGTGATTGCCTTTGAACGTTCGGACGGGGCGTCGCCGGGGCGTTTTGCCATCGCGCAGGGCAAGGCCTATGGCGCGGTGATGCTGGGCATGGCGGGCACGGCGCAGATGCAGCGCGCCGAGGCGCAGGCCTATTTCATCGCCGCCGCCGGGGCGGCGCTGGGCGGCCAGATGGTGCCGGTGCCGGGCGGCATCCTGGTGCGCGATGCCAAGGGGCGCGTGCTGGGGGCGGTGGGTGTGACGGGCGATACATCCGACAACGATGCAGCGGCCGGGCGCGCCGGGATCGAAGCGCTGGGTCTGGTTGCCGAGGTCTGACGCGCGCCGGGTGCAGACTGCCCAACAGGCGGGCAAAGCCGCAGGCCCGCAGCGGCGCACAGCGAATTGTGCGCCGCAATACCTTTCGGAAAGGCTTTGGCTGTCATAATAAGGGGTGTCCTTAACGGAGATTGCGCATGACTCGTCCCATCGTCGGTATCATCGGCAACCAGTATCTGATCAACGATCAGTACCCCGCGCATGCGGGCGGGACGATGACCTCGGAGGCGATTTCGGATGTGGCGGGCTGTCTGCCGCTTTTGGTGCCGGCCGATCCGCGGCTTGTTTCGGTCGAGGAGTTGCTGGACACCTGCGACGGTTTCCTGCTGACCGGCGGGCGCCCCAATGTGCACCCCGAGGAATACGGCGAGGCCTGGACCGAGGCGCATGGCGATCACGACCGGGCGCGCGACGCCATCACCCTGCCGCTGGTGCGGGCCTGCGTCGAGCGTGGCCAGCCGTTCCTGGGCATCTGCCGCGGTTTCCAGGAGGTCAACGTTGCCATGGGCGGCACGCTTTACCCCGAGATCCGCGACCTGCCGGGGCGGATGAACCATCGCATGCCCCCCGATGGCACGCTTGAGGAAAAGTTCGAGCTGCGCCACCTGGTCACGCTGACCGAGGGCGGGGTGTTCCACCGCCTGTTCGGATCGACCGAGGTGATGACCAATTCGCTGCACGGGCAGGGGATCAAGACCCCCGGCAAGCGGATCGTCATCGAAGGCCATGCGCCCGATGGTACGCCCGAGGCGATCCATGTCGAGGGGGCCAAGGGCTTTACCCTGTCGGTGCAATGGCATCCGGAATGGGATGCGGCCAATGACCCTGTGTCGCGGCCTCTGTTCACCGCCTTTGGCGAGGCTGTGCGCGCCTTTGCGGCCGGTGTCGGCGGGATGCGCCGCAGCGCCTGACAGGGCGCTTCGGCGCTGGTTACGGCGGGCATCTGGCCGACCGCGCGCGGGGCGCAACCGGCGTTTGTTCGGGCGTTATGATTTCGCCCTTGCGGCGGCTTGATTGCCCGCGACGCGGCCCATCACCAGACAGTTGATCAAGGACCCGCCGCCGATGTAATCGTCAAAGAACGGCGCGCCGGCGCCTTCGCCGGCGGCAAACAGGCCGGGAATGACGCGGCCGTCCGCCTCGAGCGCCCTGGCGGTGGGGTCGATCATGATGCCGCCAAAGGTCAGCGTGACGCCGGGGGCCAATGGCTGGATGGCGAAAAAGCGCGGCCCTTCGATGCGGCGTGCCAGCGCGGCCTTGGGCGGCACAAGGCCCGGCGCCGCATCGCCGTCGATGGCGGCGTTGTATTCCTCGACCGTGGCCTTCAGCGCATCGGCGGGCACGTCGATCGCGGCGGCCAGTTCATCGAGCGAGTCTGCCTCGGTGATGGCGATGCCAAGGCGTTTGAAGCCGCCCAGCGTCGGCTGCGCCGCATCGGATTCCGCAATACCAGAGCCAAAGATCAGCGCGGCGCGCTGGCCGGGCTGGCGCAGCATGGATTTGCCATGCGCCACGTAGCCAAGGGATTCGTCGACATAGCGTTTGCCGTGCCGGTTGACCGCGACGGTATATGGCAGCACCGCCCAGGGGTTGCCTGCGGCGGTTTCCCTGGGATCGACGGCGGCGATGTGCAGGGCCATCAGACCGCCCATGCCGGCCAGGCCTGCGCCGGCCTCTTGCGCCATCAGCAGCCCGTCACCGGTGGCGGTTTCGCGGCCGCGCACCATCAGCCCGCCGGCTTCGGGGTCCGAGTAATCGGCCAGCATCTGGCGGTTCGCAGCATAGCCGCCGGTGGCCAGCACGACCGAGGGCGCATTGAAATCGACCACCCCGTCGGGGCCGACCGCGCGCAGGCCGACGACGGCACCCGTCTTGTCCATCTTCAGCTGGCGGGCCTTGGTGTCGAACCGGTATTCGCCGCCCGCCTCTTCGATCTTGGCGCGCATGGATTTGAGCAGGCTCGGCATGCCCATGTACCAACCCGGCTCGGCCACGGCGATGTTCAGCCGGTAGGGCGGCAGGGGGCCTTCGGGCAGGAAGGTGACGCCGTTTTCGCGCAGCCAGTCCACATCGCGCCGGGCATTGGCGGCAAAGACGTCATACAGCGCGCTGTTGCCGCGGCCCTTGCCCTTTTTGATGAAGTCCTCGACATAGCTTTGACGGGCGGCGTCGCTGTCTTCGGACGGAACGGCAAAGCCGCCCCCCGCCAGCGCCGAATTGCCGCCCATCGTCTTTTCGGACAGCTTTTCCAGAACCACCACGCGGGCGCCGGTCTGCGCCGCCTCGAGCGCGGCGGCGACGCCGGTCATGCCGGTGCCGACCACCACGACGTCAAAGTCAAAGGCGACATCGGGGTCGGGCAGCAGCGCCGCCTGCACCGGGGTGATCGTTGCGGCCAGCCCCGCGGCGCCGGTGGCGGCCAGCATGGTGCGGCGGTTCATGCCGGTTTTGTCGGATTTTGTCATGTCGGATGTCCTTTCCTGTTGAGGCGGCGCGCCGCTTTATTCTGCGGCGTCGCCGAAACTGTTCATGTCAAAGTCAAAGCTGCGGTGGCACATCACGCAGGTCGGTTCGGACGCGGCGTGAACGCTGTGGCAGGCGGTGCATTCGGGCAGCTCTTGCGGCCCGAGATGAGGCGAGCGGTGCGGGTCTGGCAGGCTGGCCTCTTCGCCTTCGGCCAGCGGTTCGATCATCGTGCCGTGGCAGGCGATGCACTGGCTGTCCTCGGGCGCTTTGGTCGGGTCGGCGGGGTCGGTGTGGCAGGTGGTGCAGGGCAGACCCATGTCCTTGTGCACGTCATGCAGGCCCTGAGCCTGCGCTGTGGTTGCCAGTGCCAGGGCGATGATCGCCGGGGCGGTGAAGGCGCGCCAATGTCGCATGTCGTCCTCTCGATTTCATCCGGGCCAAGTGTCCCACGGGCGGGCAGGGCTGTCGTTGATCGCGGTTAAACATGCATTTCCGGCGCGCCTGGGCCCCCCGGGCGCGCGGCCTTTGACAAAACGCAAGGCCGGGGCCGCGCCGGCGGGTTAGGCAGGGGCGCAACCGTATGGAGAGAGGGAAAGATGCGCATTCTGATCACCTATGCCACCACCGAAGGGCAGACCCGCAAGATCTGCCGGTTCGCGGCGGATCGGCTTGCCGACCGGGCTCATACCGTCGAACTGCTGCGCGCGGCGGATGCCGAGGGGCTGGATGTCGGGCGTTTCGAGGCGGCGATCCTGGCGGGGTCGGTGCACCTGGGAAAGGTGCAGCCAGAGCTGCTGGATTTCGCCAATGAAAACGGCGCGGCGCTAAGTCGGATCAGGACGCTTTACCTGCAGGTGTCGGCGGCAGCGGCGGGCAAGGACCCGGCGGAATGGGCTGACCTGCGCAAGATCGCCGATGCGACCGAGCGCGCGTTCGGCTGGCACCCGACCCGCACCGAGCATGTCGCCGGGGCCTTTCGGTTCAGTGAATACGATTTCTTCAAGTCGATGGCGATGCGCTGGATCGCGTCGCAACATGGTGAAAAGCTTGATCCGCATGTGGACAAGGAGTTCACCGACTGGACGGCGCTGGCCACGGTTCTGGACGAATGGTCCGCGGCGGGCTGACCACGGGAGGCGGCGCCCGGCGCGGGCCGCCGGGGGTTTTGCACCCCCGGACCCCCGCAGGATATTTGGAGCAATTGGAAAACCGCAGCGTCAGGCGACGCGGGCGATGCGGGACGCGAGGTTGTCCATCAGCATGCGCGCTTCGAAGTTGCGCAGGCAGATACGGGCCGAGGGGCCATAGCGCGACGGGTCGCTGCGCAACTCGGGCAGGACCGAGAAGAGGTCTGCGCGCGAGGCCGCGTCAAGCGCCTGAAGCCCGGTTTCGCCGGCAAAGAAGCTTTCGGTGGCCATGCCTTCGGCATAGATGACCTGGTGGCGGTCAAAGAGCAGGTGGATGTAGGTTACCTCGCCGCCCGGGGCGCGCTGCACGGTCTTGCCGTCGACCAGGTGGGTGGCGGCGGCAAAGACTTCGGGGGTGCCGAACAGCAACTCGGCCTGGTGGCCTTCGATCAGCATGCGGTGCTGCGGCGAGACGGTCAGCGGGCGCTGGCCGCCAAACAGATGCGCCGCGATGCGGATCGGGGCGTTGTCGCCGCTGGCCAGCATGCGCCGGGCGCCTTTCCACAAGAGCGGTTGCAGGCCGTGATCGCGGGTGACGATCAGATCCCCGGGCGCGAGGCTTTCGATCGGGCGCGGGCCGGTGTCGGTCAGGATGCGGGTGCCGGGGGTAAAGCAGATCACGCTGTCGATGTTCGAGAAGGACACCAAGGTGCCGTCAAGCAATTGCACGGTGCCGGTCAGCTCGCCTCCGACGTTGCTGGTGATGTTGATCGTGGTGCGGTCGGCCAGGCCGTTCAGGTTCAGCGTGTCGCCGCCGGACTGGCTGGTGGTGTTGCCTTCGATCGAGATGGTGCCGGGGGCCTCTCCGGTGTTGATCAGGGTGATCGTGTCGTCGCCGTCGCCGCCGAACACCGTATCGCCGACCCCGGCGAAGATTGCGTCATTGCCCGCGCCGCCCGACAGCAGGTCGGCCCCGAGATCGCCGTAAAGCGTGTCATTGCCGTTGCCGCCGTCCAGCGTGTCGTTGCCATCGCCGCCATAGAGGATGTCGTTGTCGTCGCCGCCCAGCAGCGTGTCACTGCCGGTGCCGCCAAGCAGGGTGTCGGCGCCGGTGCCACCCGACAGGCTGTCGTTGCCGATACCGCCGATCAGCGAATCCGCACCGGTGCCGCCCAGCAGGGTATCGTTGCCATCGCCGCCATCCAGCGTGTCGTTGCCGGCATCGCCGTTCAGCAGGTCATTGCCGGCCTCGCCGAACAGGCTGTCGTTGTCGTCACCGCCAGCCAGGGTATCGGCCCCGTCGCCGCCATACAGCAGGTCGGTGCCCGCGCCGCCGGACAGGTTGTCGTTGCCGGTGCCGCCCAGCAGCGTGTCGTTGCCGTCGCCGCCGCTCAGGGTATCGGCCTCGCTGCCGCCGTCGAGGTAATCGTTGCCCGCGCCACCGATCAGCGAATCCGAGCCTGCCTCGCCGTACAGGCTGTCGTCGCCGCCCGCACCGTCGAGGGTGTCGTTGCCGAGGCCGCCGTAGAAGACGTTGGGGAAATCGCCGCTGAGGTTGTCATAGCCGGTCAGGCTGTCGTTGAAATTCGAACCGATGATGCCTTCGATGCCGCCGCCGCTGGTGTCGCCCGTGGCGTGACCGCCCGAGAAGGTGTTCGTGGCCAGGTTGACGGTCACCCCGGCGGTCGATGTGGCGTAGGAGGCAAAGTCCATGCCCGCGCCGCCCACCAGCGTATCGGCCCCGCCGCCGCCTTCCAGCGTGTCGTTGCCGTTGCCGCCGTTCAGGCTGTCGGCGCCTGTGCCGCCCGAAAGGGAATCGTTGCCGTCGCCGCCCAGCAGGGTGTCGTTGCCCGAACCGCCGGACATCGTGTCGTTGCCTAGGCCACCTAGCAGGGAATCGTTGCCGGTGCCGCCGTCCAGGCTGTCGTTGTCGTCGCCGCCGTCCAGCGTGTCATTGCCGGTGCCGCCGATCAGCGTGTCGTTGCCGGCCTGCCCGGACAGGGAATCATTGCCCGCGCCGCCATCAAGGTAGTCGTCGCCGGTGCCGCCCAGCAGGGTGTCGTTGCCGCCTTCGCCAAAGAGGGTGTCATTGCCCGCGCCGCCGTCGATGCTGTCGTTGCCATTGGCCACGGGGACGGCGTCAAAGTTGACGTCGGTGACCCAGATGCCCTGGGTGCCGCCCTGGCCGTTGGCATAGATGATCTCGATCGAGGCCACGGGGCCGGGGATGGTGACCAGCACCGAACCGCCAACCTGGTTGGGGTTTTCGGCCACGGTATTGGCGGTGATCGTGTTGCCAGACACCGTATCGCCGCCGCCCACGGTCAGGGTGACCGGGACCAGGTTGCCATCGGCGTCATAGGCGTTGACCGTGACGATATCGGTGTGGTTCGCGTTTCCCCAGTCGATGTCGTTGATGCGGAATTCGACGTTTTCCACTTCGTCCGCGGCGGTGCCTTCGGAACTGGGGGCAAAATCGATGGTGGTGGTCGAGGTGGCGCCGTCGCCGTTGCCGAACAGGAACAGCGAGGAGTTGGGATCAAAGCCGCCAACGGCATATTGCGTGTCGGTGGTGTTGACCTGATAGGTGGGGCTGTTGTTGCCGTCGTTGGTAAAGCCGACGGTGACGTTGACGGTGCCCGTGTCCTGGGTAAAGCCGGCCGCAAGGTTGGTGCCGTTGCCGCCCTGATCGGTCCAGTCCAGGGTTTCCGCGATCCCGGCAGGGGAATAGCCGCCATAGTCGCCATAGACCAAGTCCGCGCCATCCCCGGCGCTGACGGTGTCATTGCCAAGCCCGGCGCTGACCGTGTCATTGCCGGCCCCCGCGACGATGGAATCGCCGCTGAGCGTCGAGTTGCCGTCAACCGACTGGCCCTGCGGGTCGACATAATCGGGGGTGATCAGATCATTGCCCGCGGTGCCGTCGATCACGCCATCGCCGAAATCCCCGTAGGTAAAGACGATGTCGCCGGCATTGGCGTTGGGGTTGGAGTTGTAGCCCTGAACCGTATAGCTGCGCCCCGGCACCAGAACCTTTTCGCTCAGCGTGTACATGCCGCTGGCGGCGCCGTTTTCGACGTCGAACTGGACGACCTGAAAGACCTCTCCGGTGACGTTGTCGCGCAGCGTCCAGACCAGCTCGGCATCGACCGTGGTGTTGGTCGAGGTGCCCGCTGCGGTGGTGACGGTCGCGGTTGCGGTTTCGCCGCCTGCGGAATCGTCGTCCAGCGTCTGACCCTGGATGCCGGCCTCGTTGTCGGTGATCGTCGCGCTGCCGCCAAAGCTGGCGGGGCCGGACCAGACAAAGCTGCTGTTTGTGCCTGTGGGGATGACGCCCGAAGGGTCAAACGCGTAAAATTGTACCTTGTACACGGCCATGGTGCTTGCCTGCCTTGTCCTTGTACGGTCCTGCCCGGGCGTTTTCGCCGTCGTGTGCGGGGCCGTCTGCTCATTGTTTTTTCAAGGAGTCTGGCGTGAAGCCTTTGATTTCGAAACCCAAACCACTTGCTTGATAAAATATTAATCAAGATTGTGGCAAATTTGCGGAAATTACCCGAGGTTTTCGAAACAATACGCCCGGCCACCAGGGCCGGGCGTTTGTTGGTCAATCCGGGGGCCGATGGCCCGGGTCAGATGTAAAAGTCGACGTGCCTGTTCAGCGGCAATTCGCGCAGGCGCTTGCCGGTCAGATCGAAAATCGCATTGGCCAGCGCCGGGGCGGCGGGGGGCGTCGCGATTTCGCCCATGCCGTTCAGCCGTTCCTGGTTTTCCAGGATCTGCACCTGCACGGGTGGCATCTGGGCCATGCGCAGCGGGTCGTAATCGGGAAAGTTCCGCTGCTGCACTGCGCCGCCGTCAAAGATGATTTCCTCGCCGATGGCAGCGGAAAGGCCATAGGCCATGCCGCCGGTCAGCTGCGCCTCGATGATGCCGGGGTCCAGGGCGATGCCAGGGTCGGCGGCGATCCAGGCGCCGGTCAGGCGGATCAGCCCGCCCTGGTCCTGCACCTCGATCACCATCGCGCATGGGGTGCCGAAACTGTAGACCATGGCCAGGCCGCGGCCGGTGCCTTCCGGGGTCTTGCCGGTCCAGCCGCTCATGTCGCGCACGGCCTCGAGGCAGTGATAGGCGGGCAGCCATTCGTCGCGCGTCAATGCCAGGCGCATCTCGAGCGGATCGGCGCCGGCGGCATGGGCCATCTCGTCCAAGAAGCTTTCGTGGAAGAACCCGTTAAAGCTGGCCCCGACCGACCGCCAAAAGCCGACCGGCGTCGCCAGCTCGGCCTTGTGGCCGCGCACCCGGTAGTTGGGAATGCCGTAGGGCTGGTTGAACAACCCGTCGACGATGGCCTTGTCGGGCCCGCCGGGGGCAAAGCCCATCCAGCGTTTCAGCGCCTGCGCCGAAATCGAGGGCGAGGCAACGCTCGCATCAAGGCCGATCGGCAGGCCGTCCTGCACCGCGCCCTTGATCCGGGCGATGGCGGCGGGGCGGTAAAAGTCGTGGGTCATGTCCTCTTCGCGCGACCAGGTGACGTTGACCGGCGTGCCGGGCATGGCCTTGGCAACGCGGGTGGCGATCACCGCATAGTCGAATTCGCCGCGACGGCCAAAGCCGCCGCCCATCAAGGTGACGTTGACTTCGACATCCTCGGGGTCGATCCCGGCTTCGTCGGCGCAGGCGGTCTGCAGGAAGGTCGGGCCCTGGTTGCCGCACCACAGACGCAGTTTCGGTCCGTCAAACCAGGCGGTTGCGTTCAATGGCTCCATCGTTGCATGCGCCAGGAAGGGGACGCGGTACTCGGCCTCGATCGCGGTGGCGGCGGCGGGCAGATCGTCCACCGCGCCATCGTCGCGCATGGTCGAGTCCGGGTCGCTGTCAAAGGCCTGTTCGATGGCGGCGAACATCGCTTCGGTGGTGGCGGGATACTCGGCCTCGTCCCATTCCACCGGGATCGCGTTGACCGCCTGCATCGCCAGCCAGGTGTTGTTGGCGATCACGGCGACGCCGTTGCCCAGGTCGACGACCTTTTCGACACCGGGCATGCGCCCTGCCTCGAAGCCGTCAAAGCCCTTCATGCTGGCGCGGGTGGGGGCCATGCGCACGGCGGCGAATTTCATCCCCGGCAAGCGGGTGTCGATGCCGAACTGCGCGGTGCCGGTGGATTTGGCCGGAACGTCGATGCGTGGCTGGGATTTGCCCAGCAGGGTCCAGTCCGATTGCGGCCGCAGCCGGATTTTCGGAGGTTTGATCCCGTCCAGATCGCCCGCCAGATCGACATAGGGAATTTCCGTGCCATCGGGGGTGATCACCATGCCGGCGCGGGTCGTCAGGCTGGCGCTGTCCAGCCCGGTGCGCCGCGCCGCCGCCTGCCGCAGCATTTCGCGCGCGCCCGCGCCCATGACGCGCATGCGTTCAAAGCCGTCCTTCATCGCGGTCGAACCGCCGGTGACCTGCATCGAAAAGACCTTGCCCAGGTGGCCCATCGCCTCGCCCAGCGAATGCTGAAAGCCGGTGGCGTCATAGCCCTTGTTCGGCAGGCCCTCGGACATCAGGGCGCTGTTGTAATAGGCCTGCGCGGGCGGGCCGTGGATGACGGTGACCTGGTCCAGGGTCACGTCCAGTTCCTCGGCCAGCAGGGCGGCCCAGGTGGTATGGGTGCCTTGCCCCATCTCGGCGCGCGGCGCGATCAGCGTGATGCCATCGCCGTTGATCACGACAAAGGGGTTCAGCGCGCCGTCTTCCGGCCTTAACGGATTGGGGGCAGTTTTGGTCACGTACCAGGCGCCAAAGGCGGCGCCGCCGGCCACCGCAAGGGTGCCGAAAAGAAAGGTGCGGCGGGCGATTTTTCCGATGCTTGCCATGGCGTTATGCCCCTTCGCTGACGGATTTGATGGCGGCGCGGATGCGCGGGTAGGTGCCGCAACGGCACAGGTTGCCGTTCATCGCGGCGTCAATGTCGTCATCGCTGGGGCTGGGGTTTTCGGCCAGCAGGGCGGCGGCCTGCATGATCTGGCCGGACTGGCAATAGCCGCATTGCGCCACCTGGTGTTCGATCCAGGCGGCCTGCAACCGGTGCAGGTTGTCCGGCGTGCCAAGCCCCTCGATGGTGGTCACCTCGCCCCAGACATCCGCCAGGGCAACCTGGCAGGACCGCACGGCCTGGCCGTCGATCTGCACCGTGCAGGCGCCGCAGGCCGCGACGCCGCAGCCGAATTTCGTGCCGGTCAGGTTCAACTGATCGCGCAGCACCCACAGCAGCGGGACATCATCGGGCAGGTCCACCTGGTGCGGAGTGCCGTTGACGGTCAGCGATATGGGCATGTTGGTTCCTTTCCGGTTGCCGCGTCCGCGGGCCGGGGCCCGCCGTGCCCGTTGATATGGGACAAGGCTGCGCCAAGGGCAAGCATGGCAACCACCGCGATGCCGTCTGTCACTGCGAAAAGGCCGATGATGGCGGGTTTGGCCTGCGCTTTGGGCAGCGCGTCGGTGTCCAGTCGATCCGGCAGGGTGCGGGTGCAGGGGGGGGGCTAGCGTACCGCCAGCTGTTCGCCGCCCGCGTTGTTCAGCGTGAAAAAGATGCTGGTGCCGACCGCCAGCGCGGATTCGCACCAGATTTCGCCGTCGTGGCGTTCGGCGATCTTCTTGCAGGTCGCAAGGCCCAGCCCGGTGCCGGGACGGCCATCGGCGCCCGGGGTGCGGCGAAACGGTTCGAACATGATCTTTTGATATTTTTCGGCCACGCCGATGCCGTTGTCGCGGACTTCGAAACAGATTTTCTGGTCTTGTGATTTTTCCGCACACAGCCACAAATGCGGGGGCGCATCCCCTGCGAATTTTATCGAATTGGCGATCAGGTTCTGGACCAGCTGTGCCAAAAGCGGGGCAACGCAGGTAAAGCTTGTTTTGCCACCCGATACCTCGACGGTGGCGGCGCTGTCTTCGATTTCCTGCCGAAGCGGGGTGAGCGCACGATCAACGATGTCATCCCAGTCGACCTGTTCGGCTACCTGTTCGCGGTCGACGCGGATATGGATCGTCAGGCTGTTCACCAGGTTCGACATCTGACGTGCCGATTTTTCCAGCAGGTCTAGATCATGTTGCACGGCTTCGCTGTCGCCGTCTTCGATATCCTCGCGGATCTGTTCGGCCAGAAAGGACACCGCCCGGATAGGCGCCTTGAAATCATGGACAAGCACATCGGCAAAGGTTTGCAGTTCTTTCCGGCGCTGTTCTGCCTTGAATTGCATCCGCGTGGTTTCGATGCCGGTCCGGATCATCCTGAACACGGCGCTTTGGTTCAGATTGTTCTTGGCGATATAGTCCGAGGCGCCGTTCAGGATGGCGGTCTTTGCCAGGTCTTCGCCGCCTTGCCCCGTCATCATGATGAACGCGGCCTGGGGCCAGCGGATCTTGAGCGTGGGCAAAAGCTCCAGCCCGGTGCTGTCGGGAAGAAGATAGTCAAGACAGACGACATCGGGCACCGCCGCGTCAAAACTCACCGCGTCGCTGGCAGAGCTGGCTTCGTACAGGCCCGCGCCTTCAGGCCAGTCACGGAGCAATCGCCGCAGCGCCTTGCGGTCTCCTTGGTCGTCATCCACGATCAGCACATTGATATCGGGCATCGTTACTACCTGCTTGGCAAGATTACCGGGATTTCGACAACACGCCAGAAATGGTCGATGGTCGAAATCAGGTGAAAGAAATCCTTCGCGACCGTGTCCTTGAAGATGTAGCCAGCTACGTTGGCATCATAGGCCGCGGCCATGTCGTCATCATCGCGCGAGGTCGAAAGGATGAAGGCGATGGCAGGTTTGAGCGACTTGTCCTTGCGGATTTCACGCAACAATTCCAATCCGTTCATCCGCGGCATGTTGATGTCGATCAGCAGAAGGAAACACTCGGGGCAGGGGCCGTTTTGCCCGCGCAGCAATTCCAGCGCCTCGACACCATCGACGACGCGGCGGATCGGGTTGGCGATCCGGGCCTTGTGAAACGCCCTGCGAATGGCCTTGGCATCCCCGTCGTCATCCTCGACCAGGATGATCTCGGGTATCCTGCGGGCATCAAAATTGAAATGGTCGTTCATGCGACGGCAGTCCTTGGTTCTGGCATCTGGGCGTCATGAGGCCAGAACAGGACAAAGGTCGTGCCGTTCTGGCCATCGGATTCGACGTCGATCTCGCCTTCTGCGAGCTCGACGTATTTCTTGACCATCGCCAGCCCCATGCCGCTGCCGTCCACGTGATCGCGTGGTTTCAGCGTCTGGAACATGTCGAAGATCCGTTTGTGGTATTCCTTGGCAATGCCCGGCCCATCGTCGGTAATCCGGAATTCCAGCCCCGCCGGCAGCGGAACCACCGACACGTCGACCTGGCCATGAGGCTTGTCGTTGTGCTTGATGGCATTGCTGATCAGGTTCAACAGCACGGTCGCGAGGGGCATCTTGCGCACCTCGATGCCTTCGAAGTCATCGTTGAAGTTCAGGGTCATGGTGTCGGGCAGGTTGATCAGATCGCGGATGTGCTGGACCAGCTCTGTGCCGGATACCTCGTCACTGACCTGATCGACACGTCCGATCCGCGAATGTTGCAACAGATCGTCCAGCAGTCTTTCCATGCGCGCAACACGGCTGCGCAGCAACTGAAGGCTTTCGCGGGTGTCATCGGTCAGCACCGGCTCGAGGTCTTCCTCGAGCCATTTCGAGGCATTGTCGATCACGCGCAGCGGCGCGCGCAGATCGTGCGAGGCAACATAGGCGAATTTGTCCAGTTCACTGTTCGACCGTTCCAGCGAAGCGATCAGATCGTTGACGCGTTTGTCGGCGGCCTTGCGTTCGCTGACATCGCGCAGACTGCCGATGATGATCGAGTCGGCGCCCTGACCCAAGCGGCTTACGCTGATTTCCAGCGGAATGCGCGCCCCCGACTTTGCCACGCCCGCGATATCGCGTTGCCCGGCCATGGGCTTGGGCCTTGCGTCCGCAAGGGAGGCGTCGACGAAACCACTGTGTTTGCGCCCGATGTGGCTTTCCATGAGGCAGGTGATGTTGCGGCCCAACAATTCTTGAGGGGTATAGCCGAACAGCGTTTCGACCGCCGGGTTCACATCAATGATCGTTCCGTCAGGGCGACTGACGATCATTCCGTCAGCGGTGCCATCCAGAATGGCGCGGGTGCGTTGCGATTCCGCCACCAGTTCGTTGGCCATGGCAACAAAAGCACGCCCGAGTTCGGAAACCTCGTCCTGTCGGCCCTTGGGAAAGGTGATCGTGGCATCCAGCGACTTGCGTGATCGGATCGCATCCAGCAACTGATCAAGCGGGCGGATCGCCTGTTTCCCGGCGGCGCCGGCGACGATGGCGCCCAGAACGGTCAGGATCACCCCGATGACACCGACCTGGATCAAAACGTTGATGCCAGCGGACAAAAGCACCGATTTGGGAATATGTGTGACCGTATAAAGCCCCAGCGGTCGGTACGCTGTCGGGGTGATGATCTGCTTGATCAGGTTTGCATTTTCGCCGTGAAACACGATCTTTCCGAAATTGGCGCTGTCTTGCAGCAGCGGGGCAATGGCGGGCGGCTGGAAATTGGCGTCGTCATGGAAGGCAAGACCCGTGGCAGAGGGTGCGCCTGACAGCGTCTTGTGGTCCAGCGAAGCGGTGACGATACCCACCGTCACGTCGGGGGTCGCCTGGACATGGCCCAACGAAATCAGGGATTCGAAATCGGCATTGATGACGATGACGCCGAACAGGCTGCCATCGGGGTGCTTGACCGGCTGAATAAAGCGGATGGTCGGGCGGCCAACCACCACGCCATGTTCGCGGTTCTTCGTGACCCGCGAGAAGAACCCCTCTTCCGAGGCAAGGCGGGCGGAATCGGCAAGATAGGGTTCGCCGGCTTTCTGCTGCAGGCGATCGCCCGGGACGATGGTGATCCGGCCATCGGCCAGTTGGTTCACCCGGACCAGTTCCTGCCAGTCGTTGTCGCGGCTGATCAGGCGCAGCTGGGTGTATTGCGGCCGGGTGCCAATGATGGAGGCAAAGGTGCGTTCCAGCCGCCGGCTCCATTGCGCCATGGTCGAGCCATCCTTGGAATCCAGTCCATCGGGGGAAAGGCTGGCACGCAGGATGCCAGCCAGCTGCGGCAGTTGCGAAATGATCGCCGCGTCGCGTTCGGTTTGCGCCAGGTTGGACGAAATTCGGTCGGCCGCCCGCTGCGACACGGCGGCAAGCCGCGCCATCGCGGCGTCATGGGCGCTGTCACGGATGGACACGTAGGACAGCAAGGCCATCATGCTCATCGTGCAGAAGGTGACCGTCAAGGTGATCATCACCAGCCGCGACGACAGAGACCGGGGCCTGAACAGCCGCGCGAACAGGGAAGGCCTTGCTGCCTTATCGGTCATGCCGGGCGCACGCCGAATTGCGGGGTGACCGGCTGATCCTGCGGGTGTTTCAGCATTTCTGCCTGAATGAAGTGCTTTTTCGCGTCATCGACCTGCTCGAACAGCTGATAGCAGGAGTTTTCCGCCAGATGCAGTTCGTGCATGATTTCCTGGGCCTCGGCGGACAGGCCGCGCAGCGTGCGCAGGCGTCGCAGAACGGTATACAGCAGACGCTGCATGTCCGGAGCGGTCGAGCAGGTAAAGCGGTTGATGGATTTGACCATGCGCTCGCGCAGGGCGCGTTCGTTGGTCATGGCGACATTGATCAACTGCCGTTCAAAGGCCGAGGTGATCGCCTTGCGCACGCTTTCGACCGTCATTTCATCCTTGACCAGATAGTCTGAACACCCGGCCCGCATCGCCTGGACGATGATCTCGGGTTCGCCGACGCTGGTGACCATCAAAACGACGGTATCCTCGTGGTTGGGATCGGCGCGGATGATTTCCAGCACGTCCAGCCCGGTTTCCATATCCAGGTGATAGTCCAGGAAAATCATGTCGAAATGCATGCTCTGCATGGCGTCCTGGGTTTCGGCCAGCGAAGCGGCCTCGTAATATTCGGCCTTCAGCCCGGCCTTGCGGCACTGGCGGGCCAGCCGCATGCGGTCGGTTTCGAGATCATCGACAATCAATACCGAGATGACATTGCCAGGATGGGTGGGGGTCAAAGTGTCGTCGCTAGTTTTGGTCATGATGCCTCTCAGATATCATTGGTGCCGCTGGGAACGGCGCCAGTTCGAAGGATGCGATCATGAAGGGACATTCCACCTGGAACCGGGATTGATCGCACGCGGCAGACCGTGTCATGCCCGGATTAAGGTCCAGTGAATAAGTGACGTTTAAAGAAAATCCGACGCTTTTGGAGGGCGCGCGGATACCCTGGGCGGCCAGCAGGGGTGCCAGCCGCAGAACGGGTGCCTGTTGCCCTTTGGGCCAGGTGTCCGGTGGGTGCGCGGTCGGGCGCTAGACCTCGCCGCCGGCGATCTGGATGGCCTGTCCGTTGACGCTTCCGGAGTGGGGGCCGCACAGGAACAGGGCCGCCTCGGCGACCTCTTGCGGGGTGATCAGGCGGCCATGCGGATTGACCCCGACCATCAGGTCGCGGGCGGCGGCCTGGTCCATGCCGGTGCGTTTCATGATGCTGTCGATGTTGCTGGTGACGATGTCGGTATCGACATAGGCAGGGCAAAGCGCGTTGAACGTATAGGGTTTGGTGGCGTAGTCGGCCGCCAGCGCGCGGATCAGCCCCAGCAGGGCGTGTTTCGACGCGGTATAGGTGGGCGCGCCCTTCAACCCCTTGACCCCGGCGATGGACGACACGGCGATGACGCGGCCCCAATCGGTCTGGGTCATGGATTTCAGGCTTTCGCGGATGGTCAGGAAAGCGCCGTCAAGGTTGGTGGCCATCATGCGGCGCCAGAACTCCATGTCGGTTTTCAGGATGGCGCGGCCTTCGGCGATGCCGGCATTGGGCACGCAGATCTGGATGGGGCCGCGGGCCTGGGTGGCCTCTTCGATGCCTTGCACCACGGCGGCTTCGTCCATCACGTCCATGACAAGGGCGTGGATGTTGCCGCCTGCAGCGGCCTTCAGCGGCGCGGCGCGACGGCCCGTGATGGTCACCTGCGCGCCCTGCGCCGCAAGCGCCAGCGCAATGGCCAGCCCGATCCCCGTTCCGCCGCCCGTCACCAGCGCGTGTTTGCCTGTCAGCATGTCATCCTCCCGTTCGTTGGGGATACCCTAGCCAAGCACCGCCCTGTGACAAGGCGTAGCTTTGAGGCTGCTTGGCAAAGGCATTCACGTATGCGAATGTATGCGCATCATCAGGGAGGGTTTACGATGAAGCAGATGGTTTCGGTCTTGGCTTTGGTGGTCGCGTCAGGCGCGGCCATGGCGCACGAGGATATCGCGGACATGTATCCGCAGTCCGAACTGTACAGCAAGCCGGTGCAGGTGATCCCCGGCGTCTGGTCCGCAATCGGGGCGACGGCGCCGCCGACCTATGAAAACTCGGGCCATAACAACAACCTGTCCTTCATCGTGACCGGTGACGGGGTGGTGGTGATCAACGGCGGCGCATCGGCGCGCCTGGCCGCTGCCCTGCACGAGGAAATCAAGGCCGTGACCGACCAGCCAGTCAAGCTGGTGATCAACGAGAACGGGCAGGGCCACGCGATGCTGGGCAATTCCTATTGGGCCGACCTGGGGGTGGATATCCTGGCGCATGAAGACGCGATTGCGGTGGTCGAAGAGGATGGCGATTTCATCCTGCAAGGCATGCAGCGCTACAACCAGGACAAGGCCGAAGGCACCCGGGTCGTGAACGCCAACCTGTCGTTTTCCGACAAACACGTGATCGAGATGGGCGATGTGACCATCGAGGCGCTGCACCTTGGCCCGGCGCATGATCCGGGTGACACGCAGGTCTGGATTCCCCAGTGGGGGATCGTGATCGCCGGGGACATCGCCTTTCACGAACGGATGCCGCCGATCTTTGAAGGCACTTGTACAAGCTGCTGGATCGAGACCTTTGAAGGGCCGTTCACCGATCTGGGGGCGACCTTCGTGATCCCGGGGCATGGCCATCCGACCAACATGGAGATGGTGACGATCGAGACCGTCGGCTACCTGCATGACCTGCGCGACAAGATCGGCGCACATATCGACGAGGGCGGCGATCTGGCCGGGGCGTACTACGTCGATCAGGCGCGCTGGGCCTATCTGGATACCTTCGAGGAACTGGCAACCAAGAACGCCGGCCGCGTCTATGAGGAGATGGAGTGGGAATAAAAATGCGAAGACATTTTTATTCCGGTGGGCAAGGTGGTCTTTTTGCAAAGCAAAAAGATCCACAGCCCACTCAGATGTTATGCGCACAGCAGCGAAGACATTTTTATTCCGGTGGGCAAGGTGGTCTTTTTGCAAAGCAAAAAGTTCCACAGCCCACTCAGATGTTGTGCGCACAGCAGCGAAGACATTTTTATTCCGGGAACACCCCATGTTTCCGGCGCGAAAGCGGGCTGGAACGCCGCCCAACAAAGGTTCGGCTTCAGCGGGCGTCTTTGGTGACAGCCACGAAAACACCCGACGGACAGGCGACATGAAAACACTTCGACTGCTTTGCACCACGGCCCTTCTGGCCCTTTCCCCGGCGCTGACCCAGGCGCAGGATCTGGCCGATGCCGTCACCGGTTATATCGAATTCGAACCCTACGAGTCCGGCATCATCGTTCCGGAACAACTGTCTCAGGACGTCTGGGGTGACTTCCACTTTGTCGACACCCGCAGCGCCGAGCAGTTCGAGGCCGAAACCATCCCCGGGGCGGTCCACATCGAATGGCGCGAGGTGCCGGGGCGGCTGGATGAGCTGCCGCAGGACAAGAAGGTTGTCCTGTTCTGCAATACCGGCAGCCTGTCGGCACAGGCGGTCTTTGCCGCGCGGCTGCTGGGGCGCGACAATGTGGTGGTCTTGCAGACCGGGCTGATTGGCTGGAAACAGAACGGGGCCTATCATCCGGGCTGACACGGTGGCGGTGGCCCCGGAGGCCCGCACGTTCCCTGCACGCAAAGGTTTGAGACTATGTTGAAATGGCTGGATATTCCGCCGGTCTGGTTGCTGGGGTGCCTGGCCCTGGCCTGGGCGCAAAAGACCTATGTTCCGATGGGGCTGGATTTCGGCACCGGCCTGGCCGACCTTCTGGGGGGGCTTATGGTGGGGGCGGGCATCGTGGTGATGCTGCTGGCCGTCCATGAAATGCGCCGTCACCAGACCACGATCATCCCGCATATGCAGGCCGCGCGGCTGGTCACCACCGGGATTTTCAAACGCTCGCGCAACCCGATCTACCTTGGCGATTCGCTGATCCTGACCGGGATGATCCTGTATTGGGATGCAGTGCTTGGCCTGCCCCTGATCCCGCTGTTTGTCTGGATCATCGAAAAGCGCTTTGTCGAACCCGAAGAGCTGCGACTAAAGCGCAAGTTTCTTGCTGAGTTCAGCCGGTATACGCAACAAACGAGAAGATGGCTTTAATTTATCTGTAACCTGTGGTTTACAGCGCGCGATGCATGACCCGCTGGGCCGGGGCAGCTTGTGACTGCTAGGTCAGCACTGTAGACCATTTGCCAAATGACGTTCCGTAAAGGGGCGTGAATTTCCTGAAAAAGGGGGACAACCGTGAAAATTGGGACGCCAAAGGAAGTCGAAGCAGGGGAAGCGCGCGTTGCGATGACTCCGGATTCGGCCACCGCCTTGCAAAAGCTGGGCTATGAGTGCTTGATCGAGAAGGGGGCCGGCGCGCTGGCCGGGTTCTCGGACGCCGACTACGAGGCCGCCGGTGTGACCGTGGTCGCCACCGCCGCCGCCCTGTGGAAAGAGGCGGACATCATCGCCAAGGTCCGCATCCCCACCGATACCGAGCTCAAGCGCCTGAACAAAGACAAGACGCTGATCACCTTCTTCAACCCCGGTGGCAACACCGAAGGGCTGGAGCTGGCCAAGTCCAAGGGTGCCAACGTCATCGCCATGGAAATGGTGCCGCGGATTTCGCGCGCGCAAAAGATGGACGCGCTGTCCTCGATGGCCAATATCGCGGGCTATCGCGCGGTGATCGAGGCGGGCAACAACTTTGGCCGGTTCTTCACCGGGCAGATCACGGCCGCCGGCAAGGTTCCCCCGGCCAAGGTGCTGGTTGTCGGCGCTGGTGTGGCCGGTCTGGCCGCCATCGGCACCTCGACCAGCCTTGGCGCGATCACCTATGCCTTTGACGTGCGCCCCGAAGTGGCCGAGCAGGTCGAGAGCATGGGCGCCGAATTCGTCTATCTGGACTTCGAGGAAGAGCAGCAGGATGGCGCGGCCACCGGCGGCTATGCCTCTGTGTCCAGCCCCGAATTCCGCGAAGCGCAGCTCAAGAAGTTCCGCGAACTGGCGCCGGATATCGACATCGTCATCACCACCGCGCTGATCCCCAACCGCCCCGCGCCCAAGCTGTGGCTCGAGGATATGGTCAAGGCGATGAAGCCCGGTTCCGTGATCGTCGACCTGGCCGCCGAAAAGGGTGGTAACGTCGAAGGCACCGTGATGGACGAAAAGGTTGTCACCGACAACGGCGTCACCATCATCGGCTATACCGACTTCCCCAGCCGGATGGCGGCGCAGGCCTCGACGCTGTATTCGACCAACATTCGTCACATGTTGACCGATCTGACGCCCGACAAGGACGGCAAGATCAACCACAACATGGAAGACGACGTGATCCGCGGCGCGACCGTGGCCTACCAGGGCGAAATCACCTTCCCGCCGCCGCCGCCCAAGGTGGCCGCCATCGCGGCGCAGAAGAAGGAAAAGCCCAAGGAGCTGACGCCCGAGGAAAAGCGCGCCGCAGAAGTGGCCGCCTTCAAGGCGCAGACCAAGTCCCAGGCGACCCTGCTGATCGTCGGCGGTGTGCTGATGGCGCTGCTGGGCATGGTGGCCCCGCCGTCCTTCATGCAGCACTTCATCGTCTTCGTGCTGGCCTGCTTCATCGGTTTCCAGGTGATCTGGGGCGTTGCGCACAGTCTGCACACGCCGCTGATGGCCGTGACCAACGCCATTTCCGGCATCATCGTTCTGGGCGCGCTGCTGCAGATCGGGTCGGGGTCCTGGCTGGTGGTCCTGCTGTCCACCATCGCCGTGCTTGTGGCGACGATCAACATTGTGGGCGGGTTCCTTGTGACGCGCCGCATGTTGGCCATGTTCCAGAAATCGTAAGGCTGCGGAGAGAATAATGTTCGGAGATCAACTCGTTACCGCCGCGGCCATCACCGCGAGCGTTCTGTTCATCCTCTCGCTGGGCGGCCTTTCGGGGCAGGAAAGCGCGAAACGGGCCGTCTGGTACGGCATCATCGGCATGGGGCTTGCGGTGTTCTTCACCGTCTTTGGCCCCGGCATCGGCAACTATGCCTTCCTGCTGATCGCCATGGTGATCGGTGCGGGCGCCGGCCAATACGTTGCCAAGCGCGTCGAAATGACGGAAATGCCGCAACTTGTGGCGGCGCTGCATTCGTTCGTGGGTCTGGCGGCGGTCTTTATCGGCTACAACGCCCATATCGAACTGGCGCGGGTCATGGAAATCAAGGCGTCGCTGCCCGCAGGTCTGACCGAGGCGGGCATTGCCTCGGCCATGCATGAACGTGGCATCAAGGGCTTTGCCGAGGTGCTGTCGCACAAGACCAGCGCGGAAATCGCCATCCTCAAGGTCGAGGTTTTCCTTGGCGTCTTTATCGGCGCGGTGACCTTTACCGGGTCGATCGTGGCCTTTGGCAAACTGGCGGGCAAGCTGACCTCGTCGGCGAAAAAGCTGCCGGGTGGCCATATGCTGAACCTTGGCGCGGCGATCCTGTCGTTCCTGCTGCTGGTTCTGTACCTCAATGGCGCGGGCTTCTGGGCGCTGCTGCTGATGTCGCTGTTTGCCTTCTTCATCGGCTATCACCTGATCATGGGCATCGGCGGCGCCGACATGCCGGTGGTTGTCTCGATGCTGAACAGCTACTCGGGCTGGGCGGCTTCGGCGATCGGCTTTACGCTGGGCAACGACCTTTTGATCGTGGTTGGCGCGCTGGTCGGCTCGTCCGGTGCGATCCTGTCCTACATCATGTGCAAGGCGATGAACCGGTCGTTCGTCTCGGTCATCCTTGGCGGCTTTGGTGGCACCACCGGCCCGCAGATGGAGGTCGAGGGTGAACAGGTGGCCATCGACGCCGACGGCGTTGCGGCAGCCCTGGACGAAGCGGACAGCGTCGTGATCGTGCCGGGGTACGGCATGGCCGTGGCGCAGGCGCAGGGCAACGTGGCCGAACTGACGCGCAAGCTGCGCGCCAAGGGCAAGACCGTGCGTTTCGCGATCCACCCGGTCGCGGGCCGTCTGCCCGGCCACATGAACGTGCTGCTGGCCGAGGCCAAGGTCCCCTATGACATCGTTCTGGAAATGGACGAGATCAACGAGGACTTCCCGGAAACGGATGTTGCCATCGTCATCGGTTCGAACGACATCGTGAACCCGGCCGCACAGGACGACCCGAATTCGCCCATCGCGGGGATGCCGGTTCTCGAAGTGTGGAAGGCCAAGCAGGTGTTCGTGTCCAAGCGTGGTCAGGGCACCGGCTATTCCGGCATCGAAAACCCGCTGTTCTACAAAGAGAACACGCGCATGTACTATGGCGATGCCAAGGACTCGATCGGCGAATTGCTCAGCCGGATCTGAGCACGCACCGCCTGAAACAACCAAAGGCGCCCCGGTGGGGCGCCTTTTTTGTTGGCCAGGGATGGGGTCGGGTCAGACCATGGGCACCAGATCGTAGCCGGGAATATCCGCAAAGTCCCGTTCCGGGCGGCCCAGCCATTCCAGGCATTCGCCCTGGGTGCGAAAGGCCGCGCCGCGCACATTGCCCGGTTCCAGTTCCGTCAGGGTCGAGAACATCCGCGCCATGCCATAAAGCGTGTCCTGCGGGGCGAAGATGGCGATCCTCTTTTCGCGCTGGGGATCGACACCCAGGGAAGTCACGTCATGCACGAGGGTGCGCATTGCGTTGAAATCGAGCCCGGTGCGCGTGACGGCCGACAGATCGGCCAATTCCGGCAGGCCGGGGCGATAGGCGGGCAGGGCGCGCATGGCCTTCAGCTCTTCCATCGCCATCTGCAGATCCTGCACGCCGGTAAAACGGAGGAAGACAAGACTGTCATTGGCGATGATCCTGGCGCGAACAGACACGGCCATACTCCCTCATTAAAAAACCCACGGTTGCACTGCATTTATTCCTGTGTGCCGGAATGGAAAGCGAATTCTTTTGGCAAGGCGCTTGTGCCGGGTGGAAAAGCGACGTGTTTGCCCCTGCAAAGTCAAACTTTGCAAATTATACCCCACCGGAAAGCGCAAGCGGGCTTGCGATGGCGGGGGGCTTGGGGCAAAACAATGCGAAACAATCCTGGGATTAAGGGGGACGACATGAACCTCACGATGAACCGTAACGTGCTGGCCGAGGCCTTTGGCGCAAACGAGGGCGCCGCACTGCGCGTCAAGCAACTGGCGCTGGTCGTGCTGGGCATTGCCTTTCTGGCGGTGGCTGCAAAGATCAAGGTGCCGATGTGGCCCGTGCCGATCACCATGGGCACCTTTGCCGTGTTGACGCTGGGGGCCGCCTATGGCGCGCGTCTGGGTCTGGTGACCGTGCTGGGTTACATGATTGTCGGCGCGTTCGGCTTTGACGTCTTTGCCGGCTCGTCGGCCGAGAAATTCGGGCTTGAGTACATGATGGGCGGCACTGGCGGCTATCTGGTGGGCTACGTTCTTGCGACGGTCGCCCTGGGCGCGCTGGCGCGGGCTGGCTGGGACCGGTCCGTCACCAAGATGGGCGGCGCGATGCTGCTGGGCAACGTGATCATCTATGTGCCGGGCCTGATCTGGCTGGGCATGCTGTATGGCTGGGACAAGCCGATCCTGGCATGGGGTCTGACGCCCTTTCTGATCGGTGACGTGCTGAAGCTGGCGCTGGCGGCGCTGGTTCTGCCGGCGGCCTGGAAACTGGTGGGCCGCGCGCGCGGCTGAGCCGGGGCGGCGGGGTCAACCCCGCCCTCTGCAAGGATTGAAAGGCCGGGCCATCGTGTCCGGTCTTTTGCTTTTTGGCGGGCCGGGGAATTGAGTATTTTTGCCAAGAAGAAGATCAGGCGAGTTCCGTTTTGATCGTCGCGCCCTTTTCCAGGGTCTTGTGCACCGGGCATTTGTCGGCGATTTCCAGCAGCCGGTCGCGTTGGCTTTGGTCCAGGTCGCCGGTCAGGGTGATGCGGCGGGTAAAGCTGTCGACGCGGGTTTCGGTGCCGGTGGCGGCGTCCTGGGCGTGCAGCTTGTCATGGGTGACGTCGACGCTGACATGGGTCAGCGGCCATCCCTTGCGCCGCGCATACATGCGGATTGTCATCGAGGCGCAGGCGCCAAGGCCGGCGGCCAGAAAGCCGTAGGGGGACATGCCCCGGTTGCTGCCGCCATAGGCCTTTGGTTCGTCCGCCAGGGCGTGGTGGTGCGGGCCGTTCTGGATGTCTTGCAAAAAGCCTTCGGGGTCGGCTTCGGACACGCGGGTGATGCCTTCGGGGGCGCCGATGGGCGGCGCGGGCGGTTTGAGATCGAGATAGCGTCCCGCCCAGGCGGCGATCACCTCGGCGGCGTATTCGGCGTCGCGCGGATTGGTGATCAGGTGATCGGCTTCGTCGAGGGTGACAAAGCTTTTGGGGTGTTTGGCGGCGGTAAAGATGCGGGTCGCGTTGGTGATGTCGACGATTTCGTCGCGCGGGGCGTGCAGCACCAGCAGGGCGCGGTTCAGCCCTGCGATGGTGGGGCCAAGGTCCTTGTCCTGCACGTCTTCCAGAAAGCCCTGGCCGATGGTCACCGGGCGACCGCCCAGCGATACCTGGGCCTGGCCCGTGTTGCGGATCGTTTCGATCTGTTCGTCGAAATGCCGGGTGACGTGATGGGGATCGAAGGGCGCGCCGATGGTGGCCACCGCCTTGACCGAGGCGATCTGCGCTGCGGCCTTGAGCACCGCCAACCCGCCCAGCGAGTGGCCGATCAGCAGCGAGGGCGCCATGCCAAGATCGTCGAGGTGGACGGCGGCGGCGCGCAGATCCGCCGCGTTCGAGGTAAAGGTGGTATGGGCGAATTCGCCCTTGGAATGGCCCAGCCCGGTGAAGTCAAAGCGCAGGACGGCGATGCCCATGCCTGCCAGCCGCGCCGAGATCCGCTTGGCCGCGGGAATGTCCTTGCCGCAGGTGAAGCAATGGGCAAAGACTGCGGTCCCCAGGTGCGGACCTTGCGGCAGGTCAAGCCGCGCGGCCAGGGTGGCTCCGGAATGGCCGGGGAAGGTCAGGCGTTTCGTGGGCATGGCAGGGCCGTTCGTTAAGGATTGTCTGCCAAAGGTGAAGGCCAGGAGGCACTTGTGCAAGTGGCCCGGGGGGTCATGTCACGGCATGGTGAGACGGATGCAGCTTTTGGTGAAACTTGTTTCAGCGGTTCTGGGGCTTTTGGTTCTGGCCGGGTTTTGCGGCGCGCTGCACCCGGCGGGCGACACGCTGGCCGTGTTTCGCGCGCCCTTGCTGGTGCTTTTTGCCCTCGCCGTGATCTGGAGCGCCTGGCCCCGGCGCCTGCGTTGGCCCCTGGCGGGGTTGGCGATTCTGGGGTTGTTGCCACATGCCGGGGTTGTCGGGGCGGATGCCGGGACGGGCGCGGCCGGGGGGGTGACGCTGTACCAGCAGAACCTGTTGTGGAAGCGCAGTGAAAGCGCCGAGTGGCTTGCGGCGGTGCGTGCCGCGCGGCCCGATTTCCTGACATTGCAAGAGGTTTCGGCCCCCAATCTTGCACTGCTCGAGGCGCTGCGGCCGCTTTACCCGTACCAGCAGTTCTGCCCGCTGCGTGGCAAGCTGGGCGAAGCGGTGCTGTCGCGCCATCCCATCGTGCCCGGCAGCGGGTTTTGTTCCAAACGCGACGGGTTTGCCGCCTTGCAGGCCGATCCGGGCAGTGGCCCTGTCTGGGTGGTGTCGATGCATCTGAACTGGCCCTGGCCGTCGCTGCAATGGACCCAGGTCGAGGCGCTTTTGCCCGAGCTGGAGCGGTTGCAGGGGCCGGTGATCCTGGGCGGGGACCTGAACGCGGTGGCCTGGTCGCATAGCGTTGCGCAATTGCAGGCGGCAACGCGGACGCGGCGGGTGGGCGGCTATGTGAGCACCTTTACGCTTCCCTGGTTCCCGATGCCGATTGGGATCGACCATGTGCTGGCGCCTGAGGGCAGGGGCCATGTCACGGCGCTGGAGCCGCTGGGGTCGGATCATCGCGGGCTTTGGGCGGTGGTGCCGGGTGTCGCGGGCGAGGCGGGGACTTACCCCGCGGCCCCCATCAGCCGCGGATCAAAGGGATAGCGGGTCAGGTTCTCGAAACCGTCTTCGGTGATCAGAACCTGGTCCTCCAGCTTGATCGAAAAATCGCCCCCCTGCGGCGATACCAGCGCCTCGACGCACAGCACCATTCCGGCCTGCAATTCATAGTCGAACGCCCCCGGCACCATCTTGTCGGGATAGGCGACCAGCGGCCATTCATCACACAGCCCCACGCCGTGCATCAGGCAGCCATATTTGCCGGCCTGGAATTCGGGGCGCAGCACATGGGTATTCCGGCACAGGTCCTCGATCCGAACGCCGGGGCGCAGCATCTGCATGTTGGTCATGATGTGGTCGTGCGCGTGTTGCATCGCATCCACCATGTCCGCGCGCGGCGCGCGATCGCCTACCCACCAGGTCCGCGAGATGTCGACGCAAATGCCGTAGCTGCCGATCAGGTCGGTATCAAAGGCGACGATTTCGTTGTTCTGCACGATGCGCGCGCCGCATTCCTGAAACCAGGGATTGGTGCGCGGCCCCGAGGTCAGCAGGCGGGTTTCGATCCATTCGCCGCCGCGCCGGATGTTTTCGGCGTGCAGCACCGCCCATATGTCATCTTCTGAGGTCTGGCCAAGCGGCACCTGTTCGCGGGCAAAGTGTTCCATCGCGGCCACGGCTGTTTCGCAGGCATGGCTGGCGCAGCGCATGGCGCGGATTTCATCGGGCCCTTTGACCGAGCGCGCCTTTTCCGTCAGCTCTTCGCCCTCCATGATCTGCAGGCCCTGCGCCTCGAGCGCGCGAAGCCCGTGGATCATCGGTTTGTCCACCGCCAGGCGGCGGTTGCCTGGGGCGTGTTCGGCCAACAGCCCGCGCACCTCGTTGGAAAAGACGTCCGCCGCGACATCCACCTTGTCGCCGCGGTCGAAGTAGAACAGGTCGGCGCCCGAGCGCGCTTCGCGCACCAGCGGGTTGAAGGCGGACAGGAAGGGTGAATTCTTGTAGTCCCAGATCACCATGTAGCCATCGGCGCAGACCAGCACGGCGCGAAACGGGTTGTGGGTGTTCCACAACTGCATGTTGGTGCTGTCGGTGGCATAGCGGATGTTCAGCGGGTCAAAGACCAGAAGGCCGGCGTAATCGCGCGCGTTGATGTGATCGACCAGCCTTTGCCAGCGATAGCGGCGCATCTGTTGCAGGTCGGGCAGCTCCAGCCCCGCCGCCGCCCATTCGCCATAGGCAAGGCGGGTGGGGCCAATCTCGATCCGGTCGGCATCATTGGGGGTGTTGTCCCCCAACAGCGCGCCGCGCGCCGGGTCGATCTTGCGGGTATCGCGGTAATGCTCGTTCATGGCGGGCCTCCCCCCTTTCGGGCAAGCGTGGCGAATCGCGGCGGCGCGGGCGCGCCGGTTTGCGACGCAAAAACGCGTCGTTTTGACCGCCCTTGCGCGGGCTTGCGGGCGCGCGCGGGCTGGCGCACTCTGCGTCCCATGATCCTGAACCACTCCATCCCTTACGATCCGCTGCGCCCGCGCCCCTTGCCGGGCATTGCCCCGGTCGGCCCCGAAGGCTGGCTGTCAGTGAACGAAGCCTATGCCGGGCAACTGGCGGAAAAGGCGCGGCTGCTGGACAGCGGCCGCGACAAGGTGCTGTGGCTGGACCCCACTGCGCTGCCCGTCGCGCAGGAGCTGCTGGACGAGGTCCTCAGCGCCCTTCCGCAGGGCTTTGCCCGGGACGGTGGGGCGGTGATCTGCCCGGATGGGCGCCGCGTCACGCCCGACGCGGATGACCCGCTGGCCAGCCTGGGGCAGCTGGTGCAGGAAGATTTCTGCCTGCTGGTCAAGGAAGGCGACGAACACGTGCTGCGCGGCGCGCTGTTGTGCTTTCCGGCCAGCTGGATGCTGGCGGAAAAGGCCGGACAGGCGTTGATCGGTATTCACGAACCTGTCGAACCCTACGACGATGGGATCGCGCGGCGGGTGCAACGGCTGTTCGACGGGGTGCAGGTGGGGCGGCCCTTGTGGCGGTTCAACGCGCTTTGGTACCAGGACGCGGCGCTGTTCCATCCGCGCGCCTCGGATGACCGGCGCCCGATCGGCGATCCGGCCACCGCGCCCTATATGCGCAGCGAAAGGCAAAGCCTGATGCGTCTGCCGGTCAGCGGGGCGGTGGTGTTTTCAATCCACACCTACATCCTGCCCCGCGCCGCGCTTAGTGCAGGACCCGGTTCAGAAGCGTGTGCAGGTGGTTCGAGTTCTGAAGCACCAGGAACAGCATCGTCACCGACAGAACCTGTGTCGTCAGGCGGAAGTCCATCCCCCGACCCAGCGACGTGATCCAGACAAAAACCGCCACGGGGAAACACACCACCGCCAGCATGCCGGACATCAGCCAGCCTGCCGCGCTCAGGCGGATCTGCTCGGGCTCTTGTTCGGCCATGCGTTCGCGCATGCGTTCCAGCGGGTTGTAGGCGGGCTTTTCTTCGTACTCGTCCGGTTCCGAGAACATCTGCCGCAACCGGTGATCGGCCAGCTGTTCTTCGGCCTCGGCCTGCGGGGCGTGTTCGACATGGACATTGTCCTGCGCGCTCAGCGCTTCGTCCTCGAGCAGGTGCTCGACGGCGCGGACGGTGGCCTCGGGGTCGTTCGTCTGGGCGGCGCCTTCGCGGCGGGGCGAGACATAGCTGCGCAGCCGGATGAAATCCTCGGCCGAGATCAGCGTGTCCGGGGTGTACCATTCGATGGTGTCGGCAGGCGAGTGATGCAGCGCGGCCAGAACCGTGTCGGACAACAGGCGCGATGCCTTTTCTTCGTCCGGTGTGGCGCCATCGCGGGTGATGACCTGGATCAGGACGCGCGGGCCATAGGCGCTGTCCTCTTGTGGGATGACGCGCAGCCCGTAATAGTCCCCCAGCACGGCCTGCCGCTTGGCCGACCGTTTGGGAACCCCGACCGGGCGCGGGTCAAGCCGCGCCAGTACCTGCTGGCAGGCGTCAAGGTAGGGGGCGGGGTTCAAACCGTTCCGGTCCGGCAAAATCAAACCGGCGTAGGGGTGCTCGTCAATATACATGTCGTGTTCCTCGTCAGGCTGAAAACGGCGCTGATGGGTTACACAATGCTTGGCAATTCAGGTAAATTTTAGACGTGGTTAAGAAAAAACGACGGGGGATTGCGGTCAATCCCCCGTCTTTTGCCCTACTGTTTAATGAAACCTTAGCGCTCGATGCGGATCGCCGCGGCGGCAATCGCCTGCTGATAGACGGTTGCGGCGTTCCATTCGTTCAGCACGCGAAAGTTCGGCTCGCCAGGCTGATAGCCCACACCGGGCCGCCAGCCCTTTTGACGCAGGAAATTTGCGGTCGAGGCAAGGGCGTCGGCCTCGTTGTAGAAATCCACGCGTCCGTCGCCGTTGCCGTCAACGCCGTATTGCATGGCGTTGCCGGGCAGGAACTGGGTATGACCCAGCTCGCCGTGAAAGGCGCCCTTCTGGCCCGGCGCCAACATGCCGCGGTCGACCATCTTCAGCGCGGCAATCGCATGCGGCGTAAAGAACGAGGCGCGGCGGCAGTCATAGGCCACCGTCAGGATCGAGTTGACCACCGGTTCCGACCCCATGTTGCGGCCATAGCCGGTTTCCATGCCGTGGATCGCGATCAGGATCCCGGCCGGCACGCCATAGCGCTGCTCAACCGCGGCATAGAAATTGGCATTGGCTGCCTTGCGCTTGCGCCCTGTGGCGGCAAACCCGTCAAGCGAGCCAAGGCGGATCTGCACGAACTTGTCAAAGCTGTACTTGACGCCCTTCTGGTTGCGGTCCGCGTTGATCGTCTTGGTCGAATAGCTGGCCGAGCGCAGCGCATCGAGACCGCGTTGCCCCACTCCGGCGCGCTGTGCCTCGGCGGCGAATTCGCCTTTCCAGGGCTCGAAGCCGGACTTGTTGTTGCCGCAGCTGGCGGCATGGACCGGAACAGCCGTCAGGGCTGTCAGGCAAAGGGCGGAAAGAAAACGGCGCATGAAGGTCTCCGGTCACAGATACGTTTGGCAAAGGCTACCTGTTTTGACGCCGATCTTCCAAGAGGGAATTCCTGACTTGTGACGCCATGGGGACGGGTGACGGCGCGGGCGGCGCCGATGTCTGGCTGTCAGGGGGAAAATCTGCCGGCAATCGTCATTTTTGCGATGCGGCGACGCCCGGGCGGCGCGGCGGCCATGCAAAAGGGGCGCCCAAATGGACGCCCCTTCCGCAATGCGCGGCTGATCGGATCAGCAGCTGTAGTAGTTCTTGAACTCGACCGGGTGCGGGGTCATGTCGTACTCTTCGACTTCGTCCATTTTCAGGGCGATGTAGGCGTCGATCTGGTCCTTGGTGAACACGTCACCGGCCAGCAGGTAGTCCATGTCGCCCTGCAGCTCTTCCATGGCCTCACGCAGGCTGCCGCAGACGGTCGGGATGCCGGCCAGTTCCTCGGGCGGAAGATCGTACAGGTTCTTGTCCATGGCTTCGCCCGGGTTGATCTTGTTCTTGATGCCGTCAAGGCCGGCCATCAAAAGCGCTGCAAAGCACAGGTAGGGGTTTGCAGCCGGATCGGGGAAGCGGGCCTCGACGCGCTTGGCCTTGGGCGATTCCGTCCACGGAATACGCACGCAACCCGAACGGTTGCTGGCCGAATAGGCGCGCAGAACGGGGGCTTCGTAGCCCGGGACCAGGCGCTTGTAGCTGTTGGTCGACGGGTTGGTGAAGGCGTTCAGCGACTTGGCGTGCTTGAGGATGCCGCCGATGAAATACAGCGCTTCCTGGCTCAGGTCGGCGTATTTGTCGCCTGCGAACAGCGGCTTGCCGTCTTTCCAGATCGACATGTTCACGTGCATCCCCGACCCGTTGTCGCCTTTGATCGGCTTGGGCATGAAGGTTGCGGAACGGCCGTAGGACTGCGCCACGTTGTGCACGACGTACTTGTATTTCTGCAGCTCGTCGGCCTGCTTGGTCAGCGAACCGAAGACCAGGCCCAGTTCGTGCTGGCTGGTCGCCACTTCGTGGTGGTGCTTGTCGACCTTCATGCCAAGACGCTTCATGGTGCTGAGCATCTCGGAACGGATGTCCTGGCCGTCGTCCATCGGGTTGACCGGGAAATAGCCGCCCTTGTAGCCGGGGCGGTGGCCCAGGTTGCCCATCTCGAATTCCGCATCGGTGTTCCATGCGGCGTGGTCGGCGTCCAGTTCATAAGAAACCTTGTTCGGCTTGACGCTGTAGCGCACGTCGTCGAACAGGAAGAATTCGGCTTCGGGGCCGAAATAGGACACGTCGCCGATCCCCGAGGATTTCAGGTAGGCTTCGGCCTTCAGTGCGGTGCCGCGCGGGTCGCGGGCATAGGCTTCGCCGGTGTCCGGCTCGACCACGTTGCAGTGAATGCAGACGGTCTTTTCAGCATAGAAGGGGTCGATGTAGGCGCTGTCGCAGTCGGGCATCAGTTTCATGTCGGATGCTTCGATCGACTTCCAGCCGGCAACGGACGAGCCGTCGAACATGAAGCCTTCTTCGAGGAAATCCTCGTCGACTTCGCTTTCGATGACGGTCACGTGCTGCAGCTTGCCGCGCGGATCGGTGAAACGGATGTCGACGTAGGCGACTTCCTCGTCCTTCATCAGTTTGAGCAGGTCTTTTGCGCTCATTTCGCTATTCCCTTGGTTTGTTATTCTTGAGAGTCGTGTGAATTACAGCGCGTCCGAGCCGGACTCGCCGGTGCGGATGCGGATGGCCTGTTCGACCGGGCTGACGAAAATCTTGCCGTCGCCGATCTTGTCGGTCTTGGCCGCGCCGATGATGGCCTCGATCGCGGCATCCACCTGATCGTCGTCCAGCACGGTTTCGATTTTGACCTTGGGCAGGAAATCGACCACGTATTCGGCACCGCGGTACAGTTCGGTATGGCCTTTCTGACGACCGAAACCCTTGACCTCGACAACGGACAGGCCCTGAATGCCAGCCTCTTGAAGGGCTTCCTTCACTTCGTCCAGCTTGAATGGCTTGATGATCGCCTCGATCTTTTTCATGGCCGTGCCTCTCCTCGTCATTCGGTTGGCCCTGCCAGATCATTTCTGTCTGGCGGCCACAATCTGATAGGGGCATTCTGCAGCGGCAGGAAGCGCCGTTTTTTGAGGCGTGATTAAATTTTGTGCAAGTTGCACCAAAATCGGGCGAAATTGAATCGCCGGGGGTGAAATGATGACCGAACTGCTGACCGCTGCCCAAATGCGCGCCATCGAACAGGCCGCCATCGAGTCGGGTTCTGTCACCGGCCTTGAATTGATGGAGCGCGCCGGGGCAGGGGTGGTGCAGTCGGTTTTCGAGGAATGGCCGGAACTGGGGCAGGGCGCGCACCGCGCCGTGGTGCTCTGCGGGCCGGGCAACAACGGCGGCGACGGGTTCGTGGTGGCGCGGTTGTTGAGGGAGCGCGGATGGGACGTGGAGGTGGTACTCTACGGCGACTCGGAGCGGCTGCCGCCGGATGCGAAGGTGAATTATGAGCGGTGGAACGGTCCGGTTTCCCCCTTTGCGGCATATCTGGCGCTTGACGGATGGAAAGCAGACCTGCTGATCGATGCGCTGTTCGGCAACGGACTTGCCCGATCCTTGCAGCCGTTGGGCGAGTTGTTTTGGAACTTGGAAGACATGGTGGATTGCTTTCCGATTGAATTCGGCAACGAACGTGGCAGGCCTGCCATCGTTGCGGTTGATATCCCCAGCGGTATCTGTGCCGATAGCGGGCGGAGCTTTCCTCACGCGGACGACCATTATCGGTTTGCGTCGTCCGCGCACCTGACCGTCACTTTTCACGCCAGAAAGCTCGGACACATCCTGGAGGGTGGGCCGGCCGCCAGTGGCAAACTGGTGGTGAAGGGCATTGGTCTTGAGACGCCCAAGCCCGAAGATTGGCGGAAGGATCGCGCTGAAACCGTCAAGCTGGTCGAGGCAAGCCATCCCTCCTGGCTGCGAAAAGACGTGGAGGGTCACAAGTACGGCAATGGCCACGCCTTGATCCTGTCCGGTGGGGCTGGTCACACCGGCGCGGCACGGTTGGCGGCGCGGGGGGCACTGCGGATTGGTGCGGGGCTGGTGACACTGGGCGTGCCGGGATCGGCGCAGATGGAGGTGGCCTGCCAGATCACTGCCCTGATGCTGACGCGGGCCGGAACGGCCGAGGAATTGGCGAAGGTCTTGCAGGACGACCGGATCAATGCGCTGTGTCTGGGGCCGGGGCTGGGGCTGAAACGTGCGCGCGATTTGGTTCCGGTGGCTTTGGCCAGTGGCCCCGGATCAGGTCCGGGGCGGGCGGTCGTTCTGGATGCCGATGCCTTGACCGCCTATGCCGATGCGCCCGAGGCGCTGTTTGACTTGCTGCATCCCAATTGCATCCTGACGCCCCATGCGGGCGAATTCGCCCGGCTTTTCCCCGATGTTGCGGCCAAGCTGAAGGCACCGGCCACCACGGGCCCGGCCTATTCCAAGGTGGACGCGGCGCGCGAGGCGGCGGCGCGGGCGGGCTGCATCGTGCTGTTCAAGGGCCCCGACACGGTGATCGCCGCGCCCGACGGGCGCTGCAGCGTGAATGCCGCCGTCTATGACCGCGCCGCGCCGTGGCTGGCGACAGCCGGGTCGGGCGATGTTTTGGCAGGTTTCATCACCGGGCTTCTGGCGCGCGGGCTGACCCCGATGCAGGCCGCCGAAACCGCGGCCTGGCTGCACATCGAATGCGCGCGCAGCTTTGGGCCAGGGCTCATCGCCGAGGATCTGCCTGAGCAGTTGCCAAGGGTTTTCCGCAACCTTGGACTTTGAAACGCAAAAGGCGGCCCCGAAGGACCGCCTTTGCAGACAAGATCGCAGTGTGTTTGGTTTACGCGGGCAGGTCAGCCTTGGCCGAGGCAACCTCAAGACCGTCTGCGTAAAGAATGTGGGGGGCGTCGAAGACCAGCTCGACCACCTCGATTTCGCGGGTGCCGATGTCGCGGATGTATTCGCCATCGACAAGGCGTGCGGCCGGAACCAATGCCTGCGAGGCGCCGAACAGCGCCTCGGCGCGCCAGTCGCGGATCAGGATTTCCTGCCCCGCGGGCAGAACGGCGTCGCGGTCGGGCCGGGTGTTGCCAAGCGAGCCAGCCTTGATCGACACGGCCTTGACGCGCAGCGTGGTGCGGCGGATGTCGCGGACCGTGGCGATGCCGCTGTCGCGCGTGATGACCTTGTCACCGACGGCGATGAATTCCACCGGCAGCGCGCCGTCCAGCGTCAGCACCACGGTGCCGGCGGCCAGGGCGTTGCGGCCTTCGCTGGCCGCAACATGGCGGGCGGGAAGGGATTTGGCTGCGTGATCGAGCGTCTGAAGGTCCATGGTCTTTTTTCCTGTCATCTTGTCTGCCTCTTTTTTTGACCAAGGATTAAGGCCGGATTGTGCCCAAGTCGCGCCGATTTCATGGGCCATGCCGCAAAATCTTCGGTATTGAGTCTTCTTTGCCATAGTCGCCCTTGCGTCAGCCGAAGGGGGGCAAAGCAAAAGGCGGCCCCTAAGAACCGCCTTTGCAGACAAGATCGCAGTGTGGTGGTTTACGCGGGCAGGTCAGCCTTGGCCGAGGCAACCTCAAGACCGTCTGCGTAAAGAATGTGGGGGGCGTCGAAGACCAGCTCGACCACCTCGATTTCGCGGGTGCCGATGTCGCGGATGTATTCGCCATCGACAAGGCGTGCGGCCGGAACCAATGCCTGCGAGGCGCCGAACAGCGCCTCGGCGCGCCAGTCGCGGATCAGGATTTCCTGCCCCGCGGGCAGAACGGCGTCGCGGTCGGGCCGGGTGTTGCCAAGCGAGCCAGCCTTGATCGACACGGCCTTGACGCGCAGCGTGGTGCGGCGGATGTCGCGGACCGTGGCGATGCCGCTGTCGCGCGTGATGACCTTGTCACCGACGGCGATGAATTCCACCGGCAGCGCGCCGTCCAGCGTCAGCACCACGGTGCCTGCGGTCAGAGCGTTGCGCCCTTCGCTGGCCGCAACGTGGCGGGCGGTCAGGGTCTTGGGGGCGTGATCGAGGGTCTGAAGGTCCATGATCGTTCTTCCTGTTTGCTTGTCTGCGTCCTTTTTTCAACTCAAATGTGGCAAGAATGCGTAAATGGGGCGACCATTGTGGGAACTCGATGCTGCGAATTTGCATCCAATTTTCCACTCGCCCTCGGGCAAAGGCTTTGCTAGACACCGTCCTGCCCGGTGCCTGCGCCGGGCAGGATGCGGGTGTGGCGAAATTGGTAGACGCACCAGATTTAGGTTCTGGCGCCGCAAGGCGTGGGGGTTCAAGTCCCTCCACCCGCACCATCTTTTTACGTCAGTGGGATCTTTGCCGTTTCGGTGCGCGCGGGCATCCCGGGCCGTCGGTTCATTGACACAGGTGTCATTTCTTCGCACTGAATGCAGGAGCGGGCGTGGTTTGCCCCCTTGCTCCATCGCAACAAGAAGGAATGAGACGTGACCCAGGACACGAAGACCGCCGTCATCGGCCTTGGCTCTATGGGGTTCGGCATGGCCGGCTCTTGCCTGAAGGCCGGATTGCCGACCCATGGCTTTGATGTGAACCCCGAGGCCGAGGCGCGCTTTGCCGCGCTTGGCGGGGCGGCGGGGACGCTGCCGGATGTGGCGGGGGATCTGGCTGCGGTGGTGGTCGTGGTGCTGAACGCGGCCCAGACCGAAGAGGTTTTGTTCGGGGCAAAGGGTGTTGTGCCGCTTTTGTCCAGGGGCGCCGTGGTTCTGGCCTGCGCCACCGTGCCGCCCGACTTTGCCCGCGCGATGGAGGCGCGCTGCGCCGAGCATGGCGTGCTGTACCTTGATGCGCCGATTTCGGGCGGGTCGATCAAGGCGGCCAGCGGGCAGTTGTCGATCATGGCCTCGGGCAGCGATGCGGCCTTTGCCGCGGCGCGGCCGGTGTTGCAGGCCTGCGCCCAGACGGTGTTCGAACTTGGGGATGCGGCGGGCGCAGGCAGCGCCATGAAGGCGGTGAACCAGCTGCTGGCAGGCGTGCATATCGCCGCCATGGCCGAGGCGCTGACGTTCGGCATGACACAAGGCGTGGCCCCGGATCAGTTTCTTGAGGTGATCAGCAAATGTGCCGGCACCAGCTGGATGCTGGAAAACCGCGCGCCGCATATCGTGGCGGGGGATTACACGCCGCACAGCTCGGTCAATATCTGGCCCAAGGATCTGGGCATCGTGCTGGACATTGCCAAGGGCGCGAAATTCAGCGCGCCGATTACCGCTGCGGCGATGCAGCAATACCTGGCGGCGCAGGGCATGGGGCTGGGCGGCGAAGACGACGCGGCGGTGGCCAAGGTTTACGCGCGCAACGCAGGGCTGACCCTGCCGGGAGAGACATCATGAAACTGGGATGCATCGGCGACGATTTCACCGGCTCGTCCGATCTGGCCAATACGCTGGCCAAGGGCGGCATGACGGTGGTGCAATACACCGGCGTGCCGGAGGGGCCCGCGGATGCGGATGCGCAGGCCGGGGTCGTGGCGTTGAAATCGCGCTCGATCGACCCGGAAGAGGCCGTGCGCCAGTCTCTGGCGGCGCTGGACTGGCTGCGTGCCCAGGGCTGCGAGCAGATCTTTTTCAAGTATTGCTCGACCTTCGATTCCACGCCGCAGGGCAATATCGGCCCGGTGGCCGAGGCGCTGGCCAAGGCGCTGGACGCCTGGCAGGTGATCGTCTGCCCGGCCTTTCCGGGCACCGGGCGGTCGGTCTATCAGGGGCATCTGTTCGTGGCGGACAAGCTGTTGAACGAAAGCGGCATGCAGAACCATCCGCTGACCCCGATGACCGACGCCGACATCCGCCGCTGGCTGGCGCCGCAGACGTCCTTTGAGGTTGGCCATGTGTCGGCGCGGGTGGTCTTTGGCGGGGCCGAGGCGATCAGCAAGGGGCTGTGGGACCAGCACGTTGCGGGCAAACGGCTGATCGTGGTCGATGCGATCCGCGACGAAGACCTGGTCGAGATCGGCCGCGCGGCCAAGGGGCTGCCGCTGATCACGGGGGGATCGGGCGTGGCGCTTGGGCTGCCCGGCAACTTTGGCTGCAAGGCCGCGCCGGTGCCCTGGACGGGGCAGGGCGGCAAGGCGATGGCGCTGTCGGGCTCCTGCTCGATCGCCACAAGGGCGCAGGTGGCGCGGCACAAGGCCCACAGCCCCGCGCGCGAGATCATCGCCGCCGAGGTGATCGAAGGGCGGGTATCGCCCATGGAAATCGCGGATTGGGCCATGGGGGCCAAGGGGCTGCCGCTGGTCTACAGCTCGGCCGATCCCGAGATCGTCAAGGCCGTGCAGGCCCGATTTGGTTCCGAGGCGGCCTCTGGGGCGCTTGAGGGGTTCTTTGCCGAAGTGGCGCGGCTGTGCGTGGCGGCGGGGGCAACGCGGGTGATCACCGCGGGCGGCGAAACCTCGGGCGCGATCGTCGAGGGGCTGGGGCTGGACCGGCTTGAGATCGGGCCGGAAATCGACCCGGGCGTGCCGGCCCTGCGGGCGCGGCCCGACCTGGTGGTGGCGCTCAAATCGGGCAATTTCGGCGCCGAGGATTTTTTTGAAAAGGCCGACAGGCTGCTGGCGGGGGCATGATGTCCGAAAACGCGCTGCGCGAGCAGATCTGCCTTTTGGCGCGCTCGCTGTTCGACCGGGGGCTGACCCATGGCAGCACGGGCAACATTTCGGCCCGCACGCCCGATGGCGGGCTGCTGGTGTCGCCCACGGGAACCAGTTTCGGGCGGCTGGATCCGGCGCGCCTGTCGCGGTTCGACGCGGCGGGGCAGTTGATCGACGGCGATCCGCCGACCAAGGAAATGCCGCTGCACAGCGCGTTCTACGACACGCGCAGCACGGCGGGCGCAGTGGTGCACCTGCATTCGTGCCACTCGGTCGCGCTGTCGATGCTGCCCGAGGTGGACGAGGACAATTTTCTGCCCGCGCTGACGCCCTACGGGATCATGAAGCTGGGAAGGGTCAAGCTGTTGCCGTTTTTCCTGCCCGGCGATCCGGCCATGGGCGCGGCGGTGCGCGGGCTGGCGGGCAAGCGGTCGGCGGTGATGCTGGCCAACCACGGCCCCGTCGTCGCGGGCAAGGACGTGGAGGCCGCCTGCAATGCCATCGAAGAGCTGGAAGACGGCGCGCGCCTTGCCATGATGCTGCGCGGAACACAGGCGCGCGGGCTGAGCGACGACCAGGTCCGGCAGATCGTGACCAAATTCAACGTGGAGTGGGACGCATGACGCAGTTTTCCGCCAATCTCGGCTTTCTTTGGCAGGAGCTTTCCCTGCCCGATGCGATCCGCGCCGCCAAGGCGGCGGGCTTTGACGCGGTGGAATGCCACTGGCCTTACGACACACCCGCCGAGGTGACCAAGGCCGCGCTGGCGGAAACCGGGCTGCGCATGTTGGGCATCAACACGGTGCGCGGGGCGGCTGGCGAAAACGGGCTGTCGGCGCTGCCGGGGCGCGCGGCGGATGCGCGGGCGGCGATTGATCAGGCGCTGGCGTATGCGGCACAGATCGGGGCCGGGGCGGTGCATGTCATGGCAGGCTTTTCCGCCGGCGAAGAGGCAAGGAAGATTTTCTGCGAAAACCTGGCCTATGCCGCCAGTGCCGCCGCGCCCCTTGGCATCACCATCCTGATCGAGCCGCTGAACCGGCACGACGCCCCGGGCTATTTCCTGCAGACCACCGATCAGGCCGCAGCCATCATCGCCGAGGTCGGCGCGCCCAACCTGAAACTGATGTTCGACTGCTATCACATCGGCCGCACCGAGGGCGACATCACCACCCGGTTCGCCGCCCTTCGCGGCATCGTCGGCCATGTCCAGTTCGCCGGGGTGCCGACCCGGGGCCGCCCTGATCAGGGCGAGCTGAACTATGCCATGATCTTTGCGCAAATCACCGGTTCGGGATGGTCCGCCCCGCTGGGCGCGGAATACAAACCCGATGGCCCGACGGGCGACAGCCTGGGCTGGATGCAGGCCCTGTCACAGGGCTGAACCGGCAAAACCCGGTCATTGGTGCGAACATGGCGTCAGAGCCAACGATTCACCTTGCGCCACCGGCATCCCGTGCTTAGAAGAACCCAGATTTTGTACAGGGGCGACCGCAATTCCTGCGGGCCCGAGCCGAAGAGGAATACCATGCAGGTCACCGAGACACTGAACGAAGGTCTGAAGCGCGCCTACGCGATCACTGTCACGGCCGCCGAGCTTGACGCAAAGGTCAACGAGAAGCTGGTCGAAGCGCAGCCCGAAATCGAAATGAAGGGCTTTCGCAAGGGCAAGGTGCCGATGCCGCTGCTGCGCAAGCAGTTCGGTCAGCGCCTGCTGGGCGAGTCGATGCAGGAAGTCATCGACGGCGCCATGAACAAGCATTTCGAGGACAGCGGCGACCGCCCCGCGATGCAGCCCGCGGTCAAGATGGTCAACGAAGACTGGAAAGAGGGCGACGACGTCAACGTCGAGATGTCCTACGAAAAGCTGCCCGAGGTTCCCGAGGTCGATTTTTCCGGCATCAAGATCGAAAAGCTGGTGGCCAAGGCCGACGACGCATCGGTTGACGAAGCGCTGGCCAACCTGGCCGAGACCGCGCAGGACTTCAAGGACCGCAAGAAGGGCTCCAAGGCCAAGGACGGCGACCAGGTCGTGATCGATTTCCTGGGCAAGGTCGACGGCGTGGCCTTTGACGGCGGTGCCGCCGAGGATTACCCGCTGGTTCTGGGCTCCGGCTCCTTCATCCCCGGCTTCGAAGAGCAGCTGGTTGGCGTGAAAGCCGGCGAGGAAAAGGCCGTCGAGGTCAAGTTCCCCGAGGAATACGGCGCCGAGAACCTGGCCGGCAAGGACGCTGTCTTTGACGTGACCGTCAAGGCCGTCAAGGAGCCCGTCGCCGCCGAGATCAACGACGAGCTGGCGCAGAAATTCGGTGCCGAGGACCTGGAGGCGCTCAAGGGTCAGATCCGCGAACGTCTTGAGGCCGAGTATGTCGGCGCCGCCCGCGCCGTGATGAAGCGCGCCCTGCTGGACGAGCTGGACGGCCTGGTGTCCTTTGACCTGCCGCCGTCGCTGGTCGAGGCCGAGGCCAAACAGATCGCGCATCAGCTGTACCACGAAGAGCACCCGGACGATCACGGCCACGACCACGGCGAGATCGCGCCGACGGACGAGCACAACAAGCTGGCCGAACGCCGTGTGCGTCTGGGCCTGCTGCTGGCCGAACTGGGCCAGAAAGCCGAAGTCGAGGTCACCGATTCCGAGATGACCCAGGCGATCATGAACCAGGCCCGTCAGTACCCGGGTCAGGAACGCGCCTTCTTTGACTATGTCCGCCAGAACCCGCAGATGCAGCAGCAGCTGCGCGCGCCGATCTTCGAGGACAAGGTCATCGACCACATCGCCGCTGGCGCCCAGGTGACCGAGAAAGAGGTCTCCAAGGACGATCTGCAAAAGGCCGTCGAGGCACTGGACGACGAGTGATCCGCCTTACACGGCGAAAGGCGAGGGCCGCTCCGATGGGGCGGCCTTTTGCTTTGCCGGTGGCAGGGTTGCGCGGGGTACAGATTTTGCGGGACGTGTCCTGTTCCATCGCCTAGCCAGTCGCAAGGACATGCGGAGGGCATCGTGTATTCGTGGGCAGTCGAGGTCTTTTTCTTCGCCGGGTTTCTGTTGTTCTGGCTGGGGGGCGTGCTTCTGATGGTTCCGTTCGTCTGGCGGATCGTATTCGGTCCGGGCTGGACAAGGCGGATGTCGGGGTCTGCAGGCGCGCGCATGGACGCGCTGTCCCCCGTGGTGCATGCCGAGATGCAACGCGCCGGCAGGGATCGCCGGGGGCGGCTTGCGCAGGCTCTGATTGCCCTTGGAACCGTGCTGTTGATGCTGTCAGGGCTGGCCTGGCTGGTATCCGCGATCGCCGCACAATGAAAAAGGCCGCGCCCGGGGCGCGGCCTTTCTTTATTTGATGCGGGGACCGAGTGGTTACTCGTCTTTGCCTTCGGGGGTCTCGACCAGGTCGGAATCCTCGTCAGCGGCCGAGCCGATGTCGTCGAACAGTTCGGAAATCTCGAATTCCGCCTGTGCTTCTTCTTCGGCGGCCAGTTCCTGGATGGACTTGCCGGAGGCCTGCAGTTCGGCCTCTTCGGGCGAACGGGCGACGTTCAGGGCGATGGTCACCATGACTTCGGGGTGCAGGTGCACCTCGACTTCGTGCAGACCCAGAACCTTGATGGGCGTGCGGATGATGACCTGCTTGCGGTCGATCGAGAAGCCTTCTTCGGTTGCCACGTCCGCGGCGTCACGGGTGGTGACCGAACCGTAAAGGTTGCCGCCGTCCGATGCCTGACGAATCACGACGAACTGCTGGCCGCCAAGACGATCGGCCAGTGCTTCGGCCTCTTTCTTGGTTTCCAGGTTCCGCGCTTCCAGCTGGGCTTTCTGCGTTTCGAAGTTGGCGATGTTCTCTTTCGAGGCGGTCAGCGCCTTGCCCTGCAGCAGCAGGTAGTTGCGTGCGAAGCCGGGCTTGACGTCGACGACGTCGCCCATCTGGCCAAGCTTGGCCACACGTTCCAGAAGGATAACTTGCATGTCAGTCTCTCCTTACTTCACGGCATAGGGCAGAAGGGCGAGGAAGCGGGCGCGCTTGATCGCGCGGGCCAGCTCACGCTGCTTCTTGGCCGATACGGCGGTGATACGGCTGGGGACGATCTTGCCACGCTCAGAGATGTAACGCTGAAGCAGCTTGGTGTCCTTGTAGTCGATCTTGGGTGCATTGTCGCCCGAGAAGGGGCAGACCTTGCGGCGGCGGAAAAACGGTTTTGCAGCCATGGTTTAACTCCTATTCCTCGGGGATCAGCTACGGCGTTCGCGGCGGTCGCCACGATCACCACGGTCGCCGCGATCGCCACGTTCGTCACGCTTTTGCATCTGGACGGACGGGCCTTCGGCGTGTTCGTCGACCTTGATGGTCAGAACGCGCATGACGTCGTCGTGCAGACCCATCAGGCGCTCCATTTCCTGAACCGCGGCACTGGGTGCGTCGGTCTTCAGGAAGGCATAGTGGCCCTTGCGGTTCTTGTTGATCTTGTAGGCCATGGTCTTCACGCCCCAGTACTCGGACTCGACGACCTTGCCGCCGTTGTCGGTGAGAACCGTGCTGAAGTGTTCGACAAGGCCTTCGGCCTGCGCGTTGGACAGATCCTGACGCGCGATCATGACATGCTCATACAGCGGCATGTTGTCTCCGTTTCTTGTATCAAGGCGCATTTCAAAGGACCGGCTTTCCCTTTCGCCCCGGCCCACGAGAGACTGCGCGGTTCAAACGTCTTTGCGAAAGGTCCGGCCCTTTTACACGCTTTGCCCTGCGGCGCAAGGGGCGGCGGCCGGGGTGCGGCGAACAAGGCATTTCCCATTTGCCGCCGCATTGCGGGCACATTCCGGGGCAATCCTGACCTTAGGGAAATTTTTCAGGAGATTTGTAATGAGTAGCTTCAGCACCAACATTGACCATCAGGCCCCCGGCGAAATTTCCGTCGCCACGATCTTTCGATCGCTTGTCCTTGGGTTTCTGGGCATTTCCCTATGCATTTCCGCCTTTGGGCTTTGGCTGGTGCCGGGCGGTCAGGGCCTGCCCGAGGTGTCGCTGATCAAGATGGGCCTGTCGGCGGCGCTGTTGATTGCCGGGCTGTGCTGCATGGTGATGATCCGCCGTAGATGACGGCACGGCGCACCTGCGCGGGGGCGCACCGATCAAAGGTCAAGCGTTCGGCAGCACACAGACCCTGTTGAAGCCTGCGGAATTGAGGCAGGGCGCGTTCTGGCCCAGATGTTCAGCATCACTGACCCCAACCCATGGTGCTGACATGAAATCGATCTACTTTGCCGCCGCTCTGGCCGCCACGACCCCGATGGCCGCCTTTGCCGAAGCCACCCCTTATGTGCTGGACGCCAGCCACAGCCAGGTGGTGTTCACCTACAACCACCTTGGCTATTCCACGACCTATGGCATGTTCTCGGGCTTTGACGGCCAGATTTCCTGGGACAAGGAAGATCCGGCCGCCTCTAGCGTCACCGTGTCCTTTCCCGTGCGGTCCATGCTGACCGGTTGGGAAGAACGCTTTGCCCACTTCATGTCTGCCGATTTCTTTGACGCGGCCGACGACGAGATGGTGACTTTCACCTCGACCGCGATCGAAGTCACCGGCGAGACCACCGCCAACATCACCGGCGATCTGACCCTGAACGGCGTGACCAAGCCGGTCGTTCTGGCCGCCACGCTGAACCAGCAGGGCGATCACCCGATGGCGGGCAAGCCCTGGGCCGGCTTTGATGCCTCGGCCACGCTGGTCCGGTCGGAATTTGGCCTGGGCATGTTCGCCCCCTACGTCAGCGACGAAGTGCAGGTGATGATTTCCATCGAGGCAATGCAGGCCGAATAAGTATCCCAATCGGCTTTGCCTTGTTGCGCCCTCGGAGCGATCCGGGGGCGTTTTTGCATGTCGGCGCCGTTTCCCCAGAATTACCCCGGACCTGCCGCAATTGCGCCAACAACCCTAGGCAGATTGGTGGGCGATCCAGGTGATTCATGATTGCAAAAGGGGCGCAGCGACATGTTCGATGACAAAAGGGATGGGCAGGACAATCGGCAGGGCTGGCGGCTGGTGGACCCAAGGCCTATTCACGAGGCCTGCCCCTACACGTTCTTCCTGCCTGCGCAGCACGAACTGGCGGCGCTGCAACAGGGCGACCTGGTCAAGCTGATGTTCGAGGAATGCACGCCGGATGACGACGGCGGTGTGGAACGCATGTGGGTGCGCTATGAGCGCCGCGATGACCACGGTCTGTGCCATGGGGTCCTGGACAACCAGCCCTTTGGCTTCGAAGGGCTGTCGGTAGGCGCGCCCGTCACCTTTCGCGATTTTCACGTGATCGCCCTGATGCAGCCGCGCCACCCCGATCCGCACGGAGACGCGCAAGAGGATGCCATGTTCGCCCGTTGCCACGTGGCGCGCAGCATCCTGTCCGGTCAGGCCCGGATTGCCCGGATCGAACGCCATGCCCCCGGCGAGGGCGGCGATCATGTCGAAACCGGTTGGCGGCTGCAGGCCGAGGGCGACGCGCCGCTTGATACGCTGCAGCACGTCGCCATCGGCGCCGTGCTGAACCTGGATGACAGTATTCTGCCCTATCTCGATGCCCCCGTCGGCGCCCGGTTCGAGCGCGACGGGGACAGGTTTCGCCCGGTCTAGGGCGCGCCGCGCAGGGCGGTCAGGGCAAAGTCGATCCGCACGTCAAAGCCCAGTTGGCCTGCGTCGCTCATGGCTGCGCCGATGCCAAAGGCGCGGCGATCCAATGTGCCAAAGCCCGTGGCCTGCGCCGTGTCACCGTCGATATCCAACTGGAAACTCAGGGTCAGGGGCACTTCGGTCCCGCGCAGGGTCAGGGTGCCCTGGGCTTCGTACTGCTCGGACAGTGCGTGGATGTCGCCGGTGAACCGGGCGGTCGGATGGGCCTTTGCGTCAAAGAAATCCGGCCCCATGGCCTGATCGGTAACCGAGCCCAGCGTCAAAGAGCCAATCGCCACATCGACGGTGACGGTGCCTTGGGGCGCCGGGGCGTCCGGACCGTCAAAGCGGATCGCGGCCTGCCAGTCGGCGAACTGGCCTGTGACCTGTTTGCCGAACTGCTGGATCGTGATGCTCAGCGTGCCGTCCTGCACGACCCAGTCGCTGTCGACCTGCGCCAGGGCGGGGGTGGCGGGCGCTTCGGGATGGGAAAACGCGCCTTGCGCCGCGCCGATCCCAAGGGCGGCGGCCCAGATCAGCACCGCGCCCCCAAGGCTGGCCATGGCCGAGCCGTGACGGCCCTTGCTGCCTGCCTCGGTCCGGCCGGGCAGCATCCGCCGCAGGGTGGCGTCGCGGTCGATGACATGGTGCTTGATTGCGCCGGCCACGTGCAGCAGGACCGAGACAACCAGCACCTTTTCAAAGATCCGGTGCAGCGCGCCAAACAACTCTGCCAGCGCCGGGTCACTGGGCACAAACGGCAACCCCTGCCCAAAGGGCCAGAGGATCGGCGCAAAGCCGGTGGTCGCGGCATGGTGCAGCCAGCCCGACAGCGGCACGATCACCAGCGATCCGTACAGCAGCCAGTGCACGGTTTCGGCGGTCCATGTCTCCAGCTTGCGGTCGGGGTGCAGGGGGGCGGGGCGGGGTTGCGACAGCGCCCAGGCGATGCGCACCAGCGCAAGAAAGAACAGCCCCACGCCCACGGTCTTGTGCACCGAGAAAAGCTGCGCTTTCCAGGCCAGCTGGTCGGCGGTGTCATAGGGGGCGTCGCTGGCAATGATCCCCAGCGGAATCATCGAAAGGATGCCAAGCGCGGTGGCCCAGTGCAGGGCCTTTGCGGCGCTGCCAAAGCGGGTGGCGGTGTTGGTCAGGGGCATGTGGGTATCCTTGCTGTGCCCGATTGCAGATAACAGCCGCACACCGCGCCGCAATCTTCATCCGCGCACATTCCCCGTGCGGGCGCATTGCACGCGGGCCTTCGGGCCTGTAATGCCTTGGGGGAAGAAAGAGTTGCAAAGGACGGGCGCCATGGGCCGAGCTTTCATTTTCCCCGGACAAGGGGCGCAAACCATCGGAATGGGCCGCGACCTGGCCGAGACCTACCCGGCGGCCAAGGCGGTCTTTGACGAGGTCGACGAGGCGCTGGGGGAAAAGCTGTCGGCGCTGATCTGGGAGGGCGAGATCGAAGCCCTGACCCTGACCGCCAACGCGCAACCGGCGCTGATGGCGACCTCGATGGCGGCGATGCGTGCGCTGGAATCCGAAGGCGTGAGCATCGAGGCGGCCAGCTTTGTGGCGGGCCATTCGCTGGGCGAATATTCGGCGCTGACCGCAGCCGGGGCACTGAGCGTTGCGGATGCTGCACGCCTGCTGCGCGCGCGCGGTCAGGCCATGCAGGCGGCTGTCCCCGTGGGCGAGGGCGCCATGGCGGCGATCCTTGGCCTTGATCTTGCAGCGGTGCAGGCGTTGGCCGAACAGGCCGCGCAAGGCGAAGTCTGTCAGGCCGCAAACGACAATGACCCGGCGCAGGTGGTCATCTCGGGTGCAAAGGCCGCCGTTGAGCGGGCGACCGTCATCGCAAAGGAAGCCGGGGCCAAACGGGCGCTGCTGCTGCCCGTGAGCGCCCCGTTCCACTGCGCCCTGATGCAACCGGCTGCGGATGTCATGGCCGAAGCGCTGGCCAAGGCAACGATCCATACGCCCAAAGTGCCGGTTGTTGCCAACGTCCGTGCCGAAGCGGTCATGGATCCGGACACCATTCGCGCGCTGCTGATCGAACAGGTCACCGGCTCCGTGCGCTGGCGCGAGTCGGTGGAATGGATGGCCGCGCAGGGGGTGGACGCGTTCTGGGAAATCGGCGCGGGCAAGGCCCTGTCGGGCATGGTCCGCCGCATCCACAAACCCGCGACGGTGGGCAATGTCGGCAGCGCGGCGGATGTCGCGGCGGCGGTGGCCAGCCTCAAGGCCTGACGCGGTTCAATATTTTCGCCTACGGTTTTTTCGCTCGGCGAGGCAGGACAAGAAAGAAGGACGGGATATGTTCGATCTGACAGGAAAATGTGCGCTGATCACCGGCGCTTCGGGTGGCATCGGCGGCGAGATCGCCAAGGTGCTGCATGGCGCGGGCGCAACCGTGGGTCTTTCCGGCACCCGGGTCGAACCGCTCGAGGCGCTGGCCGCCGAGCTGGGATCGCGCGCCCATGTGCTGCCCTGCAACCTGTCCGACGCCGAGGCGGTCAACGCCCTGCCCAAGCAGGCGGCCGAGGCGATGGGCGCGGTCGACATTCTGGTGAACAACGCCGGGATCACCCGCGACAACCTGTTCATGCGCATGTCCGAAGAGGAATGGTCCAGCGTGTTGGAGGTCAACCTGACCTCGACCTTCCGGCTGTGCAAGGGCGTGCTGCGCGGCATGATGAAGGCGCGTTGGGGCCGCATCGTGAACATCAGCTCGATCGTGGGGGCCACCGGCAACCCGGGGCAGGGCAACTATGCCGCCGCCAAGGCCGGGATGATCGGCATGTCGAAATCGCTGGCCTACGAAGTGGCGACGCGGGGAATCACCGTGAACGCGGTCGCGCCGGGCTTTATCGAAACCGCGATGACCGACAAGCTGACCGACGATCAGAAATCGGCGATCCTGACGCAGATCCCGTCGGGCCGCATGGGCACGCCCGAGGAAATCGCCGCAGCGGTGCTGTATCTGGCCAGTCCCGAGGCGGGCTATGTGACCGGGACCACCCTGCACGTCAACGGCGGCATGGCCATGCTGTAGAACTTGCTGCGCGGCAGCGATGACAAAGCATTTGCCATCGCGCCAGCGTATGCTATAGCGCCCCAGATTTTGGCCGAGGGGCGCAGATGCGTTTAAAGGCCAGGGTCGGGAATTTCCCGGCCGAAGCCGCCCGCAAGGGCACCGGATGCCACCCCCTCGGGGCGAGGGCGAAATGGGCCAGAGAGGCTCGATAAAGTGAGGAACTGACATGAGCGACATCGCAGATCGCGTTAAGAAGATTGTGGTCGAGCACCTGAGCGTGGAAGAGGACAAGGTGACGGAAAGCGCCTCGTTCATCGACGATCTGGGTGCGGACAGCCTCGACACCGTCGAGCTGGTCATGGCCTTCGAAGAAGAGTTCGGCATCGAGATCCCGGACGACGCAGCCGAAACCATCCAGACCTTCGGCGACGCGGTGAAGTTCATCACCGAAGCGCAGTAAGCGTTTTCGCCTACCGCTTTCGAAACGGCGTCCTTCGGGGCGCCGTTTTGCTTTTGCGGGATTGCGCCCTGTCGGGCTGTTGGACGGCAGGACGGCGCTTGTTCCTGCGGAACCTCGCCCCGCCCACCGTCCCGCCCACCGCCCTGCCATGGGCGTCTCGCCTCTTGCCAAGTGGGGCTGGCTGGCACAATCATCATGGCATGACACAGATCACACGCTCCGAGCTGGCCGTAGCAGGGTTTACCGCCCTCTATGTCGCGGCCTTTTCAATCTATTTCCTGGCCATCGGCAATTACGAGTTCATCGTCTACATCGTGACGATGCTGGTGCTGATCGCTTTGGTCGGGTTTTCCCTGCGCAAGGCCGAGTATCCACCCGCCATGTTGTGGGCGCTGTCGCTGTGGGGGCTTGCGCATATGGCGGGGGGCGGTGTGCCGGTCGATGGGTCGGTGCTGTACAACCTGCGCCTTGTGCCGCTGGTGGAAAATGAAAACCTGTTCATCCTGAAGTATGACCAGGTGGTGCATGCCTATGGCTTTGGCATTTCCGCCTGGCTGCTGCATCACCTGCTGCTGCGGCATTTCCCGGACACCCGGGGCAGTTGGACTGTTTACGTCTTTCCGGTGCTGGCGGCGATGGGGCTGGGGGCGACCAACGAGATCATCGAATTCACCGCCGTTCTGATGGTGCCCGATACCAATGTGGGCGGCTATTACAACACCGCGCTGGATCTTGTGTTCAACGCCGCCGGTGCGGTGATTGCCATGATCGCGGTCGCCGCGCTGTCGCGCGACTGACCCATGACGCGCAACGAAAAGGGCGCCCCGATGGGGGCGCCCCTGGTCCTGTTGGGCCGTTGCTGGCGCCAACGGCGATCAGCCGTCGAAATCGACCTCTTCGACCAAGCGCAGCGCTGCCTCTTGCAGGCTGGCGAGGGTCATCAGGTTGGTGTCGTCTGCGGTGAAGCTGCCCCAGCTTTTCACCAACTCATCAGGTTCCGAACCCGGCGCGATGGGGTATTCGTAGTTTGCCTTGGCATAGACTTGCTGCGCCGTCGGGGTGGTCAGGAATTCCATCATCTTCAGCGCGTTGTCACGGTTGGGCGCCGAGGCGGTCATCGCCACGCCCGAGATGTTCACATGCGTTCCCGACCCTTCGAAAACCGGGAACAGCACGTTGACCGAATTGGCCCATTCCGTCTGTTCGGGGTCTTCCAGCATCTGGCCCATGTAATAGGTGTTGCCCAGGCTGATGTCGCATTCGCCGGACCAGATCGCCTTGACCTGAGCGCGGTCGTTGCCCTGCGGTTTGCGCGCGAGGTTGGATTTGACCCCTTCGAGCCAGGCCCTGGTGTCGTCTTCGCCGTGGTGGTGCAGCATCGCCGCGACCAGCGCCACGGTATAGGGGTGGGTGCCGGACCGGGTGCAGATGCGGCCCTTCCACTTGGGGTCGGCAAGGTCTTCGTAGGTGGTCACCTCGTCGGGGGCGACGCGGTCCTTGGAGGCATAGACAATGCGCGCGCGGGTGGTCAGGCCCCACCAGTGGCCATCGGGGTCGTGATAGGCGGCCGGCACATTGCTGCGCAGGGTTTCGCTGTCCACCGGCTGGGTCACACCGGCCTGCACGGCCTCGGCCAGGCGGGCAACATCGACGGTAAAGATCAGGTCGGCGGGCGACCGGCTGCCTTCGGCCTTGAGCCGTTCGACCATGCCCTTTTCCAGGAAGGCGACGTTGACCTTGATGCCGGTTGCCTCGGTAAAGGCGTCGGTCAGCGGCTCCAGCAGTTCGGGCTGGCGATAGGAATACAGGTTGACCTCTTGCGCCAGGGCCGGGGCGGCAATGGCAAGGGTGGCAAGCGCGGTCGTCAGACGCAGGAACATGAAAGTCTCCGTTGGCTTTGTGGTTCTAAACTGGGGTTCTTAAACCTGACTAAAATGATCGGGTCAATACCTGAGTGAAGCGTTCAGGTTTTTCCCGGCGCTTTTTCCGCCAGCTTGGCGGCATCCCACAGCGCGTCCATTTCTGCCAGATCGCTGTCCTCGGGGCGCTTGCCCTGCTGGGCCAGCGCGGCTTCGATCGACCGGAACCGGCGGGTGAACTTGGCGTTGGCGGCGCGCAAGGCCTCTTCGGGGTCGATGTCCAGATGGCGGGCGAGGTTGGCCATGACGAACAGCAGATCGCCGAATTCCTCGTGTTGGTGGTCGGGGCTGGTGGCTTCGCGCAGCTCCTGCGCCTCTTCGACGATCTTGTCGATCACCTGGTCGGTGGAGGGCCAGTCAAAGCCGACCCGCGCGGCGCGCTTTTGCAGTTTGACCGCGCGCATCAGGGCGGGCAGCCCCATGGCGACATCGTCCAGCACGCCGCCGCGCGCGCGGGCGGCGCGTTCCTGAGCCTTGATCGCCTCCCAATCCTGGGTCTGCTGCTCGGCGCTTTTGTCACGCGATTCGTCGCCGAAGACATGCGGATGGCGGGCGACCATCTTGTCGCTCATGGTGTCGGCCACCTGGTCAAAGGTGAACAGCCCACGTTCCGACGCGATCTGCGCGTGAAAGACCGACTGGAACAGCAGGTCGCCCAATTCGCCTTTCAGCTCGTCCCAGGCCTCGCGCTCGATGGCGTCGGCGACCTCGTAGGCCTCTTCGATGGTATAGGGGGCGATGGTCGCAAAGGTCTGTTCCAGATCCCAGGGACAGCCGGTTTCCGGGTCGCGCAGCCGCCGCATGATTTCGACAAGGCGCGGCATGCCGCCGTTCGGGTCGTGGATCAGATCGTCGCTCATTGCATTTGCCTTTGGTTTCGCGTCAGGTCCTTTGGTGCGGGATTGATGACAAGGAGTCCAGAGATGGCGGTGGTGAACAGGATTGCGGGATTTGCCGATGAAATGACGGGCTGGCGGCGGCATCTGCACATGCATCCCGAACTGTCGTTGGAGTGCTTTGAGACGGCGGCATTTGTTGTGGAGCAATTGCGCGAATTCGGCGTTGACGAGATCCACGAAGGCATCGCGACCAGCGGCGTCGTCGGGGTGATCCATGGCAAGGGACCGGGGCCGGTGACGGGGCTGCGCGCCGACATGGACGCCCTTCCGATGGACGAGGCGACGGGGGCGCAATGGGCCAGCACGGTGCCGGGGCGGATGCACGCCTGCGGCCATGACGGGCACACTTCGATGCTATTGGGCGCAGCGAAATACCTGTGCGAGACGCGCAATTTCAAAGGCAGCGTGGTGCTGATCTTTCAACCGGCCGAAGAAACCATCGGCGGCGGGCGGATCATGGTCGAAGAGGGGATCATGGAGCGGTTCGGCGTGCAGGAGGTCTATGCCCTGCATACCGATCCTTTTGGCGAGCTGGGCGAATTCCGCACCACCCCGGGGCCGATCATGGCCGCCGTCGATGATTTCGAGATCACCGTGATGGGCAAGGGCGGGCACGCCGCCTATCCGCATGATTGCCGCGATCCGATGCCCTGCGCCTTTGCCATCGGACAGGCGCTGCAGGCGCTGGTCGCGCGCGAGATTGATCCGCTGGGCTCGCTGGTGATTTCGCTGACCATGATGCACGGCGGCACGGCCTTCAACATCATCCCCGAAGAGGTGGTACTGGGCGGTACGGTACGCAGCCTTGACCCAAATGTGCGCGATCTGGCCGAGGCGCGGATTGCCGCCATCGTCGCGGGGCAGGCGGCCAGTTACGGGGTTCAGGCGGCGCTGGATTACCGGCGCAACTATCCGCCCACGGTGAACCACGCCGCGCAGACGGAATTCGCCGTATCTGTCGCGCGCGAGGTGTCGCCGCTGGTGGTGGACAATCTGCCGCCCGAGATGGGAGCCGAGGATTTTTCCTATATGCTGAACGCGCGGCCGGGGTGTTTCTTGTTCTTGGGGCAGGGCAAGGGACCGTCGGTGCACCACAACGAGTTTGATTTCAACGATGCGGCGGCGCCCATCGGGGCGAGTTTCTTTGCGCGTCTGATCGAACGGCGGCACGGGACGGGGTGACGCGCGTTCCTGGCGGAACGACGCCCCACCCACCGTCCCGCAGCGCCTTTCCTTTTGACGGCAAGGCGTGCAGGCTGGCGCAAAAAGGAGCACCGACTTGCCCGTACTCAATTCCATCGCCGACATGGCGGACGACATGAAAACCTGGCGCCGCTATCTGCACCAGCACCCTGAACTGGGGCTGGAGTGCCATGAGACCGCGAAATTCGTGGTCGAGCGGCTGAAGGGCTTTGGCATCACGGATATTCACACCGGGATTGCGACCAGCGGCGTGGTGGCGGTGATCGAAGGGCGCGGGCCGGGGCGCACCATCGGGCTGCGCGCCGATATGGACGCCCTGCCGATGGAGGATCTGTCGGGGACCGATCATGCCTCGACCGTGCCGGGGGTGGCGCATACCTGCGGCCATGACGGGCATACGACGATGCTGCTGGGGGCGGCGAAATATCTGGCCGAGACGCGCAATTTTGCGGGCCGGGTCGCGCTGATCTTTCAGCCCGCCGAAGAGGGTGAAGGCGGCGGGCGTATCATGGTCGAAGAGGGCATGATGGAGCGCTTCGGTATCGACGAGGTTTATGGCATCCACAACATGCCGGGCGGCGAGGTGGGGCATATGCACACCGGTCCGGGGCCGTTGATGGCCGGGGTCGATACGTTTTACATCGACGTGCAGGGCGTCGGCGGGCATGGCGCGATGCCCTATCAGGCCAAGGACCCGGTGATGGCGGCCGTGGCGATTGTGCAGGCGCTGCAGACCATCGTCAGCCGCAACATCAACGCGCTGGACGCACTGGTGATCACGGTCACGCAGATCCACGCGGATGGCGGCACCAACATCATTCCCGACACCGCGAGGATCGTCGGCACCCTGCGTTATTTCGACAAGGAGGTGCAGGCGCTGGCGCGGGCCCGCATGGCCGAGATCGTCGAATTCCAGCCACGCGCCTTTGGTCAAAGCGCCACGCTGCGCTATGAGGAAGGCTATCCGCCGACGATCAACCACGCCGATCAGGCCGCCTTTGCCGCGCAGGTCGCGCGCGAGGTGGTGGGGGCCGGCAAGGTCGAGGACAATTGCCAGCCGATCATGGCGGCTGAGGATTTCGCCTATATGCTTGAGGCGCGGCCTGGGGCCTATCTATTCCTGGGGCAGGGCGACACGCCGGTCTGCCATCATCCCAGGTATGATTTCAACGATGACATTGCCCCGGTCGGCGCGTCCTTCTTTGCCACGCTTGTGGAACGCGCGCTGCCTTTGTAAAGGCTTTTCAAAACCGGTTCCGGGTGGCGGCGTCCCTTTTCGGCGTCGCCCACCCGCCCACCCCGACACCGCAAAGGGACGCCCCATGGCCTTGGAAGACGCAAAAAAACAGATCGATCACGCCTTTACCCGCGAAGACCTGAAGGGCCCGTCCTTTGAAAACGTCTTTGCCGGTGCGCCGTCGTTCCTGCGCCGCCGCTATACCAAGGACCTGAGCGGTGCCGATATTGCCGTGACCGGCCTGCCGTTCGACCAGGCGGTCACCAACCGCCCCGGCACGCGTCTGGGACCGCGCGCAATCCGCGAGGCGTCGCTTTTGCAGCCCTGCGATGCGCCTTATGGCTGGGGCTATGACGTGCTGAGCGACTTTGCCATCGCCGACTATGGCGATATGGCCTTTGACTATGCCATGCCCTCCGAAGTGCCCGCCAAAATCGAGGCCCATGTCGGCGGCATCCTGGCGACGGATACCGCCTGCATCGCGCTGGGCGGTGATCATTCGGTGACGCTGGGCTGTCTGCGCGCCCATGCCAAGGTGCATGGTCCGCTGTCGGTGATCCAGTTCGATGCCCATACCGATACCTGGGCCGATGATGATGCGGCCCGCGTCGATCACGGCACCTTCATGTACAAGGCGGTGAAAGAGGGGCTGGTCGTGCCCGAACGCTCGGTCCAGATCGGGATTCGCACCGACAACCCGGACCCCATCGGGTTCAACATCCTGGACGCGCGCGCCGTCCATGCCAAGGGCCTCGAGGAGATCGCCGCACAGGCGCGCGAGATCGTCGGCAGCAACCCCTGTTACCTGACCTTCGACATCGACGCGCTGGACCCGGCCTTTGCCCCGGGCACCGGCACGCCGGTCTGGGGCGGGATGAGCAGCGCCCAGGCGGCCATGATCCTGCGCGCCCTGGCCGGCATCAACCTGACCGGCGGCGATGTGGTCGAGGTGTCCCCGCCGTTCGACCACATGGCCATCACCGCCATCGCGGGGGCCCATGTGGCCACGGAATTGCTGTGCCTTTGGGGGTGGACACGGCGGTAACCCGCCGCCATCCACAGGCCCATCGGCAAGTTTGTGTCAATTCTCTGCGAGCCCCTTTCAGAATCGTCTGTGGCCGTGTCATCCCCTGCGCGGGGATGAGACCACATACATTCGGAGCCCGTTCGTTGCGCATGATCTTCCTGACGATCCTCTTTGTGGCTATCGGCCTGCTGGCCTGGATACGCCTGGCCCCGTCGGACCCGGCAGTCTGGCACGTGGACCCCATGGTGACCGCCGATCAGGACCTGGCTGGCGGTGTGCGCCGCCGCATCCCCGCGACCGAAGGCGCGTTTGAACAGCTGAACGGCATCATCCTGGCCACGCCGCGCACCGATGTGCTGGCCGGAACCCCAGCCGAAGGGCGCGTGACCTATGTGACGCGCAGCCAGTGGATGGGCTTTCCCGATTACACCACCGTCCAGCAGAACGATGGCCAGCTTGAAATCTGGGGGCGTCTGCGCTTTGGCACCACTGACATGGGCGTGAACCGCGCGCGGGTCGATGGCTGGCTGGAGCAGTTGCGCGCCGCGCAGGCAGAGGGTTGACCGCCCGCGCTTTCATGGGCAAGTGAAGCGCATGATCCCAAGTGACCGACTGCATCAGATCAAGGAACGGCTGGAATACGTCGAGGCCCGCATGTCCACGGGGCAGGGCGATATTGCCGAACTGGGCCGCGAATATTCCGAGCTCAAACCCGTTGTGACCAAGATCGAGGAATGGGAACAGCTGGTGGCCGACCTGGCCGAAGCCGAATCCATGCTCTCTGACCCCGAGATGAAGGAACTGGCCGAGGAAGAGCTGCCAACCCTGCGCGCCCGTCTGCCGCAGGTCGAGCGCGCCGTGCAACTGGCGCTGCTGCCACGCGATGCGGCCGATGCGCGCCCGGCAGTTCTGGAAATCCGGCCCGGCACCGGCGGCGACGAGGCAGCGCTGTTTGCCGGTGATCTGGCGCGCATGTACCAGCGCTATGCCGAAGGGCGCGGCTGGAAATGGGAAGTCATCGAAGAACAGCTGAGCGATCTGGGCGGGCTCAAGGAACTGGTGGTGCGCATTGCCGGTGACGGCGTCTTTGCCCGGCTGAAATTCGAATCCGGCGTGCACCGGGTGCAGCGCGTGCCCGAAACCGAAAGCGGCGGGCGCATTCATACCTCGGCGGCGACCGTGGCGGTACTGCCCGAGGCGCAGGACGTCGACATCAAGATCGACCCGAACGACATCCGCATCGACACCATGCGCAGTTCCGGCGCGGGCGGTCAGCACGTCAACACCACGGATTCGGCGGTGCGCATCACCCATATCCCGTCGGGGATCGTGGTGACGTCGTCTGAAAAGTCCCAGCACCGCAACCGCGAGATCGCCATGCAGGTGCTGCGCGCCCGGCTTTACGATGCCGAACGGCAGAAAATCGACAACGAACGCGCCTCGGACCGCAAAAGCCAGGTCGGTACCGGCGATCGCAGCGAACGCATCCGCACCTACAACTTTCCGCAGGGCCGCATGACCGATCACCGCATCGGGCTGACCCTGTACCGGCTGGATCAGATCATGCAAGGCGATCTGGATGAAATCATCGACGCGCTGATCTCGGAACATCAGGCCGGGCTGCTGGCCGAAATGGAGCACTAGGCGATGCGCGGCGCGGAACTGGTGGCCCGGGGCACCGCCACGCTGGTGCAGGCCGATGTGCCGGACGCGGGCCGCGATGCCCGCCGCCTGCTGGCGCATGTGCTCAAGGTGCCGCCCGGCCGCCTGACCCTGTTCCTGCCCGAAGAAGTTGACCCCGAGCTTGAGGTCATCTTCAACGTGATGGTCCAGCGCCGCGCCGAACGGGTGCCGGTCAGCCATCTGACCGGACGCCGGCAGTTCTATGGCCGCGATTTCCTTGTCACCCCCGAGGTGCTGGACCCGCGCCCCGAAACCGAAACCCTGATCGAGGCGGCACTGGCCGAACCCTTTGCCAGCGTGCTGGACCTTGGCACCGGGTCGGGCTGCATCCTGCTGACGCTGCTGGCCGAACGCGACGGATCGGTCGGCGTCGGCGTGGATATCAGCGAGGCGGCGCTGAACGTGGCCTTCTGGAACCGCAATGCGCTGAAACTGGAAGGCCGGGCCGATCTTTGCCTTGGCAGCTGGTTCGCCCCGCTGGACCGCGACGACCAGTTCGACCTGATCGTGTCGAACCCGCCCTATATCGCGCTGAACGAAATGCCGTTCCTGTCCCCCGAGGTGCGCGACCACGAACCCCGGCTTGCCCTGACCGACGAGGGCGACGGGCTTCAGGCCTATCACGCAATCACGGCGGGGGCGCTGCGCCACCTGGCCCCGGGCGGCCGCCTGCTGGTCGAGATCGGCCCGACGCAGGGCGCCGATGTGGCGGCGCTGATGGCGGCGGCCGGTCTGCGCAAAATCGCCGTGATCGCGGATATGGACGGGCGCGATCGTGTGGTGCTGGGCACGCATCCGCAGAAAACCGCCTGAAAACCGCATGAAATCGCCAGGTTCCGGGCATTTGTTCTTGCCCCGACGGCAGAATCCATGTTTACAACCCCATGTCGGAAGGCTTGATCGTACCAATCGCGGTCGCGCCCGACATCAAGCCAACATTCAGGTGACCCCAACTTGATCTGGCGCAGGATGCGCCACGGTGGTCACGAAACAGTCCAAAAGCAGGCTGGATATCCAAAACATGCGATCTTCCAAATCTCGTTCGCGGAACAAGAGCAACCGCAACCGCAACACCGGCTCTCTGGGCAATGTCGTCAACCGCGTGTTCGACAGCAACGGCCCCGAAGGCAAGGTGCGCGGGACCCCGCAGCAGATCATCGACAAGTACAACCAGCTGGCGCGGGATTCCGCGCTTGGCAACGACCGCGTGGCCACCGAGAACTTTCAGCAGCACGCCGAGCATTACATGCGCATGCTCAGCGAAGCGCAAAAGGAACAGGACGCCAAGCGCGAGGCGCAAGAGCGCGAGAACCGCGAACGCCAGGCCCAGCGGGACCGCGACCGCGAGCGTTCCGAACGCGACACCCCGCGCCCCCGCCGCGATGACGACAACACCGGTCCGCAGGACGCAGCAGGCCATGATCGCGCCGGAAGCGGTGATCAGCCCGATGTGCTGGACCTTCGGGCCGATGACGATGGCCCCGGCCTGGTCGAAACACCGGAATCGCGCGATGCCGCCCAGCCCGCCGCCGAAGACAAACCCAAGCCGAAAAAGCCCCGCGCACCGCGCAAACCGCGTGTGAAAAAGCCGGTCGAAAACCAGGATGCCGGCGGGTCCGATGCACCGGCCGCACCTGCGCCGCAGCCTCCGACAGGCGACACTCCGGACGCCGCCGAATAAGGCGGGCGTGACACCTCAAAACGAAAAAGCCGCGCCTTGATCAGCGTGGCTTTTTTGTTGCTCCGGTCCGGCTCTTGTCAGGCCCCGGCAATGCTGCGCGCCAGGGCGCAGAACTGCTCCAGCGGCACGCGCTCGGCGCGCTCGGTCGGCGCGATCCCGGCTGCCAGCAAATGATCCTCGACATCTGGCACCAATCCCTTCAACGCCGCGCGCAACATCTTGCGCCGCTGGTTGAAGGCCTTGGCCACCACCCGTTCCAGAACCGCCGGATCAGCGGGAAAGCGTGGCTCGGGCAGGGCGGTAAAATGCACCACGGCGCTGCTGACCTTGGGGGCGGGGGTAAAGGCTTCGGGGGGCAGATGCAGGGCAATGCGCGGCTCGGTGCGCCATTGCGACAGGATCGCCAGCCGGCCATAGGCCTTTGACCCCGGCTCGGCCACGATCCGTTCGGCCACTTCCTTCTGGAACATCAACGTCAGCGACGACCAGAACGGTGGCCAGTCCTTCGGCGTCAGCCAGCGCACCAAAAGTTCGGTCCCGACGTTGTAGGGCAGGTTGGCACAGATCGCGATCGGCGGCGTCAGATGCGCCAGCGGATCGATCTTCAGCGCATCGCCCTCGATCACCTCCAGCCGTCCCGGATAGGCCCGCGCGATCTGCGCCAGCGCCGGAAGGCAGCGCGCGTCCTTTTCGATCGCCAGCACCTTGCGCGCGCCTTCGGCCAACAATCCGCGCGTCAGCCCGCCGGGCCCGGGGCCCACCTCGATCACATCGGTCTGCGACAGGTCGCCGGCAATCCGCGCAATCCGCGAGGTCAGGTTCAGATCCAGCAGAAAGTTCTGCCCCAGGGATTTGCGTGCCCGAAGCTCAAAGGTGTTGATGACATCGCGCAGTGGCGGCAGGTCGTCAATTGCGCTCATGGTTTCCATTTGCTCCAAATATCCCGGGGGAGGCGCCAGCGGCGCCGGGGGCAGAGCCCCCCTTATACCGACCCGCCCGCCATGGTCCACGCCAGACGCAAGGCCGCCAGCGTCGAAGACGGGTTCCCCTGTCCGGTCCCGGCAATGTCAAAGGCCGTCCCATGATCCGGCGAGGTCCGGATGAACGGCAGCCCGAGGGTCACGTTCACCCCGCGGTCGAAATCCAGCGTCTTGATCGGGATCAGCGCCTGGTCGTGATACATGCAGACCGCCACGTCATAGCGTGTGCGGGCAGCGGCGTGGAACATGGTGTCGGCGGGCAGAGGACCCGCCAGGTCCATCCCTTCGGCGCGCAGGCGCTCCAGCACCGGGGTGATCACGGTGATTTCTTCGCGCCCCATGCGCCCGCCTTCGCCGGCATGCGGGTTCAGCCCGGCGACGGCGATGCGCGGGTTTGTGATGCCGAATTGGTCGCGCAGGGCCGCGTGGGTGATGCGCAGCCGGCGTTCCAGCAACCCGGGCGTCAACTGGGCAGGAACCGCGCTCAGCGCGATGTGGATGGTCACCGGAACCACCCGCAGCATGTCCGAGGCCAGCATCATCACCACCTCGTCGGCACCCGCCAGGTGGGCCAGAAACTCGGTATGGCCAGGAAAGCCGAAACCCGCCCCTTCGGCCAGCGCCTGCTTGTGGATCGGCAGGGTGCACAGCCCCGAGGCCGCGCCCGACTGAACCTGCGCCACCCCGGTCTCGATCGCTGCGATCACACCTTTGGCATGGGCGGGCTGCGCCTGGCCGGGGATGCGCGGGCCGTCGAACGCCAGCGGCAGCACCGGCAGCGCATGACTGGCGATCTGTGCCGCCTCGCCGGGGGCCGTGATCGTTGCGCAGGGCACCGTGCCCGGCAAATGCGCCGGATCGCCGATCCAGTAAAAGGGCAGATCGCCCTTCAGCACCTGCCAGCAGGCTTCGACCAGTTCAGGCCCGATGCCCGCCGGTTCGCCGCAGCTGACCGCGATGGGGCTGGGTGTCATTTCTCGACGATGCGGGCGTCGGCGCGCAGCTGGGCCAGATAGCCATCGGCCAGCGCCGACAGGCGGCGGTTGCGCAGCCCCAGGGTGAATTCCTGACGGTCCACATCCTCCGAGATCTTGTTGGTCCGCCCGCAAAGCATCAGGAAGACCAGCGTCTGACCATTCGCCCGGGTCAGCGTGGTCGACACTTCGCCCGGATCCAGTTTGGACAGCTCATAGGCGATGTCGGTGGGAATATCGGCAGGCGGCAGGGTGCCGCGCTCCAGCACCTCGGCGGGCTGGCCCTTGGCGATGCCGTAAAGGTCGTCGCAGCGGTCCACCCGGCCTTGCAGCACGCGCGCCTTGGCCAAGGTTTCGTCGGAACGCCCGCCCGCCATGTAATAGGCGGCATAGTCGATTGCGGCCACTTCGGGCGCGCTATAGCCGGTTTCCTCGATGTCGCGCAGCTGGAACAGGGCGATGGCATTCGGGATCGGCAGCGGCGCGGTGACCTCGCCGGGTTTGAGCGCCAGCACCAGCGGTTGCAGCACCGGCGGCAGCTCGGTCACTTCGCGCCAGGGCAGGCGTCCGCCATTGCCGCGCGTGGGCGTCGCCGAATAGCGCCGCGCCTCGGCCGAGAATTCCGCCGGGCTGGTGATCTGGGAAATGCGCGCGGCACGGGCGCGGACCTCTTCGGCCTGCTGCGGCGGCATCGGCATGATGATTTCGGACAGCAGGACGCGAACGTTGCTGCTTGACCCGCCAGCGGACAGGGCGCGGTCGACCTCGTCCTCGGAAACGTTGGCGCGGCCGGCAAAGCGCTGGCTGACCAGGATGCGCCAGGACAGGCCCGCCTTGACGAAATCGCGGAAGGTTTCGGCCGACACGCCGTTGGCTTCGAGCACCTTGATGAATTCATCGCGGGTCAGGTCGGCGCGCCCGGCGAATTCCGCCATCCCGTCAAGGATTTCCTCGCCCTCGGGGCGGACCCCTGCGTCAAAGGCGGCCTGCAGGCGCAGGCGGTCGTCGATCAGCTGTTCGCGCGCCAGTTGCTGCAAATCGCCCGGCGCATTCAGCAGGCGCAGCATTTCGGCGCGCTGCTGCAACTCGTATCCGGTGATCACCATGTCGTTGACGACGATGGCGGGGGAAAACAGACCCTGCGCCTGAACGGCGCCCACGGGGGCCATGGCCAGCGTCGCGGCAAAGGCCAGACGGGCGATGAGCTTGGTCATTGGTTGCATGTGCGGCGATACTCCTTGGCGCTGCCACTGGTGCCGAAGCCCTGCAAAGCGACAGTCAGGTCGAAATCCGTGCTTGGTTCAAGATTAGTAGCCGAGGCATAGCGGCGCTGCACCCCGAAATCCACCTGAACGCATTCATTGCGGTATTGCAGGCCCAGCCCGACGCGGTCAAGGTTGCGATCCGCCAGATCATAGCGCCACTCGGTCGATCCGGTCCAGTGGCGGGACATGCGATAGCTGCCGTCAAAGGTCCATTCCGACTGGGCCTTTGCGCGGTCTTCCGCCGGGTCGGTGACCAGCAACACGTAAGAGGCGCCCAGATCCATCCGGCTGTTGGACCAACCGGCGCGGGCCTCGGCCTTGGAAAAGCGGGCGGTATCGTCCAGAAGGCCGCGCGCCACAAGGCTGAGCCCCGATTGCGTGGCCAGGCGCCCGGCGATCAGGAAATCGCTTTCCTTGCCCGTCAGCCCGGACGAGCGGGTGAAATCGGGGTCGGCGTCAGTGCGCCAGACCTTGCCAAAGGTCAGCGCGGCGGTCCAGCCGCCGGGGGCCTGATGCATCCAGCGCAGACCGGCGGCCAGCGTGCTGCCATGTTCGCGCCGGTCCGCGGCGGGAAAGCGCGACAGCGACAACAGGTTGGCTTCGTCGAATTCGACCCGCGTGCTTTCGTCGTTGGGATTGCCGGGGCGGGTGCCGCCGACCCAGCCGTATTGCAACACCGGTTCGATCAGGGTGCGCCCGCCGCCCGCGCCCTGTTTCTGGAAGGGCCAGCGCAGTTCCAGCGCAACACCGGGCGTCGCGCGCGAAACATCGGCGACCGAGGTCACATCCTGCCGGGTGCTGTAGCGGTCCAGCCACAGATGGGTCGTCACCCCGGCGCGCATGCCGCCGGCAAGCGTCCAGCGGCGGCGCCAGCTGGCCTCGGCGTTCAGGCGATAGACATCGCGGCCGTCCACCTCGGTGTCGGTATCGGCGCTGTCGAAGGGGATCGAGGAATAACGGTAATGGCCATGCGCCTCGGCGCTCAGCCGGACTTCGCCGCCCATCAGCGACGGGAATTGCCGGCGTTCGATCCGCGAATAGCCGACGATGGTGGGCTGGGTGTCGTTGTCTTCCGAGGTGCGCAGCGACTGGTAGTGCACCAGCCCGGCCTCGATCAGTTCGTCCCGGCGCACGCGGGTCAGGGTCAGGGTGCTGTCCAGACGGTCGGCGCCGGTGACGTCATAATCGTTCAGATAGGAATCGTCCGAGGTCGTCTTGAGATCGAAGGCCAGCTTGAAATCGCGCTTGAGATCGAAATTGCCGGTGGCAAACAGGTAACCGCGGGTGTCCCCGGGCAGCAGGGTGTCGCCGGACAGCGCGCCGTTCAGTTCCAGATCGCCGTTGCGAAAGGCACGGCGATAGCGGAATTCCAGCGTCCGGGTCTTGGGCGACAGATAGGGCGTCAGGGTGATGTCCTGATGATCGCCGATCGGGATGAAATAGGGGATCTTGATCCCGAAGCCCAACAGGGTCGAGCTGCGCAGCGAAGGGATCAGAAAGCCGCGCGCGCGCTTCAGCGTCGGGTCGGGCATGCGCATGCGGGGCAGGTAGAAGACCGGCACATCCAGCACCCGCAGCTGGGCGTTTTCGAAATACAGCTGGCGTTCCTGCTGGTCGTGCACGACGCGGGTGGCGCGGATCTGCCATAGCGGCGCGCTGTCGTCGGCGCAGACCTGGCACGAGGTCACGGCGACGCGCGACAGCTGGGTATAGCGCCCCTCGACGCGGCGGGCCTCGACCGCGGCCAGTTGCAATTGCTGGTCCATGACCATGCGTGCGCCGCGCAGCAGCCCGTTGCGCAGGCCCTGGTCCAGCGTCGCGTAGTCGGCCAGCAGGATGTTGCCGGTTTCGTCGATGATGCGGATCGGGCCGTCGATGGTCAGCGTGTCGCTGGCGCGGTCATAGACGATGCGCGTGGCGATCAGGCGCACGCCGTCATGCAGCGCCTCGACGTTGCCGGTGGCGATCAGCCGGGTCTCGTTTTCGACAAAGACCTGGTCGGCCACCAGAAGCGCCGGCGTTTCGGGCGCGGTTTCGCTGTCCTGCGCCAGGGCGGGCAGGGCAAAGGCCGCAAGACAGGCCAAGATATGGAGCAGACGAGTCATCCATCCTCCATATGCAGTATCAACCCCAGTGCAAGCAAGACCGATGCGACAGGCGGCACCCAGGCGGCAAGGATCGGCGACAACTGGCCGTTCTCGCCCAGGATCTGGGCAAAGTTGCGGATGTAGTACAGGCCAAAGCCCAGCATCACCGCCGCCAGCACCGACACCCCGGTGCGGCCCAGCCGCGTCGGGCGCATGGTAAAGGCCGCGCCGATCAGCATCATGGCGACCAGGAACAGCGGCCGCGCCAGTTCCATGTTCAGCCAGACAATGTGACGGCGGGCGGAAAACCCTGCCTCTTGCAGGTCGCTGATAAAGGCGGGCAGATCCCAGATGGCAATTGTCGAGGGCGTGCCGAACCGGTCGCGGATGCTTTCGCGGGTCAGGGTCGAAGGCAGCGCCAGGGTGTCGTGTTGTCTGGACCCGGCTTCGGGGGTCAGGCCGGGCGTCAGCGGCCAGGCCTTGGCGTTGCTGAGCAGCCATTCGCCGTCGCGCAGCTCGGCCTTGTCGGCGATGATACGTTGCGCCGGGCCGCCGCCCGGGGCGTAGATCACAAAGCTGACCTCGAACAGAACCGTGGCATCGGCATTGGCGCGGGCGGCGCGGATCACCGATTGGCCCTGCGGGCTGCCCTGGCGCAGCCAAAGCCCCTCGGCCCCGATCGACATGGCCGAGGCGCCGCCGCTTTCATGGGTTTCGCGCAGATCGGCATAGCGTTTCGAGGTGGCCGCGATGATCGGGTTCATCATGGCCACCACCAGCGCCCCGATGATCAGGGCCACCGTCACCGGCGCCATCAGCGCCGATAGGCCAGAGCGCCCCGCGGCCCTCGTCACCACCAGTTCGGACGACCGCGCCAGCCCCAGGAACAGCGCCACCGCTGACAGGATCATCACCAGCGGCAGGAACTGGTACATGCCCTCGGGCAGTTTCAGCGCCACCAATTGCAGCAAAAGACCCAGGCCCGGGTCGCCGTCAAGCCGGCGCATTTCGTCCATCAGGTCGACAAAGCCCTGGAACAGCGCAAAAATTCCCAGGATCGACAGGAACAGCCACAGGAACCGCCGGGCGAAATAATAGTGCAGCGTCATGGCGTCACCGCCTGCACCTGCGCCGATCGTCGCCGGGGGCGATAGGGGCGCGCGGCGCGCCACAGCAGCGTCAACACGATGCCAAAGCCCACCAGGCTGGGAAGGTAGACCAGCGGCCATAGCGCCGGGTCACCGCGCACCGGATCGGTCACCGCGCTTTCCACCATCTTGACCAGCACCAGCAGGAAAATGGCGCCGATGATCTGCCGCGTCACGCCAAAGCGCGAATAGCCGCCCACCATCAGCCCGGAAAAGCCGATCAGCGCCGCGACCACGCACAGGATCGGCCCCTGAAAGCGCAGATGCGCCTCTTCCAGGACTTCGCCAGGCTTGTCATTGGCCTCCAGCGCGACGGCCTCGGTCTGGGTCAGCAGTTCCAGGGTCGGGATGTATTCGACCTTGCGCCGGCCCCGGCTGGACTGGGCGATCAGCCCGGACACATCATAGGTCAGGTCGGCAAAGTTGGTGGTCGACAGACGGTTGTTCGCCAGGTCAAGGGTCTGCGCCATGCCCGACAGCATGGCCAGCTTGGGCCCTGCGTCGTCGCGCAGAAGATAGGCGGTTTCGGCGGTATAGGTGATCTCGCGGCCGTCCTGGCGGCGATCCGACAACAGCACGTCACGCAGCTCTCCGGTTTCGGTGATGTCGCGAATGTAAAAGGTCACGCCCTTGGTCGGGTGCAAAAAGGTGCCCTCGCGCAGCAGCCGCGCGCTGAGCGAGCTGGAGATTTCCCGTTCCCGCAGCTTGAGCTGTTCAAGTGAGGCCGGCACCAGAACGTGGGTCAGCATCGCCATCATCGCGCCGATGATCAGCCCGAACACCAGCACCGGCCGCGCCAGCCGCCAGGGCGAAAACCCCACCGATTGCACGACGGTCAATTCGGATTCGCCCGACAGCCGGTTGGTGACATAAACGACCGAGGCAAAGCCCGCCATCGGCAGCACCAGCGCAATCACCGACGGCAGCGACAGCGCCGAGAATTCAAGGAAGACACCGGCCGAATGGCCATCCGCAATCAGCCGGTCGAACAGGACAACGGCCCGGTTGACCCAGTAGACCGAGACAAGCACCAGGGAGAAAAATCCGAACAACACCATCAATTGCGACAGCATGTACCTGTCGAATCTTTGCACTGCGCGCCCCTTGTCACCTGATACCGCTGCCCAAGTCTATCGGATCGGCGCGGGCGGGGAAAGCTGACTCTGGTCTTTGGCGGCGCGCAGGGCTACCTCTGGGCAAAGCACCAACAAGGATATGACGATGACCCAACTGCGCGACATCACGTTTGCTGCCACCGACCTCGAGGCGCTGGCCACGGCCGAGGGCCACCTGGCGCTGCTGGTCAATGGTGCGGGCACCCTGACCCCGGGCGCCCGGCGCCTGAACCGGCTGACCCGCGGCGCCGTGGTGCGCACGCTGGCGTCCGAGCGTTGGAGCAAGCTCAAGGAAGGCGAGGCGATGACCCTGGCCATGCCCGCGGGCCTGGCGGCCGAGGCGCTGACCGTGGTGCGGCTGGAACGCCGCCCCACGGTGGCCATGGCCCGCAAGGCCGGTGCGGCGCTGGCGGTGGCGGTGGGCGCAAAACCGCTGACGCTGCTGGTCGAAGGCACTACACGGGCGGCGCAGATCGCCCTGGGGCTGGCGCTGCGCGGCTATCGGTTTACCGACCACCTGACCGACAAGGGAGAGGCCCCGGCGCCCGCCCTGGTGATGTGCAAGGACCCCGATCAGGCGCAACAGGCCGCCGTTGCCGCGCTGGCCGTGGCGCAGGGCGTCGTCTTTACCCGCGACCTTATTTCGGAACCGGCCAACGTGCTGACCACCAGCGAATTCGCCGCCCGGCTTGTGGCACTGCGCGATCTGGGGGTCGAGGTCGAAGTGCTGGACGAGGACAGGCTTGCCGAACTGGGCATGGGCGCGCTTCTGGCGGTGGGGCAGGGGTCGGACAGCCCGTCAAAGGTGGTCATCATGCGCTGGAAGGGCGGCGAGGGCGCGCCGCTGGCACTGGTCGGCAAGGGCGTGGTCTTTGACACCGGCGGCATCAGCCTGAAACCGGCGCAGGGCATGGAAGACATGACCATGGACATGGGCGGTGCGGGCGTGGTCGCGGGCGTCATGAAGACGCTAGCGCTGCGCGGGGCCAAAGCCAACGTGACGGGCCTTGTGGGTCTGGTGGAAAACATGCCCTCGGGCAAGGCGACGCGCCCGGGCGACATCGTCACCTCGATGAAGGGCGACACCATCGAAGTCATCAACACCGACGCCGAGGGGCGGCTGGTGCTGGCGGACGTGCTGTGGCACGCGCAACAATCCGAACAGCCTGCCGCCATCGTCGATCTGGCCACCCTGACCGGCGCCTGCATCATCGCGCTTGGCCATGAAAACGCGGCGGTCTTTTCCAACGACGACGATTTTGCCGGCAACTTCCTCAAGGCCGCTGCGGCCGAGGGCGAAGGCGCCTGGCGCCTGCCGCTGGGACAGGCCTATGACGACCAGATCAAGACCATGAAGGCGGACATGAAGAACACCGGCGGCCGCCCCGCCGGGTCGATCACCGCGGCGCAGTTCCTCAAGCGCTTCGTCAAGGACGACATGCCCTGGATCCACCTCGACATCGCCGGGGTGGCGCAGGTCGCCAAGGACACGGATCTGGCCCCCAAGGGCGCGACCGGCTGGGGCGTCATGGCGCTGGATCGCCTCGTGCGCGACCGCTTCGAGCAGGGCTGATCCGATGGGCGCGGTCCTGTTCTATCACCTCACCCGCAGGCCGCTCGAGGCGACCTTGCCGCTGCTGCTCGAGAAATCGCTTGGCGCCGGCTGGCGGGTCGAGGTGCGCGGCAGGGCGCGCGACAGGATGGACTGGCTGGACCAGAAGCTCTGGCAGGGCGCCGACGACGGGTTCCTGCCGCACGGCCTGGCGGGTGGGCCGCACGACGCCCGCCAGCCGATCCTGCTGACCTGGCAGATGCCCGCCCTGAACGATCCGCAATGCCTGATGGCCATCGACGGCGCCGAAATCAGCGCCGACGAGGTGCAGGCGATGGAACGCGCCTGCGTCCTGTTCGAAGGCCACGACCCGCAGGCGGTGCAGATCGCCCGCGGGCAATGGAAAACCCTCACCGCCGCCGGCTGCAAGGCGCAATACTGGTCCGAGGATTCGGGCCGTTGGGAAAAACAGGCCGAGGCTTGAGCGCCCCCTTTTCGGGTTTCTTTGTGCGAAAAATATCCCGGGGGGGCGCAGCCCTGCTGCGCGGGGGCAGAGCCCCCAACCCCGGCGGCGCGCAACGCGCGGCGCAACCCGCCGATCAGCGGGACCCTAGCGTTCCAGCACCAGCTGTCCGCCAGAAATCTCGATCCGGTCAAACCGTTGCAGGTAGGTCATCCCAAGCAACGATGTGTCCATCTCTCCGGCGTTGACAAAGGCGGGCATCTTGCGGTCCTCGAAGGGACCCAGCGCCACCATGTCCAGCGTCACGGGCGCCGTCTTGACCGCGCCATTGGCCGTCATCGCCTCGGAAAAGAACGCCAGTTTTTCCGCGTCGATCCCGGCACGCGCAGCGTCTTGCCGCGTCAGGACCACCGCCGAGGCGCCGGTATCCACGACAAAGCGGATCGGCTCTCCGTTCAGCTGCAGCGTGACGTAATAATGACCATCGGGCGCCATGGGCAGTTCGATCCGGCCCTGGTCGGCAAAGACTGCCTGGCGCGGTTGCACCGTCTGGCGGATGTCACCCCACAGCCCGATCACCGCGATGGTGCCCAGAAAGATCAGCCCCCATGCCGACAACTGCTTGAGCTTGGTGCCGATGCTGTCGCGGTTTTCGATGAACAGCCACAGCGCCAGGGCGCCGCCCAAGACAAGAAGATAGATGAACTGTCCGGTTTCCCACGATGACATGTCTGATCCTCTTCTCGCCAGTCCTGTGGATCAATGTAAGAGGTCAGGCCGCCGATTTCACCCCATGCCCGAGGCAAAGCCGAAATCGCGCAGCCCGTCGAGCACGAATTGCACGGACAGGGCCGCCAGCAGCATGCCCAGCAGGCGCGTCACGACGATGATGCCGGTTTTGCCCAGGGCCCGTTCGATCAGTCCGGCGGACAGGAAGAACGCCAGGACGATCACCAGAACGCCTGCCATCACCGCAAGAACCGAGGCCATTCCGACGGCGCCTTCGGCCTGTCCTGCAAGCAAGATGATCGAGGCAATGGCGCCGGGGCCGGCGATCAAGGGGATGGCGATGGGAAAGACCGACGGATCGGGGAAATCCTCGGTTTCGGTCTGGTCCTCGCGGCGTTTGCTGCGCCGTTCGAACAGCATGTCGAGGGCCGTCAGGAACAGCAAAATCCCGCCCGCGATGCGGAAGGCGGGCATCGAGATGCCGATAAAGCCAAGCACGGATTCGCCAAGAAAGGCAAACAAAACCAAAAGGATAAAGGCTACCGTGCAGGACCGCAGCGCCACCGACCGGCGGTGCGCCGTATCGGTTCCGGCGGTCAGAGCGATGAACAGCGGGGTCAGCCCCACGGGGTCAATCACGACGAAAAGCGTGACAAAGGCGGTGATGAGAAAGGCACTGTCCATGCCCGGTGCCTAGCCGTTAACCCGGCGCCTGTCCAGCTTCGGTTAAACCGGCGCGCCCAGGGGGTAACAGGCCGCACGCCGAGCTTGCAGCAAAGGCGTTTGACGCGCCTGTCAGGCGAGCTTGACCGGGATTAATGCCCCCGGCGGGTGCTGGCCCTAGGCTGATCCCCGGACAGACCGGGGAGGCAGGGCCATGACGCAAGAGACACATCACATCGTTGGCGGCGGCATCGCCGCGTTGGCGGCGGCGGTCTTTTTGGTGCGCGATGCGGGCGTGCAGGGACCGAACATCCATATCTACGAACAGCTGGGCGTCGCAGGCGGATCGCTGGACGGGGCGGGCGAGGCCGGGGCAGGATACCTGACCCGCGGCGGGCGCATGTTCGAAGAGCATTTCCAGTGCACCTTTGATCTGCTGGACACGATCCCCCTTGCGGATGATCCGGGCCGGTCGGTGTCCGAGGATATCCGCGCCTTCAACCGGATGGTGCCGGGATCGTCGAATTGCCGCCTGGTGCGCGATGGCCGCCCGGCAGAAAACCGGTTTGACCTGACGCTGGGCGCGCAGGACATCGTGGATATCAACCGGCTGAGCCTGCATTCCGAAAGGGGGCTGGACACGCGCCGGATCGACGACTGGTTCCGGCCCGAGTTCTTTGACAGCAACTTCTGGCTGATGTGGTCGACGATGTTTTCCTTTCAACCCTGGCACTCGGTTGTGGAAATGCGGCGGTATCTGCGGCGGTTCATCCACCTGTTCCCGGGCTTTACCCGGATCGAAGGCATCCTGCGCACGCGCTACAACCAGTATGACTCTCTGATTGCGCCCATCGTGCAATGGCTGAGGGACCGGGGCGTGCAGGCGCATCTGGACAGGCGAGTGACCGACGTGGAAATTGTCGGCGACAGGCAGGACCGGCAGGTGACGGCGCTGGTTCTGGGCGATGGCGCCAGGGTCGAAGTCATGCCCGAGGACCGGGTCTATCTGACTCTGGGGTCGATGACCGATGGTTCGGTTCTGGGGGACAATGACAATGCGCCGGCGCTGGCCGATGCCGAAGGCGGCGCTTGGGCGCTGTGGCGAAAGCTGGCCGCACGGCACGAGGGGCTGGGCCGCCCCGAGGCCTTTTGCACCGATACCGGCAAGACCGCGTGGCACAGTTTCACGGTCACCCTGGACGGCCCTGATTTCTTTGAATTCATGGAGGATTTCACCGGCAACCGGACCGGGACCGGGGGGCTTGTCACCTTTGCGGGATCGGGCTGGACCTTGTCCATCGTGCTGTTTCACCAACCGCATTTTCGCGGTCAAAAGCACGGCACCTATACGCTGTGGGGCTATGGGCTGCGCGGCGACCGCGACGGTGATTTCGTGAAAAAGCCGATGTGGCAGGCGACGGGCAACGAGATATTGCACGAATTGTTTGGCCAGATGCGCATGACTCCGGAGCAGCGGGCCTGGTTCGACGGCGCGCGGGTCCAGGTCTGCCGGATGCCGTTCATCACCAGCCAGTTCATGCCGCGCCGGTCCGGCGATCGGCCCGATGTGCGCCCTGTGGGGGCACGGAACTTTGCGGTGATCGGCCAGTTCTGCGAACAACCTCGCGATTGCGTTTTCACGGTGGAATATTCCGTGCGATCGGCCCGCGCGGCTGTCGCCAGCCTGACAGGGCGCGTGACGCCGCCACCAGCAGTGGCGCGCACGGATCTTGACCCGATGGTTCTGATCCGCGCGGCGCGGGTGCTGATGGGCCTTTAGGCGGTTTCGGCCTGTTCCAGCTTTTCCAGCGCCGCTTCCCACATGGCTTCGGCGCGGCGCAGGCCATCCATGACCTCGCCGTATTTCTTGTTCCAGACTTCCAACTCGCCGACCTTGTCGGTTTCATAAAGCGCCGGATCGGCCAGTTTCTTGGCCAGCTTTTCGCGCATCTGTTCGATCTTGGTCACGCGGTCCTCGCATTTGCGGACCTCGGCGCGCAGGTCAAGGATCTGATCACGCGAAGGGCGCTTTGGCTTGGGCTTTTCGGGTCTGTCCGGGCGCGGCGGGGCATCGCGGGTCAGCAGCATGGTGCGATAGGCGTCGAGATCGTCCTCGTAGGGTTTGACGGTGCCATCCTTGACCAGCCAAAGTCGGTCGGCCACCATCGACAGCAGGTGCATGTCGTGGCTGACAAGGATCACCGCGCCGGAATAGGCGGTCAGCGCCTCGACCAGCGCTTCGCGCGATTCGATGTCCAGGTGGTTGGTCGGCTCGTCGAGGATCAGCATGTGCGGCGCGTCCAGCGTGGCCAGCAGCAGTGACAGGCGCGCCTTTTGGCCGCCCGACAGACGCCCGACCTCGGTGTCGGCCTGCGCGGCCATCAGGCCAAAGCCCGCCAGCAGGGCGCGCAGTTTCGCGGGCGGGCTGTCGGGACGTTCGCGTTGCACATGCTGGATCGGGGTTTCGTCCAGGTGCAATTCGTCGACCTGGTGCTGGGCGAAATAGCCGATGCGCAGTTTGCTGGAGCGGCTCATGCGGCCATCCATCAGCGGCAGCCGGTCGGACAGCAGCTTCGACAGGGTCGATTTGCCCTGACCGTTTTTGCCCAAAAGCGCAATGCGGTCGTCCTGATCGATCCGCAGGTTCAGCCGCGACAGAACGACAGTGTCGCCGTAACCCGTTGATCCGTTTTCGATATTGATGATCGGGGGCGACAGCTCGTCCGGCTGGGGAAAGTTGAAGACGCGCTTGGCGGCGTCCTCGGGGGCGCTGATCATGTCCATCCGCTCGATCATCTTCAGGCGGGACTGGGCCTGCTTGGCCTTGGACGCCTTGGCGCGGAAACGGTCGACAAAGCTTTGCAGGTGCTGGCGGCGGGCGTCCTGCTTTTTCGCCATGGCGCTGGCCTGGGCGCGGCGTTCGGCGCGCTGCTTGGCAAAGCCGTCGTAGGGCACGCCGTAATAAGTCAGCTGCTTGTCTTCGAGATGCAGGATCGAATTCACGGCGCGGTTCAGAAGGCCGCGGTCGTGGCTGATGACGATGACGGTGTGGGGGTATTTCTGCAGGTAGGATTCAAGCCAGAGCGCGCCTTCGAGATCGAGGTAGTTGGTCGGCTCGTCCAGCAACAAAAGGTCAGGCTGGGCAAACAGCACACCGGCCAGGGCCACGCGCATCCGCCAGCCGCCCGAGAAATCCGAACAGGGGCGTTTCTGATCGACATCGTCAAAGCCAAGCCCCTTGAGGATCGAGGCGGCGCGTGCTTCGGCGCTCCAGGCGTCGATATCGGCAAGCCGGGTCTGGATCTCGGCGATGCGGTTGCTGTCCTGGGCTGTCTCGGCCTCGGCCATCAGGGCATGGCGCTCGGTATCGGCCTCAAGGACGGTGTCGATCAACGAGGTGTCCGAGGCCGGCACCTCCTGCGACACGCCGCCGATCTTGGCGCGACTGGGCAGGCTGATGTCGCCGCCGTCCAGCGTCAGCTCGCCCTTGATCAGGCGGAACAGGGTGGTCTTGCCCGCGCCATTGGGCCCGACAAGGCCAACCTTGTGACCATCGGGAATGGTGGCAGTGGCGCCCTCGAACAGGGGGCGGCCATCGACGGAGTACGAGATATCTTGGATGCGCAACATGCGCTGGCCAATGTCAGAGGGCGCGGGGGCTGTCAATGTGCCTGCGTGGCCAAGTCCGCCCTGCTGCTTCTTCTTGGCACAAATACTCCGGGGGTGTGGGGGCTGGCCCCCACGGCGCGGCGCGGGCGGGGCGCGCAGGGGCTTTTCAAATCGCCCGCTGCATGGTACCGCCCCGCGCGATAGACATGCTCGGACGTGGTGTCCGGGCCCTCACCGATGGAGCAGACCCATGGCCCTTGAGCGCACCTTTTCGATCATCAAGCCCGATGCAACCCGCCGCAACCTGACCGGCAAGATCAATGCCAAGTTCGAAGAAGCGGGCCTGCGCATCGTCGCGCAGAAGCGCATCCACATGACCAAGGCACAGGCCGGCAAGTTCTACGAAGTGCACGCCGCGCGTCCGTTCTATGACGAGCTGTGCGAATTCATGGCCTCGGCACCGGTCGTGGTGCAGGTTCTGGAAGGCGAAGGCGCCATTGCCAAGAACCGTGAAGTCATGGGCGCAACCAACCCCGCCGACGCGGCCCCCGGCACCATCCGCGCCGAATTCGCGGAATCGGTTGGCGAAAACTCGGTCCACGGCTCGGACGCACCGGAAACCGCCGCTGTCGAAATCGCCTACTTCTTTTCGGGTCTTGAACTGGTCGGCTAAGCCGATCCGGATTTCAGGATACCAGAAACAGCAATGGGCAGCCCGTTGGGGTTGCCCATTTCCGCAAAAGGCGCAGCCCGGGGCGCATGGCCTTGTCGGCACAATCCCATATTGAACGACCGCTCCCGAAAAATCCTCGGGAGCTGTCCGCGATGCACGTCGCCTATGCGGACGAAACGTCATTTCGCTGCGGTTGCGCCAAGGTCTACTCGCTCAAGGAAATGACCGGAACCCAAAATATTGACGGTCAACCAATCGCCGATATGACGCCTAAAGCATCAATGTACTTGGTTTGCCGGGATATGCGCCTTTATTATTGGTTCTCGAAGTGGCGAAGCATGTCGGAAACAGCGTCAAAATCACTGCCTTTCAAAAAGGTCTGACCTAAGTCAACTTCAAGTTCCTTGAGAAGGAAATAATCGTTTTCTGTTGTGATCTTACCTCTCTTGATAGCCTTTCTTATAGTCTTGGCGACCAGCCCTGCTTCAGACTGGAAATCAAAACCTACTTCACTTCGAAAGCTCCTTAAAAACTGACGGTTCTCGGACGAAACCGTCTCGCTGCCAGTGTTGGTCAGATAGCAAAGATCGGAGTATGTGTGTGAGTACCACTCACGCACGAATTGAAGGATTTGGCTGTATTGGCCACCTGCACTATCAAAATATTCAAGGAAGGCTTTGCTGGGTTCAACAATCTCATTGAGGTCTTCTTGTCGGACTTCTCCCTTGACCAATTTGATGCCTGAAATTCTCCAAGCGCGATAGAATTCCAATCCTTTCAGCAGTCGAAGCAATTCAATTCTGGCCGCATCTCGCTTTGCATTCTGGGTCATGCTTTGTCCCTCAGCTGGATCTTATCTCCCCTAGCATAGCTGCCCTTCATGCACTTTGCAGCATCGACCAAAGTGGGCTCGAAGCGGTCATCGCGCTTTGAACCCGTCTTGGTGCTTGGATGCACTATCTACAGAAATAGGTGCCCCCTTGGGGGCGCCTTTGTCGTTCAGGCGGTGCGGGGCATCGGGGTGGCGGCCGCCATGTCCAGCCCGTTGGGCGGGCGCGGTGCGGATCTGGCCATTTGCCGGGCCTGGGCATGGGCGCGCAGCAGCGCGGCGTTGCGCAGGTTTGCCTTGAACCCGACGTCAAAGATGTCACCCAATAGCGGTACAAGGCCGATCAGCCAGTCGGCGCCAAGGTTGGACAGCATCCGCAGTTGCAGGCTGCGCGGCGCGTCCAGATCGCGGGCGGCCTTGACGATATAGAGCGAGGGCGCCAGCGCCAGCGCGTCGCCGATGCCCGGGACAAGGCCAAGAAGGCTGTCCCAGCCAAAGGTGATGCGGGTGAAGGGCAGGCGAAAGGCGTTGTCGAGGTTGCGGGCGATTGCCTCGGCCCGCTGTACCTTGGCCAGATCATCATGCGGGGTCATGGCGATCACACGCGCTGCGGATTGTGGCCGGTGCGGGCGATGACCCAGACGGCGTGCACGATCCCGGGAATATAGCCCAGCAGGGTCAGCAGGATATTCAGCCAGAAGTGTTTGCCAAGGCCGACCTGAAGGAAGACACCAAGCGGCGGCAGGATGACGGCGAAGATGATGCGAATGAGGTCCATTGGGCCCCCCTGTCTGTTGCGATTGCGTTCAGGAAGGCAACGCGGCAGGGGGCGAATGGTTCCATGGGGATGGTGGGTGACGCTGGTCGCCCTGCCGGGCGACGCCGCCCCACCCGCCATCCCGCAGGGGGCAGCGATCAGCGGCGGGGGATCACGCCGATTTCGTTCAGGATCCGTTCGATCCCCGGCGGGGCGTTTGGAGAGACCGTGGTTTTCAGGCTGTCGAACTGCGCGCGCAGCGTCTCTTTTTCCTTGCCTTTGCAGTCGTTCCACGGGCGGCCCTGCAGCGCCATGTGCAGCACATAGTAGCCGATGAAATGCGGGCGGGTGCCGGTTTCCAGCATCCGGCGATAGGCCTCGTGGGCGCCGAGGGACCGCAGGGTTTCGGCGTCGGGGATGCCGGCGCGTTTGCACTCGGCCTCGACGGCGGGGCCGAGGTTGCGGATGGAGGAAACCGGCGTGCTCATGTCAGGCGCTTGTCGACCTCTGCTTCGGGCAGGCCGTTCGACAGCAGATCGAAGGTGCCGGGGCCAAAGATTTCCAGGGCGGCGTCGTGGATGACGTTTTCGGGGCTGTGTGGGTCAGAGGTTTTTGTCGTGGGATCGTGCATCTACTTCCCTTAAGGTTGTGTCATCCGTAACGAGGACAACACTTATGACGATTGACGTGACCATCCTGTCGGGCCTTCTTTTTCCAACCATGACAACGCAGCCCGAGGGTTTCGAAGCCGTTCGATTGCTGGCGCCGCGCAGCGGGGACGCGATATCCGACCCCCAGATCGGGAGCTATGGGCTGGACCTTTGTCCTGATGCTGGCGACCGGGTTTTCGGCAGTTTCGGCAATGGTTTGCTTTTTGGCAATGCCGGAAATGACGTGCTTTGGAGCGCAACCGGCGCCGCCGAGCCATTGATCGGTCCAAATGTACTGGTGGGCGGTGCCGGTGATGACAGGCTGTTTGGCCGGCTTGGCAACGATGTTCTGAGAGGTTGGTTCGGGAACGACCAGCTGTTCGGCGGCGCGGGCGATGATACCTTGTATGGCGACGAGGGCGACGACAGGTTGAATGGCGGCGAGGGATCGGACAGCCTGTTTGGCGGCGCGGGCAACGATTGGATGTTCGGCGGGACGATCAACGAGCCAGGCAGTGAAACCCTGTTCGGCGGTGCCGGCAACGATGAACTGCTGGGCGGCATGGGCGATGATGTGCTGGTCGGCGGAACGGGAAATGACTTTCTGGGGGGCTGGTATGGCAACGACACCCTGCTGGGCGGCGAGGGGCAGGACCGGCTTCAGGGTGGGGAGGGCAACGATTTTCTGAATGGCGGCGATTCACGGGACTTGATGCGGGGCCAAAATGGCGACGATACGATGATCGGCGGCGATGGCCCCGATCTGATGATCGGCGGCGAGGGCGATGATTTCCTGTCCGGTGAAGAGGGCAACGATCGGCTTCTGGGCGAGAAGGGTAACAACACCATTTTCGGCGGTCCGGGCGACGATTTGATGCTGGAGGGTCAGTTGATGTTCGGCGGCGATGGCAATGACACGATGCGGGGCGGGGCCTCGGACAACGTCATGCTGGGCGGGGCCGGAGAGGATTTGATGATGTCCAGTTGGGGCAGTGACAGCATGGATGGCGCCGGTGGCGATGATCGTCTGATCGGCGGGCGTGGATACGATACGATGATCGGCGGGGGCGGCGACGATGTGTTGATCGGCGGGCCCGGGAACGACGTTCTGGACGGGGGCGTCAGCAATGATTATCTGACAGGGGAGGCGGGCGACGACACCTTGACGGGCGGACCGGGGGCGGATGTCTTTGTATTCGAACGCAGAACGGGCCATGACATTGTCACCGACTTCGATGCGGTCAATGACGGCGACAAGATCAACCTGAGACGGGCCACGGGGATTGTCGACTATGCCGATCTTGTCGCCAACCATATGACGCAGGTCGGGGACGATGTCGTGATCGGTTATCCCGGAAACTGGGAGTCCATGACATTGGTAAACGTCGATATTTCGTCGCTGAGCGCGGAGAATTTTGTTTTCTGACCGCCAGGGGCTGACCCTGGCGCGCAAAGCGCAAGGGGGCTTTGATAGCGATCAGGTGGTCAGGTCCTTGGCAAAGGTGCAGAGTTCGCGCAGGGCCTGGGCCAGAAGCGCGTCTTCGACGGTGAGGGCGACGCGGATGTGCCCGGCCGCCGAAGCGCCAAAGCTTTCGCCCGGCATGACAGCGATATGGCGCGCGTCGAGCAGCCGTTCGGCAAAGTCGCGGCCCGACAGGCCGGTGGCGCGGATGTCGAGCATGACGTACATGGCGCCCTGGCTGGGGATGGCGGTGACGGTGTTCTGCGCGGCGAGGATATCGAGGGCCAGCGCGCGGCGGCGGCGAAAGGGCTCGCCGACTTCGGTTTCCAGCCAAGTGCCTTCGTTCAGGGCAAACAGGGCCGCGTCCTGGATATAACCGGGCACGCCGTAGTTGGTGTTGGTCGACAGGTCGATCAGGTGTTTGATCGCCGGTTGCGGGCCAACGATCCAGCCGACACGAGAGCCGGTCATGGCGTGGCTTTTGGACATGGAGCCGATCACGAGGGTGCGCTCGGCCATGCCGGGCAGGGCGCGGGGCGAGAGGTGGTGGCCGTCCCAGATCTGGGTGTCATAGACTTCGTCCGAGATCAGCCAGAGGTCGTTGTCGATGCAGACCTGTGCCAGCCCTTCGAGGGTTTCGCGCGGGTAGACGGTGCCGGTGGGGTTGTTGGGCGTGTTGATCAGCAGGCTGCGCGCGCCAGTTTCGCGGGCGATGCGGTCGACGACTGCCGGATCGGGCAGAAAGGCGTCGCGGGCGCGGGTCGGGATGGCGACCGGAATGGCCGAGGCTCCGCGGACGGTGCCGGGGTAGGTGGCATAATAGGGGTCGATGTGCAGGGCGGTGTCGCCGGGCTGGCACAGGGCGATGTGGCTGGCAAACAGCGCCGCCTGACCGCCTGCGGTGATCACGACGTTGTCGGCGGTGGTATCGGTGCCGGTGCGCGCGGTGACGCGGGCGGCGATGGCGTCGCGCAGGGGGCGAATCCCCGGGACGGCGGCATAGCCGGTGTGGCCCGCGCGGGCCCGTTCGTGCATGTGATCAAGGATCATGGGGTGCGTGCGGATATCGTGTTCGCCGATGGTCAGTTCGGTCACCGGGGTGCCTGCGGCAATCATCTGGCGGGCGCGGTAGAAGACCTCCCAGCCGTCGGAGCCGGCGGTGTTAAGCGTCTGGATGCGTTGCGAAAGTTCCGGCATGTCGGCTCCTGCTTGGGGTGGGTCATCAGTGCCAGAGCGGGGCGGGGCGGGCAAGGGGGCTGCTGCCGATGTTAAGGTTCCGGAAATATATGTGAATGATTTCAGGGTCTTGCGTTCGGGCTGGGGTTTGACCCAGCGAACGGTCCGACGTATAACTTGTGACATGCTGGACGAGGTGTCAGCGAAACGGCCCCTGGGTTTTCCCCGGGGCCGTTTTTGTTGCCGCGTCGCCTGGAGGGGGAAACCTACAGGCAAAAAAGGTGTCGAGCATGAACAGAGCAGAAAACAACCGGCCCGTCCTGATCACGATCAAATCGGAGCTGGAGCGCCTTGAGCGGGATCGCGAGGAAATCGCGGCGATGCTGGAGGGACTGAAACAGGACTTGCAAAGCATGCAGGAAAGGCTGCGGAGCGGTGAGACCGAAAAGCGATCGGAAGGCGGATCGCTTTTGGGGGATCTGAAATATTGGCTGAGGCAAGCCAATGAGACGGAGAAAGAAATTGAAGCAATCAGACGCAAAGACTGTGCAATCGTCGAAGGCTATGGCCTTGACCTTGAACAGGCAGGCCTTGAGATCGGGTGCCGCCTGGCTGGCCTCCGCGCCTGCTGCGGTGCAGACGAGGTTTCTGGATGACATGACGATCGGGGAGCGCCTTGCGCTCCCCTTTTTGTTCGAGTTCTGGGCGCATGAGCACCAGTTGCCCCCCGAGGGCGACTGGCGGTCCTGGGTGATCCTGGGCGGGCGCGGCGCGGGCAAGACGCGTGCCGGGGCCGAATGGGTGCGCAGCCAGGTCGAAGGCGCGCGGCCCCTGGACAAGGGGCGTTGCAAGCGTGTGGCGCTGGTCGGCGAGACGCTGGACCAGGTGCGCGAAGTGATGATTTTCGGCGACAGCGGCATAATCGCCTGTTCGCCGCCCGACCGCCGGCCGCAATGGGTGGCGACGCGTCGCTGCCTGGTCTGGCCCAATGGCGCCGAGGCCATGGCTTTTTCGGCCTTTGACCCGGAATCGCTGCGCGGGCCGCAGTTCGATGGCGCCTGGGCGGATGAACTGGCGAAATGGCCCAAGGCGCGCGAGACCTGGGACATGCTGCAGTTCGGGCTGCGTCTGGGTGATGATCCGCGCGCCTGCGTGACGACGACGCCGCGCAACGTCGAGGTGTTGAAGGCGCTGCTGGAGCTGCCTTCGACTGCCGTGACGCATGCTCCGACCGAGGCGAACCGGGCGCATCTGGCGGACAGTTTCCTGGCCGAGGTGCGGGCGCGGTACGAAGGCACGCAGCTGGGAATGCAGGAACTGGACGGGATTTTGGTGGACGAGGTCGACGGCGCGCTGTGGACGCGCGAGGGGCTGGAGGGCAACCGTGCCGGACTGGTGCCGCCTTTGGGCCGCATCGTGGTGGCGGTCGATCCGCCTGCGGGTGCGGGCAAATCCAGCGATGCCTGCGGGATCGTGGTGGCTGGCGTGGTACAGGACGGCCCGCCCAAGGACTGGCGCGCCTATGTTCTGGAGGATGCCAGCGTGCAGGGCCTGGGCCCGACGGGCTGGGCGACGGCGGTCTGCGAGGCGGCGAAACGCTGGAAGGCGGACCGGGTGGTGGCCGAGGTCAACCAGGGCGGCGCCATGGTGGAAAGCGTGCTGCAGACGGTCGATCCGATGCTGCCGGTGCGCAAGGTCCATGCCACCAAGGGCAAGGTGGCGCGGGCCGAGCCGGTGGCGGCGCTGTACGAGCAGGGGCGGGTTTTGCACAGCCGCGGGCTTGACCGGCTGGAAGCGCAGATGTGCCGGATGACCGGCGCGGGCTATGACGGCCAGGGCAGCCCCGACCGGGTCGATGCGCTGGTCTGGGCGATCAACGAATTGATGATCGACCCGGCGGGAAAATGGCAACGGCCGCAGGCGCGGCTGTTGTGACGGGCCTGGCCGCAGGTGGACGGGTGGCATTCGTAACGCATTGATTTGTATGAAGTCATTGCGTTGCGCCAGCACCGAACGGTGGTGGAAACCCCTCTTAATCTATCGGTCATAGATTGTTTTTCGAAGACACGGGGCACCCCCCGACAGATTGATCCAGAACGTGAAAGCCGGGTCGACGGAAGGCTGCAAAGGCAGTTTCCGGGCGGTCGCCTGCGACCCGGCGCACAGCGAGGAAAAGGAGACTTGGCGATGGTATTCGATTTTCTGCGGCGGGGCGGGACGGCGCCCAAGGGCGCGCCCGAAGCCAAGGCCTCGGCCACGGGGCCGGTGGTGGCGCATATGACGTCGGGCCGGGTGGCCTGGACGCCGCGCGACACGGTTTCGCTGACCAAGCAGGCCTTTGCCGGCAACCCGGTGGGCTTTCGCGCGGTCAAGCTGATCGCCGAGGCGGCGGCGGCGCTGCCGCTGGTGCTTCAGGACAGCGAGGCGCGCTATGCCGAGCATCCCTTGCTGAAGCTGGTCGCGGCGCCGAACCCGGCGCAGGGGCGGGCGGAACTGTTCGAGGCGCTTTATGGTCAGCTGCTGCTGTCGGGCGACGGCTATGTCGAGGCGGTGGCGGGCGAGACGGGTCTGCCGTTCGAGCTGCATGTGCTGCGCAGCGACCGGATGAGCCTGGTGCCTGGTTCCGATGGCTGGCCGGTGGCCTATGAATACGCGGTTGGCGGGCGCAAGCACCGCTTTGACGTGACGGGGCCGGTTTCGCCGATCTGCCACGTCAAGAATTTCCACCCGCAGGACGACCACTATGGCCTGAGCCCGCTTCAGGCGGCGGCGCAGGCGGTGGATGTGCACAATTCGGCGTCGCGCTGGTCCAAGGGATTGTTGGACAACGCGGCGCGCCCGTCGGGGGCCATCGTCTGGAAGGGCACCGAAGGCCAGGGTCATCTGACCAACGAGCAATACGAGCGCCTGTCCGCCGAGTTGGAAAGCAACCACCAGGGCGCGCGCAACGCCGGGCGGCCGATGTTGCTGGAAGGCGGGCTGGATTGGCGGCCGATGGGGTTCAGCCCCTCGGACATGGAATTCCAGAAGACCAAGGAAGCCGCCGCGCGCGAGATTGCCGTTGCCTTTGGCGTGCCGCCGATGCTGCTGGGGATCCCCGGCGAGGCGACCTATTCGAACTATGCCGAGGCGCACCGGGCGTTTTACCGGCTGACCATCCTGCCACTGGCCACCCGAGTCAGCGCCAGCGTCGGGCGCTGGTTGTCGGGCTACCTGGGCGAAGAGGTGTCGCTGAAACCGGATCTGGACCAGGTGCCAGCGTTGGCGACCGAGCGCGATGCGCAGTGGTCGCGGGTGTCGGGCGCCGATTTCCTGACCGCTGCGGAAAAGCGGCAGATGCTGGGCCTGCCCGCGCTGCCCGAGGAGGACGGCGGTGCCTGAGATCAGACGCACGAGCGAGCCTTTTGCCTGCGCCCCTGCGCTGCGCCTTGAGGCGCACGAACGGGTGAGCCGGCTGCATGTGGAGGCGATGAAGGCGCAGCACGAGCGCCTGGAGAACATGCTTGAACGGTTGGAGCGGCGGCTTTGGCTGGCGGTGTACGGCGTGGCCGGGGTGATCCTGGCCGAGGCCTTTCAGGGGCTGATGCACGCGGCCCCCTGAACAAACAAGGAGACGGATATGGATCTGGAACACAAGTTCTGCCGCTTTGACAGCGATGTGCAGGTGATCGAAGGCACGAAGATCGAAGGCTATGCCAGCCTGTTCGGCGCCTGCGATCAGGGCGGTGACGTGGTGAGCAAGGGCGCCTATGCGCGATCGCTTGCCCGCCTGGGGCAAGAGGGCCGCGCGGTCAAGATGCTGTGGCAGCACGATCCGGCGCAGCCGATCGGCATCTGGGACGAGGTCCGCGAAGACGAGCGCGGCCTGTATGTCAAAGGCCGCCTGCTGGACAGCGTGGAAAAGGGCCGCGAGGCCGCCGCACTGATCGAGGCGGGCGCCATCGACGGGTTGTCGATCGGCTATCGCACCGTGAAGGCGGCAAAGAATGACAAGGGCCAACGGCTCTTGACGGAACTGGAGCTTTGGGAGGTGTCGCTTGTCACTTTCCCGATGCTTCCCAGTGCGCGGGTGGCGTCCAAGGGGGAAACCCCGGACGACGCGGCCCTGCGTGAGTTGGCGGAGGCCCTGGAGGGTCTGCGCGCGAACCTGGCGGGCGACTGACGCGCGCCTCTCTCAGACACGGGAACATGCTGATGAGTAAGACCGAGAGCAAGTCTCGGACCGGGGAAGACGTGTCTCCGGTCACCCGAGTGAGTGCCGCGATGGCGGGACTGATCGGGGAATTCAAAGGCCTTCAGGCCGAACTTCAAGAGAAGCTGAACAAACAGGAAGAGCGACTGACCATGCTTGATCATAAATCCGCCCGTACGGGCCGTCCGGCCCTTTCGACCCAGATGGATGTCGAAGCCCCCCACCAGAAGGCTTTTGACGCCTATCTGCGCACCGGTGACGACGATGGCCTGCGCGGCCTGCACCTGGAAGGCAAGGCGATGTCGACGGCCGTGAATTCGGACGGCGGTTACCTGGTGGACCCGCAGACCGCGGATACCATCAAGTCGACCCTGGCCTCGACGGCGTCGATCCGGGCGATCTCCAATGTCGTCAATGTCGAATCCTCGTCCTTTGACGTCCTGATCGACCAGAACGACAATGGCGCGGGCTGGGCTGACGAGACCTCGTCGGCGGCGGAAACCGGCACGCCCAGCATCGAGCGCATCTCGATCCCACTGTACGAGCTGAACGCCATGCCCAAGGTGTCGCAGCGCCTGCTGGACGACAGCGCCTTTGACGTCGAAGGCTGGCTGGCGGGCCGCATCGCCGACAAGTTCGCCCGCGCCGAGGCTGCGGCCTTTGTCAACGGTGACGGTGTCGACAAGCCGCGCGGCATCCTGGATCACACCCTGGTGGGCAATGCGTCCTGGGCCTGGGGGTCGCTGGGCTATGTCGAAGGTTCGGTCGGGTCCGACTTTGCCGGCGGCGATGACCTGATCGAGCTGGTCTATACCCTGGGTGCCGAATACCGCGCTGGCGCGACCTTCGTGATGAACTCCAAGACTGCGGGCGCACTGCGCAAGCTGAAGGATGCCGATGGCCGCCACCTGTGGTCGGATGGGTTTACCTCGGGCGAGCCGGCCCGCCTGCTGGGCTATCCGGTGCTGATCGCCGAGGACATGCCCGATATCGCGGTGGATGCGACGCCGATTGCCTTTGGTGACTTTGGCGCGGGCTACACCATCGCCGAGCGCCCGGACCTGCGCGTCCTGCGTGACCCGTTCAGCGCCAAGCCGCATGTGCTGTTCTATGCCACCAAGCGTGTCGGCGGTGATGTCAGCGACTTTGCGGCGATCAAGCTGCTGCGCTGCATCGCCTAAGGGCTGACGAGAATGGGGGGCGGGCAATCAGGACCGCCTTCCAGAGGGCGCGCGTCCCGATGTTGTCCAGCAGCCCCCTCCGCCCGTGCAACGTGGGCGGCGCGCGCCCGATTTGTTCGGGGCTGGGGGCCGGGCGAGGAGCTTTGGAGAAAAGACATGATCTTGGTTGAAGAAACACAGGTGCCCGAGGCGGCCTTGCCCGTTGATGCGCTGAAGCGGCACCTGCGGCTGGGCAGCGGGTTTGCCGAAGACGATGTTCAGGACGCGGTGCTGGGGTCCTTTTTGCGGGCGGCGATGGCCTCGATCGAGGCGCGCTGTTCCAAGGCGCTGATCACGCGCAGTTTTGTGATGACCTTGAATGAATGGCGCGACGACACGGCGCAATCGCTGCTGATCGCGCCGGTGTCGGCGGTCAACGAGGTGACGCTGGTGGATGGCTATGGCGCGGCGACGGTGATCGACCCGCTGCGCTATCGCCTGGAACAGGATGCCAATGGCCCCAGGCTGAAGCCGCGCGGCGCAACCTTGCCGGGGATCGCATCGGGCGGGGCGGCCGAAATCCGCTTTGACGCGGGCTATGGCCCCGATTTCAGCGATCTGCCTGCCGACCTGGCGCAGGCGGTGATGCTGCTGGCGGCGCACTACTACGAATACCGCGATGAAACCGCGCTGAGCCAGGGCTGCATGCCCTTTGGCGTCACCAGCCTGATCGCGCGCTATCAGCCGGTGCGCCTGGGGCTGGGCGCATGAGCGGCGTCACCCTGAGCCGCCGCCTGACGCTGGAGCGCCCCGAGCGGGTTTCGGACGGCGCGGGCGGCTATGCCGAGACCTGGAGCGCGCTGGGCACCCTTTGGGGTGATGTTCAGGCCAAACCGGGACGCATGGCCAACGGCGAGACCGGCATGGTGTCGGTCACCGGTTACCGGATCACCCTGCGAGCGGCACCGGTCGGGCATTCGAACCGCCCGCAACCGGGGCAACGGTTGCGCGGCCAGGGCCGGGTTTTCGCCATCAACGCGGTCAGCGAAGACGCTGCGCGCCCCCAGTACCTGATTTGTATTTGCGAAGAGGAGGTTACGCCATGAGCTATGCGGTTTCCGGCGCCTTGCAGGCGGCCATCTATGCGCAATTGCTGGGCGATGGCGCGCTGGGCGCGCTGGTCGGCAGCAACATCTTTGACGCCCTGCCGCAGGGCAGCCTGCCGTCGCTGTATGTCTCGATCGGGCCGGAGACGGCACAAGAGGCGTCGGACGTCAGCGGTGCAGGGGCCTGGCATGATTTCACCGTTTCGGTGGTGACGGACAACGCCGGGTTTCAAAGCGCCAAGGATACTGCCGGGGCGGTCAGCGATGCGCTGGTCGGCGCCGACCTGACGCTGAGCCGGGGCCGCCTGGTGGGCCTGTGGTTCCGCAAGGCCAAGGCGACACGCGAGACCGGCGGTTTGCGCCGGATCGACCTGACCTTCCGCGCCCGCGTGGAAGACGACCTGGCGGCCTGAGCGCTGCCTTTCGAACAACCGCCCGGTGCGTTCGCGCGCGGGTTCTTCAAACCCTATGCAACTGGAGTGAGATCATGGGTGCTCAGAACGGAAAAGACCTTCTTATCAAGGTGGACCTGACCGGCGATGGTCAATTCGAGACGATGGCGGGGCTGCGTGCCACGCGCGTCAGCTTCAACGCCGAGCAGGTCGATGTGACCACGCTGGAAAGCCAGGGCGGCTGGCGCGAGCTGCTGTCCGGTGCCGGCGTCAAATCGGCCAATATCAGCGGGTCGGGTGTGTTCAAGGATGCGGGCACCGATGAACGGGCGCGGCAGATCTTTTTCGACGGTGAAACGCCCGAGTTCCAGGTCATCATCCCGGATTTCGGCACCGTCGAGGGCGCGTTTCAGGTGACCTCGATCGAATATGCCGGATCGCACAATGGCGAGGCGACCTATGAGGTCGCGCTGGCCTCGGCGGGCGCGCTGGAATTCATCGCGGTCCCGGTGGCGTAATGGCCAATCCGTGGAGGGGGGAGGTGGCGCTGGTCATTGACGGACAGCGCCACCTGATGCGGCTGACACTGGGCGCTTTGGCCGAGCTTGAGGCCGGGCTGGAGCGCGGATCGCTTGTCGATCTGGTGCAGCGTTTCGAAACCGGGGGCTTCAGCACGCGCGACGTGCTGGCCCTGATCGTCGCGGGGCTTCGCGGCGGTGGCTGGAAAGGCCGCGCCGCGGACCTGATGCAGGCCGACATCGAAGGCGGGCCGATGGCGGCGGCACGGGCCTCGGCCGAGTTGCTTGCGCGGGCCTTCATGACGCCGGAGAGCGCGGATGACGGGGTTTGACTGGCCAGCGCTGATGCGTGCGGGAATGCGCGGATTGGGGCTTAGCCCGGATGAATTCTGGGGTCTGACCCCGACCGAGCTGCAAGTGCTTCTGGGCGACGGCCCAGGTGGAAAACCGATGGGACGGTCGCGGCTGGACGAGCTGATGGCGGCCTTCCCGGATCAGACGAAAGGGGCTCAGACATGAGCGATTTGGATATGATCGACGACCTTGGAGACGAGGTCGAAGCGCTGAAAAGCTCGCTTGGGGGGGCGGTCGGGATGGCCGCGCAGTTCGATGCCGAGCTCAAGCGCATTCACCAGACGTTTTCGGCCACCGGGGATGGCGCCGCCCGGTTGGAGCGGACGCTGAGTTCGGGTGTCAGCCGCGCCATCGACGGTGTGGTTCTGGATGGGATGAAGCTGTCGGATGCGCTTCAGGTGGTTGCCAGTTCGATGATCAACGCGGCCTACCGCGCGGCGGTCAAGCCGGTGGCCGATCATGTCGGCGGGCTGTTGTCGACGGGCATGTCGGCGATGTTCGGATCGTTTTCGCCCTTTGCCAATGGCGGCAGCTTTTCGCAGGGGCGCGTGATGCCCTTTGCGACGGGCGGTATCGTCAGCGGTCCGGTGAGCTTTCCGATGCGCGGCGGCACCGGGTTGATGGGCGAAGCGGGCCCCGAGGCGATCATGCCGCTGACCCGCGGTGCCGACGGCAAGCTGGGCGTGCGTTCCCAGGGCGGCGGCCAGCCGGTCACCGTGGTGATGAACATTTCGACCCCGGACGTTCAGGGGTTCCAGCGCAGCCAAAGCCAGATCGCGGCCCAGATGAGCCGCGCTTTGGGCAAGGGCGCGCGCAACAGGTAATCGGAGGGAAAGATGGCGTTTCATGAAGTGAGATTTCCGGCGGACCTGAGCTTTGGCTCGGTTGGCGGACCCGAGCGGCGGACGGACATCGTTCAGTTGACCAGCGGTTTCGAAGAGCGCAACACGCCCTGGGCGCATTCGCGCAGGCGCTATGATGCGGGGCTTGGGCTGCGGTCGCTGGACGACGTGGAAAAGCTGATCGCCTTTTTCGAGGCGCGTCAGGGCCAGCTGTTTGGCTTTCGCTGGAAGGACTGGGCGGATTTCAAATCCTGCAAACCGTCGCGCAGCCCCGAAGCAGGCGACCAGGTCATTGCCCATGGTGATGGCGAAACCCGCAGCTTTCAGCTGACCAAGACGTATCGGTCGGGCGAAGGGGCCTATGCGCGCCCGATCACCAAACCGGTTGCCGGCAGCGTGGTGGCCGCGGTGCAGGATGTCGAGCAGCGCGAAGGCGTGCATTTCGAACTGGATACCGATACCGGCATCATCACTTTTGTCGAACCGCCCCTGGAAGGGGTCGAAATCAGCGCCGGTTTCGAATTCGACGTTCCGGTGCGTTTTGACACCGACCGCATCAACGTCAGCGTGGCCAGCTTTCGCGCCGGCCAGGTGCCTGACGTGCCGGTGGTGGAGGTGCGGGTCTGATGACGCATGCAGAAACACTTCACGCCCATCTCGATGGCGGGCTGGGCACGGTGGCGCGGGCCTGGGCGGTTACGCGCCGCGATGGCACGGTCTATGGCTTTACCGACCATGACCGTGACCTGAGCTTTGAGGGCATCACCTTTCGCGCCGATACCGGCCTTTCCGCCCGGGCGCTGCAGCAGGCCACGGGTCTGTCGGTCGACAACACCGAGGCCATGGGCGCGCTGACCGACAGCGCGATCCGCGAAGAAGACATCGCCGCAGGCCGTTTTGACGGCGCCGAGGTGGTGTCCTGGTTGGTGAACTGGGCCGACGTGTCGGGGCGCCGCGTGATGTTTCGCGGCCATATCGGAGAGCTGCGCCGCGGCAATGGCGCCTTTCACGCCGAATTGCGCGGCCTGACCGATCTGCTGAGCCGTCCGCTGGGGCGTGTGTACCAAAAGCCGTGCTCGGCCGTGTTGGGCGACAAGGGCTGCGGCTTTGACGTGACGCGCCCCGGGTATTTCCACGAAGGACCGGTGACATCGGTCAAGGAAACCCGGTCGTTCCATTTTGCGGACCTGTCCGAGTTCGAGCCGGGCTGGTTCCAGCGCGGGCGGCTTGTGGTACTTTCGGGCGCGGCGGCAGGGCTGAGCGGCGCGATCAAGCGCGACGAGTTGGCCAGCGATGGCAGCCGCCGCATCGACCTGTGGGAGCCGCTGCGCGCGGTGCCGCAACCGGGGGACCAGGTGCGCCTGATTGCCGGCTGCGACAAGCGGTTCGAAACCTGCCGGCTGAAGTTCAACAATGTCGTCAACTACCAGGGCTTTCCGGACATCCCCGAGGAAGACTGGGTCTTTGTGCACGCCACCCAGGCCAAGACAACCAGCGGAGGAAGCCGGAGATGACACAGGTGGTCGAGGCCGCACGCGGCTGGATTGGCACGCCCTACGTGCATCAGGCTTCGGCCAGAGGGGCGGGATGTGATTGCCTGGGGCTGCTGCGCGGCGTCTGGCGCGAAGTGATCGGGCCCGAGCCCGAGCAGATCCCGGCCTATACCATGGACTGGTCCGAACCGCAGGGCGATGAACGCCTGTGGCGCGTCGGCCTGACCCATCTGACACCCAAACCCCTGACCCAGGCCGCGCCCGGCGATGTCCTGTTGTTCCGGATGCGCGACACATCGGTCGCCAAGCATCTGGGCATTCAGGCGCAAACCGGGGCGCAGGCCTCATTCGTGCATGCCTATAGCGGGCATGGAGTCATCGAGAGTGCGCTCAGCGCACCTTGGGCGCGGCGCGTCGTGGCGCGTTTTGCCCTTCCAGTGGAGGCCCTGTAATGGCGACTATCCTTCTTTCGGCCGCAGGTGCGGCAATCGGCAGTTCCATCGGCGGCTCGGCGCTTGGGCTGAGCATGACGGCGGTGGGCCGTTTCATCGGGGCCTCTTTGGGGCGGGCGCTGGATCAGCGGCTGATGGGGCAGGGCTCTGAAGCGGTCGAGACCGGCAAGATCGACCGGTTCCGCATCACCGGGGCCGGCGAAGGCGCGCCGGTGACGCAGGTCTATGGGCGGATGCGCCTGGGCGGGCACGTGATTTGGGCCACCGAGTTCAAGGAACGCGTCAAGCAAAGCGGTGGTGGCGGCAAGGGCACCCCGCCCCAGCCCGAGGTGAAGAAATACAGCTATTCGCTTAGCCTTGCGCTGGCGCTGTGCGAAGGGGAAATCACCGGGGTTCAGCGCGTCTGGGCCGACGGTGCAGAGCTGCCCATGCAGGACCTGACCATGCGGGTCTATCGCGGCACCCAGGACCAGCTGCCCGACCCCAAGATCGAGGCGGTCGAGGGCACCGGCCAGGTGCCGGCCTATCGCGGCACCGCCTATGTGGTGATCGAGGACCTGCAGCTTGCCAGGTTCGGCAACCGGATTCCGCAGTTCAGCTTTGAGGTGACGCGCCCTGAACTGAACGATGCCACGGACATACCGTCGGCTGTCACCGGGGTCGCGATGATCCCCGGCACCGGGGAATATGCGCTGGCCACGGAACCGGTCTACATGCGCTATGCGGCCAGTTCCCTGGACCTGTTCGGGGCGGGCAAGGGCGGCAAGCGGGTGGCGAACGTCAATTCGCCCTCCGAGGAGCCGGACTTCAACACGTCGCTCAAGCAGTTGACCGACGAAATGCCCGGCTGCAAGGCCAGCTCGCTTGTGGTCAGCTGGTTCGGCAATGACCTGCGCTGCGGCACCTGCGAGATCAAGCCCAAGGTCGAACAGGCCGAATTCGACGCGCCCAAGATGCCCTGGTCGGTCAGCGGCCTGTCGCGCACCGATGCCGACCAGGTCCCGCAAGAGGCCGATCGCCCGGTCTATGGGGGCACCCCTACCGACCAATCGGTGGTGCAGGCGATCCGGCGCATGACAGACGAGGGGCTGGAGGTGATGTATTATCCCTTTATCCTGATGGACCAGATGGACGGCAACGGTCTGACCGACCCCTGGACCGGCGCAGCGGATCAGCCCAAGCTGCCGTGGCGCGGGCGTATCACGCTGAACGCAGCGCCGGGGCGAGCCGGTTCCAGCGATGGCACCGCTGCGGCGGATGCCGAGGTTGCGGCTTTTGTCGGAACGGTCACGGCGGCTGATTTCACCATCGGCAACGGCGAGGTCAGCTATGATGGCCCGGATGAGTGGAGCTATAGCCGCTTTGTGCTGCACCAGGCGGCGCTTTGCGCGGCGGCGGGCGGCGTCAGCGCCTTTTGCATCGGCTCGGAAATGCGCGGCCTGACCCAGATCCGCGGTGCGTCCGGTTTCCCGGCGGTGGCCGCGCTGCAGGCGCTGGCCGCCGAATGCCGGACCTTGCTGGGGGCCGGGGTCAAGCTGGGCTATGCGGCGGACTGGACCGAGTATTTCGGCTATCATCCGCAGGATGGATCGAACGATCTGTTTTTCCACCTTGATCCGCTGTGGAGCGATGCGAACATCGATTTTGTCGGGATCGACAATTACATGCCCCTGTCCGATTGGCGCGACGAAGAGGATCACGCAGACGCGGACTGGGGGTCGATCTACAACCTCGACTACCTCAAGGCGAATATCGCCGGGGGCGAGGGCTATGACTGGTACTACGATGGCGACGAAGGGCGCGCGGCGCAGCGGCGCGAGCCGATCACCGATGGCGCGCACGACGAACCCTGGGTCTGGCGTTACAAGGACATTCGCAACTGGTGGCAGAACCTGCACTATGAACGCAGCGGCGGCATTCGTGCGGACGAGCCGACAGACTGGCTGCCGGGATCGAAACCGATCTGGTTCACCGAACTGGGCTGCGCCGCGGTCGACAAGGGCACCAACCAGCCCAACAAGTTCGTCGATCCCAAAAGCTCGGAATCCTCGTTGCCCTACTACTCGAACGGGTTGCGCGACGAGCTGATCCAGCGCCAGTACATCCGTGCGATGCATGACTACTGGGGGCAGGCGCAGAACAACCCGACGTCGGAACTGTACGGCGGGCCGATGATCGACATGACCCGCGCCTTTGTCTGGGCCTGGGATGCGCGGCCCTATCCGTGGTTCCCCGGCAATGACACGCTTTGGTCGGATGGTCCGAATTATCGGCAGGGCCATTGGCTGAACGGGCGTGTCTCGGGGCGGGGCCTCGACTCGGTCGTGCGCGAGATCTGCGCGCGCTCCGGGCTGACCCGGATCGACACCAGCGCGCTGCATGGTTTCGTGCGGGGCTACGTGGTGCCCAATGTCGGGGATGCGCGGCAGGCCTTGCAGCCCTTGATGCTGGCCTATGGCTTTGACGCGATCGAGCGCGACGGGGTGGTGGTGTTCCGGATGCGCGATGGTGCACAGCCGGTGGATATTGCCCTGGACGATCTGGCGATCAGCGAGGACGTCGAAGGCGACCTGATGGAAACCCGCGCCAGCGAGGTCGAGATGGCCGGACGGGTGCGCGTGGGCTTTGTGCTGGCCGATGCCGATCATCAGGTCTCGACCGAGGAAACCGTGCTGCCGGACGAACAGACCCATGCGGTGGCCGAAACCGAACTGCCGCTGACCCTGACCCGGGCCGAAGGCCGCCAGACCGCCGAACGCTGGCTGGCCGAGGCGCGGGTGTCGCGCGATACCATGCGCTTTGCCCTGCCGCCATCGAAACTGCGGCTGGGGGCGGGGGATGTGGTACGCCTCCCGGCCAAATCCGGGCCTGTCCTGGCGCGCATTGACAGGGTCGATGTCATGGACCGCCAGATCATCGACGCGGTGCGCATCGAACCCGATGTGTTCAAGCCTTCGGAATACACCGAGGACGGCGTGTCCATGCGTCCCTTTACAGCCGCCGTGCCGGTCACGCCCTTCTTCATGGATCTTCCCCTGATGAGCGGCGAAGAGGTCGAACATGCCCCGCACCTTGCCCTGGCCGCCGAGCCATGGCCCGGATCAGTTGCCGTCTACGACGCGCCAGCGGATGCGGGATACGCGCTGAACGGGATCATTGCGGCGCAATCGGTCATCGGGGTCACCGAAACGCCGCTGCATGCGGCGGGCGCCGGGCGCATCGACCGGAGCGCCGGGCTGCGCATCCGGCTGGCCAGCGGGTCGCTGCAGTCGATCTCGGACGAGGCGCTGCTTGCGGGGGCCAACCTGATGGCCATTGGCGATGGTACGCCGGGCAACTGGGAATTGTTCCAGTTCCGCGAGGCCGAGCTGCTGGGCCAGGACCTGTGGTCGTTGAGCCACCGTTTGCGCGGGCAGGCGGGCAGCGACGGGATCATGCCCGAAACCTGGCCGGTCGGCTCGATCGTGGTGTTGATGGACGGCACACCGGTGCAGATTGCCCTTGCGGCGGCGCAACGGCGGCTGGAGCGGCATTTCCGCATCGGTCCCGCGCGCCGGCCCTATGACGATCCGACCTATGTGCACCAGGTCCATGCCTTTGACGGCAACGGGCTGCGCCCCTACCGGCCCGCGCATCTGACGGTGACCCGTTCGGGCAACGACCTGGCGGTGCGCTGGATCCGCCGGACACGGATCGACGGCGATTCCTGGGACCTGTTCGAAGTGCCACTTGGCGAGGAAAACGAAACCTACATCGTGCGCGTCCTGCAAGGCGACACGATCCTGCGCGAAGAACAGACCAGCACGCCCGAATGGACCTATTCGGCGGGCATGCAGGGCGCCGACGGGGCCGGCGGCCTTGTCACCATCGCGGTGGCGCAGGTTTCGGCGCGCTTTGGTCCGGGGCCCTTTGCAACCCGGGTCCTGGCCGCATGAGACCGGTCTTGCCGGGGGACGTCAGCGCGGCGGCGCGGGCACTGCTTGCGGTGCCCGCCTCGGCGCGGGGCGGGCTGGCGCGGCGGCTGGTCCTGCAGGCCGATGCCGCCGACCGCTATCGCCGCCGCCTTGGCAAGGCGCATCCTTTCTGGGGCAATGGCACGCTGATGGCGGCGGCCCTTGGGCGGGGTGCTGCGCGCGATGAACCGCGGCTGGACGATCCCGACTATGCCGAATGCTTCATCGCGGTCCTGAATGCCCTTTTGGACCGGCGCCAGCCGGTCTGACCGGCTGGCCGCGCGATCCGCGATTTACCCCATCACCGATTTGCGTTTTTCACCAAAGGGACTATCTGCTATCCTGAGCCCGACGAAGGAGAGACAAGATGGCTGAAACGCGCACAAAACTGGCCGAGGTCGATCCGGTCTGGGCCCGCATCGTCCGCGAAGCCGAAGAGGCCGTGGATGCCGAACCGCTGCTTGGCGGGATGGTGCATTATTCGATCCTGCATTACCCGACGCTGGAACAGGCGCTGGGCTATCGCATCTCGCTCAAGTTGGCCAATGGCGAGATGTCGGAACAGATCCTGCGTGAAATCTGTGACGAGGCCTACAAGGCCGAACCGGACCTGACCGCCGCCGCCCGCGCCGATATCGTCGCGGTGCATGACCGCGATCCGGCCTGCCACCGCTATCTTCAGCCGCTGCTGTTCTTCAAGGGGTTCCAGGCCATCCAGGCCTACCGCGTCGGCCATTGGCTGTGGCGGCAGGGACGCCGCGACATGGCTTATTTCTTCCAGATGCGCTGTTCAGAGGTGTTTGGCATCGACATTCACCCGGCGGCGCGCATCGGGCGCGGCATCATGATCGACCACGCCCATTCCATCGTCATCGGCGAGACGGCCGTGGTGGGTGACAACGTGTCGATGCTGCATTCGGTGACGCTGGGCGGCACCGGCAAGGAAGAAGAGGACCGCCACCCCAAGATCGGCAATGGCGTTCTGATCGGGGCCGGGGCCAAGGTGCTGGGCAACATCAAGATCGGCGATTGCAGCCGGATCGCCGCGGGCTCGGTGGTGCTGGACCCGGTGCCAGAGTGCACGACCGTCGCCGGAGTGCCCGCGAAGATCGTCGGCAAGGCGGGCTGCGCCCAGCCGTCGATCAGCATGGACCATCTGCTGCGGGACGCGGACAAGGTTTGACCTTGGCGAAAACGCTGCAAGGGATCGCGGACCGAAGTCTTTGAAAGACTTCGGTCCGATTTCTTTTTGAAGAAATCGGTTCCGTCAGGCCAGCATGGCCATCGGGTTTTCCAGGTTGTCCTTGATGGCGGTCAGCAGCTCGGCCCCGAGGGCACCGTCGATGACGCGGTGATCGACGGAAAGGGTCACGGACATGACCGTGGCCACTTCGAGTTGATCGTTTGCGCCGACCACCGGCTTCTTCACCCCCGCACCGACCGCGAGGATCGCGCCATGCGGCGGGTTGATGACAGCGTCGAAATTGTCGATCCCGAACATGCCAAGGTTGGAAATGGCAAAGCTGCCGCCCTGGTATTCATGCGGGGCGAGTTTGCGGGATTTGGCGCGGGCCGCCAGGTCTTTCATTTCCGCCGAGAGCGCGGAAAGGCTTTTGTTTTCAGCGTCCTTCAGGACAGGCGTGAACAGCCCGCCGTCGATGGCAACGGCGACGGCCACGTCTGATGGCGTCAGTTGCAAAATGCGATCCCCGGCCCAGACGGCATTGGCGGCGGGCACCTGCTGCAGCGCCAGGGCGCAGGCCTTGATGATGAAATCATTGACCGACAGTTTGACGCCGCGCGCCTCGAGCTGCTTGTTCAGCTGGCCTCGGAAGGACAGCAGCGCATCCAGCCGGATGTCGCGGCGCAGGTAGAAATGCGGGATGGTCTGCTTGGCCTCGGTCAGGCGGGCGGCAATGGTCTTGCGCATGCCATCCAGCGGGATCTCGCGATAATCGCGGTCCTGGTACATGGCTGCAATCGCGCCGGACGAGACTTTGGGAGCGGCAGGGGCAACTGTAGCCGGAGCCATAACGGCGGCAGGCTGCGACGCAGCGGCGGGCATGGTCGCGCCCTCGACGTCGGCCTTCACGATCCGTCCGCGCGGACCGGACCCGGTGATCTGGCTCAGGTCCAGCCCTTTGTCGGCGGCGATGCGGCGCGCGAGGGGGGAGGCAAAGACCCGGTCACCGTCCCTTGTGAGGGCAGAGGGGGCGGCCTTCTCGGGGGCCCTTTGCGGGGCCGCCTCGGCGGCCGCTGTTGCCTGCGCCGCGGGCGCGGTGGCAACGGGCGCGGCGCTGATGTCGCTGGCGCTTTCGCCATCCTCGAGCAGGACGGCGATGGGGGTGTTGACCTTGACGCCCTCGCTGCCCTCGGCAATCAGGATCTTGCCGATCACCCCTTCGTCGACCGCTTCGAATTCCATCGTTGCCTTGTCGGTCTCGATCTCGGCGATCACATCGCCCGATTGCACGCTGTCGCCCTCCTTCACCAGCCATTTGGCAAGGGTACCTTCCTCCATCGTGGGGGACAGGGCGGGCATGAGGATTTCGATGGGCATGTCAGTGCTCCTCGATCAGGGTGAGGATGTCATAGGGCGCGCGCGGGGTCTTGCCCTGCGCCAGATCGGTGACGGCGCTGGCCAGCCTGGCGCGATGCGCGGCGATCCATTCATAAGCCTCCTGATGCGAGGGCCGCGCGCCGGGGCGCAGGCCTTCGATCAGGCATTCGGGGACATAGGCGCGGCCCGCATCGGTTTCGATGCGATAGGCTTCGCGCGCCGCGTCCCGGCCCTGGACCGCGACGCTCATCGGTAGGTGACCTGTTTCACCGCCTCGATCACCTCGGCCGTGGTCACCAGCGCGTGTTTTTCGAGGTTGGCGGCATAGGGCATGGGCACGTCCTTGCCGGTGCAGTTGATCACCGGCGCGTCGAGATAGTCAAAGGCCTGTTGCATCAGCACCGCCGAAATGTGGTTGCCGATGGCGCCCACCGGAAAGCCCTCTTCGATGGTCACGCAGCGGTTGGTTTTCCGGACCGAGGCGATGACGGTTTCGGTGTCCATGGGGCGCAGGGTGCGCAGGTCGATGACTTCGGCGCTGATGCCCTCTTCGGCCAGTTTATCAGCGGCTTCGAGCGCATAGGACATCCCGATGCCAAAGCTGACAAGGGTCACATCCGTGCCCTCCCGCCAGATCCGGGCCTTGCCGAAAGGCACGGTGTAATCGTCCAGCACAGGCACGTCGAAGCTGCGCCCATAGAGGATTTCGTTTTCGAGAAAGATCACCGGGTTCGGATCGCGAATGGCCGATTTCAGCAGGCCCTTGGCGTCCGAGGCCGAATAAGGCATGGCGACCTTGAGCCCCGGAATATGCGCATACCAGGCGGCATAGTCCTGGCTGTGCTGGGCGCCGACACGGGCCGCCGCGCCATTGGGGCCGCGGAAGACGATGGGGCAACCCATCTGCCCGCCGGACATATACAGCGTCTTGGCCGCCGAGTTGATGATCTGGTCGATCGCCTGCATGGCAAAGTTGAAGGTCATGAATTCGACGATGGGGCGCAGGCCACCAAAGGCCGCGCCGACGCCGATGCCGGCAAAGCCGTGTTCGGTGATCGGCGTGTCGATGACCCGCTTGGCGCCAAAATCATCCAGAAGACCCTGGCTGATCTTGTAGGCGCCCTGGTATTCGCCGACCTCTTCGCCCATCAGGAACACGCTGTCGTCGGCGCGCATTTCTTCGGCCATGGCGTCGCGCAGGGCCTCGCGGACGGTCTGTTTCCTGGTCTTGGTGCCTGCGGGCCAAGGCGCCTCTGCCTTTGCCGTGGCGGGGGCGGCGCCCTTCTCGGGGCCCCGTGCCGGGGCCGCCTCGGCGGCCGCTGTGGCCTGCGCCGAGGGCGCGGTGGCCACGGGCGCGGCGATGGCATCGGCGCTTTCGCCTTCGTCCAGCAGGACGGCGATGGGGGTGTTCACCTTGACGTCTGCGGTGCCCTCGGCGATCAGCAGCTTGCCGATCACCCCGTCATCCACCGCTTCGAACTCCATCGTGGCCTTGTCGGTTTCGATCTCGGCAAGGATGTCGCCGGACTGGACGCTGTCGCCCTCCTTGACCAGCCATTTGGCCAGCGTGCCTTCCTCCATCGTCGGGGAAAGGGCGGGCATGAGGATTTCAATTGCCATTACACGTCTCCTCCGGCGGTGGGTGTGATCATGCCGACAATGTTGCCCTGGCCGTCTTCGACACAGGCGCACCGGCCAATGCCGGGAAAGTCCGTGGGCGGCAGGGCTTCGGCGCCGCCATTGGCCAGGGCCCAGGCGTAACGCTCGTCGCAGTCGGCTACCTCGAAGGTCATGGTTCCACCCCGAACCGGCGATCCGGCGGCGGGGGCCTTGCCCATGCGGGTCATTAATGCCGCGGTCAGGCCGTGATCGCCGCCAAAACCAGGGCCTTCGATCAGGAAATACTCGATGTCGTCGCCGGCGGGCATGGCGCTGAAATTCCAGCCAAAAAGGCCGGTGTAAAAGGTTCTCGCGGCGCTCACGTCCGATGCGTGGATCTCGAAATGCGGCATCACTCGGCCTCTTCCATTTGCGCTGCGCCTTCGCCGCTCAGGGGCGCCTCGGCATAAATATCGGTCCAAAGCTCGCCCAGGGCCGGTTCCGGGCTGGTGCGGGCGAATTCGGCTGACTCGTTCACGATCTTCTTGATCTCCTTGTCGATCGCCTTCAGATCGTCCTCAGAGGCATGTTTGCCCTGCAACAGCATGTCGCGCACATGGTCGATGGGATCGCGTTCCTCGCGCATTTTCTGCACTTCTTCGCGGGTGCGGTATTTCGCCGGGTCCGACATGGAATGGCCGCGATAGCGGTAGGTCTTGATTTCAAGGATATAGGGGCCCTTGCCCGAACGGCAGTGCGCCACCGCCTTTTCCCCGGCCGCCTTGACCGCCAGCACATCCATGCCGTCGACGACCTCGCCCTTGATGCCAAAGGCCGCGCCGCGGGTATAAAGCTCGGGCGTGGAGGTGGACCGTTTCTGCGAGGTGCCCATGGCGTACTGGTTGTTTTCAATGACGAAAATCACCGGCAGGTCCCAGAGCGCGGCCATGTTGAAGGTCTCGTAGATCTGGCCTTGGTTGGCGGCGCCATCGCCGAAATAGGTAAAGGTGACGCGGCCGTTGCCCTTGTATTTATCGGCAAAGGCGAGGCCTGCGCCCAAAGGCACCTGCGCGCCGACAATGCCGTGACCGCCGTAGAAATGTTTTTCCCGGCTGAACATGTGCATCGAGCCGCCCTTGCCCTTGGAGTACCCCCCCTCGCGCCCGGTCAGTTCGGCCATGACGCCATTGGGGTCCATGCCGCAGGCCAGCATGTGGCCGTGATCGCGGTAGGATGTGATGCGCTTGTCGCCCTCTTCGGCGGCGGCTTCCAGACCGACGACAACGGCCTCTTGCCCGATATAAAGGTGACAGAAGCCGCCGATCAGGCCCATGCCGTAAAGCTGGCCTGCCTTTTCCTCGAACCGGCGGATCAGCAGCATGTCGCGGTAATAGGCCAAAAGCTCCTCTGCCGAAACATTGGGCTGGGCCGTGGTCTTGCGGGCCGCCATGGCGTCTCCTCCCCAGGATATCGTTTAGCGTTGAACGGTTTTCCAAAGGGTAGCGGCGCAGTCAGGGCGAGTAAAGCCTTTGCGCAAGGGGCGTCACAGCGGGCAGGGCGCCCCGGCAGGCTCAGTTGACGACGATTTCATCCATCCGGACAACGCCCAGGATGTCGCGCGCCTGCTGGTCCAGCAGGTCAAGGTCCAGGTATTCGTCGGACAGGCGCCGCGTCAGGTTTTCCATGCGCGCGACCTCTTCGTTCAGATGGTCCAGCTCGCCTTTCAGCTCGTGCGCCTCGACGACGACCTCGGCCCGGCGGAACAGGCCGTAATCGCCCTGCACGGCGGCAAAGGTGAAATAGGCCGTCAGGCTCAGCGCCACGGCAAAGAAGATAAGCACACCAAGTGAGGGTCGCGCACGACGGTTGGTCATCGGGAAAAGGTTGCCTGATCTGAAGTTGCTCTGCCTTGTGCCCCCTCTTGAACCGGGGGGCTGCGGCAAGGATGACACGCAGGTCGCAAGGGGAAAAGAGGGCGATTCGCGCCACCGGCGAATCCCGGCCGGACCGTTGCATTCCTGCCGATTCGCGGCCGGTGCGGCGGCATCGCCTCTGGCGTGAAATCCACGCCACGGTAGATTGGGCGCATGAGTCGCCTGATGCTGTCCCTCGTCCTGATCCTGACCCTGTCGGCCTGCGCCGCACGGGGGGTGATCGGCATAATCCCCGGCGCCACGCTGCCCGGCGCGGTGGTCCAGCCGGTGTTCGTCGCCACCAACCGCAACCCTGCCACCGGCGAGGACGGCTATCTCTTTCAGCAGCGCTTTGGCGAATCCCGCGACCCCTCGCTGCGCTATGTCCGGCTCGATGTCTCGATCCCGCCGGTGCACCGCACGGGCCAGATCGAATGGCCAGCCCCCGAACGGCCCGACCTGGCCAAGCATTTCATCGTCAGCGCCGAACACCAGTTCGACGGCCCGCAGGATTTCCTCGCCGGCCTTGAAAAGGCCCGCCCTGACGGACCGCGCGAAGTGGTGGTCTTCGTGCACGGCTACAACGTGAACAACGCCGAGGCGGTCTATCGCCTGGCCCAGATCGCCCATGACTTCGAAGCAAAGGTGCCGGTGATCGCCTATTCCTGGCCCTCGGCGGGCAGCCCGCGCGGCTATGTCTACGACCGCGACAGCGTGATCTTCTCGCGCGACGGGCTGGAAATCCTGCTGACCGAATTGACCCGCGACAACCGCGTGCTGATCGTGGCCCACTCCATGGGCAGCCAGCTTGTCATGGAAACGCTGCGCCAGATGTCGATTTCAGGGCGGGGCGCGGTGATCGAACGGCTGTCAGGCGTCGCGCTGATCAGCCCGGACATCGACGAAGACGTCTTCATCCAGCAATCGCGGCGCATCACGCCCTTTCCGCAACCCTTCATGCTGCTGGTCTCGGCGCGTGACCGCATGCTCGACATCGCGGCTTTCCTGACCGGCAAACCGACGCGCCTCGGTTCGATCACAGAACCCGGCCGCCTCGGCGATCTTCCGGTCACGGTGATCGACCTCAGCGATGTTCAGGGCGGCGATCCATCCGGTCACAGCACCGCCTTCACTGCCCCCGCCGCCATCGCATTGCTGCGCGATCTGGGCGGTTGATCCCGGGCCCGGGCGGGCCTGGTTTCTTTGTGCTGCAAATATCCCGGGGGTCTGGGGGCAGAGCCCCCAGCCGCGCCCGTGATCAGGCGTCCTCGTCGTCCGTCTCCAGTGCGGCGACACCCGGCAGCACCTTGCCTTCCATCCACTCCAGAAAGGCACCCCCGGCGGTCGAGATATAGGTGAAATCCTCGGATGCGCCCGCCTTGTTCAGCGCCGAAACCGTGTCACCCCCGCCCGCGACCGAAACCAGCTTGCCCCCGGCGCTGCGCTTGGCGGCGTATTTGGCGGCGGCGTTGGTGGCGGTGTCGAAAGGCTCGATCTCGAAGGCGCCCAGGGGGCCGTTCCAGATCAGCGTCTTGGCCCGCTCGATCGCGGCCTGGACGGTCTTCACGCTTTCGGGGCCGGCATCCAGGATCATCGCATCGGCGGGGCAGGCATCGGCGGCAACGGTTTCGTTCGCGGCGCCGGCCTTGAATTCGCGCGCCACGACCACGTCGCCGGGCAGGATGATCTCGCAGCCTGCCGCCTTGGCCTTGTCCACGATCTCGCGCGCGGTCGGGGCCATGTCGTGTTCACACAGCGATTTGCCGACGTCGATGCCCTGTGCCGCCAGAAAGGTGTTGGCCATGCCGCCACCGATCACCAGCATGTCGACCTTTTCCACAAGGTTGCCCAGCAGGTCCAGCTTGGTCGATACCTTGGCGCCGCCGACCACCGCCAGAACGGGGCGTTCGGGTGCGCCAAGCGCGCTTTCCAGCGCCGAAAGCTCGGCCTGCATCAGGCGACCTGCGCAGGCGGGCAGCAGATGCGCCAGGCCTTCGGTCGAGGCATGGGCGCGGTGCGCAGCGGAAAAGGCATCGTTGCAATAGACATCGCCCAGTTCGGCCATCTGCGCCGCCAGGCCCGCATCGTTCTTTTCCTCACCGGCGTGAAAGCGGGTGTTTTCCAGCAGGGCGACCTGGCCGGGCTGCAGCGCATCGACCACGGCCTGCGCGGCGGGGCCGACGCAATCGGCGGCAAAGACCACCGGCGCGCCCAGCACCGCCTCGAGCGTCGGGATCAGCGGCTGCAGGCTGAATTCGGGGTTGTGCGTGCCCTTGGGCCGGCCGAAGTGGGCCAAAAGCACCGGCTTGCCGCCCCGGTTCAGGATGTCCTGTACGGTGGCGCAGATCCGTTCGATCCGGGTGGCGTCGGTCACGCGGCCGTCTTCCACGGGCACGTTGATGTCGACACGGGTCAGCACGCGTTTGCCGTCCAGGTCCATGTCGTCAAGGGTTTTCCAGGCCATGGTTCTCTCCACTTCGCTTGTTCTTGGCTGTCTGCCCTTTGTTGCGCAGGTCGTCAACGGCGTCTTGGCTTTCGCGGGTGCGCGCATTAAGTCCTGTGACCAAAGCCAATTCGAATGGGAGTGTACCATGGCCGAGATCAAAGACCCCGAAAACACCATCGTGATGGAGCTCAAAGGCGGCACCGTCGTGATCGAACTGCTGGCGGACGTGGCGCCCAAGCACACCGAACGGATGAAGGAACTGGCCCGCGCCGGCGCCTATGACGGCGTGGTGTTCCACCGCGTGATCGACGGTTTCATGGCGCAGACCGGCGATGTCGAACACGGCAATGCAGACAGCGACAGCTACAACCCGCGCCGCGCCGGCACCGGCGGATCCGAGCATCCCGACCTGCCGGCAGAGTTTTCCAAGCTGCCGCACAGCCGTGGCACCCTGGGCGCGGCGCGCAGCCAGAACCCGAACTCGGCCAATTCGCAGTTCTTCATCAACTTCAAGGACAATGATTTCCTGAACGGTCAGTACACGGTCTATGGCCGCGTCATTTCCGGCATGGAACATGTGGACGCCATCGCCAAGGGCGAGCCGCCCGCCAATCCCGACAAGATGATCAGCGTCAAGGTGGCCGCAGATGCGTAAGCTGGCCGCTGTTTTTGCACTGATGGCCTCGCCCGCGCTGGCGACGGGGCTGCAGATCGAGGTCGCGGGCGAGGGCGCCAATGGCACCATCACCATCGACCTGTTCGAGGATGTTGCACCGGGACACGTGGCGCAGATCACCGCGCTGGCCGAGGCCGGGGACTATGACAACGTCGTCTTTCACCGCGTGATCGAAGGCTTCATGGCCCAAACTGGCGATGTCCAGTTCGGCGATGCCGAGGCTGCGGATTTCGACATGCGCATGGCCGGGCGCGGCGGTTCGGACCGGGGCGATCTGGCGGCCGAATTCTCGGACAAGCCGTTTGACCGGGGCGTGGTCGGCATGGCGCGCTCGCAAAGCCCGGATTCGGGGAACTCGCAGTTCTTCATCATGTTCGCGCCGGGGCATTTCCTGAACGGCCAATACACCGTGGTCGGCGAAGTGACCGAAGGCATGGAAGTGGTCGACGCCATCAAGCGCGGCGAAGGCCGCAATGGCGAGGTCACCGGCGCACCGGACCGCATGGTCAGCGTGACAGTCACCGAGTGACCGGGCATTTGCCGGTTTGATCTGATTGTGCCCGCCTTTCGGCGGGCGCTTTCTTTTTGGCGCTTTGGCAACGTCTGTTGCTTTGTGGGGCGGTTTGGGGGCGCTGCCCCCGCGCCTGCGGCGCCCCCCCGGAGTATTTTTGCCAAGAAGAAGCCCAAGGGCGATCACTTGCGCGTCAGGGGTGCTGGTCAGATCGGGTCTGGCCGGGCATGCTGGGGGCTGGGAGGATGGGATCATGCGCTTTGTTTTGGCTTGGGCTTTTTGCTTGTTCGGAGCGGCGGCGCTGGCTGATCCGGCGTTCTGGAAACACGAGTGGCCGAGGACGGATTTTGGCAAGACCTCGGTCGGGAACTGGGTCGAGGTGATTTCGGGCGGCCCGCCCCGGGATGGCATTCCGGCGCTGAGCGATCCGGTCATGGTTGCGGTGACGCAGCATGACGGGCTGGCAAGGAATGAGCCGGTGATCGCGCTGGAGATCGAGGGGCAGGCCGCGCGGGCCTATCCGATCCGCTATCTGACCTGGCATGAGATCGTGAACGATGTGGTCGGCGGGGTGCCGGTGGCCGTGACCTTTTGCCCGCTGTGCAATTCGGCGCTGACCTTTGATCGGCGCGTGGGCGGCAGGGTGTTGGAGTTCGGTGTCTCGGGCAAGCTGCGCAATTCCGACATGATCATGTTCGACCGGCAGACCGAAAGCTGGTGGCAACAGGCCATCGGCACCGGGATTGTCGGCGAGATGACCGGGGTGGAATTGGACGCCTTGCCCAGTTGGATGGAGAATTGGGGGGCCTTCGTGGCGCGCAATCCCGATGGGCTGGTCATGGCTGAACCCGCCGCGCGGCGGCCCTACGGCCAGAACCCCTATCGCGGTTATGACACGTCCCATCGGCCGTTTCTTTACTCGGGAGAGATGCCGCCGCATGGCATTGCGCCGCTGATGCGGGTGATCCGGGTGGGTTCGCGGGCCTGGCCGATGGACAGGTTGGCGGCAGAGGGTGAGATCCGTGAGGCGGGTGTGCGGATCAGCTGGCAGGCCGGGCAGGCCTCGGCGCTGGATGCGGCGGTGATTGCCGATGGGCGGGATGTCGGCTCGGTCCGGGTGCGGGACGGGCAGGGGCGTGATCTGCCGCATGACGTGATGTTTGCCTTTGCCTTTCACGCCTTCTGGCCCGAGGGGCAGTGGATGCTGGGGCGCTAGGCGGCCAGCCGCATCGGCAGCCTGCGGGCGATCGGCGCCAGCGCGCCATAGTGCAGCCAGCTGCCGCCAAGGCGATGCGTCTGCGCGCCTGTGCCCAGCTTGAACCGGGCCAGGCCGGGGGCGTCCTGCGTGTTGATCGTGCCAAGGTCGAGCAGGCTGTGGCCCTGATCGGCCAGCGCGGTCATGGCGGTGAACAGCGCCAGGTTCATCGCCGAGTGTTTGCGGCCTTCGGGGGTGACATGGCCCATCTGCCAGGTCGCCATGCGCCCATGGCGCAGCATCAGAACGGCGGCCAGCGGCTGGCCCTTCTGGTTGACCTCCCACAGCTGGGCCTTGCCGGGATTGGCGCGGGCAAAGGCCAGGGCAAAGCCGGGGGGCAGGCTGCGATAGCCCTTTTTGCGGGCCTGAGCGGCCTCGGCCGTCAGCAGCCAGTGGCCCGAGGACAGGGCGTGGCGCGTCACCCGCAGACCGGCGCCCATCGCCCGGTTCAACCGGTTGCGCCATTTCTGCTGCAAGCCCGCGCGCAGCGCTGCGCCGGGGCCAAGCGGCAGCAGGGCCAGGCTTGCGGGGGTCATCAGCGGCCAAAAGCCCGCTTGGCGCAGCGCTTCGGGGGGCAAACCGTCGGAATTGAGCAGCAGGGGCCGCCCGTCCTGCCATCGTTGAAAGCGGTCCAGCCAGTCGGGCAGGCAGGCCGGATCGCGCGCCACCGGCCCGCGCGAGATCATGTCGACCCGCCCCAGCGGGCCGAAATTGCGGGACTGGACCTGCCAGACAAGGGAAAGTTCGCCCCCCGATTCGCGCTGCATCCTGCGGATCGGCAAGCCAAGCGCATCGCAGGTGCGGGCAAATTCGGGGGATTGGGGCAGGGGAAGCATCAGATCGCACATAAGCGCATTAACGCGATGGAAAGTTTCCCCGTGGTTAATGGCGCCATGGAAAAGACGATTGCCCCCAGACCCAAACCCACCACGGGCGCCGCGCTGTTGCTGGCGCTGGTCCTGTCACTGCCCTTTGCGGTCCTCGCGCTGCTGGATCTTGTGGTCTAGCCGCAGGCGCGCAACCCGGGGGCCGCGCGCCTTGTTGGTTCAGCCCAGCTTGACCAGGGCGTGACGCTTTTTGCCGGCGCTCAGCTTGATCGGTTCGGCAAGCGCGGCCGCGTCCAGCACCAGCCCGGCGTCGCCCAGCAGTTCGTCATCCAGTCGCGCGCCTTGTTCGGCGATCAGCCGCTTGGCGTCCTTGCCGGATTTGGCCAGACCCGAGCGCACCAGAAGCTGCACGATGGAGATGCCATCGCCGATTTCCTCGGCGCTCAGCGACAGGGTCGGCAGATCGTCCCCGACGCCGCCCTTTTCAAAGACCTCGCGCGCGGTCGCCTCGGCCGCGGCCGCCGCCTCGGCGCCGTGGCACAGGGTCGTGACCTCGTTGGCCAGAACGATCTTGGCCTCGTTGATGTCGGACCCTTGCAGCGCGCCAAGGCGCTCGCAGTCTTCCAACGGCAGCTCGGTATAAAGCTTGAGAAAGCGGCCCACATCGGCATCGGTGGTGTTGCGCCAGAATTGCCAGAACTCGTAGGGCGCGCACATGTCGGCGTTCAGCCAGACCGCGCCGTTCAGCGACTTGCCCATCTTCTTGCCGTCCGAGGTGGTCAGCAAGGGCGAGGTCAACCCATAGATCTCGTGATCCAGCACCCGGCGGGTCAGGTCGATCCCGTTGACGATATTGCCCCACTGATCGCTGCCGCCCATCTGCAGAAGACAGCCATAACGGCGGTTCAGCTCAAGGAAATCATAGGCTTGCAGGATCATGTAGTTGAATTCGAGAAAGCTCAGCGATTGTTCGCGGTCCAGCCGGGATTTCACCGATTCAAACGACAGCATCCGGTTGACGGAAAAATGCCGCCCGATGTCGCGCAGGAAATCAAGGTAGTTCAGCCCGTCCAGCCATTCGGCATTGTTCAGCATCAGGGCGGGCGTGTCGGCCCGGTCGTAATCAAGGTACTTGGCAAAGACCTGCTTGATCCCGGCGATGTTGTCGTCGATTTGATCGGGCGTCAGCAGCGGGCGCTCCTCGGCGCGAAAGCTGGGATCGCCCACCTTGGTGGTGCCGCCGCCCATCAGCGTGATCGGCTGGTGACCGGTCTTTTGCAGCCAGCGCAGCATCATGATCTGGATCAGGCTGCCCACGTGCAGGGACTTGGCCGTCGCGTCAAAGCCGATATAAGCCGGGACCACACCCTGCACCAGGGCGTCGTCCAACGCCTGATAATCGGTGCAATCGGCCAGAAAGCCGCGTTCCATCATGACGCGCATGAAGTCCGATTTGGGATGGTAGGTCATAGGCTCACCTCTGTATACGCAAGTGAAGGCACCTATAGAAGGCACGAGGGCGAAGGTGAAGAGCAAGTTGGGAGCAGAGCCGATCTGGGCGCTTGGGGCAATGTCGGGAACCTCGCTGGACGGGGTCGATGCGGCGATGATCCGCACCAACGGCGAAGAGATTTTCGAATTCGGCCCGTCCGACTACCGCCCCTATTCCGAGGCCGAACGCGCGGCCCTGCGCGCGGCGCTGGGGTGCTGGCAGGGCGACGATCTGGGCGATGCGCCCGAGGTCTGCCAGCGCGCGCACCTTGATGTTCTGTCGGGCTTTGAGGGCGCGCAGATTGTCGGGTTTCACGGGCAGACGCTGGCGCATGACCCGGCCGGACGCGGCACCCATCAGATGGGCGACGGCGCGGCCCTGGCCGAGGCGCTTGGCCTGCCGGTGGTCTGGGATTTTCGCAGCGCCGACGTGGCGCTTGGCGGGCAGGGCGCACCTCTGGCGCCCTTCTACCACTTTGCCTGCGCCAAATGGATCGGCGCCGATGCACCGCTGGCCTTTCTGAACCTTGGCGGCGTGGGCAACCTGACCTGGGTCGACCCGACCAAGGCGCGCCCGCAGGACGATGGGGCGCTGCTGGCCTTTGACACCGGCCCGGCCAATGCTCCGCTGAACGATCTGGTGGCGCAGCGGCTGGGGCTGGATTGCGATCGCGACGGCGCCCTTGCCCGCAAGGGCCGCGTCGAGGAAGGCGCGCTCGAGCTGTTCCTCGAAGAGGCGTTCTTTCGCAAGATGCCGCCCAAGTCGCTGGATCGGGACGATTTTTCCCTGATGCTGGATCTGGTGCGAGAACTGGGCGATGCCGATGCCGCCGCCACGATGACAGCCATGGCGGCCACGGCGGTGATGCAGGGGATGGAGCATTGCCCATCGCCGCCATCCCGTGTGCTGGTCACCGGCGGCGGGCGGCACAACCCCGTGATGATGCGTATGCTGGCCGCTAGCCTGGATTGCCCGGTCGAAGCCATCGAAACCGTCGGCCTTGATGGCGACATGCTCGAAGCGCAGGCCTTTGCCTTTCTGGCGGTGCGCGTGGCGCGGGGCCTTCCGACCTCGGCCCCCGGCACCACCGGAGTCGCGGCTCCGGTCGGCGGCGGGCAGATCAGTCGACCAGAGTGATCCGCGCCCCAAGGAACGGTCCTGCGGCCCGTTGTGCCTCCGGCGGGGATATTTTTGGCAATTGGAAACAAGGGGGGCGGGAAAGGACAGCCTGCGGACACAAAGTTCCAGGCAGGCTGTCCGAAGCACTTGGCTTCCACTTGCACGGTCATCGGCGTCCCCGCCTGTACCGCACGTCCACTAAAGGGCATTAACGTTAATATCGCGTTTCCAATTGCCACAAATATCCTCGGGGGTCTGGGGGCAGACAGCCCCCAGCCTTGGCCGTGGAAAATCGACGCTCGGGGCGTAAGCGCCCCTTGGCCAACCCTGTCAGCCGCCGGTATGGCTCATGTGGCGGGACACCCGGCCATCCACGCTCTGACGCGAATAGTCGAAATCGTGGCCCTTGGGTTTCAATGCGATGGCGGCACGAATGGCCTCTTCCAGCACCGCGTTGTCGCCCGGATGGTTGCGCAGCGCTCCGCGCAGGTCGGCCATGTCCTCCTGGCCAAGGCACATGAACAATTCCCCGGTGCAGGTCAGGCGCACGCGGTTGCAGCTTTCGCAGAAATTATGGGTCAGCGGCGTGATAAAGCCGATCTTCTGCCCGGTTTCCTCCAGCCGCACATAGCGCGCAGGCCCGCCCGTGCGGTCAGGCAGATCGGTCAGCGTATAGTGCTCGGCCAGCCGCGCGCGCAGGTCGGACAGCTTCCAGTACTGGTCCAGGCGCGCCTCGTTGCCGATGTCGCCCATCGGCATGACCTCGATCCAGGTCAGGTCCATGTCCCGGTCGGCGCACCATTCGGTCATGCTCAGAAGCTCGTCCTCGTTGAAGCCTTTCAGCGCCACCGCATTGATCTTGATCCGCAGACCGGCATTCTGCGCCGCGTCGATCCCTTTGAGAACCTGCGGCAACCGCCCCCAGCGCGTGATGTCGGCGAATTTCGCCTCGTCCAGCGTGTCCATCGATACGTTCACCCGGCGCACGCCCGCATCGAACAGGTCCCCGGCAAAGCGTTCCAGCTGCGATCCGTTGGTCGTCAGCGTCAACTCTTGTAACGCGCCCGAGTCCAGGTGCCGCGTCATGGCGCGGAAGAAGGTCAGGATATCGCGCCGCACCAGCGGCTCACCGCCCGTGATCCGCAGTTTTTCCACCCCGAGGCCGACAAAGGTCGAACACATGCGGTCCAACTCCTCCAGCGTCAGCAGTTCTTTCTTGGGCAAAAAGGTCATGTTCTCGGACATGCAATAGACGCAGCGAAAATCGCAGCGGTCGGTGACCGAGACGCGCAGATACGAGATCGGGCGCTGGAAGGGATCTATCAAAGGTGCTGTCATGGAATTGAACCTAGTCCTCGGCGGATATATGAGCAAGTGTGGCGATCAATTTGTACAGGGGCGACCAAGGTCGTAGGGTTCACGGTATGAAAGCAGCACTCATCACGTTCATGGCCTTTGGCCTGTCGGCCTGCGGCAACGGCATCTTTGCCGCCAAGCCCGTGTCGCAAACCCCGCCCGTCGCGGTGTCGGACGACCAGCCGCGCCCGCAATCGCGCCCCGAAACCCTGAGCGCCGCGCCAAAACCGCCCGCCAATGCCCGCACAGTCGAGGATTTCGACACCACCACCGCCGAAGAACGGCAACAGGCCGCCGCCGCCCCCGAACCGGTGGGCGAACGCAAGCTGGGCGAAACCGTCGCTTCGCTGGGGGACGTGTCCAAGCCGGGCTTCTGGCTGGAAACGCCGCTGGTCAGCGCGGCCACAAAAGGGCGAATCCTTTACCCTGGATCGGGCAAATCGGCACAGGTCGATCTGATCCCGATCGACGGCCCTGCCACCGCCGGCAGCCGGATTTCCCTGGCCGCGATGCGCCTGATCGAGGCGCCTCTGACCGATCTGCCCACCATCGAAGTCTACGCCGGCGGCTGAAGGAATTTACCAGCCTCGCGCCGGGCAAAGCTCTTCATCTGCGCGCAATGCGCCTCCAGAAAGGCGCGGGCGCGCCCTTCGTCGTGTTTCGACAGATCGCGTATCCACCAGGCCACGGCCTTCTGGATGAACCACTCGGGGTCGCTGACATAGCCCGCCGCCCAGCCCAGCACCCGGTCGCGAATGGCCAGGTCCTGCTCGGACGGGAAGTTCTGCTTGGTCCAGGGCAGGGTGATCACCAACGCCGCGCGCCTGGTCCACATATGGTCCGCCCGGGTCCATGCCTCGACCTCGTCCAGCCGCGCCGGATCGGCCACCAGCCTCCGCGCCCCGGCGGAACAGACGTGATCGGCAATCGCCCAGGCATCGAACTGCGGCACCCAGGACGCGATCAAAGCCCAGACCGCGCCATCGTCCTTGATCCGCGCCTGGGTCAGCAGCTTGGCCGCCGCGATGCGTGCCTCGTGGATGTCGCTGCGCCACAGCGCGTCGGCCAGGGCCACGCGCGCCTCCAGGCTCAGCGCCTGCCGCCATTGCTGCGTCAGATCGTTGATCGCCGGATTGGGGGCGCCCAGATAGACGCGCGGCGCCTTGTGATAGGCCGCGTTGCCTTCGGCGCGCTCGGGATCGGCCTTAGCCCGTAGGGCGCTCAGCGCGTCATCAAGATCCATCAGGTCCCCGTTTCTTTGTGCCAAAAATATCCCGGGGGAGTCGCGCCAGCGACGGGGGCAGCGCCCCCATCGCAACCGTCAAAGCTCACTCCACCGTCACCGATTTGGCCAGGTTGCGCGGCTGGTCCACGTCCGTGCCCTTGGCGATGGCCGCGTGATAGGCCAGCAACTGCGCGGGCAGGGCATAGAGCAGCGGCGTCAGTTCTTCGCGTACTTCGGGCATGACGATCGTCTGCCAGACGTCCTCTCCGGCGGCCTTGGCCCCGGCGGCGTCGGTGATCAGGCAGACCTTGCCGCCACGCGCCATGACCTCCTGCATGTTCGACACGGTCTTGTCGAACAGCGAATCCCGCGGTGCCAGAACCACCACCGGCACGTTCTTGTCGATCAGCGCGATCGGCCCGTGCTTCAGTTCGCCCGATGCATAAGCTTCTGCGTGGATGTAACTGATTTCCTTCAGTTTCAATGCGCCTTCCAGCGCCAGGGGGTACATCAGCCCGCGGCCCAGGAACAGCACGTCACGCGCTTCGGCGATCTGGCGGGCGGCCTTGGCGATCACCTCGTCGCGGTCCAGCGCGATGTTGAAGACGCCGGGCAAGGCGCGCAGCGCCTCCATGAATTCGTGCAGGCCGTCATCGTCTATGCGGCCGCGCGACTGCGCTGCTTTCAGCGCCAGCAGCAGCAGAGCGTTCAACTGGCAGGTAAAGGCCTTGGTTGAGGCGACGCCAATCTCGGCGCCAGCATGGATCGGCAGGGCCAGGTCGCTTTCCCGCGCGATCGAGGAGGTTTCGACGTTGATCACCGACACGATCTTGTCGGCCTTGCCCTGGCAATAGCGCAGCGCCGCCAGGGTGTCGGCGGTTTCGCCCGATTGGCTGACGAACAGCGCCACGGTGCCCGGGGTAATCGGCGGTTCGCGATAGCGGAATTCCGATGCGATATCGACCTCAACCGGGATGCCCGCCAGCCGTTCGAACCAGTATTTCGCGGTCAGGCAGGCATAAAAGGCGGTGCCGCAGGCGACCATGACCAGCCGCTCGATCTTGTCAAAGTCCAGCCCCGGTTCGGGCAGGGCGATGCCGGTTTCGGTCAGATAGGCGGACAGAGCGCCCGACAGCACGCTGGGCTGTTCGGCGATTTCCTTGGCCATGAAGTGTTTGTAGCCGGCCTTGTCGACGCGGGCGGCGTCCATCTGGATGGTCTTGACCTCGCGGTTGACCAGGCGGCCGGCCTCGTCGGTGATCTCCACCCCGGCGCGGGTCAGAACCGCACGGTCGCCTTCTTCGAGATAGGTGATCTGGTCGGTCAGCGGCGCCAGCGCGATGGCGTCCGAGCCGACGAACATTTCCCCATCCCCATGGCCGATGGCCAGCGGCGAGCCCTTGCGCGCGGCGATCATCAGATCCTCTTCGCCGTCGAACAGGAAGGCCAGGGCAAAGGCGCCTTCCAGCCGGTCGACGGTCTGCATCGCGGCCTCGGTCGGGGATTTGCCCTGGGACATCAGGTGCTGGGCCAGCAGCGCCACGGTTTCGGTGTCGGTTTCGGTCTGCGGCTGATACCCGGCCTCGGCCAGTTCGGCGCGCAATTCCTTGTAATTCTCGATTATGCCGTTGTGCACCACGGCGACCGGGCCGGCCTGATGCGGGTGGGCGTTTGCCTCGGACGGGGCGCCATGCGTCGCCCAGCGGGTATGGCCGATGCCAGACTTGCCGGGCAGGGCGTTGTGCACCAGCAGATCGGACAGGTTTACCAGCTTGCCAACCGCGCGGCGTCTGTCAAGATGACCGTTGTTGATGGTCGCGATTCCGGCGCTGTCATAGCCGCGATATTCCAGTCTGCGCAGCGCCTCGACAAGGCTGGGCGCCACTTCGTGAATTCCAAGTATCCCTACAATACCGCACATTATTCGGCTTCCTTAATCTGTTTGGCCTTCTTGGCCTTCAACATATTGAACAATTTCGTTGCAAGGCCGGGTTTGACCTCTTGCCGTGCGCGGGCCACGGCCAGCGCCCCTGCGGGCACGTCCGACGTAATGGTCGATCCGCTGGCCGTCATCGCGCCGTCGCCGATGGTGACGGGCGCCACCAGCATGCTGTCCGACCCGATAAAGGCATCCTGTCCGATGGTGGTCTTGTGCTTGAAGACTCCATCGTAATTGCAGGTGATCGTGCCCGCGCCGATGTTGCTGCGCGCGCCGATTTCAGCATCACCCAGATAGGTCAGGTGGTTCGCCTTGGCCCCCTGGTGCATCACGGTGTTCTTGACCTCGACAAAGTTGCCGACGTGCACGTCCTCGGACAGCTCGGCGCCCGGGCGCAGGCGGGCAAAGGGCCCGACGATGGCGCCGCGCGACACATGCGCGCCCTCAAGATGCGAAAACGCCCGGATGCGCGCGCCGCTTTCGACGGTGACGCCGGGGCCGAAGATGACGTTGGGTTCGATCTCGGCGTCGCGGCCGATGTAGGTGTCCCAGGCCAGGTAGACGGTGTCGGGGGCCTGCAGGGCGACGCCCTCGGCCAGCATCTCGGCGCGGCGGCGGGTCTGGAACAGCGCCTCGGCGGCGGCCAGTTCGGCGCGCGAATTGACGCCCAGGGTTTCGGCCTCGTCGCAGCGCACGACGCTGGCGGACAGCCCGCGCGCGCGGGCAATCTCGATGATGTCGGTCAGGTAATATTCGCCGCTGGCATTGTCATTGCCGACGGCGGCGATCAGGTCGAACAGGATCTCGGCCTTGGCGGCGACAACGCCGGAATTGCAAAGGGTTACGGCGCGTTCCTGATCTGTCGCATCCTTGAATTCGACGATCCGTTCCAGCGCATCGCCATTGGTGATCAGGCGGCCGTAGCGGCCCGGATCGGCGGCATCGAAGCCCAGCACGACGACATCGTGTTGCTTGCGGGCCTCAAGCATCGCGGCAAGGGTATCCTCGCTGATAAAAGGCGTGTCGCCGTAAAGCACGATGGCATCGCCGCCAAAGCCCTGCAGCGCGGGCTGCGCCTGGGCCACGGCATGGGCGGTGCCCAGCTGTTCGGACTGGATCACCACCTGCGCGGCGGGGTCATAATCCAGCGCCGAGGCCTGAACCATATCGGCCTGGTGACCGGCGACGACGACGCAGGCGTCGGGTTCCAGCGAACGCCCGGCGCGCATGGCGTGCCAGAGCATCGGCGCATGGGCAATCTTGTGCAGAACCTTGGGCAGGTCCGATTCCATACGCGTGCCTTTGCCCGCCGCCAGAATGATGAGGGCTGTGCTCATGGCCTCTTTCCCGTTTGTTTTTCTGTCGGCCCCGTTTTATCCGGTTATGGCCGGGGGGCAAGCGGGCATTGCTCACGCTTGATTTCGGCATGTGACAGGGGTGCGCCCCCATATTTAGCAGGAGGGCGGCCGATGCGCTGCGTGATTTTCGATCTGGACGGAACGCTTGCAGATACCAGCGGCGATCTGATTGCCGCCGCCAACCATTGCTTTGAGGCGATGGGACAGGACGTGCGGCTGGATCCGGCGCGCGATGCCGGCATCGCGCTGCGCGGCGGGCGGGCAATGCTGACCGCCGGACTGACGCGGGCCGGACAGCTGAGCGACGATCTGCTGGACCGATGGTATCCCGAGTTGCTGGACGCCTATGGCGCGGCTTTGGATGTGCACACACGGCTGTACCCCGGCGCAATCGAGGCTGTCGAGGCGCTGCGCGCGGGCGGCTATGCGGTCGGGGTTTGCACCAACAAACCCGAGCGGCTGGCCGAGGCCTTGTTGCAAAGTCTTGGGGTGCGCGGGCTGTTCGGGTCGATGATCGGGGCGGATACGCTGCCGACGCGCAAGCCGGACGTGGCGCCCTATTGGGCGGCGGTGGATCGCTGCGGCGGGCGGCGCGAGGCGTCCTTGATCGTCGGGGACAGCGACACCGACCGCAATACCGCCGCGGCGGCCGGGGTGCCCGCGATTCTGGTGACCTTTGCGCCGGGCGGGCAGGCCGTGCGCGATCTGCGCCCCGAAGGGGTGATCGAGCATTTCGACGAGTTGGGCGGCGAGGTTGCGCGCCTGATCGGCTGACGGTGCGCGGGCGCGCGGGCAGGAGCCTCCGGCGGGGATATTTGCAGCAATTGGAAGCGGCGGGGCGGCGCCTGGCCATCGGGCCGGGGCCGGGTTGGCGGTGCGAAGGCGACGCGGGGCTGTCGCGGATGTGGATTGACCCGCGCGCGTGAAACCCGCATGAAATGGCCATGAGCACGCGTTTTACAGGGAATTTCACCCAGCAGGAGCCGATCCCCGAGGAGGGGATCGAGGCCGCCATGGCGGTGCTGCGCCACGGCCGCCTGCACCGCTACAACACCGCCCCCGGCGAGGTGGCGCAGACCGCGCTGCTGGAACAGGAGTTCGCGGATTTTACCGGGGCGAAATACGCGCTGGCGGTGGCCTCGGGGGGCTATGCGCTGGGATGCGCCTTGCGGGCGGTTGGGGTAAAGCCGGGCGACCGGGTGCTGACCAATGCCTTTACCCTGGCACCGGTGCCGGGGGCGATTGCCGCGGTGGGGGCTGTGCCGGTCTTTGTCGGCGTGACCGAGGGGCTGGTGATCGACCTGGATGATCTGGAAGCCAAGGCGGATCAGGCGCGGGTGCTGATGCTGAGCCACATGCGCGGTCATTTGTGCGACATGGACCGGCTGATGGCGATCTGCGACGCCGCCGGGATCACGGTGATCGAGGATTGCGCCCATACCATGGGGGCGACGTGGAACGGCAAGGCTTCGGGGCGGTTTGGCGCGGTGGGCTGTTATTCCACCCAGACCTACAAGCACATCAATTCGGGCGAGGGCGGGTTCCTGGTGACCGATGACGATGAGATCGCCGCCCGCGCGGTGATGTTGTCGGGGTCTTACATGCTGTACGAACGGCATCTGGCCGCGCCGGGGGCTGACGTCTTTGAGGCGGTCAAATATGACACGCCCAACGTGTCGGGCCGCATGGACAACCTGCGCGCGGCGATCTTGCGGCCGCAACTGGCGGCGTTGCCGCAGCAGGTGGTGCGGTGGAACGACCGCTATGGGGTGGTCGAACAGGGGGTTCGCGGCACGCCCGGCGTGACGGTGATCGACCGCGATGCGCGTGCGCGATTTGTCGGATCGTCGATCCAGTTCCTGCTGCTCGATTGGCCGGCTGACAAGGTGCAAGAGGCGCTGCGCCGCTGCGCCGCCCGCGGGGTCGAGCTGAAGTGGTTCGGCGGCGCCGAGCCGGTGGGCTTTACCAGCCGCTATGACAGCTGGCGCTATGCCCCCAGCCAGCCGATGCCGCAAAGCGACCGAATCCTGCGCGGGTTGATCGACATGCGCCTGCCTTTGACCTTTTCGCTGGAGGATTGCGCGTTGATCGCCAGCATTCTGCGGGACGAGCTGGGCGCGGTTTTCCAGGCCGCGTGACCCGTCAGGCCACGTGGCGGCGCGGGCCGGGCGCATTGATCGCGCGATTTCGCGGCTCTGACTTGACCCGACTCGCGGAACCCGCTTAAATGAACGCGTGTTCAATAAGCGCGGGGAGGCGCTCAGGCATGTTTCTGGCCAGCATGAAATTCGATCTGGGCGAGGATGTGAGCGCCCTGCAGGAAATGGTGCACAAATGGGCGCAGGAGCGGGTCAAACCGATCGCCGCCCAAGTGGACCAGACCAATGAATTCCCCAATGAGCTGTGGCGCGAGATGGGCGATCTGGGCCTTTTGGGCATCACCACCCCCGAAGAATACGGCGGCGCGGGCATGTCCTATCTGGCGCATGTCATCGCGGTCGAGGAAATCGCCCGGGCCAGCGCATCGGTGTCGCTGTCCTATGGCGCGCATTCCAACCTGTGCGTCAACCAGATCAAGCTGAACGGCACCGAAGCGCAAAAGCACAAGTACCTGCCGGGGCTGATCGCGGGCACCCATGTCGGCGCCCTGGCGATGAGCGAGCCGGGGGCCGGTTCGGACGTGGTCAGCATGAAGCTGCGGGCCGAGAAGAAGAACGGCTATTACACGCTGAACGGCAACAAATACTGGATCACCAACGGACCTGACGCCGACACTCTGGTGGTTTATGCCAAGACCGACCCAGAGGCCGGGTCCAAGGGCATCACTGCCTTCATCGTCGAAAAGTCGATGAAGGGGTTCAGCACCTCGAAGCATTTCGACAAGCTGGGGATGCGCGGCAGCAACACCGCCGAGCTGATCTTTGACGATGTCGAAGTGCCCTTTGAAAACGTGCTGGGCGAAGAGGGGCGCGGCGTGCGCGTGCTGATGTCGGGGCTTGATTATGAACGCGTCGTGCTGGCGGGCATCGGTACCGGGATCATGGCGGCCTGTCTGGATGAAATCATGCCCTACATGGTCGAACGCAAGCAGTTCGGGCAGTCGATCGGGGATTTCCAGCTGATGCAGGGCAAGATCGCCGACATGTACACCAAGATGAACAGCGCCCGCGCCTATGTCTACGAGGTCGCCCGGGCCTGTGATCGCGGGCAGGTGACGCGTCAGGACGCCGCCGCCTGCTGTCTTTATGCCTCGGAGGAGGCGATGGTCGTTGCCCACCAGGCGGTGCAGGCCATGGGCGGGGCGGGCTTTCTGGCCGATGCGCCGGTGGCGCGGATCTTCCGCGATGCCAAGCTGATGGAGATCGGTGCAGGCACCAGCGAAATCCGCCGGATGCTGGTCGGGCGCGAACTGATGGCGGCGATGCGCTAGGCAATGCCGCGCTGGCTGTGGTTCCTGCCGGTTGCGCTGGTCGTCCTTCTGGGCGCGCTCATGGCGTTTCGGTTGGGCTGGATCGCGGCCAACCTGACTGAGTCCGAGGCGATTGCCGCCTATGCCGCCCGTTTCGCGGCGCAAGAGGGCGCCGGGGTCGAGAACTGGGATTGCCTTGGCCGCCCGGGAGAGGCGGTCTGGCTGGTCATCCGCTGCGGCACGGCCGCGCGCTATTGGGAATACCAGGTGAACCGCTTTGGCGGGCTGGTCGGGATCATCGGCCCGTCGCAGGGCCAGAATGGGGGGAGGCCAAGAACATGATCGCAGCACCATGCCCCCGGCACCGCCCGGCCCGTCCGGCGACGGACGGCCCTCGATGCTGACGCGCGGCGGGTCATATGATGCACTCTGCGCGGGCTTTCGCTGGCCACGTCCCGAGCGTTTGAACATGGCCGCGCAGGTCTGTGACGACTGGGCCAGCGCGCAGCCCGGTCGCACCGCGATCATCGACCTGTCCGAGGGGCGGGCAGAGGTGACCTATGGCGATCTGCGGCGCATGGCCGACACGCTTGCCCGGGATTTGCAGCAGCGCGGGATCACGCGCGGCGACCGGGTTGGCGTTCTGCGCTCGCAAGGGGGCTGGTGCGCGGCGGCCCATATCGCGATCTGGAAGCTGGGCGCGATTTCCATCCCGTTGTTCAAGCTGTTCCGCCATGACGCGCTGGCCGCGCGGGTCGGGGATGCAGGGGCGCGGGTGATCGTCACCGATGACGAAGGCGCGGCCATGGTTGCGGGGCTGGACGGGGTTCAGGCGCTGCTGCCCGAGGCGCTGACACTGTCGGACACGGCTGTCGAGCCTGTCGATTGCACCCCCGAGGACCCCGCCGTTCTGATCTATACCAGCGGCACCACCGGCAGCGCCAAGGGCGCGCTGCACGCGCATCGGGTGTTGACCGGGCATTTGCCTGGCGTCGAGGTCAGCCATGATTTTCTGGGGCAAAAGGGCGACGTGCTTTGGACTCCGGCGGACTGGGCCTGGATTGGCGGGCTGTTCGATGTGCTGATGCCGGGGCTTTGCCTTGGCGTGCCGGTTGTCGCCGCCCGCCTGCCGAAATTCACCGTCCCCGAATGCCTGCGCATCATCCGCGACGGCGGCGTGCGCAACGTGTTTTTCCCGCCCACCGCGCTGCGGATGCTGCGGGCCGAAGACGCGCGGATCGACGGCCTGCGCAGCGTCGCCAGCGGCGGCGAGCCTTTGGGCGCCGAAATGCTGGCCTGGGCGCGCGAGGCGCTTGGCGTCACGATCAACGAATTCTACGGCCAGACCGAATGCAACATGGTCGCCTCGTCCTGCGGCGCGCTGTTCCCGCCGCGCCCGGGCTGCATCGGCAAAGCGGTTCCGGGCTTTGATCTGGCGGTGCTGGACGATCACGGCCAGCCGACCCATGGCGAAGGCGACATCGCGGTGCGGCGCGGCGCGGCCTCGATGATGCTGGGCTATTGGAACCGCCCCGAACAGACCGCCGAAAAGTTCTGCGGCGACTGGATGCTGACCGGGGATCGCGGCATCTGGGACGGCGGCTATCTGCGCTTTGTCGGGCGCGAGGATGACGTGATCACCAGCGCCGGCTACCGCATCGGCCCCGCCGAGATCGAGGACTGCCTGCTGACCCATCCTTGCGTCGCCACGGCGGGCGTGGTCGGCAAACCGGACGCGCTGCGCACCGAGGTGGTCAAGGCCTATGTGGTGCTGAAACCGGGCGCGCAAGCCAGCGCGCAGGACCTTCAGGCATGGGTCAAGGATCGTCTTGCAAGCTATTCCTATCCAAGGGAAATCGCCTTTGTCGAGGCCTTGCCGATGACGGTGACGGGCAAGGTGATCCGCAAGGCGCTGAAGGCGCGCGCCGCGGCCGAGGGCACGACATGAGGGGCCGGATCACAGCCGTTATCCTTGCGCTGGCCGCGCCTGTCGCCGCGCAGGAAGACTTGCCCGATTTCGCCACCTGCATGGACATGGAAATCGCCCGGTTCGAACGCGCCCTGCAACGCCACCGAGAAGGCCCCGAAGCGGACAGCTTCGAGATCGGTGATGTGCGCGGCGTCGAATACTGCGGCACCGTGGGGATTGTCCTGTGCGATCGCTCGGACGCGCCCTTGCCCTGCCAGCACGCGCTGGCGGGAAAGCAGGACGCCTTGTCGGATCAGGTGCGCGCCACGTTGCCTGAACCGCAAACCGTGGCCGGGCAGGGCGAAGCCCCGCTTTATGCCGCGCTGCACGCCATGGCGCAGGACCGCTCCGCCGGGCCCGATTGCGAGGGCGATACGCCTGTGATGGCGGCCTGGTGCCAGGCCCGCGAAGCCAACCACCGGTTGAAAAGCGCGGTCTCGGCCTGGCAGCTGGCCCGCTATCTGGACGCAGCGCCCGATGCCATCACCGCGGGCTGGGCGCGCGTGCCGCCCCCCACGCGCCCCAAGGCGCGGACAGAAAAGGACAAGGGATGACCCCCGATCTCGCAAAAGGAGCCAGCACATGCGGCTGACATCGTCATATCTCGCCGGGTCGGAAACGGCCCGCAGCAACCGCGAGGCGCATCTTGAGGCGCTGCGCGAAATCGCCGAGGCGGCGGCACTGGCCGCCGAAGGCGGCGGGGCAAAGTCGCGCGAACGCCACGTGGCGCGGGGCAAGATGCTGCCGCGCGAACGGGTGGCCAACCTGCTCGATCCCGGCGCGCCCTTCCTTGAAATCGGCGCGACGGCGGCGCATGGCCTGTATGACGGCGCGGCGCCGGCGGCGGGCATGATCGCCGGCATCGGCATGGTGATGGGCCGTCAGGTCATGGTCGTGTGCAACGACGCCACCGTGAAGGGCGGCACCTATTACCCGCTGTCGGTCAAGAAACACCTGCGCGCGCAGGAGATCGCCGAGGAAAACCATCTGCCCTGCATCTACCTGGTGGATTCGGGCGGCGCCAACCTGCCCAACCAGGATGAGGTGTTCCCCGACCGCGATCACTTTGGCCGCATCTTCTACAACCAGGCCAGGATGAGCGCCAAGGGCATTGCCCAGATCGCCGTGGTCATGGGGTCGTGTACCGCAGGCGGCGCCTATGTGCCCGCCATGTCCGATGTGTCGATCATCGTGCGCGAACAGGGTACGATCTTTCTGGCCGGGCCGCCGCTGGTCAAGGCCGCCACAGGCGAGGTCGTCACCGCCGAGGATCTGGGCGGCGGCGATGTCCACACCCGCCTGTCGGGCGTGGCCGACTACCTGGCCGAAGACGACGCCCATGCGCTGGCCCTGGCGCGGCAGGCGGTTCGCGGCCTTGGCGCGCCGCACCGCCCCGACCTGCCGATCATCGCCGCCGAAGACCCGGCCTATGACCCCGAGGAAATCCTTGGCGTGGTCCCCGGCGATCTGCGCACCCCCTATGATATCCGCGAGGTCATCGCCCGCATCACCGACGGCTCGTGCTTTGACGAATTCAAGGCGCGCTTTGGTGAAACGCTGGTGACCGGCTTTGCCCATGTTGAGGGCATGCCCTGCGGCATCGTCGCCAACAACGGCGTGCTGTTTTCCGAGGCCGCCCAGAAGGGCGCGCATTTCGTTGAACTTTGCAGCCAGCGCCGCATCCCGCTGGTGTTCCTGCAAAACATCACCGGCTTCATGGTCGGCCGCAAATACGAAAACGAAGGCATCGCCCGCCACGGCGCCAAGATGGTCACCGCCGTGGCCAGCACCAATGTCCCCAAGATCACCCTGTTGGTCGGCGGCTCGTTTGGCGCGGGCAACTATGGCATGGCGGGCCGGGCCTATCAGCCGCGCTTCCTGTGGACCTGGCCCAACAGCCGCATTTCGGTGATGGGCGGCCCGCAGGCAGCCGGTGTTCTGGCCACCGTCAAACGCGACGCGATCGAACGCCAGGGCGGCACATGGTCCGCCGAGGAAGAGGCCGAATTCAAACGCCCCACCATCGAGATGTTCGAACGCCAGTCGCACCCGCTTTATGCCAGCGCCCGGCTTTGGGACGATGGCATCATCGACCCGCGCAAGACCCGCGCCACGCTGGCCCTGTCGCTGCGCGCCGCGCTGAACGCCCCGATCGAGGAAACGCGCTTTGGCGTGTTCCGGATGTGAGGCGTGCATGGCGGGCGTCGGAATTGAGTATTTTTGCCAAGAAGAAGCAGGGGCGCCGCGCCTTTCGTTTCCATTTGCACCAAATATCCCCGGGGGTCCGGGGGCAGGCAGCCCCCGGCGGGCCAGCAGACAAGGAGTCTGACCCATGTTTGACACGATCCTGATCGCCAATCGCGGCGAAATCGCCTGCCGGGTTATCGAAACCGCCCGCGCCATGGGGCTGCGCTGCGTTGCGGTCCATTCCACCGCCGATGCCGCGTCGAAACACGTTCAGATGGCGGATGAGGCCGTCTGCATCGGCGATCCGGCCCCGGCGGACAGCTATCTGCGCGGCGATCGCATCATTGCGGCGGCCCTGGCCACCGGTGCGCAGGCGATCCATCCGGGCTATGGCTTTTTGTCGGAAAACCCTGGTTTCGTCGATCAGGTGACGGCGGCGGGGCTGGTGTTCATTGGCCCTTCGGCGGATGCGATCCGCAAGATGGGCCTCAAGGATGCCGCCAAGGCGCTGATGGAGCAGGCCGGCGTGCCGGTGGTGCCGGGCTATCACGGCGCCGATCAGGACCCCGGGCATCTTGAGCTTGAGGCCTCAAAGATCGGTTATCCCGTGCTGATCAAGGCCGTGGCGGGTGGCGGCGGCAAGGGCATGCGCTTGGTCGAACGCCCCGAGGGTTTCGTCGATGGGTTGGAGCGCGCCAAGGCCGAGGCGCGCACATCCTTTGGCAATGACGCCGTGTTGATCGAGAAATACGTCACCCAGCCGCGTCATATCGAGGTGCAGGTTTTTGGTGATGGAACCCGCGCGGTGCATCTGTTCGAACGCGATTGTTCGCTGCAGCGCCGTCACCAGAAGGTCATCGAAGAGGCCCCCGCGCCGGGCATGACCGAAGACATGCGCGCCGCCATGGGCGCCGCCGCCGTGCGCGCTGCCGAGGCGATCGGCTACAAGGGCGCGGGGACGGTCGAATTCATTGTCGACGGATCAAACGGGCTGCGCGCCGATGGGTTCTGGTTCATGGAGATGAACACCCGCCTGCAGGTGGAACACCCGGTGACCGAGGCGATCACCGGTGTCGATCTGGTGGAATGGCAGATCCGGGTGGCGGCGGGCGAATCCTTGCCCTGCGCGCAAGAGGATCTGAGCATCACCGGCCATGCCTTTGAGGCGCGGCTATATGCCGAGGATGTCCCGGCGGGCTTTCTGCCCGCCACCGGGCGGCTGGCGCATCTGGGCTTTCCTGCGGACGTGCGGGCCGACAGCGGTGTCCGTTCGGGCGACAGCATCAGCCCGTTTTACGATCCGATGATCGCCAAGCTGATCGTGCATGGCCCGACGCGGGCGGTTGCCTTGCAGAAACTGGCGCGCGGGCTGGCGGGCACGCAGGTGGCCGGAACCGTGACCAACCTTGCCTTTCTGGGGGCCTTGGCGGGGCACAAGGGGTTTGCCGCAGGTGAGGTCGATACCGGGTTGATCGGGCGTGATCTTGCGGGGTTGACAGAGGCGCCTGTGGTGACGTCTGCGGTCTTGGCGCAGGCGGCCTTGTGGGCTGCGGGGCTTGAGACCCCGGGCGCATGGGATCGCGGGTTCACCCTGTGGCAGCCTTTGGAGCGGACGGTTGTGTTGCACCGGGGCGAGGATATGCCGTGTGTGCTGCGTATCATGGGTCCCGGACGGGCCGAGATTGCCGTGCCGGGGGCCGTTGTTCAGGCTGTCCATCGCGGCGGGCGCTGGTGGTTCGATGACCAGCCGGCGGCGCAGGCGCATTGTGCCGGGGGGCGGGTGACGGTCTTTGCCAGCTATGGCATCGGTTTTGATGTTGTTGACCCCTTGGAGCGCGCCGCCGAGGCGGCGGGCGGTGACGGGCTGACCCTTGCGCCGATGCCGGGGCGGGTGGTGTCGGTTCATGTCCATGCGGGGCAGGTGGTGCAGGCGGGGGATCGTCTGGCGGTGCTTGAGGCAATGAAGATGGAGCATACGCTGGTGGCTGGGCTGGATGGCACCGTGGCCGAGGTTCTGGTGAAAGACGGTGATCAGGTCGAGGCGGGCGCGCCGCTGATCCGGCTTGAGGAGGAAGAGGCATGATCAGACTGCATCACGTGCAATACGGGCGGTCGTTCCGGGTGCTTTGGCTGCTGGAGGAAATCGGGGTCGACCGGTTTGGCGGGCTCGAGATTGTCGAGCACCGCATTGGCAGCAAGGAAATGCGAGAGGGGGATCTGCCGCGATTGTCGCCCGCCGTGCGCATCCCGGCGATCGAGATGGACGGGCTGGAGATGGCCGAAAGCGGCGCGATCGTGGAATACCTGACCGAAAGCCATGCGCCGGAGCTGGGCCGCGCGCCGGGGGATGCGGAGCGGCCCGCCTATCTGCAATGGATCCACTTTTCCGAAACCCAGGCCAGCCTGATCGAGACGCTGAACCTGATGCATCTGTTCCTGCGCCCGCCCGCAAAGCCGGACCCGGTGCTGTGCAAGCTGATGGCGGCGCGGCTGAAGGGGACCCTGGCGGGGATGGAGGCGCGGTTGCAGGGCGAGTGGTTGTTGCCGTCGGGCTTTTCCTCGGCAGATATCATGATGGGATTCAACCTGTTCGCCGCGCCTTACTATGTGAAGATGGACGATTTTCCGCGTCTTCGGGCCTATAAAGACCGGATCGAGGCGCGCCCGGCCTATCAGCGTGCAGTCGAGCGCGAGGGGCCGCAGCGGTTTTATGCGCAGGAGTTCTATCCGGTGCCGGACGCCCGGGATCAGGGTTGAAATGAGTATTTGGACCAAGAAGAAGCAGGGGGCGTGATGGCGCAGCGGGTCGAGATTTTCGAGGTGGGACCGCGGGACGGGCTTCAGAACGAAGCGCGGCAGATCCCGACGGCGGACAAGATCGCGCTGGTCGATTGTTTGAGCCTTGCGGGGTTTGCGCGGATCGAATGCGCCAGTTTCGTCAGCCCCAAGTGGGTGCCGCAGATGGCCGATAGCGGCGCGGTTCTGGAGGGGATCAACCGCGCGCCGGGGGTGTCCTATGCGGCGCTGACGCCGAACATGACGGGGCTTGAACGGGCGATTGCCGCCAAGGCCGACGAGGTGGCGATCTTTGGGTCAGCCTCGGAGGGGTTTTCCAAGGCCAATATCAACGCGAGTATTGCCGAAAGCCTTGAGCGCTTTCGCCCGGTGGCAGACGCTGCGAAGGCTGTGGGATTGCCGGTGCGCGGCTATGTGTCTTGCGTGGTGGAATGCCCCTATGACGGGGTTGTGGCGCCGGGGGATGTGGCCCGGGTGGTGGCGGCCCTGCGCGACATGGGATGCTACGAAGTCTCGCTTGGCGACACCATCGGGCGGGGGCGCCCCGAGGCGGTCGATGCCATGCTGGCGGCGGTCTTGCAGGAGCTGCCCGCCGCGCAGCTGGCGGGGCATTTCCATGACACCGGCGGGCGGGCCTTGGAGAATATCGAGGTGTCGCTGGCGCGGGGCCTTCGGGTGTTCGATGCTGCCGTTGGTGGCCTTGGCGGCTGTCCTTATGCGCCGGGGGCGGCCGGAAACGTGGCGACCGAAGCGGTGCATGACCGGCTGGTTGCCCTTGGCTATGACACGGGGCTGGACCGCGCGGTTCTGGACAAGGCCGCGGGCATGGCGCGGGCGATGCGTGGACAACAGGAGGGCCGGGATGGCTGATCTGATCGAGGTGACGCGCGACGGGCGCGGAGTGGCGACCATCTGGCTGGCGCGCGAGGACAAGCACAACGCGCTGTCCGCGCAGATGATGCAGGAGCTGGAAGCCGAGGCGAAAGCGCTGGCGCAGGAAGACGGCGTGCGGGTGGTCGTGTTGGCCGCAAAGGGCAAGACGTTCTGCGCGGGCGGCGATCTGGCCTGGATGCGCGCGCAGTTCGATATGGATGCCGCCACGCGCCGCACCGAATCGGCGCGCATCGCCACGGCGCTTGGGGCGCTGTACGATCTGCCGCAGCCTTTGATCGGGCGGCTGCAGGGCAATGCCTTTGGCGGCGGTGTCGGGTTTGCGTCGGTCTGTGATGTGACGATCGGGGTGGAGAGCCTGAAAATGGCGCTGACCGAGGTCAAGCTGGGGCTGATCCCGGCCAACATCGGCCCTTACGTTTTGGCCCGGATGGGGGCGAAGAACGCGCGAGAAGTCTTTATGAATGCCAAGGTTTTTGGCGCAGATGAGGCGGTGCGCCTGGGTCTTCTAAGCCGCGCCGTGCCGTTTGAGGATCTGGACGCGGCGGTCGAGGCGGAAATCGCGCCCTATCTGAGTTGCGCCCCCGGCGCCGTGCGCGATGCCAAGCGGCTGATCCGCGATCTGGCGGGCGGCGTGACGCAGGCGCAGGTCGACCTGGCCATCGACGCATTGGCCGCGCGCTGGGAAACCGACGAGGCGCGCGAGGGGATCGGCGCCTTTCTGGACAAACGGCCCGCCCCTTGGGCACAGTGACCGCCAGCAGACCGGATGGCGTCTGCGCGCCCCTTGAAAGGAGCCGGCCATGAAGGTCCCGCTATTGGCCGCCTGCCTTTTGCTGATCGCCCTGGCCCAGGGCGCCATGGCGCAGGACATCCGGTTGCAGCGCAGGGCCTGCCAGACCCTCGAGGCCGTGGATTGGCGGGTGGATCCGGTGGCGATGTATTCCATCGCCCTGGGCTGTGTGCGCAAGGGCCGCTTTGACGATGCCATCGGCTATATGACCATCGGCGGGGCGCAGATGCATTTCGACGCCCAAAGGGTGCTTGATCCCAGTGCGGGGGCGGTGAATGGCGCGTTGAACCATGCGTTTTACGTGGCATTGTCGAAAAAGCAGCGGACAATCCTTGGACAGGCCTTTGAGCGCGCCCAGCAGGGCGGGCTGTTCGAAGCGCGGCTTTGCGCGCTGCTGAACGGGGTCAAGGCACCGCTGCACGATCCGGGCTACATGATCCGCCACGGGCTGTGGCAGTTCACCCAGCCGCAGGCCAAGCCGCTGAAACCGGATTTTCGCGCCAAGGCGGCCTGGCGCAAGACAAGGCGCAGCTTCATGCAGTGCACATGAGGTCGCCATGCTGATCCAGATCGCCCATCTGTATGCAACGGCCTGCCTGACGGTCGTGTTCTTTCAGGTCGCGCTGATCGGCGGGGCGCCCCTGGGGGCCTATACCCAGGGCGGCCAACACAAGGGCCGTCTGCCACCGCGCAACCGCGTCATCGCGGCGCTGTCGATTCCGGTCCTGCTGGCGCAGGCGCTGGCGATCCTGTCGGCGGCGGGCTTTCCGGGGCTGGGCTGGCCCAGGTGTACGGGCTGGGCGGCGCTGGCCATGGCGCTGGTCACCATGCTGCTGAACCAGATCACGCCATCGCGGCGCGAACGCGCGCTTTGGGGGCCGATCACCATCGTGATGGCGGCGCTGGCAGGCTATGTCATGGTGGTTTCCCGGGGCGCATAACCCTGCGCGCCGCGACCCTTGGGCGCGGGTTTTCCGGCACGCAGATCGCCGCTGGACAGTATCCGTTTGTATGCAAAGGGAAAAACGCGCAAATATTCGCGAATATGCATTTATTATCAGGCCATTGAAACTGCCGCAGCCTTGTTGACCCCGCAGGCGGGTAGGGATAAGTCAGGCCTGAACAGCCGCGTGCGCGCCGCGCGCCAACCTGAAGGAGCCGCCTCGTGGAAGAGATGCTGCGGGAATACCTTCCCATCCTCGTTTTTCTGGCCATTGCCATCGGGCTTGGCATTATCCTGATCCTTGCCGCCATGATCCTTGGCGTGCGCAACCCGGATCCGGAAAAGGTTTCGGCCTATGAATGCGGGTTCAACGCCTTTGACGACGCCCGGATGAAGTTCGATGTCCGGTTCTACCTGGTCTCGATCCTCTTCATCATCTTCGATCTTGAAATCGCCTTTCTGTTTCCCTGGGCCGTGGCCTTCAAGGACATCAGCATGGTGGGCTTCTGGTCGATGATGGTCTTCCTCGGGGTGCTGACCATCGGCTTTGCCTACGAATGGAAGAAGGGGGCGCTGGAATGGGAGTGATGACAGGGGTCAACACTGCTGGTCCCGACCGCGAGGTCGCCACGCAGGAACTGAACCGCGAGCTGCAGGACAAGGGTTTCCTGCTGACCTCGACCGAGGACATCATCAACTGGGCGCGCACCGGATCGCTGCACTGGATGACCTTTGGTCTGGCCTGCTGCGCGGTGGAAATGATGCACACCGCCATGCCGCGCTATGACATGGAACGCTTTGGCACCGCGCCGCGCGCCTCTCCGCGTCAATCCGACCTGATGATCGTGGCCGGCACGCTGACCAACAAGATGGCCCCGGCGCTGCGCAAGGTCTATGACCAGATGCCTGAGCCGCGCTATGTGATCTCGATGGGGTCCTGCGCCAATGGCGGGGGCTACTACCACTATTCCTACAGCGTCGTGCGCGGCTGCGACCGCATCGTGCCGGTCGACGTCTATGTGCCGGGCTGCCCGCCCACGGCCGAGGCGCTGCTGTACGGCATCATGGCCTTGCAGAAAAAGATCCGCAGAACGGGGACGCTGGTACGATGAACGAACTCGGAACCCATATCGAGCTGAAACGCCCCGATTGCGTGCTGGGCTGGGCCGTCACCCATGGTGAGCTGACCATCGACGTGGCGCCCGCGAACATCCGTGGCCTGGTCGAGTTTCTCAAGACCGATTCCACCTGCAAGTTCACCAGCCTGGTGGACATCACGGGGGTCGATCACCCCGAGCGCCCCAAGCGGTTCGACGTGGTCTATCACTTCCTGTCGATGTACCAGAATCAGCGCGTGCGCCTGCGGGTGTCGATCCGCGAGGATGAAATGGTGCCTTCGATCACCTCGGTGCATCCGTCGGCCAACTGGTTCGAGCGCGAAGTCTTTGACATGTTCGGCGTGATCTTTTCCGGCCACCCGGACCTGCGCCGCATCCTGACCGACTACGGTTTCCGCGGCCACCCGCTGCGCAAGGATTTCCCGACCACGGGCTATACCGAAGTGCGGTACGACGAAGAGCAGAAGCGGGTTGTTTATGAGCCGGTTTCGCTGGTTCAGGAATACCGCCAGTTCGATTTCATGTCTCCCTGGGAGGGTGCAAACTACATCCTGCCCGGTGATGAAAAGACGGAGGCCAAATGATGGACGGCTCCAAAGGTTTCGATGACGCCCTGACGGGCGAGCAGAAGATCCGCAATTTCAACATCAACTTCGGGCCCCAGCACCCCGCCGCGCACGGCGTGTTGCGCATGGTGCTTGAGCTGGACGGCGAGATCGTCGAACGCGCTGACCCGCATATCGGGTTGCTGCACCGCGGTACGGAAAAGCTCATGGAGAGCCGGACTTACCTGCAGAACCTGCCGTATTTCGACCGGCTGGATTACGTGGCGCCGATGAACCAGGAACACGCCTGGTGTCTGGCCATCGAAAAGCTGACCGGCACCGTGGTGCCGCGTCGCGGCAGCCTGATCCGCGTGCTGTTCTGCGAAATCGGCCGGGTGCTGAACCACCTGCTGAACGTGACCACGCAGGCCATGGACGTCGGCGCGCTGACGCCGCCGCTCTGGGGCTTTGAGGAACGCGAAAAGCTGATGGTGTTCTACGAACGGGCCTGCGGCGCACGTCTGCACGCGGCCTATTTCCGCCCCGGCGGTGTTCATCAGGACCTGCCGCCGGCGCTGATCGACGATATCGAGACATGGGCGAATGAATTCCCCCGCGTGCTCGAGGACATCGACGGCCTGCTGACGGAAAACCGCATCTTCAAGCAGCGCAACTGCGATATCGGTGTGATCACCGAAGAGGAAATCAACGACTGGGGTTTCTCGGGCGTCATGGTGCGGGGCAGTGGCCTGGCATGGGATTTGCGCCGCGCGCAACCCTATGAATGCTATGACGAATTCGAATTCCAGATCCCCGTCGGCAAGAACGGCGATTGCTATGACCGCTACCTGTGCCGGATGGAAGAAATGCGCCAGTCGGTGCACATCATCCACCAGGCCATCGCCAAGCTGCGTGCGCCGGACGGGCAGGGCGACGTTCTGGCCCGGGGCAAGCTGACCCCGCCGAAACGCGGCGAGATGAAGACCTCGATGGAGGCGCTCATCCACCACTTCAAACTGTATACCGAGGGTTTCCACGTCCCCGAAGGCGAGATTTACGCCGCGGTCGAGGCGCCCAAGGGCGAATTCGGCGTCTATCTGGTGTCGGACGGGTCGAACAAACCCTACCGCGCCAAGCTGCGCGCGCCCGGCTTCCTGCACCTGCAGGCGATGGACCACGTGTCCAAGGGGCACCAGCTGGCCGACGTGGCCGCGATCATCGGCACGATGGACGTGGTGTTCGGAGAAATCGACAGATAAGGGGCGGGGCCATCAGGCCCCGTTCGGCCATGACGACACCGGTCTGCCCGGGCAATGCCCTGGCAGCGGTGCCCCAGGGACCAAGTGACTACGAGGGATCCGTAATGAAAAAGATGTTTGCCGCCTTTGCCGCGCTGTCGCTGATCGCGGCCTGTGTCCCGCCCGAGGGTGTCACCCCCGAGGACCTGGCCGCCTTTGATCAGGCGGTGGCGTCGATCGGATGCGAATTGAACACGGAAACCGACTATCTGCCGGTCGAGCTTCAGACCGGGATGACCCGCGAAAAGCTGATCCAGGTCGCCCAGTACAAGGTCACCCTCGAAGAGGCCGTGTCCCTGCCCAGCGGCGGCGTACGCTCGATCGTCGGGGCCTGCGCGCCCAAGGCGGAAACCCCGGCCCAGGCCTGAGACTTAATGATCCCGCGCCGCCATCAGGGCGGCGCGCAACTTTCGGAGAACGTGCCCGATGCTGCGCCGTTTGCACAAAGAACAACCTGACTCCTTTGCCTTTACCCCGGACAACCTGGCCTGGGCCGAGGCCCAGATCACCAAGTATCCGGCCGGCCGCCAGGCCAGCGCGGTGATCCCGCTGCTGTGGCGCGCCCAGGAACAAGAGGGCTGGCTGACCCGCCCGGCGATCGAAAACGTCGCCGACATGCTGGGGATGCCCTACATGCGGGTGCTCGAGGTGGCGTCGTTCTACTTCATGTTCCAGCTGCAACCGGTTGGGTCCGTTGCGCATATCCAGATCTGCGGCACCACGTCCTGCATGATCTGCGGCGCCGAGGACCTGATCGCCGTCTGCCGCGAAAAGATCGCCGCCAAGCCGCATGCGCTGTCCGCCGATGGCAAGTTTTCCTGGGAAGAGGTCGAATGCCTTGGTGCCTGCACCAACGCGCCGATGGCCCAGATCGGCAAGGATTATTACGAGGATCTGACCGCCGACAAGCTGCGCGCCCTGCTGGACGCGCTGGCCAAGGGCGAGGTGCCGCAGGTCGGCCCGCAGAACGGACGCTTTGCGGCGGAACCCAAGGGCGGGATCACCTCGTTGACGGAATACGTCAATGCCTCGATCAAGCTGAACGCCAGCGCCCAGTTGGCAGACGAGATCGGCGATACGGTCAAGCGCATTGACGGCAACGAAGTGCCGCTGCGCGCGCCCTGGGGCAATGCCTCGGCGACCAGCACGACGGGTGAACCCGCCGAGCAGCCCAAGCCGTCGGCAACGCGCCCGGCGGATGCCACCGGGATCGACAAACGCGAGGCCGCGGCCAGTTCCAAGGCCAAGCCGGCGGGCAAAACCGGCGCCGATGCCGATGCCGCGACCAAAGTCGCACAGGCCCCGGCCGCAGCGGCGGCTGAAGGTGCCCAAAGCCCGGGCCGCAAGCCCGAAGCGCTGGCAGAAGCACGCGGCGGCAAGGCCGATGATCTCAAGCAGATCAAGGGCATAGGCCCGAAACTTGAAAAGCTGTGCAACCGTCTTGGCTTTTACCACTTTGACCAGATCGCCGCCTGGAGCGACGAGGAAGTGGCCTGGGTGGATGCCAATCTCGAAGGCTTCAAGGGCCGCGTGACGCGTGACGCCTGGGTTTCCCAGGCAAAAACGCTGGCATCGGGCGCAGAAACCGAGTTTTCTAACCGTGTCAAGAAAGGGGACGTCTACGAATAGACGCCCATGATACGGGATAGGGAGTGATCGGATGAGTGACAACACTGGTGGAACCTGCGCGATGAAGTGCTGGGGGACGGCGGCCATACTGGGGCTGTTCGTCTTGATCCTGACGGCTGACAAGGGGCTGTTTCCGGCGCTAGTTCTGGGGCTTTTGACCCTTGGGGGGCTGGGCCTGTTGTTCACCTGGCTGTTCTGCGCCCCGGTGGCAAAGCTGGGCGAAGGCCAGTCCAGATCCGCCGGGTCCGGCGCTGCGCCTGCCGCATCGGCGGCGGTTGCGCGGTCCGGTGCAGGTTCTGCATCCGGGGCGGTTGCCAGCGGTTCCGCAGCTGCGTCCAGCGCCGCCGCTGCCGCAACTCCGAAACCCGAGCCAGTGACCAAGCCCGCCGCCGACGCGGCCAAGGCCGAGGACAGCGCGGAAGGCGCCAAGGACAGCGCCGCAGACGATGAGGCGGCTGCCTCTGAGGCCCGGGACGTCGCCACGGCAGAGGCCAGCGCATCGGTCATTACCGCCTCCAAACCTCTTGCCGGGCAAGAGGAGCTGGCCACACGCAAGGGCAGCTGGAAATACGAGGGTGAAGCTGCGGCCGACGCCAAGCCCGCCAAGGCCAAGCCTGCCGCGAAATCCAAACCCAAGGCGAAAGTCGACAAAACCAAGGCCGACAAACCCAAGGCCAAAGCGGCCAAGGCAACAGATCCGGCCCCCTCGGGCGCGGATCAGGACAATGTCGACCGCGACGGAGATGGCAAGATCGAAGGCGTGAACGAGGGCTCCAAGCCCGAAATGCTGACCGGTCCGCGCGCGGGCGGGGCGGACAACCTCAAGGAAATCAAGGGGATCGGTCCCAAACTTGAAAAGCTGTGCAACAGCCTTGGGGTCTATCACTTTGACCAGATCGCCGCCTGGACCAGTGACGAGCTGGCTTGGGTCGATTCGAACCTGGCCGGGTTCCGTGGCCGCGCGACGCGTGACGACTGGGTTGGCCAGGCCAAGGTGCTGGCGGCCGGCGGCGAGACCGAGTTCTCGAAGCGGGTCGAAGGCGGCAAGGTTTACTAAGCCTGCGACGACAACGGGTCTTGCGTGGCGATCCGGCCCATGCGAGGCCCGGCAAGGCCCCGGGGCAGGGGACGGCCGTGTGACGGGACTGCCCAAGTGTGATTGTAAAGGAATATGACGTGACCAGAATGACCTCCGGTTTGCCGATGGCGGATTTCACCCCGATGATCGCCCTGTGGGGCCATCAGGCCAAAACGCTGATCGAATGGAATTGCATGGTCACCCAGGCCGCGCTTGAACTGCCGCTGAGCGTGGCACAGGGGCTGCGCAACGAAGCCGTGGCAAAGCCCGCTTCGGCGGCCAAGCCGACACCCGCTGCACCGCAAGCCAAGGTCGAGGCTGCAAAGCCCGCTCCGGTTGCCAAGCCCGAGCCTGCGGCCAAGGCGACACCCGCTGCGCCGCAAACCAAGGTCGAGGCTGCCAAGCCCGCTTCGATTGCCAAGCCTGCCCCGGCGGCCAAGGCCGAGCCGGCGGCCAAAGCAGCGCCCGCTGCGCCGCGAGCCAAGGTTGAGGTTGCCAAACCGGCTCCGGTTGCCAAGCCCGCTCCGGTTGCCAAGCCCGAGCCTGCGGCCAAGCCGACACCCGCTGCGCCGCAAGCCAAAGCCGAGACCGCAAAACCCGCTCCGAAGGCCAAGACGTCCAGGCGGGCGGCCAAGCGGAAGGCAGCAAAAGCGGCAGGCGCTGCAGCCAAACCCCAGGCCGCTGCCAAGACAGCCGCCGCCGCCACGCCTGCCGGTGCGAAAACCACCGCCGCGCGTGCCGATGGCGTGGACAAAACCGCTGCCAAGGGGTAACGGACAGGGGCGATGACCGTGGGCAAACCGGATCTTGAGAAAACCGGGCGCAAGATTGCGCTGGTGATTGCCGGAACCGGTGTGGCCTGGGTCGCCGTCAACGCGCTTGGCGCCGCTCTGGGCTGGACCCCGAGGACTTTGGCCCTGTTCGACCTGGTGGCGGTTGCCGCCTTCGGATGGGCGATCTGGATGATTTACGGACTCTGGCGCGCGCGCCAGCAGAAACAGGACTAAGAGCATGCTGCAGGATCAGGACCGCATCTTTACCAACATCTACGGGATGCACGACCGCACCCTGGACGGCGCCAAAAAGCGCGGCCATTGGGATGGCACGGCCAAGATCATCCAGAACGGGCGCGACTGGATCATCGACCAGATGAAGGCCAGCGGCCTGCGCGGCCGCGGCGGCGCGGGTTTCCCGACCGGTCTGAAATGGTCCTTCATGCCCAAGGAAAGCGATGGTCGCCCGTCCTACCTGGTGATCAACGCCGACGAATCCGAGCCGGGCACCTGCAAGGACCGCGAAATCATGCGCCACGATCCGCATACGCTGATCGAAGGGGCGCTGATCGCGTCGTTCGCGATGCAGGCCCATGCCTGCTATATCTACATTCGCGGCGAATACATCCGCGAGAAAGAAGCGCTGCAGGCCGCGATTGACGAGGCTTATGACGCCGGTCTGCTGGGCAAGAACGCCGCGAAATCCGGCTGGGATTTCGACCTGTACCTGCACCACGGCGCGGGCGCCTATATCTGCGGCGAGGAAACCGCGCTGCTGGAATCGCTCGAAGGCAAGAAGGGCATGCCCCGGATGAAGCCGCCGTTCCCGGCGGGATCGGGCCTGTATGGCTGCCCGACCACGGTGAACAACGTCGAATCCATCGCCGTTGTGCCGACCATCCTGCGTCGCGGGCCGGAATGGTTCGCGGGCTTTGGTCGCCCCAACAACGCGGGCACCAAGCTGTTCGCCATCAGCGGCCACGTCAACAACCCCTGCGTCGTCGAAGAGGCGATGTCGATCAGCTTTGAAGAGTTGATCGAAAAGCATTGCGGCGGCATTCGCGGCGGTTGGGACAACCTCAAGGCGGTGATCCCCGGCGGATCGTCCGTGCCTTGTGTGCGCGGCGAAAAGATGCGCGACGCGATCATGGATTTCGATTACCTGCGCGGCGATCTTGGCTCGGGCCTTGGCACGGCGGCGGTGATCGTGATGGATCAGTCGACCGACATCATCAAGGCGATCTGGCGTCTGTCCAAGTTCTACAAGCACGAAAGCTGCGGCCAGTGCACGCCCTGCCGCGAGGGCACCGGCTGGATGATGCGCGTCATGGACCGTCTGGTCAAAGGCCAGGCGGACGAGGAAGAAATCGACATGCTGTGGGACGTGACCAAGCAGGTCGAAGGCCACACCATCTGCGCGCTTGGCGACGCCGCGGCCTGGCCGATCCAGGGCCTGATCCGCAACTTCCGCGACGAGATCGAGGATCGCATCAAGGCGCAGAAATCGGGCAAGATCAGCGCCGTCGCGGCCGAGTGATCCACGGCGCGGCGCGTGGCCGCCTGACAGACAGGGAAGGGGGCGCGGCGTAAGGCTGCGCCCTTTTTCTTTGCGACGGCGCGGGCGCGCATCGGGCGTTCAACGGCTTGTTTCCCGAAATGCGACAATTTTCGTGAAATCTGTGTTAGACTGCCCTTTGTAATCCTGCGCGGCGCCGCGCGGGACCCGGATATTGAGCCGATAGGGGGTCGTATGACACAAGTTTTCGGGGCCGGTTCGGCCCGCAAGGTATTCATGACTGTGGCGATGGGTCTGGCCCTTGCCGGCTGTGGCCAGATGCAACTGGGCGTGTTCAACACCAAGGGCCGGATCGCGGAACAGGAACAAAGCCCGATGTCGGTGGCCACCTTCGGTCAGACGGCGGTGGAACTGGACGGCGTGCGCTATCTGTACGACTACACCGCCACCGGCCAGCCGATGGTGCCGCACGCCACCGAGGACGCCCTGTCCGAAGTGCTGGTCCCGGGCGAGGCGCGCGCGCCGATCCTGCGCATTGGCCGGGCGGATGGCACGCCGATGACCCAATCGACCAAGGGGCACAGCCTTCAGGTCGCGACGTTCCTGTGCTCTGAGCATCCCGAATGGCCGCGCACCGTTCTGCCCGCGGCTGGGCAATCGGCGCAAAGCACCCCGGACTGGGTTGCCGATGGCCATTGGCACGTGGTGCGCCCTTGCGGATAGGCCGCGTGCGGGGCGCGTTGCGCAACTCGGCTTGACCATTGCCGCCCCAATGGCGAGACTGCGCCAAATCAAAGGGTTGAGCCGGGGAAAAGCTGATGATGCGCATTGTGATTCTGGGAAGTCTGGTTCTGACCCTGTCGGCCTGCGGCAGCGGGCTGGGGGATCGCTTTGGCATTGGCAAGGGAACCGAATTCTTTGACGGGCAGCGCTATTCCGGCAGCGCCAAGGCCGACCGCAGCGACCGGTCGCATTTCGTGGCCTCGGTCCGGCCGGTCTCGGCCTCTTTTGACGGGGCGATCGAAGCGGCCCGCTACGAGGGCGTGCAGCACTGCATCAAGTATTACGGCACCTCGGACATCGCCTGGGACGTGGGCCCCGACACCCCGCGCGAGGCGCTGGTGATCGAGAATGACACGCTGACCTTCATGGGCACCTGCCAAGAGTGACGGTTGGCGGGGTTTCGCTGAAAATCCCGGATATCCAAGGGTTTGAAGGGGCTGCTATTGCATAACGGCGGCCCCTTTCGCACATCTGGGGCAATGTTTCGTAACAAGGAGGCGGCTAGATGCGCCTGATTCCCCGACTTGCGGCTACTGTGACCGTGACGACCCTTTTGCTGGCCGGTCCGCTGGCTGCCAAGACGCCCCTGTCCCAGGTGGACGAGATCGACAACGGCCTGATGGCCATCGCCATCGCCGATGAAATCCGCAACCGCTGTGATGACATCGGTGCCCGCATGATCAAGGCGCTGGCCACGATCAATGCGCTCAAGTCCCGGGCGCAGGCGCTTGGCTATACCGATGACGAGATCGAGGACTATGTGACCTCGAAGGCGGAAAAGGCCCGGATGCGCGAAAAGGCCACGGCCTTTCTGGCGGCGCAGGGCGTGAATGCCAAGGACACCAAGGCGCTGTGCGCCTTTGGCAAGCAGCAAATCGCGAAATCCACCGCGATTGGCGTGTTGCTGCACTGAAACGCCCGAACCGGGGTGGCTACGTGATCACACATTCATTCATGTGCATGTAACACCCCGGAAGCGCGGCGATTTTTCTCGGCTTTATGGAGTATAACTGCTGGCGTCTCGGCGCCAGCCGCGCTAGAACCCGCCCGACCACGGCCCCTTAGCCGCAAGTGCTGATGTGGGCTGTGCCTGCCATGGCAACTGAAGGGCTCGGGCATGTCCGATTTGCGCAAGATCATCATCGACGGCACTCAGGTGGAAGTGGACGGGGCTATGACCCTTATCCAGGCCTGCGAAGAGGCCGGGATTGAAGTACCCCGTTTTTGTTACCACGAACGGCTGTCCATCGCGGGCAACTGCCGGATGTGCCTGGTCGAGGTTGTTGGCGGACCGCCAAAACCCGCCGCCAGCTGCGCCATGCAGGTCAAGGACCTGCGCCCGGGGCCGGAAGGGCAACCGCCCGTGGTGAAAACCAACTCTCCCATGGTCAAGAAGGCCCGCGAGGGGGTGATGGAGTTCCTGCTCATCAACCACCCGCTGGATTGCCCGATCTGCGACCAGGGCGGCGAATGCGACCTTCAGGATCAGGCGATGGCCTATGGCCTGTCGAATTCGCGTTTCACCGAAGCCAAGCGTGCGGTGGATGACCTGGACCTTGGTCCGCTGGTCGCCACGACCATGACGCGCTGCATTTCCTGCACCCGCTGCGTGCGCTTTACCACCGAGGTCGCCGGCATCACCCAGATGGGCCAGACCGGCCGCGGCGAAGACAGCGAGATCACCTCGTACCTGAACCAGACGCTTGATTCGAACCTGCAGGGCAACATCATCGACCTGTGTCCGGTGGGCGCGCTGACCTCAAAGCCCTATTCCTTTACCGCCCGCCCCTGGGAGTTGACCAAGACCGAATCCATCGACGTGATGGATGCGCTTGGCAGCAACATCCGGGTCGATACCAAGGGCCGTGAAGTGATGCGGTTCCTGCCGCGCAACCATGACGGCGTGAACGAGGAATGGATTTCCGACAAGACGCGCTTTGTCTGGGACGGGCTGCGCCGTCAGCGGCTGGATCGTCCTTACGTTCGCGAGAACGGCAAGCTGCGTCCGGCAAGCTGGGGCGAGGCCCTGGCCAAGGCGGCGGATGCGATCAACGGCGCCAAGGCGCTGGCCGGTGTGGTCGGCGATCTGGCCCCGGTCGAGGCGATCTATAGCCTCAAGCAGATGATCGAAGGGCAGGGCGGTGTTGTCGAATCGCGCACCGACGGCGCTCGGCTGCCTGCGGGCAACCGGTCGGCTTATGTCGGCAACGTCGCCATCGAGGATATCGACGCCGCTGATGAGATCATTCTGGTCGGTTCCAACCCGCGCGACGAATCGCCGGTGTTGAACGCCCGTATCCGCCGGGCCTGGGCGCGCGGCGCCAAGGTCGCGCGTATCGGTACGCCGGTCGATCTGACCTATGACGTGACCGAGTTGGGCACGGGCCGCGATGCATTGGCCAAGGTCAAGGCAGGCGAAAATGCCATCGTGATCGTCGGGCAGGGTGCCCTGACCGAAGCGGATGGCGCTGCCGTTCTGGCCGCTGCCATGGCGATTTCGGGCCGCATGCTGGTGCTGCACACCGCTGCCGCCCGCGTGGGTGCGCTGGACGTGAACGCGGTGAACGACAAGGGCATGGAGGCGGTGAGCGCCGCCGACGTGATCTACAACCTTGGCGCGGACGAGATCGAGATTGGGCAAGGCGCTTTTGTGATCTATCAGGGCTCGCACGGCGACCGCGGGGCGCACCGCGCCGACGTGATCCTGCCGGGCGCCGCCTATACCGAAGAACAGGGCCTGTTCGTGAACACCGAAGGGCGTCCGCAACTGGCGCTGCGCGCGGGCTTTGCCCCCGGCGAGGCCAAGGAAAACTGGGCCATCCTGCGGGCCTTGTCCGCAGAAGTGGGTGCAACCCTGCCGTGGGACTCTCTGGCGCAGCTGCGTCAGGCCCTGGTGGCAGAGGTTCCGCATCTGGCGCAGATCGACGAGGTCGTGGAAAACGCCTGGCAGGCCGAGCCTGCCGGCACCTTGGGCAACGCCGATTTCCGGTACGCGATCAAGGATTTCTACCTGACCAACCCGATCGCCCGGGCGTCCGAGCTGATGGCCGAACTGTCCAAGGGCGCCAAGGCACGGGCCGAGGCCCCGATCGCGGCGGAGTGATCTTGAAAACCGGGGCGATCATAACCCTGAGCGCGCTGGCCCTGGCCAGTGGCCTTTCGGCCTGTACCCCGGCCGAAAGCCAGCGCGCCTTTGCCCCCGTCTACGAGGGCATCGAAACCAGCCTGCTGGACGGAGATCTGGTGCAGTTCGATGTTGAAATGCGCGGCGCCCGCGATGCGGCGGACGTCGAGGACTATGCTGAATGCGCAGCCGCGCAATACGCGCTGATCCGGGGTTACGGATTTGCGCGTCATTTGCGCACAAATGTATACGAAGAGGGTGGCCTCTGGCGCGGAGATGCGGTTTACACCATCTCGGCGGCGCTGCCCCGCGGGCTCAAGACCATCGACGCAGAAGTTGTGGCGCTGGCCTGTGCCGAAAACGGAATACCGATGGTGTGAGGATCTGATGGCCGACTTCTTTACCACGCCTCTGGGCATATTCGTGATCATCTTTGCCCAATGCCTTGCGGTCTTGGGCTTCGTGATGGTCTCGCTGCTGTTTCTCGTCTACGGGGACCGCAAGATCTGGGCCGCGGTGCAGATGCGCCGGGGGCCCAACGTGGTGGGTGTCTATGGCATCCTGCAATCCGTGGCCGACGCGCTGAAATATGTCGTCAAAGAGGTGGTCATTCCCGCCGGTGCGGACCGTCCGGTCTTTATGCTGGCGCCGATGACGTCCTTTGTCCTGGCGGTGATCGTCTGGGCGGTGATCCCCTTCAACGATGGTTGGGTGATCTCGAACATCAACGTCGCGATCCTTTACGTCTTCGCCATGTCCTCGCTCGAGGTTTACGGCGTGATCATGGGCGGCTGGGCGTCGAACTCCAAGTATCCCTTCCTGGGCAGCTTGCGCTCTGCCGCTCAGATGATTTCCTACGAAGTCTCGATCGGCTTGATCATCGTCGGTGTGATCATTTCGTCCGGCTCGATGAACTTTGGTGAAATCGTCCAGGCGCAGGATGGCCGGTTCGGCTTCTTCAGCTGGTACTGGTTGCCGCACTTCCCGATGGTCTTCCTGTTCTTCATCTCGGCGCTGGCCGAAACCAACCGCCCGCCCTTCGACCTTCCCGAGGCGGAATCGGAACTGGTGGCGGGCTATCAGGTGGAATATTCGGCAACGCCTTTCCTGCTGTTCATGGCCGGTGAATACATCGCCATCTTCCTGATGTGCGCGCTGACCTCGCTGCTGTTCTTTGGCGGCTGGCTGTCGCCGATCCCGGGCCTGCCGGATGGCGTTCTGTGGATGGTCGCCAAGATGGCCTTCTTCTTCTTCATCTTCGCGATGGTGAAGGCGATCACCCCGCGCTACCGCTATGACCAGCTGATGCGCCTGGGTTGGAAGGTCTTCCTTCCGTTCAGCCTGGTCTGGGTGGTCTTTGTTTCGTTCGCCGCAAAATTCGGCTGGTTCTTCGGCGCCTATGCGCGCTGGACCACAGGAGGGTAAGACCAATGGCAAGCATCGACTACGGCCGCGCCGCCAAGTATTTCCTGCTGTTCGACTTCATCAAGGGGTTCCAGCTGGGGCTGAAATACTTCTTTGCGCCCAAGGCCACGCTGAACTATCCGCATGAAAAGGGGCCTTTGTCGCCCCGTTTCCGCGGTGAACACGCGCTGCGCCGCTATCCCAATGGCGAAGAACGCTGCATCGCCTGCAAGCTGTGCGAGGCGATTTGCCCGGCGCAGGCGATCACCATCGACGCAGAGCCCCGCGAGGACGGCAGCCGCCGCACCACGCGCTATGACATCGACATGACCAAATGCATCTACTGCGGCTTCTGCCAGGAGGCCTGCCCGGTGGATGCGATTGTCGAAGGTCCGAACTTTGAATTCTCGACCGAAACCCGCGAAGAGCTGTTCTATGACAAGGAAAAACTCCTGTCGAACGGCGAACGCTGGGAGGCCGAGATTGCCCGCAACCTTGAAATGGACGCGCCTTACCGCTGAATGGAATTTTCGCCGAAAATTCCATTCACCCGCAGGAGACCGACATGAGCGACCAGAAAACCCCGTTCGAACTGATGATGGAGCAGGCGCAGGAGATGGCGAAGGCCTTCAACCCGGCCATGTCGTCGTTCGATCCCAAGGGGTTTGAAAACCTTTGGCCGACGATGCCCAAGGACGCCATGGAAATGTGGTTCGGCAAGGGTTTGTCCAAGGACGGGCTGGACGCCAAGACCCGCCTGCTGCTGACCATCGCCGGTCTGACCATGCAGGGCGCGCAGGCGGAAACGCCGTTTCGCATGACCGTGCGCCACGCTCTGGAAGCGGGCGCCAACGAAGAAGAGATCGCCGAGACCATCGCCCAGATGTCGATGTTCGCCGGTATTCCCGCCATGACCCGCGCCATGGAAATGGCCCGCGCCGTGATGGCAGATCGAAAGGATAACGAGACATGATCGTCTTTGCCTTCTACCTTTTTGCACTTGGCGCCATTGCGGGGGGCCTGTTCACGGTCGTCAGCCGCAACCCGGTGCATTCGGTGCTTTGGCTGATCCTGGCCTTCCTGTCGTCGGCGGGGATGTTCGTTCTGATGGGGGCGGAATTCGTCGCCATGCTGCTGATCATCGTTTACGTCGGCGCGGTGGCGGTGCTGTTCCTTTTCGTCGTGATGATGCTGGACATCGACTTTGCCGAGCTGAAGGCCGAGATGGCGCGCTACATGCCGCTGGCCCTGTTGATCGGCCTGGTGATCCTGATGCAGCTGGCCATGGCCTTTGGCGCATGGGAAGCCAGCGAATTGGCCGCCGGCCAGTTGGCCCAGCCGACCCCGAGCGACATGCACAACACCCAGGCGCTGGGGATGATCCTGTATGATGACTACTTCCTGCTGTTCCAGCTGGCCGGTCTGATCCTGCTGGTCGCCATGATGGGCGCCATCGTTCTGACCCTGCGCCACCGCGACAACGTCAAGCGGCAGGACATCGTCAGCCAGATCCTGCGCGATCCGGCCAAGCAGATGGAACTCAAGGACGTGAAGCCGGGGCAGGGGCTGTAAACCAAATGTGGGATCTGCTGTTTTCGCCAACCGGGTTGGCGCTTTATGCGGGGTTCTGGACACTAAAGCTCCTGTTGGGGGCATGGGTGGTGCGCAAGGTGGCGGCACGGATGCCGGTGGCGGTGATCGTGCGGATCGAAAGCGGCCTGACGCGGCTGAAACTGCGGCGCGTGCGCCCTGAATGAACAAGGCGCCCCGGGGCACACCGGGGCAAGGTCCGGGGACACCCGGGCAGCTGAATGGCAAGACGATAATCGGGCAAGACCCGGAGGGACGTGAGATGATCGGATTGGAACATTACCTGACGGTGGCCGCTGTGCTGTTCGTCATCGGTATTTTCGGGCTTTTCCTGAACCGCAAGAACGTGATCATCCTGCTGATGAGCATCGAACTCATGCTCTTGGCGGTGAACATCAACCTTGTCGCCTTTTCGACCCATCTGGGCGATCTGGTGGGGCAGGTCTTTACGCTGTTCGTGCTGACCGTCGCCGCCGCCGAGGCCGCGATCGGCCTTGCGATCCTTGTCTGTTTCTTCCGGAACCGCGGCACCATCGCCGTGGAAGACGTCAACGTGATGAAAGGCTGACCCAAAATGGAGACGATCATCCTTTTCGCCCCGCTGGTGGGCAGCCTGATCGCCGGCTTCGGCTGGCGCTACATTTCGATCACCGGGGCGCAATACGTCACTACGGGCCTGCTGTTCCTGGCCTGCCTGCTGTCCTGGATCGTGTTCTTTTCGCACGGACCGGAAACCCAGCACATCCAGATCATGCGCTGGATCGAAAGCGGCACGCTGTCGACCGACTGGTCGATCCGGCTGGACCGCCTGACCTCGATCATGCTGATCGTCGTCACCACCGTGTCGTCGCTGGTGCACCTGTATTCCTTTGGCTACATGGCGCATGACAGCCAGTTCAAGGACGGCGAGGAAAGCTATCGCGCCCGCTTCTTTGCCTATCTGTCGTTCTTTACCTTTGCCATGCTGATGCTGGTGACCTCGGACAACCTGGTTCAGATGTTCTTTGGCTGGGAAGGCGTGGGTGTCGCATCCTACCTGCTGATCGGCTTCTACTATCGCAAGCCGTCGGCCAACGCCGCCGCGATCAAGGCCTTTGTGGTCAACCGGGTTGGCGACTTTGGCTTTGCGCTTGGCATCTTTGGCCTGTTCTTCCTGACCGACAGCATCAAGTTCGACGACATCTTTGCCGCCGCTCCGGCGATTGCCGAAACGCAGCTGACCTTCTTGTGGCGCGAATGGAACGCGGCCGAGGTTGTGGCCTTCCTGCTGTTCGTCGGCGCGATGGGCAAATCGGCACAGCTGTTCCTGCACACATGGTTGCCTGACGCGATGGAAGGCCCGACGCCTGTGTCGGCGCTGATCCACGCCGCGACCATGGTCACCGCCGGTGTCTTTCTGGTCTGCCGCATGTCGCCGCTGATGGAATTCGCCCCCGGGGCAACCGGTTTCATCACCTTCCTTGGCGCGACCACGGCCTTTGTCGCCGCGACCATCGGTCTGGTGCAGAACGACATCAAACGCGTGATCGCCTATTCGACCATGTCCCAGCTGGGCTACATGTTCGTGGCTGCCGGTGTCGGCGTCTATTCGGTCGCCATGTTCCACCTGTTCACGCACGCCTTCTTCAAGGCGATGCTGTTCCTTGGCGCGGGGTCGGTGATCCACGGCATGCACCACGAACAGGACATGCGGAACTATGGCGCGCTGCGCAAAAAGCTGCCCTATACCTTCTGGGCGATGATGATCGGCACGCTGGCGATCACCGGCGTCGGGATCCCGCTGACCCATCTGGGCTTTGCCGGCTTCCTGTCCAAGGACGCGGTGATCGAAAGCGCCTGGGCGGGCACCAATGGTGGCTATGCCTTCTGGATGCTGGTCATCGCGGCGCTGTTCACCAGCTTTTACAGCTGGCGCCTGATCTTCCTGACCTTCTACGGCGAGGCGCGCGGCGACAAGCACACGCATGAGCACGCGCACGAAAGCCCGATGGTCATGCTGGTTCCGCTGGGCGTGCTGGCCTTCGGGTCGGTGTTTGCCGGGATGATCTGGTACGGTTCGTTCTTTGGCGACCACAACCAGGTGAACAAGTTCTTTGGCATTCCGGCCCACCACGAAGAGGTGGCCGATGCAGGACACGGCGAAGCGGCGGATGCCGGTCACGGGGACACCGCTGTTGCGGATGCCGGTCATGGCGACGACGCCGCGCATGGCGAGGCCGCGGACCACGCTGCCGCCGCAGACCACGCAATGGCCCCGCAGGGCGCGATCTACATGGCGCCGGACAACCACGTGATGGACGACGCGCACCATGCCCCGACATGGGTCAAGGTCAGCCCCTTCGTTGCCATGATCATCGGTTTCGCCACGGCCTTCTGGTTCTATATCGCGAACCCCGAACTGCCCAAGCGTCTGGCCGAAAACCAGCGCCCGCTGTACCTGTTCCTGCTGAACAAATGGTACTTTGACGAAATCTATGACTTCCTCTTTGTCCGTCCCGCCAAGGCGCTTGGCCGCCTGCTGTGGAAGCGCGGCGACGGCGACGTCATCGACGGGTCGATCAACGGCATCGCCATGGGCATCGTGCCCTTCTTTACCAGGCTCGCGGGCCGGGCGCAGTCTGGATACATCTTTACCTATGCATTCGCGATGGTCATCGGGATCGCCGTCCTGATCACCTGGATGTCGCTCAGCGGAGGAGCGCACTGATGGATAACTTGCTTTCCATTGTCACCTTTCTGCCTGCTCTGGCGGCCCTGATCCTTGCGCTGTTCCTGCGCGGCGGTGACGAAGCGGCGGATCGCAATGCAAAATGGCTGGCGATGATCGCCACCAGCGTGACCTTCCTGATCTCGCTGTTCATCCTTGCGCAGTTCGATGCCTCGGACACCGGTTTCCAGATGGTGGAAGAGCAGGAGTGGCTGCTGGGGATGAAGTACAAGATGGGCGTCGACGGGATTTCGGTCCTGTTCGTGATGCTGACCACCTTCATGATGCCGCTGACCATCCTGGCCAGCTGGGGCGTCAGCACCCGCGTCAAGGAATACATGATCGCCTTCCTGCTGCTGGAAACGCTGATGCTGGGCGTGTTCATGGCGCTGGACCTGGTGCTGTTCTACCTGTTCTTCGAGGCAGGCCTGATCCCGATGTTCCTGATCATCGGCATCTGGGGCGGGGCCAACCGCATCTATGCCAGCTTCAAGTTCTTCCTCTACACCTTCCTTGGGTCGGTGCTGATGCTGGTGGCCATGGTGGCGATGTTCGCCGATGCGGGCACCACAGACATCACGCTGCTGATGAACCACACCTTCTCGTCCGAAAGCTTCAGCCTGATGGGCGTGCAGGTGATCGGCGGCCTTCAGACCATGCTGTTCCTGGCCTTCTTTGCCAGCTTTGCGGTCAAGATGCCGATGTGGCCGGTGCACACCTGGTTGCCGGACGCGCACGTTCAGGCGCCGACGGCGGGCTCGGTCGTGCTGGCGGCGATCCTGCTGAAGATGGGCGGCTATGGCTTTCTGCGCTTTTCGCTACCGATGTTCCCGGTCGGGTCCGAGATCATGCAGGACCTTGTCTTTGCCCTGTCGGTGATCGCGATCATCTACACCAGCCTTGTGGCGCTGGTGCAGGAAGACATGAAAAAGCTGATCGCCTATTCGTCGGTCGCGCACATGGGCTATGTCACCATGGGCATCTTTGCGGCCAACCAGCAGGGGGTTGATGGCGCGATCTTCCAGATGATCAGCCACGGCTTCATCTCGGGCGCGTTGTTCCTGTGTGTCGGCGTGATCTATGACCGTATGCACACCCGCGAGATCGACGCCTATGGCGGCCTTGTGAACCGCATGCCGGCCTATGCGCTGATCTTCATGCTGTTCACCATGGCCAACGTCGGCCTGCCGGGCACCTCTGGTTTCATCGGGGAATTCCTGGTGCTGATGGGCATTTTCCAGGTCAACACCTGGGTGGCCGCAGGCGCCACCACCGGGGTGATCCTGTCCGCGGCCTATGCGCTGTGGCTGTATCGCCGCGTGGTCATGGGCGACCTGATCAAGGAAAGCCTGAAGACCATCACCGACATGACGACCCGCGAAAAGGTGATCTTTGCGCCGCTGGTGGTGATGACGATCTGGATGGGCGTCTATCCGGCGCCGATCCTGGACCGCATCGGACCCAGCGTTGGCGCGCTGATCGAACAGTATGACACGGCTGTGGCCGCTGCCGGCCTGGGTGGCGACACCCATGTCGCCAAAGCAGAACATTAAGGGGGCGGGGCTATGATCTCGGCTGATCTCACTATCATCCTGCCGGAAATCCTGCTGGCGGTCTTTGCCATGCTGGCGCTGATCGGCGCGGTCTATACCGGCAAGGACAAGCTGGCACCGATGCTGGTCTGGGCAACCTCGGCGATCTTCGTGCTGCTGGCGCTTTGGATCGGGGCCTCGGGCGCGGGGACGAACGTCGCCTTCAACGGGATGTTCGTCGACGACGGCTTTGCCCGCTTTGCCAAGGTGACGATCCTTGTCTCGGCCGCGGCCGTCCTGCTGATGAGCGAAGGCTACATGAGCGCGCGCGGCTTGCTGCGCTTTGAATATCCGCTGCTGGTGGCGCTGGCCGCCGTCGGCATGATGATGATGGTCAGCGCCGGCGACCTGATGTCGCTGTACATGGGGCTCGAGCTGCAATCGCTGTCGCTGTATGTGGTCGCCTCGCTGCGCCGCGACAGTGCCAAGTCGACGGAAGCGGGCCTGAAGTATTTCGTGCTGGGCGCGCTGTCCTCGGGACTGCTGTTGTATGGGGCGTCGATGGTCTATGGCTTTGCCGGGACGACCCAGTTCGCCGGCATCATCCAGACCGCGACCGAAGGGGAAATGTCCGTTGGCCTGCTGATCGGCCTTGTGCTGCTGATTTCCGGCATGGCCTTCAAGGTTTCGGCGGTGCCCTTCCACATGTGGACGCCGGACGTCTACCAGGGTTCGCCCACGCCGGTGACGGCCTTCTTTGCCACCGCACCGAAAGTCGCGGCGATGGGCCTGTTTGCCCGCGTGATGCATGACGCCTTTGGCAATGCGACGCACGACTGGGGGCAGGTTGTTGCCCTGCTGTCGCTGCTGTCGATGTTCCTGGGCGCCGTGGCGGCGATCGGCCAGCGCGATATCAAGCGCCTGATGGCCTATTCGTCGATTGCGCACATGGGCTTTGCCCTGATGGGCCTGGCGGCGGGCACGGCGCTGGGTGTGCAGGCGATGCTGATCTACATGGCGATCTATGTCACCATGAACGTCGGCACCTTTGCCTTTATCCTGTCGATGGAACGCGACGGCCAGCCGGTGACGGATATCGAGGCGCTGGGGATGTATTCCAAGCGCGAGCCGGGCAAGGCGCTGGCCATGCTGGTGCTGCTGTTTTCGCTGGCAGGCGTGCCGCCGTTGGTCGGGTTCTTTGGCAAGTTCTACGTGCTGCGCGCGGCCTACGAGGCGGGTTATGCCTGGCTTGCGGTTGCGGGCGTGGTGGCCAGCGTGATCGGCGCCTTCTACTACCTGCGGATCGTGTTCTACATGTATTTCGGCGAGGACCGCGAGGACGCCCTGGATGGTGGCAAGTCGCCGGTGCTGTGGGGGTTCCTGATGGCCTCGGCGGTGATCATGGTGGTTGGTGTCGTGAACCTGTTCGGGATCGAAGGGGCGGCGGCGGCGGCTGCGGCGACGCTGGTCAACTGACCCTGCCTTGCGAGCGATGATAAAAGGGGACGCGCCTTCGGGCGCGTCGCTTTGTTTTTGGGGGTTGGGGGCGCTGCCCCCGTCGCTGCGCGACTCCCCCGGGATATTTTGGGCACAAAGAAGCAGGGGGCGCGCATGTGGCCTGAGGGGTATGGCAAGCGGGTGCTGGAGACGGTGGACAGCAGCAATGCAGAAGCCGCTCGGATCGCCCTTGGGCTGGCGGGGCCGGAGTGGATCCTGGCGCTGTCGCAAAGCGCGGCGCGGGGGCGACGCGGGCGCCCTTGGGTCATGCCGGCGGGCAATTTTGCAGCGACCCTGGTGATGCGCCCCGGCGAGGCGCCCGAGGTGGTTGCCTTGCGGTCCTTTGTGGCGGCGCTGGCCTTGTTTGACGCATTTGAGGCGGTGACGGGGACCGCGGCGGGGCTGGCGCTGAAGTGGCCCAACGACGTTTTGATGAACGGTGGCAAGGTGGCCGGTATCCTGCTGGAAAGCCTGGGCGGCCCAGGCGGGCATCTGGCCATCGGGATCGGCGTCAACCTGATTGCCGCGCCGGGGGCGGCGCAGGTCGAACCGGGAGCCTTGGCGCCCGTGTCGGTGCTGGGCGAGACCGGCAAGCGGGTGACTCCCGAGGCGATGCTGGAAGCGCTGGCGGCGGCCTATGCGGCACGCGAGCAGAGCTTTGTCACCTATGGCTTTGCGCCGATCCGCGCCGCCTGGCTGGAGCGTGCCGCGCGCCTTGGTGAGGTGATAACGGCGCGCACGGGGCGCGAAGAGGTCACCGGCACCTTCGAGACGGTGGACGAGCAGGGCAATCTTGTCTTAAAGACCCCTGAGGCCCGCCGCGCCATTGCGGCGGCGGATGTGTTTTTCTAGAAGGCTTTGCCTATGCTTTTGTGCATCGACTGCGGCAATACCAATACGGTCTTTTCCATCTGGGACGGGACGCGGTTCCTGTGCACGCTGCGCACCTCGACCCATCACAGCCGCACGGCGGATGCCTATTTCACCTGGTATTCGACCCTGGTGAACCACTACAAGATTGATGCCGACATCACCGATGTGATCATCTCGTCCACCGTGCCGCGCGTGGTCTGGAACCTGCGGGTCTTTGCGGACCGGTTCTTTGGCTGCCGCCCGCTGGTGGTGGGCAAGCCCGAGTGTCAGTTGCCGATCCCGCCGCGTGTGGACGCTGGCACCGGGGTTGGGCCGGACCGGCTGGCCAATGCCGCCGCCGCCTTTGACCGGCATGGCGGCGACGTGGTGGTGGTGGATTTCGGAACGGCGACGAATTTCGATGTGGTAGCCGAGGATGGTGCCTATGTCGGCGGGGTGATCGCGCCCGGTGTGAACCTGTCGCTTGAGGCCCTGCACCAGGGTGCGGCGGCGCTGCCGCATGTCGACATCACCCAGCCCGACAAGGTGATCGGCACCAATACCGTGGGCTGCATCCAGTCGGGTGTGTTCTGGGGCTATGTCGGCCTGATCCAGGGCATCACCACCCGTATCAAGGCCGAGTATGGCCGCCCGATGAAAGTGATCGGCACCGGCGGGCTGGCCCCGCTTTTCGCCAGTGGCGAGGTGCTGTTCGACAAGATCGAGGACGATCTGACCATGCATGGTCTGACCGTTATCCACAATTATAACAAGACGTTGACAAAGGCAGAGTGACATGAGCAGCGACAGATTGATTTACCTCCCGCTGGGGGGCGCCGGCGAAATCGGCATGAACTGCTATGTCTATGGCTATGGCAAACCGGGGCAGGAGCGGCTGATCGTTGTCGATCTGGGGGTGACCTTTCCGGATATGGACAGCTCGCCCGGGGTGGACCTGATCCTGCCGGACATCACCTGGCTGAAGGAAAACCGCAACCGGATCGAGGCGGTGTTCATCACCCATGCGCACGAGGACCATGTCGGCGCCGTTGGCCATACCTTCGAGGATCTCGGCGCACCGATCTATGCGCGCGCCTTTACCGCCAACCTTGCGCGGCAAAAGCTGAACGAATTCGGGGTCGAGGGCAAAGCCGTGCGGACCGTGTCGAAATGGCCGGAAACCGTGACGGTTGGGCCGTTTACCGTGGGCTTTTTGCCGATCTCGCATTCGATTCCCGAAAGCAGCGGGCTGGTGATCGACAGCCCTGCTGGCCGGGTGATCCATTCGGGCGATTTCAAGCTGGATACCACGCCGCTGGTGGGTGAGCCCTGGGACCCCGAGCTTTGGGCCGAGGTCAGCAAGGAAGGCGTCAAGGCGCTGGTCTGCGATTCGACCAACGTTTTCTCTCAGCATCCCGGCCGGTCCGAGGCCGAGGTTGGCCCTAATGTTGAAAAGCTGGTGGCCGAGGCGCCGCACATGGTGGTGGCGACGACCTTTGCCAGCAACGTGGCGCGGGTCAAGACCCTTGCCGAGGCAGCGGATCGGGCAGGGCGGTCGATCTGCCTGATGGGGCGGGCGATGCGCCGGATGATCGAGGCCTCGATCGAAACCGGGGTTCTGACCGGCTTTCCCAAGGTGATCGGCCCCGAGGATGCCAGCGCAATCCCGCGCGAGAACCTGATGCTGATCGTCACCGGATCGCAGGGCGAACGGCGCGCCGCCAGTGCGCAGCTGGCGCGCGGCAAGTATCACGGCATGACCCTGAAAGAGGGCGATCTGTTCCTGTTTTCGTCCAAGACCATTCCGGGCAACGAGCGCGGCGTCATTCGCATCATGAACCAGCTGTCCGAGCAAGGTGTTGATGTGGTTGACGATTCCAACGGGCTGTACCACGTGTCGGGCCATGCCAACCGCCCTGATCTGGAAACGCTGCAGGATGTGGTGCAGCCGCAGATGGTGATCCCGATGCACGGCGAACACCGCCACCTGCGCGAACACGTCAAGATCAGCCAGCGCCGCGGCCGCAAGGGCGTTCTGGCGGTCAACGGCATGATGATCGACCTGTCGGGGAACGAACCCACCGTGGCCGAATACATCGACACCGGGCGCACCTATCTGGATGGCAGCGTGCAGATCGGCGCGCTGGACGGGATCGTGCGTGACCGCCTGCGCATGGCGATGAACGGCCATGTTCTGGTGACGGTGATCATCGACGAAGACGACACGCCGCTGGGCGAGCCGTGGTGCGAATTGATGGGCCTTGCCGAAACCGGGCGGTCGCGCGTGCCGCTGTCGGACATCCTCGAAGAAGACCTGTCGCAGTTCTTGGGCCGTGCCGGCGACAAGACCCTGACCGATGACGACAAGCTGGAGGAAGGCATGCGCCGCGTGGTGCGCCAGACCTGTCAGAACGAGATTGGCAAAAAGCCCGAGGTCACGGTGGTCGTCAGCCGTCTGATGTAAGGTCATCCCCTTGGGGTGAAACGAAAAAGGCCCGGGCAGCGATGCCCGGGCCTTTTGTCATTGGTGCGGCGCTGCGGTCAGCGGATCACGACGCGCGGCGTTCGTCAAAGCTGAGCGCGATGAACTCGGGCATGTGATCGCCCATGCCGACGATATTGTTGTCGTTGCGGCGCGGCCGTTCCTTGCTGCGGTCCTTGCTACGCTCGGGGCGCTCAGCCCGTTCGGGGCGCTCAGCCCGTTCGGGACGCTCTGCGCGCTGCGGGCGCTCGTCGGTTTGCGGGCTTTCGGGCTGCGGTTCCGGCGCGGTTTCGGCTTCGACCACGCGCGGGGCCTTGTCGGCGCTTTTGCTGCGCGACCGGGTGCGCGTCGGCTTTTTCACGTCGCTCTTGGCCGGGGTTTCCTCGGCTGCGGCATCCACGGGCGTTTCGGCCTGTTGGGCGGTCTGGACGCGCGGGATTTCCTTTTGGATCAGCGCCTCGACTGCGGCAAAGTTCTTTTCGTCGCGCGGCACCACGATGGTAAAGGCCTTGCCTTCGCGCCCGGCGCGGCCGGTACGGCCGATGCGGTGCACGTAGTCTTCGGGGTGGCCGGGCACGTCGAAGTTGAACACATGGCTGACCGAAGGCACATCCAGCCCGCGCGCCGCCACATCCGAGGCGACCAGAATGCGCAGCGCGCCTTCGCGGAAGCCGTCAAGCGTGCGGGTACGCTGGGACTGGTCCAGATCGCCGTGGATCGGGGCCGCGTCATAGCCGTATTTCGTCAGCGATTTCGAAACGATATCCACATCCACCTTGCGGTTGCAGAAGATGATCGCATTGGTCAGTTTCTCACCCTCGGCGTCGATCAGGTCACGCAGGACCTTGCGCTTTTCGGTGGCTTCGCGGTCCTTGCGCGAGGCTTTGACAAAGACGGCGGCCTGTTCGATGGTTTCCGACGCGGTGGCCTGACGGGCCACTTCGATGCGCGCGGGCGACGACAGGAAGGTGTTGGTGATCCGCTCGATTTCCGGCGCCATGGTGGCCGAGAAGAACAGTGTCTGGCGGGTAAAGGGCGTCAGGCCGAAGATGCGTTCGATATCGGGGATAAAGCCCATGTCGAGCATCCGGTCGGCTTCGTCGACGACCATGATCTTGACGTCCGACAGGATCAGTTTGCCGCGTTCGAAATGGTCCAGCAGGCGGCCCGGTGTGGCGATCAGCACATCGACGCCCTTGTCGATCAGCTGATCCTGTTCCTTGAAGGAAACGCCGCCGATCAGCAGCGCCTTGGTCAGTTTGACGTTCTTGGCGTAGACGTCAAAGTTTTCGGCCACCTGGGCGGCCAGTTCGCGCGTGGGGCACAGCACAAGGCTGCGCGGCATCCGTGCGCGGGCGCGCCCACGGGCGAGCATGGTGATCATCGGCAGCGTAAAGCTGGCGGTCTTGCCTGTGCCTGTCTGGGCAATGCCCAGAACATCACGGCCTTCGAGCGCGGGGGGAATGGCGCCCTCTTGAATAGGCGTGGGGCTTTCATAGCCTGCCTCTTCGATGGCCTTGAGAACTTTGGGGTTCAGGTTCAGGTCAGAAAACTTGGTTTGGGTCATGCGTGTCCGATCAATGCAGGCACTGTTGCATGGCCTGCGCGTCTGAGTGAGTTAAGGCCCTTACGGCCCCGCATATCGTTGCGTGGTTAACTCCTGTTGCGTGCCATAGTGAAAAGCGCGGGAAAGGTCAATTGCGCGCTGTCGCGCCGGGCAATAGATCGCCCGTGTTTGTTTCCAAAATCGAAACGCGGCGCGCGGAGGGGGCGGATTGGGGCGTTTTGCGAAATAGTTTCGGGCGCGGCGTTAGCTGTCCGGGCAGGTTTCGATGATGGTGATCGGGTCCTTGCCCGGCGGCAGGATGAAGGTGTCGATCAGCACGGCATCGACGGTGCCAAGGTTGGCGGCGGTCATCGGTGTCTCTGGCGGCATGTAGTAACAGCTGTCCGCGGCGAACAGGCCGGGGTCTGCACCTTCGACGAAATCGGTGATCGCGCCTTGCAGAACACAGGTGTGGCCACCGAATTCGTGCACATGGATGCCGACGCGGGTGCCGGCGCGGCGGGTGCCCCGGGTCACCACCAGCCGGTTGCCGTCGGGCATGACGGTGTCGACCATCACGGTCACGTCGACCAGTCCGGCCACCGTGCCGGGCGGGATCTGGCCGTTGATGCGGGTGACGACGTCATGGCCGGTATGGGCGCAGGCGTGCTGGGCCGCGCCGGGCGTTGCCGCGGCAAGCAGGACGCAGGCCTGGATTGTGGCGATCAGACGCATGGGGGCCTCTTGGATGATCCTTGGGGTTTCCATGTATAGTTGCGCTGGGTCCGGAAAATCAACCGTCAAGGGGCGCGCCCGTGCAGGGGGCGAATCCCGATCAGGCGGCGCCCTGCGGGAAATGCCGGGCGCGCAGCGCGGCAAGGTCCATCCGGTGTCGGCGCAGCAATCCGTGCCGCTCCAGCCGGTCGCAAAGCGGGGCCGAGGCGGTGCAGACCTCGTCGAAAAAGGCGCGCAGGCCGTCCTCTCCGGCTTCGGCCTCGATGGTGCGGAACAGGTCGTGCAGGTTCAGCGCATCGCCCTGGCGCACCTGGGGTTTCAGCTCGGCCCGGTAGGACCCGCGTTCCAGCCGGAAACGATAGCCGGCGATGAAGTGGTCCCAGCTGGACGAATGGAAATGGCCCAGCTCGACCCCGGTCAGTTCGACCTGTCCGGGGTTCTGGACGCCGTCCAGCGTGACGTTGTGGATCTTGATGTCCAATCCGCCCAGCCCGGTGCGAAAGAACAGCTTGCCCGCCACATGGCTCAGAAAACCGCCCGACAGGTGCCGGCCCCAGGTCGGGAAACAGGCCTGCGCGGCCTGTTGGCGCTGTTTCTGATCCAGGTGAAAGGCCTTGAAGGCGGTCTCGCCCTCGGCGGTGCCGCTGCCCGCGGCCAGCGCCTCGACCGGGCGGACGCGGGCGCACAGCGTATCGGGGGCCAGCGCCGCCAGCTGCGCGCCCAGCGGCGTCTGCGGCAGCAGGAATTCGTCGACGTCGATATGGGCGAGCCAGTCGACCTCGGGTTTGCGGTTGTTGGCGTGGCGGGCGTTCTTGCATTGCCGTACCTGGTGTTTGTCCGGCCGGCCGTTGCGCTTGGCCCACCAGGCGGCGTCGGTATGCTGCACCCGGATTTTCGGATGCGCGGCCAGCACGGCCTGAGTGTCGGGCGCGGGATCATCGAGGTACAGGTACAGCCGCTGCGCCCCCAGCTCCAGATGCCAGGCGGCAAAGTCGAGGATCGCGGGCAGGGGCGCCTTGATCGTCGACACGATCCCCCAGGATGCTGCGGCGGTCATGGCAACGCTCCAAAGATCCGCCGGGTGGTGGCGTCGAAGTCAAAGCTGTGGCTGAGCAGCATGTCGCGGGCGGCAAGGCGGGCGCGCAGGTCGGGGGTATCGGCGCAGACCTCGTCGAAAAAGACCCGCAGACCGTCGTCGCCCTCTTCCTCGGCGAGGAATTTCAGCAGCTCTGCCTGCCCCAGTTCGGGCCGCAGCGAACGTGGCCGGTACGATCCCTTTTGCTGGCGAAACTCCAGGTGGTCGCGGAAATGCTGCCAGGACGGCGCATGGAAATGCGCCAGGTACAGGCCCGGGGGCTTGGTCCGGTTGGTCACGTCCTCGCCCTTGTATTTCAGCGTGTGGATGCCAAGGCGGGTGTCGGCAATGCCGGTGCGGGCAAAGATCTTGCCCGAGGTATGCGACAGGAACCCGCCGTACAGATGCAGGCCGAAGGTTGGATAGACCTCTTGCAGTTCGGACTTTTTCACGCCGGCCTGCTTGTGCGTCAGCTTGAAGTGGCTTGGCGTGCCCTGCGGCGGGGCCAGGGCCTCGGCCGGGGGAATGCGGGCGATGGCGTTCTGGCTGCCGACATGGCCCAGCTTTTGCGCGATGGGGGTGTCGCAGATCAGGAATTCATCGACGTCGATATGGCCCAGCCAGTCCAGATCGTCCTTTACCGCGCGCAGGCAGCGCGTGGCGTTGTAGGCCTGGCGGCGCTGGTGTTCGGGCATCCGGGCGCGGCCGGTTTCCTGCCAATAGGCGTCATCGCAGCGGGTGACATGGATTTTCGGGTGACGCGCCAGAAAGGCGGCGGTGTCCGGATCGGGGGCGTCCAGGTAGATGTGCAGCGCATCGGCGCCCAGGTCCAGGTGGTGCGCGGCAAAGCGGGCAATCGCGGGCAGCGGCGCCTTGATCGTGCTGACAAGGCCCCAGCGCAGGGTGTCGGCGCGCAGGCCGATGGCCGATGCGGGCACCGGGGCCATGTTGGATTTCGGCTGGGCGGCATCGGGTTGGCGCGCCTTGCGTTTGCGCATGGTCATCAGACGGCGCATGACGGTGCGGTCGTCATGGATCAGAAGGTCAAGCAGGCGATGGGCAAGGGGGGCAATCACCGCATCGGCTTCGGCCTCTTGCCAGAGGCGGGCGATCAGGTTCACGTCCAGCCCGCCGGCGGTGATCGAATAGCTTTCCATGTCCAGCGGCAGTTTTGCGCGGGCCTTGCCATCGAGGGTAAAGGGCTGGTCCGGGGTCAGCCCGGAGTAGAGCCGTTCGGATTCGTACAGCTTCATCGTGCCGAACAGGGCGGTCAGCGCCAGCCCGACGGCGCGCTGGGTGACATTGGCGCCGTGATCGCCAAAGGTGGTGACGGCCGAGACCAGCCAGCGTTGATCCAGTTGATCGAGCAGGTGGGGGCCCTGCTGCGCCCAGAGCCTTTGGAACAGGGCGGGGGCGTGATCGGGCCAGGCGCGTTTGCGCAGATGCGCGATCAGCATGCCGTTCAGGTAGGCCAGTTCCGAAAGGCCCTGCAATTCCTGGCGCAGGGCAAAGCGTTTGCGATGATACGAGGAGCGGAAGGGCGGCTGTTCGCCGGGGTCCTGTTCGGGATCACCGACGCGCTGGCCCGCCAGCGCCGCAAGATCGACGTCCAGCGGCGGCAGGCCTTCGCCCGGGGCATGGTCGATGCTGTCCCGGCGGGTTTCGTATTGGGCAAGAAGCGCGGGCATGCCGCCGGGGTAGGTGGGGGGGCTGGTCATGCGGCTACATTGGCGAGACGGCGGGAAATGGGCAAGCGGGCCTTTGTCAAATTGTGCGCGTTCCGCGCGCTTTCCCGTCTCGGCGCCGGCCTGCGGCCTTTGCCTCGTTGGGCTGGGTGTGTGGCGGCGCGACGTGCTGCGGCGGCGTGGCGCGGGAGGGGGGCGCGGGGAAGTGAGTATTTGAGCCAAGAAGAAGAGCCGGGGGCTTTTCAAACGGGTTTGGCTGGGGCAAAGGAGCGGTATGACACAGACATCGTTTGAACTGAAAGCCCGGGACGGGCGGGCGCGGCTGGGGGTGATTTCCACTCCGCGCGGAGAGATCCGGACACCGGCCTTCATGCCCGTGGGTACGGCCGCCACGGTCAAGGGAATGCTGCCCGAAAGCGTGCGCGCGACGGGGGCGGATATCCTGCTGGGCAATACCTATCATTTGATGCTGCGCCCCGGGGCCGAGCGGATTGCGCGTTTGGGCGGTTTGCACAGGTTCATGAACTGGGAGCGGCCGATCCTGACGGACTCCGGGGGCTTTCAGGTGATGAGCCTGTCGGGCCTGCGCAAGCTGACCGAAGAGGGCGTGAAGTTTTCGTCGCATATCGATGGGTCGAAACACATGCTGAGCCCCGAGCGGTCGATGGAGATTCAGAAGCTGCTGGGGTCTGACATCGTCATGGCCTTTGACGAATGTCCTGCCTTGCCTGCCGACCGTAAGCGGATCGCCGAAAGCATGCGCCTGTCCATGCGGTGGGCGCAGCGCTCGCGCGATGCCTTTGGTGACCGGCCCGGGCATATGCTGTTCGGGATCATGCAGGGCGGTCTTGAGCGCGATCTGCGCGAGGAAAGCGCCGAGGCGCTGCGCGGGATTGGTTTCGACGGCTATGCCATTGGCGGTCTGGCCGTGGGCGAGGGGCAGGAGGCGATGTTTGACTGCCTGGACTATGCGCCCGAGTTGTTGCCCGAGGATCGGCCGCGCTATTTGATGGGGGTCGGCAAGCCCGACGACATCGTCGGCGCGGTCAAGCGCGGCGTCGACATGATGGATTGTGTTCTGCCGTCCCGGTCAGGGCGGACCGGGCAGGCGTTTACCCGGCACGGCGTGGTCAATATCAAGAACGCGCGCCATGCGGATGATCCGCGCCCCCTGGACGAGGCGTGTTCTTGCCCGGCCTGTTCGGGGTACAGCCGCGCCTATCTGCATCATGTGTACCGGTCGGGCGAGATGATCAGCGGTATGCTGCTGACCTGGCACAACCTGCATTATTTCCAGCAGATCATGCAGGGAATGCGCACGGCGATTGCCGAGGGGCGGTTCGAGGCCTGGGAAGCGGATTTCCATGCTCAGCGGGCAGAGGGGGATATCGCCCCGTTATAGGCGTTTGGCGGCGCTCAGGGTTCGATCGTCTCTCGTAGGGTCACGATATTCCCAAGGCCGTCCGAGGTGGTGATTTCGACCAGGTGCTTGCCTTGGTATTCGTTTTTCTTGGTAATGTACTCAATCTCGATGCCAGCTGTTTTGCCTTTGAAACGGTCTGGCATCCCGCCCGCGCAGGTGGTTTCGAATTTCTGAAGGACCTGACCGCGCCGCTTGCGGGCCTTGCCGATGTGGGCGATCTGCCCGATCTTTTCACCCTTGCAATATTTTCGCATCATGCCGGTGATCTCGGTCAAAGAATATCCGCCCACCGAGTAGAGTCCTTCTACCTTTTGCGAGCCGCGCTCGAGGCGAAAGAAGAACCCTTTGATCGGGTCGGCCGCGACGGCGGGCGTGGCGCAAAGAACGGCAATGAGGGGCAGGGCAAATCGGATTTTCGAAAGCATGTAGGTCTCTTGTCTTTGTGGCTTCATTCGCGGCACGGGCTAGCACGGCCCGGTGGGGCTCGCAATTTTAAATGACGCTGGCTGTCCACCTCGCCGTTTCCTGACAATACCCCTTATTGTGCGCTTGCACCTGCAACGCGCAGGGGCCATTCTGGTCGCCAATCTGCGGGGGCGTGCAGGTTGAAAATCTGTTAACCCGCCCCATCTACATAGTCCGAGACCGGAGGATCCTTTGCTGCCGCCAAGCGGGGCGGGGGTCCTTGCCAAGAACAGGATACCGAGCATGAAACATCCCCTCAATCCCTCTTACCCGGTGCTGCCGCTGCGCGATATCGTGGTTTTCCCGCATATGATCGTGCCGCTGTTCGTGGGCCGAGAAAAATCGGTGCGCGCGCTGGAAGAGGTGATGAACGACGACAAGCAGATCCTGCTGGCGTCGCAGATCGACCCGTCGGTCGACGATCCCGAAACCGATGGGATTTACAAGGCCGGCGTGCTGGCCAATGTGCTGCAACTGCTGAAACTGCCCGATGGCACCGTCAAGGTGCTGGTCGAGGGGCAAAGCCGCGTGCGCATCACCGAATACCTTGAAAACCCGAATTTCTTCGAGGCTTCCGCAGAATATCTGACGGAAATGCCCGGCGATGTCGCCGCCGTCGAGGCGCTGACCCGCACCGTGGGTGAAGAGTTCGAGCGTTATGCCAAGGTCAAAAAGAACATTCCCGAAGAGGCGCTGACCGCCGTCGGCGAGGCGCAGGATGCCGCCAAGCTGGCCGATCTGGTCGCTGGCCACCTGGGCATCGAAGTGCCGCAAAAGCAGGAACTGCTGGAAACGCTGTCGGTGTCCGAGCGGCTTGAGAAGGTTTACGGCCTGATGCAGGGCGAAATGTCGGTCCTGCAGGTCGAGAAAAAGATCAAGACCCGCGTCAAGACCCAGATGGAGAAGACCCAGCGCGAATACTATCTGAATGAGCAGATGAAGGCCATTCAGAAGGAGCTGGGCGACGGCGAAGAGGGCGAAGGCGAGGTTGCCGAACTTGAGGCTAAAATCGCTGAAACCAAGCTGTCCAAGGAAGCCCGCGACAAGGCCGACGCCGAGCTGAAGAAGCTGAAAAACATGTCGCCCATGTCCGCCGAGGCGACCGTGGTGCGCAACTATCTGGACTGGATGCTGTCGATCCCCTGGGGCGTGAAAAGCCGCGTCAAGAAGGATCTGAACAAGGCTCAGGATATTCTGGACGCCGATCACTACAGCCTGGACAAGGTCAAGGAACGCATTGTCGAGTATCTTGCGGTGCAGGCGCGTTCGGCCAAGCTCAAGGGCCCGATCCTGTGCCTTGTCGGCCCTCCGGGCGTGGGCAAGACCAGCCTTGGCAAGTCGATGGCCAAGGCCACGGGGCGCGAATTCATCCGCATTTCGCTGGGCGGCGTGCGTGACGAATCCGAGATCCGCGGCCACCGCCGGACCTATATCGGCTCGATGCCGGGCAAGATCATCCAGGCGCTGAAAAAGGCCAAGACCACCAACCCGCTGATCCTGCTCGACGAGATCGACAAGATGGGCCAGGATTTCCGTGGCGATCCCGCGTCGGCGATGCTCGAAGTGCTTGATCCCGAGCAGAATTCGACCTTCATGGACCACTACCTTGAGGTGGAATATGACCTGTCGAACGTGATGTTCGTGACCACCTCGAACAGCTACAACATGCCGGGGCCCTTGATGGACCGGATGGAGATCATCCCGCTGTCCGGCTATACCGAGGACGAAAAGCTGGAGATCGCCAAGCGGCATTTGCTGGAAAAGCAGGTCAAGAACCACGGCCTGAAGAAAGGCGAATTCGAGGTTGATGACGCGGCGCTGACCGGGATCATCCGCTTTTACACCCGCGAGGCGGGCGTGCGGAACCTGGAGCGTGACATTGCCAAGCTGGCGCGCAAGGCGGTGACCAAGATCGTCAAGAAAGAGTCGGACAAGGTGCATGTCACCGCCGAAAACCTGGACGATTTCCTTGGGGTCAAGAAGTACCGCTATGGTCTGGCCGAAGACGATCATCAGGTCGGTGTGGTCACCGGGCTGGCCTATACCAGCGTGGGCGGCGATCTGCTGCACATCGAGGCGCTGCGCCTGCCGGGCAAGGGCCGGATGAAGACCACCGGCAAGCTGGGCGATGTGATGAAGGAATCCATCGAAGCGGCCAGCAGCTATGTCCGCTCGATCGCGCCGCAGATCGGGGTGAAACCGCCGAAGTTCGACAAGATGGATATTCACGTCCACGTGCCGGACGGCGCCACCCCCAAGGACGGGCCCTCGGCCGGTTTGGCGATGGTGACCTCGATCGTGTCGGTTCTGACGGGCATTCCGGTGCGCAAGGATATCGCCATGACTGGCGAGGTTTCGTTGCGCGGCAACGCGATGCCCATCGGCGGTTTGAAGGAAAAACTGCTGGCGGCATTGCGCGGCGGGATCAAGACGGTTCTGATCCCCGAGGAAAACGAAAAGGACCTGGCCGAACTGCCGGACAACGTGAAGGAAGGGTTGGAAATCATCCCGGTCAAACACGTCTCCGAAGTGCTCAATCTGGCCCTGACCGCCAAGCCCGAGCCGATCGAATGGGATGAAGAGGCCGAAGAGGCCGCTGCCGCCGCCGCCGCCAAGTCCGGCGATGCGGGGGCAGGGGTCACGGCCCACTAAACCCTTTCGCTACAACAAGAAAGCGCCGCGCAGGTTTGCGCGGCGCTTTGCGTTTGGCCCCATGATCGGGGGCGGTGTGGCGTGGGTCTGGCATTCCGGCAAGGGTGTTGGCGGCGCCCCCCGACTGGCAGGTCGGGGTTGGCCTTGCGCGTCAGTGCGACAGGGCCGCGCCGAACACCGCCAGCGTCGCCAAAAGCATGACCAGTTCCGCCGAGGGCGCGCTGTCCTGCACCGCCGCTTCGCGGATCACCACAGGTTCCACCACCGGGTCGGAATAGCCATCGGCCTGCGCGCCGGTCGCACCGGCCAAGGCCAGGACGGTCGCTGCTGCAAAAGTTTTCATATTGGTCCCCCAGTTTGCAAAAAATCGCCAAGACTGTGCAACCGGCGCTTGTGCCCTGTCAAGCAAGTGCTGGCTTGTGACCCCGGTTTCGACTATTCTGACGCCAAACAGGCCTGCTGGGCGGCGCGCGTGAATGGCGGCGCAAGGCAGCATAACAACGGTCTGGCGGACAGCCCGCCCAGCCGAAAACAGCGAAAGAGCAGAGACATGACAGCCCAGACAAAGACACGCAAGGCCCGCGGCGCAGCCGCCACCCCCGACAAGGGCGCGGACAAACCCCGCAAGCCCGCGCCCATCGCCGCCGAATTCAGCCCCGACGCGGCGTCCCTGGACATGGCCAGCCCGAAACCTGCCAAAACCGCAGCGGCGGGCCCGGACGCGGATCAGCCCACGGTGGAAATGAAAAAGAAGGAACTGATCGACCTGGTCGTCGAACGCAGCGGCGTCAAGAAACGCGACGCCAAGCCCGCGATCGAGGCAGCCTTGGCGATTCTGGGCCAGGCCCTGGCAGAAGGGCGGCCGCTGAACCTCAAGCCGCTTGGCAAGGTCAAGGTTGCGAACATCAAACCCAAGGATAACGCGCTGGTTCTGAACGTGCGCGTGCGTCAATCGACCGAGGGCGAAAATAGCGAAAACGCCTCTTGATCCCCAAAGCGATGGGCGCTAGAACGCGCGCCACGGGTGATTAGCTCAGTGGTAGAGCGCTTCGTTCACATCGAAGATGTCAGGAGTTCAAATCTCTTATCACCCACCAGTTTCCTGAAAGGCGCGCCAGCGATTGGCGCGCCTTTCTTGTTGTCATGCCGGGGCGTTGCGGGGGGCAGGCGGCCGGGCGGCAAGAAATGCACAGGCCCGTTCCGAAGGGCTTGCCAAGGCGCGCGGGTTGCGGCAAAAGCGGCGCAGCGGGTGATTAGCTCAGTTGGTAGAGCGCTTCGTTTACACCGAAGATGTCGGGAGTTCGAGTCTCTCATCACCCACCATCCCCTTCTGTGAAACCTGAAACCTGCCTGTTATCAGGCGGTTGCCGGTGTTCGTTTCGCGCCTTGTGTCCATGCGCACAAGCAGGCGCTCTCGCGCGTTTTTCAAAGAAACCTTAGCGACCGGACCAGCACGTGGTTTCTGGGTTTCTTGCCCTTGCGTCAGTCTCGATTTGTGCTGTCAGCCACTCGGGCGGGTAACGCTCTGTTAAGCAGATTAATTTAGTTAACGGTTTCGTAGCCCTTTGCATGGGAGTTGATGATGAACGTGGTTTTTGATGGTCATGAGGCAAGGTCTGAATGGGCCGGGAGGATACCGGACAGTTTTCCGGCGATCTTCCATGTCACGAATATGGACGGCATCATCGTGCAGGCCAGTGACAACTGGCTCAGTGTGTTTGGCTATGTGCGCGATGCGGTCATCGGTCGCCATTGTTTCGATTTCATGGCGCGCGACAGCTGGGCGATTGTCCAGGCCTCGCCCGGGCAGGACCCGGCCAGCAAGCTTGTCGATCAGCTGGCCTGCACGTTCATCGCGGGCAGTGGGAAAGAAGTGTCTTGCATGATTTCCTCGACGCCCCTTGTTCACGATGACGGCAAGGTGATCGGCAACGTCGCGACGCTAAGCGTGCTGGATGGCGACGATGCTCTGGCCAAGCGCCTTCAGACCAAATCCTATCGCCTGCAATCATGCATCGAAGGCACCAATGCCGGCACCTGGGAATGGAACGTGCAAACCGGCGAGACACGGTTCAACGAACGTTGGGCCGAGATCGTCGGCTATTCGCTGGACGAATTGGGCAAGACAACCATCCAGACATGGCAGGATCTGGGGCATCCCGAAGACATGCAAACCTCTGAGGCCGCGCTGCGGGCGCATTGGGCGGGTGAAAGCGCGTTTTACGACATCCACGCACGGATGCGCCACAAGGACGGGCATTGGGTCTGGGTCCACGATCGCGGCCGCGTCTTTACCTGGACCGAGGACGGCGAACCGGAATGGATGTTCGGCACCCATATCTCGATCAACGAATACAAGCAGAAACAGGCCGAAACGGCGCGCTTGAAAGTCCTGCTGGAACGCATGGGCACGATTGCCGGGGTCGGCGGTTGGGAGGTTGACCTGGAAACCAACCAGGTTCTGTGGACCCGCGAGACACGGCGCATTCACGGGGTCAGCGACGACTATATCCCGAACCTGACCGAAGGGCTGAGCTTTTATGCGCCCTCGGCGCGCCCGGTGATCGAAAAGGCGGTTCAGGCGGGCATCGACGAAGGCCAGCCCTGGGATCTGGAATTGCCGTTCATCCGCCTGAACGGAGAGCGGATCTGGGTGCGGGCGGTCGGCGAGGTCGAGTTCGAGAACGGCACGCCCAAACGCCTGTTCGGCGCCTTTCAGGACATCAGCGACCGGGTGACCCGGGACAAGGAATTGCGCGCGACGCAGGAATGGATGCAGCTGGCCACCAGCAGCGGCGGCGTTGGGCTGTGGAGCCTCGACGCTGTCGATGGCACCGTGACCTGGGACGACGTGATGTTGCAGCACTTCGTGATCTCGTCCAACAAGCGGCCCGATACCCTGGCCGAATGGTTGAACTGGCTGCCCGACTCGGAGGCCAAGAAGTTCAAATCGCAGATCCGGCGTCTGATTTCGGGCAAGGGCCGGGCCGATATCGAAATCGATTTTTGTGACCAGGACGGGCTGGTGCACGCGCTCAAACTGACCGGAGAGGCCAGCCGGGACGAAGACGGGCTGATCGACCGGATTCATGGCGCCTGCTTTGACCTGACCCCGGAACGGCGCCTGATGTTCGAGCTGCAGGAGCAGACCTCGAAGCTGTCGGTGACGCTGTCCTCGATCGGGGACGGGGTGATCACCACGGACCGCGATTGCCGGATCAACTGGATCAACGATGTGGCGGCCAACCTGTCCGGCTGGACGCGGTCAGAGGCCATCGGCAAACTGTCCCACGAGGTCTTTGCCGTTTTCAACGAAGAGACCGGGAAACTGGTCACCGATCCGATCCGGCAATGCCTGCTCGAAGGCCGCACGGTGGATCTTCAGCCCAACTCGATCCTGCGCAACAAGTCCGGGGACCCTATCGCCGTAGACGATTCCGCAGCGCCGATCATCGACGAAAACGGGCGCGCGGTCGGGGCGGTGCTGGTGTTTCGCGATGTCAGCAATCAGCGGCGTCTGTCGCGCGACATCGAATATCGCGCCACCCATGACCTGCTGACGGGGCTGTTGAACCGGGTCGAATTCGAACACCGGTTCCAGGATTGCCTGAACGATCCGATCTGCAAGAACGGCAGTTATCTGTTCTTCATCGACCTTGACCACTTCAAGCGGGTGAACGATTCGCTGGGCCATGACGCGGGCGACAAGCTGCTGCACCGGGTGGCGCATGTGCTGCGCCAGGTGGCCGGCGAGGATGCGCATATCGCCCGGCAGGGCGGCGACGAATTCGTCATGTTGAAACGGTTCGACGGCGACGCGGCGGCCAAGACCTTTGCCGAAGGGCTGTGCCGCGAAATCGCGAACATCGCCACCGGAACCCCGGACAGGCAGGATTTGCCGCGGATCGGAGCCAGTGTCGGCGTCGTCGACCTGTGCACCGCGCCCCGGCATATCGGGCAGTTGCTGCGCCGCGCCGACATCGCGGCCTATACCGCCAAGGCGGCCGGGCGCGGGCAGGTCTGCCTGTGGACCGAGTCTGACGAAACCATGCAGAATGCCGCCACCCAGGTGTCGTTGATCGAACGCATCGAACGGGCGAATGTCGAAAGCCGGTGGATCGTGCACGAACAGCGCATCGCGCCGATCGCCGACGATCCGGACCAGCCCGAAATGCGCGAACTGCTGATCCGAATGCCAGATGACGACGGCGGGCTGATCGCGCCGAACAAGTTTCTGGGCGCGGCCGAACGCTATGGTCTGATGCCGTCGATCGACTTGTGGATGTTCCGCTATTGCCTGGACCGGGTGTCGGCAACCGACCTCGGTGTGATCTTTACGGTAAACCTGTCGGCATCTTCGGTGTCGTCGCGCAGTTTCCAGGGGGATCTGCTGACCCTGGTGCGCGGCGCGGACAAGGCGCAGCTGGAACAGATCTGCATCGAGATCACCGAAACCTCGATGGTGCAGAATTATGAAACCGTCTTTGGGTTCCTGTCCGAACTGCGGGCGCTTGGGCTCAAGGTCGCGATCGACGATTTCGGGGCGGGGGCCTCGTCGTTTCGGTATTTCGGGACCTTGCCGGCCGATTATCTCAAGATCGACGGCAGCTTTATCCGCAACTACGACGACCCTGTCGCCGCCTCGAGCGTGGAATGCTTTATCAAGATGGCGCAGGTCGCAGGGCTCAAGACGATCGCCGAGCATGTCGAGGACAAGGCGATGGTGCCGGTGCTTGAAGAGCTGGGTGTAAACCTGGTGCAGGGCTATGCGATAGACCGCCCCGGCGCGGCCGCCTGAACACCATTGCTGAGCGCCAGGAAACGGGCCTGTTGCCGAAGGGCGCAGGCCCTTTTGCCGCGCGCTGAACGGGGCGGGCTGGGGCGGGCTGGGCAAACCGCGCGCCAATGACATTGCGCATTTAGTTTGCGCTACAACAACGTTCCGGCGGTGGGCGGCCCTAAGACTGGCGGCATGACACCGCTGCTCGCCCTCCTTTCCAGATTGGTACTGATCTTGTGCCTTTGCCATTATGGCCCTGCGATGATGGCCATGACGGGCGGCGACGGTCTGACCATTGAGATTTGCGCCGATGGCGCGGTCAAGACCGTCAGCATCGGTGCCGATGGCACGCCTGTCGATCCGGGCGCCGAATGCCATGACTGCCTGGCCTGTTGCCAGTCGCCCGATGCCGTGGCGCCGGCGCGGGTGGCCGCCGATCCTGATCTGGCGGCGCGCGCGGTCCCTGCCGGCTTTGCCCTGCGTCACGATCCCTTTGTTCGAAACCCTGTTACACGCCCCTTGCCGCGCGGCCCCCCGGCCATTGCGGACCTGCATACGACCGCACCGGAGATGATCCGGACACAGCGCAATGGCATCAGCCTTGCCATGCGCGGCAATGGGCGACCTGACCTCAAGGACGCCGTTGCATGACGACCCTTCGCTCATTCCTGAAAACCCTGACCTTTCTGACCGTGCTGGTGCTGTTCGGCCTGCCCGCGGCGGCGCAATCGGTGCTGTCCAACCTTCTGCCCGACGTGCAGATCACCGAGGTGGTCGAAGGCGCCGACAGCTTTGGCGCGCTCCACCCCGATGTTCCGGCGGTCGAGGTCCTGGGGAACGGGCAGCGCATCGGCTGGGCCTTCATCACCTCTGATTTCGTGTCCACGACCGGCTATTCCGGCAAACCCATCCACACGCTGGTGGTGGTCGATGACGCCGCGCAGGTGATCGGGGTCGAGCTGGTCAAACACTCGGAGCCGATCGTATTGATCGGCATCCCTGATGCCAAGGTCAAGGCGCTGGTGGCCAACTACCGCGGGCTTGACCTGGTGGCCGAGGCGGAAACGGGCGGCACCGCCCATGCGCTGGACATCATTTCCGGCGCCACCGTGACGATCATGGTGATCGACGATTCCATCATCCGCGCCGGGCTGAAGGTCGCGCGGCAGTTGGGCCTGGGCGGTCTGGCGGTCGAGGCCCCGGACGCAGGCCCAAGGTTCGAGATCGACCCCGAAGCCGAGATTGCAGACGACTGGATGACGCTGGAAGGCGACGGCACCCTGCGGCGTCTGTCGCTGGACGTCGGGCAGGTCAACGCCGCCTTTGCCGCGATGGACGATCCGCGCGCCGGCCAGCGTGCCCTGACCGAAGCGCCCGAAACCACCTTTGTCGAAATGCAGGCGACGCTGGTGTCGCATCCGGCCATCGCCCGTGTCGTGCTGGGACAGGCCGAGGCCGACAACCTGGCCAACTGGCTGGAAGAGGGCGACCACGCGGTGGCGGTCTTTGGGCGCGGGCTGTATTCCTTCAAGGGGTCGGGCTATGTGCGCGGCGGCATCTTTGACCGGATCGTGCTGATCCAGGACGATGTCTCGGTGCGGTTCCGCGACCGGATGCACAAACGGATCAACACCATCGCCGCCGAGGGCGCGCCGGTGTTCAACGAATCCGACCTGTTCAAGATCCCGGCGGACAGCGGCTTTGACCCGACGCAGCCCTTCCGCATCCAGCTGCTGGTCCAGCGCGAGGTCGGCGCGATCGAAAAGGTCTTTACCACCTTCGACCTGGGCTATCAGCTGCCTTCCCAATACCTGCGCGCGGTCGCGCCGCCGGCGTCTGCCGCGGTTCCCGACAGCGTGGCCGAGGTTACATCGCAAACCGAAGCGGACGCGCATCAGGCGCTGTGGAAGCGCATCTGGGCGGGCAAGACGCTGGAAATCGGCGTGCTGGCGGTGATGCTGACCGTGCTGACAGCCGTGTTCTTTTTCCAGGGCTTCGCCACCCGCAACGCCCGCGCCTTTCACTGGTTCCGCATCGGATACCTGACGGTGACGCTGGTGTTCCTGGGCTGGTACGCCAACGCGCAACTGTCGGTGGTCAACCTGATGGCGCTGTTCGGATCGCTGGTGTCGGGGTTCAGCTGGCAGGCCTTTTTGCTGGATCCGCTGACCTTCATCTTGTGGTTCGCGGTGGCGGCGGCGCTGCTGTTCTGGGGGCGGGGGGCCTATTGCGGCTGGCTGTGCCCGTTCGGTGCGCTGCAGGAACTGCTGAACCGCGTGGCCAAGGCGCTGCACATTCCGCAATGGACCTTGCCTTGGGGCCTGCATGAACGGTTGTGGCCGCTCAAGTACATGATCTTTCTGGGGCTTTTCGGGGTGTCGCTGACCAGTATCGAACAGGCCGAAAGACTGGCCGAGGTCGAACCCTTCAAGACCGCGATCATCCTGAACTTTGTCCGCGCCTGGCCTTTCGTGGCCTATGCGGCGGCGCTTCTGATCGCCGGTCTGTTCGTGGAACGGTTCTTTTGCCGCTACCTTTGCCCGCTGGGCGCGGCGCTGGCGATCCCTGCGCGGCTGCGCATGTTCGACTGGCTCAAGCGGTATCACGAATGCGGCAACCCCTGCCAAAGCTGCGCCCATGAATGCCCGGTGCAGTCCATCCATCCGACCGGCGAGATCAACCCGAACGAATGCATCAACTGTCTGCATTGTCAGGTGCTCTACCAGTCCGAAACCACCTGTCCGGTGGTCATCAAGAAGGTGAGGCGGCGCGCCAAGGTTGGCGCTGCGCCTGATCTGTCCCGCGATCTCTCGGGGCACCCCAACGTCACCAAATCCCAATAACCGCAACCTGAAAGGATGTATCATGTCTGAGGGAACGAAACTGCCAATCACACGCAGGGGCCTGCTGGGCGCCACTGCCGGGGGCGCGGCGCTGGCCGGGGCCTTTGGCAGCCGCGCGATGCTGACCGGAACCGCCGTTGTCGGGGCCGCGACCCTGGCCGGAACCACCAGCGCGCGCGCCGCAACCGGGGCCGAGGTCGGCCCGGGTCAGCTGGACGAATACTATGGCTTCTGGTCCTCGGGCCAGGCCGGCGAAATGCGCATCCTTGGCGTTCCGTCGATGCGCGAATTGATGCGCGTGCCGGTGTTCAACATCTGCTCGGCCACCGGCTGGGGGATCACCAACGAATCCAAGAAGATCCTGACCGAAGGCCTGACCGAAAAGACCAAGGCCTATCTGGCCGCCAACGGGCTGGAATTCCCGCGCAACGGCGACCTGCACCACCCGCACATGTCCTTTACCGAGGGCACCTATGACGGCCGCTATCTGTTCATGAACGACAAGGCCAACACCCGCGTCGCGCGCGTGCGCTGCGACGTGATGAAGTGCGACAAGATCATCGAGATCCCGAACGCCAAGGCGATCCACGGTCTGCGCCCGCAAAAATGGCCGCGCACCGACTATGTCTTCTGCAACGGCGAAGACGAAGTGCCGATGATCAACGACGGCCAGATCCTGGACGAGCCGGACAAGTACGTGAACTTCTACACCGCCATCAACGCCGACGAAATGACGGTGGCCTGGCAGGTGATGGTGACCGGCAACCTCGACAACACCGATTGCGACTATGAGGGCAAATACGCCTTCGCGACCTCGTACAACTCGGAAATGGGCATGACGCTGCCGGACATGACCGAGGCCGACATGGACCATGTCGTCGTCTTCAACATCAAGGAAATCGAGGCAGGCATCGCCGCGGGTGACTATCAAGAGCTGAACGGCGTCAAGGTTCTGGACGGGCGCAAGGGCTCGGACAACAAGTACACCCGCTATGTCCCGATCCCGAACAACCCGCACGGCTGCAACATGGCGCCCGACAAGATCCACCTGTGCATCGCGGGCAAACTGTCGCCCACGGTGTCGGTGATCGACGTGCGCAAGCTGGACGCGGTGTTCAACGACGGGGCCGATCCGCGCAGCGCCGTGGTGGCCGAACCCGAACTGGGGCTTGGGCCGCTTCACACCGCGTTCGACGGCAAGGGCAACTGCTATACCACGCTGTTCCTGGACAGCCAGGTGGTCAAGTGGAACCTTGAAAAGGCGGTTCAGCTGTACAACGGCGAAAACGTCGACCCGATCATCGTCAAGAAGGACGTGCATTACCAGCCCGGCCACAACTCGACAGTGATGGGCGAAACGCTGGAGGCGACGGACAAGTATTACCTGTCGATGAACAAGTTCTCGAAGGACCGGTTCCTGAACGTCGGCCCGCTCAAGCCCGAGAACGAACAGTTGTTCGTCATCGACGGTGATGACCTGACCCTGGTCCACGACGGCCCGACCTTTGCCGAGCCACACGATTCGATCATCGTCGATCCGTCCAAGGTGAACCCCAATTCGGTCTGGGATCGCAACGATCCGATGTGGGCCGATGCCCGCGCCCAGGCCGAGGCCGATGGCGTCGATCTGGACGACTGGCAGGACACGATCATTCGCGACGGCAACAAGGTGCGCGTCTACATGTCCAGCCAGGCGCCCAACTTTGCGCTTGAATCCTTTACCGTGCAGCAGGGCGACGAGGTGACGGTGATCGTCACCAACCTCGACGACATCGACGACCTGACGCATGGCTTCACCATGGGCAACCATGGCGTCGCGATGGAAATCGGGCCGCAGGCGACCGCCTCTGTCACCTTTGTGGCGGCGCAACCGGGGGTCTTCTGGTACTATTGCCAGTGGTTCTGTCACGCGCTGCACATGGAAATGCGCGGCCGGATGTTCGTTGAACCCAAGGCGGGCTGACCCATGACGCGTTTCCTGACCTTGCTTGTATCGCTGCTGACCGCGCTGCCCCTATGGGCCGCTGACATCCGTGTGCCTGCCGGGTCAGGGACGCTTGCCACTGCCATCGCCGGGGCACATCCCGGCGATGTGCTCATCCTCGAAGACGGCCGCCACATGGGCGCGATTGTCATCGACCGCAGCCTGACGCTGCAAGGCGGGGCGGATGTGATCATCGACGCCATGGGGCAGGGCACCGCCATCACCATCGCCGCCTCCGATGTGACGATCCGGGGCGTGACCGTGACCGGGTCGGGCATGGACAGCAAGGCGCTGGACGCAGGGATCAAGATCCTGAAAAAGGCCGACCGCGCGATCATCGAAAACAACCGCCTGATTGGCAATCTGCACGGCGTCGACGTGCATGGCGGGCGCGATGCGCAGGTGCGCGGCAACCTGATCGAAGGCACCCGGCAAAAGCGCGTCAACGACCGGGGCAACGGCATCTATGTCTGGAATTCGCCCGGAACGGTGGTCGAAGGCAACTCGGTCCGCTGGGGCCGCGACGGCATCTTTTCCAACGCCTCGCGCACCGGCACCTATCGCAACAACCTGTTCCGCGACCTGCGCTTTGCCGTGCACTTCATGTATACCAACGACTCCGAGGTGTCGGGCAACGTGTCGATCGGCAATGGCCTGGGCTATGCGATCATGTTTTCCAACAACCCGGTGGTCAAGGACAACCTGTCGCTGTCCGACATCAGCCATGGCGTGATGCTGAACTATGCCAACAACGCCACCGTGTCGGGCAACCTGGTGCGCGGCGGGGCGAACCGCTGCACCTTCATCTACAATGCGCACAAGAACCTGATCTACAACAACCGCTTTGAGGGCTGCGAAATCGGCATCCATTTCACCGCAGGGTCCGAGCGTAACGTGCTGACCGGAAACGCCTTTGTCGGCAACCGCACGCAGGTCAAATATGTCGGCACGCGCGATGTGGAATGGAGCTTCGAGGGGCGCGGCAATTTCTGGTCGGACCATCCCGGGTTCGATCTGGGCGGCGACGGCATCGCCGACAGCGCCTTTCGCCCCAACGACCTGATGGACCATATCCTGTGGTCGCAGCCTGCCGCCGCCCTGCTGACCGGGGCCCCCGCCGTGCAGCTGATCCGCTGGGCGCAGTCCAGCTTTCCGGCGACCTTGCCGGGCGGTGTCGTCGACAGCGCCCCCCTGATGACCGCACCGCAGATCGCGGTTGCGGCCCAATACACCGCCATGGAGGCCGAAGCGGCCGCGCGGCGGAATGAAAGTGATCTCAATGACTTCGACGTTAACGATCTCACGTCTCACTAAGACGTTCGGCGGGGTGCATGCCCTGAGCGATGTGTCGCTGCGGGTCGAGCCCGGCGAACGCGTCGCGCTGCTTGGCCATAACGGCGCGGGCAAGTCGACGATGATGAAGATCATCCTTGGCCTGATCGCGCCCGACTCTGGCGATATCTCTGTCTGCGGGGCGGCCCCCGGCGGCGCCCTGGCGCGCAGCAAGGTGGCCTATCTGCCTGAAAACGCGGCCTTTCATTCGGCGCTGACCGGGTTGGAGCAGATCACCCACTACATGCGCCTGCGCGGCGTCGATCCTGCCGGGGCGATGGACCTTCTGGACCGTGTCGGGCTGGCCCATGCCGCGCGGCGGCGCATCGGCACCTATTCCAAGGGGATGCGCCAGCGTGTCGGGCTGGCGCAGGCGCTGATCGGGCATCCGGCGCTGCTGGTCCTGGATGAACCGACCAGCGGGCTGGACCCGGTGTCGCGGCGCGATTTCTATGAACTGCTCGACACGCTGGCCGCCGAGGGCGCGGCGATCCTGCTGTCCAGCCACGCCCTGACCGAGGTCGAGGCCCGCACCGACCGATTGTTGATCCTGTCGGGCGGCAAGATGGTGGCCGAGGGCACCCTGACCGACCTGCGCAGCAAGGCGGCCTTGCCAGTGGCGATGCAGATCACCGCGATCAACGGCTATGACAGGGACATCATGGCGGTCTTTCCGGATGCCATCCGCATCGGTGACCGGCTGCAGCTAAGCTGCGCGCAGGCGGACAAGCTGGCCACGCTGGCGCAGATTTCGGCGCTGCGCGGCAAGGTGGCGGATCTGGACGTGATCCCGCCCAGCCTCGAAGACATCTACAGCCATTTCAGCCGGAGGGACGGCCAATGATCGCCCGCATCCTTGCCACCGCAACCACCGAAATTCACATCGCGCGCCGCAACCGCTGGGTGCTGATCGCGGTTCTTCTGATGGTCGTCTTTTCGCTGGTACTGGCGGCGGCGGGCTCGGCCCCGACCGGGGCGCTTGGCGCTGACAGGCTGTCGGTTGTCGTGGCTTCGCTGACCTCGCTGTCGGTCTACCTTGTGCCGCTGGTGGCGCTGCTGATGTCCTTTGACGCCGTCGCCGGCGAGGTCGAGCGCGGCACGCTGCCCTTGCTGCTGACCTATCCGGTCGCCCGCTGGGAGGTACTGGCCGGCAAGTTCTTGGCGCATGCCGCGATCCTGATCCTGGCCATTTCCGCAGGCTATGGCGCGGCGGCGGCGGTGACCATCCTGGCCGATCCGGATGCGCTGTCGGGCCTCGGGGCGCTGGCAACGCTGACCTGGACCTCGGCGCTGCTGGGCGCGACCTTCCTGGGGATCGGCTATGCGGTGTCCTCGCTGGCGCGCCGGGTGTCCGGGGCGGCGGGGCTGGCCATCGGGCTGTGGCTGGGGCTGGTCGTGCTGTACGATCTGGGGCTTTTGGCGGCAGTGGTGGCCGATGATGGCGGCGTCTTTACCACCAGGGTCTTTCCCATAGCCTTGCTGGCCAACCCGGCCGATGCCTTTCGCCTGTTCAACCTGTCCGCCGCGCAGGCGACCTCGGCCGCCTCGGGGATTGGCGGCGCGGCCCATGCGATCGCGCAGTGGCAATCGCTGGTTTCGGTCCTGGTCTGGCCGCTGGTGGCGCTGGCGCTGGCGGCGCTGGCCTTTCGAAAGGTGGAACCATGAAAGCCCTGTCGTTTTTGTTGATCGTGCTGGCGCTTGGCGCCTGCAAGAAAGATGTCGCGCAGGACACCGCGCCGGTGCCGCTGACGGCGGGGGCGGTTGGCCACTATTGTCAGATGGACCTGTTGGAACACGCCGGGCCCAAGGCGCAGGCCCACCTGGGCGGCCTGCCGGGCGCGCCGCTGTTCTTCAGCCAGGTGCGCGACGTGGTCGCCTATATGCGCATGCCCGAGCAAAGCCATGAAATCGTTGCCGTCTGGGTCAACGACATGGGCGCGCCGCACGCGACATGGCAGGAGCCGGGCCAGGCCAACTGGATCGCCGCGCAGGACGCCGTCTATGTGGTCGGCGCGCGGGTTCTGGGCGGCATGGGCGCGCCGGAACTGGTGCCCTTTGCCGACCCTTCCGCCGCCGCCCGCTTTGCCACCGCCAATGGCGGGCAGGTCATGCGCCTGGACCAGATCCCCGACAGCGCGGTGCTGGCGCCGGTCGAGCTGACCGCTGAAACGGATGACACGACTTTCCAGGACCGCCTGCGCGTCCTGTCCAGAGAATTGGGAGAATAAGACAATGATACCCCGCCGCCGTTTCCTGGCCATCAGTGCCGCCGCCGCCATGTTTCCCGCACCGGGCCGGGCCAACCCGGTCTATATCTGGCAGGGCAGGGCGCTTGGCGCGCAGGCGACGCTGCGCCTGGCCCACCCCGATGCCAAGGCGATCTGCACCCGGGTCGAGGCCGAGATTTCCCGCCTTGAGGATATCTTCAGCCTGTATCGCCCGGACAGTGCGCTGTCTTTGCTGAACCGAAGCGGCGTGCTGGACCAGCCGCCCTTTGAACTGCTGGAATGCCTGTCGCTGGCGGGGGCGGTCCACAAGGCCAGCCAAGGCCGGTTCGACCCGACGATCCAGCCGCTTTGGTCCCGCTATGCCGAAAGCTATGCCCGCGGCACCGCCCCCGCGCTGGCCGATCTGCAGACCGCGCGCGCCCTGACCGGATGGCAGGGCGTCACGCTGGATGCGGCGCGGATCACGCTGCGGCCGGGCATGGCGCTGACCCTGAACGGTATAGCCCAGGGCTTTGTCGCGGATCAGGTGGCCGGGATGCTGGCCCAGATGGGGCTGAGCAATATCCTGATCGACACCGGCGAATTCCGCGCGCTTGGCGCCCAGCCGGACGGATCGCCCTGGCCGGTGCGTCTGGCCGCCGGGGGGGCGGTGCCGCTGGTCGCCCGCGCGCTGGCCACCTCCGCGCCGCTGGGCACCACCTTTGACGAAGCCGCCAGCGCCGGCCATATTCTTGACCCGCGCACTGCGGCACCGGCGCAGGCCGCGTGGCGTGAAATCACCGTATCGGCCAGCACCGCCGCCCTGGCGGACGCGCTGTCGACCGCCGCCTGCCTTTACGACACACGCGCCGGGATCGAGGCCTGCCTGGCCCGCTTTGACGGCGCAAACCTGGAGGCGATTGCAGCGCTGTGACCCTATGGAGTGGTCCGGGCTGGCCCCGGCAAAGGGCCCACAGCGCCCCAAATCACGCCCGCAAGGCCGCAGCGCGGCAAAAAATTCGTGAACCTGCCAGAATGCGGTTGAACCTGCCCGGGGTTTGAATGTTTGATCACGGCGCGTCAGGCGGCCCCTTGGGCGGTCTCGGCGTTCGTCGATACGCCCGAAAGGTCCAGCATGCTCTCCAGACGCTCCATGATCGCATCCCTTGCCGCATTTGCCACGCCGGCCCTGGCCCGGCCCGCCTTTGCCGCCCCCGGTGAATGGGACACCTGGGATGCGCAGGTGACCCCGGAGGGGTTCGACCTTGGCTCCAGCAACCCCTGGGGGCTGCATCCGCGGTTCCTGCCGGTGCGGGTCACGGCCAACGACGGGTTGAAGCCGGGCGATGTGCATGTCGATGCGGTGGCGCGCTACCTGTACCACATCGGAAGCGACGGCACCGCGATGCGCTATGGCGTCGCCATCGGCCGCGACGGGCTGTATGAACCCGGCGTCTATTCGATCAAGCGCAAGGCCAAGTGGCCGCGCTGGACCCCGACGCCCGCGATGATCAAGCGCGAGCCCGACAAATACGCCCGCTGGGAAGAGGGCATGCCTCCGGGGCCGGACAATGCGCTGGGGTCACGGGCGCTGTACCTGTTTGTCGGCAACCGCGACAGTCACCTGCGCATCCACGGCACGCCCGCACCGCGTTCGATCGGAACGCGGGCCAGTTCGGGCTGTGTGCGCATGGTCATGGCGCATATCAACACGCTGTACGATCAGGTCGATACCGGCGTCACCGCCTATCTGTACCCGACCGACGGCAGCCGGCTGTAACCTCAGCTGGCTGGCCGCGTGCAGATCGGGTTGCCCTCTGCGGTGCGCAGGGGCAGTTCGGTGGTCTCGACCGGGCCGCGGTGGGTATACCAGTAACAGCCATCGTCCGAGCGCACCCGCGCCGAGGTCAGATCCTGGAAAGGCGCCGCGATCGACGAGACCGACTCGGGCACGGTCACGGCGGCAGCGCCGCCCGTGCCCTGCGGGGCGGGCACCGGTTCACAGGCGGCAAGGCCCACAAGGATCAGCGAGCCTGCGAGGAATTTCAACGGTCTGGTCATAGGGGCCCCACGGGTTGGATGGATTTTCGCCAAGGTTGCATTCCGCGGCCAAGGCCGCAAGACCGCCTTTTCGGGGAAAACGCGCCCTGCTGCAACCGTCCGCAGGCAGCGCATCCGTCGCGGCATCGCCGGTCACGACGCCATGTGCAAAAAGGTGATCACGGTTCCCGCCCTGAAAAAGACCGGCGCGTCCAGTTTGTCGATCTGCCGGTCGTCGATCAGGATGATCAGGCTGCGGTTTTCAAAGGCGCGCCAGGCCCGTTCGATCCGGCTGTGCAGGGGCGCGGGGTCTGCGCCCGGCGTTGCGCTGCCCTCCGCCTTGGTCAGCTCGGCGAACTGAAGTCGCAGGCGCAAGGCGATCAGGCTGGCGGGGCTCATGCTTGGGTCAGGCAGCACGACCTGCACGTCGCGCTTGCGTGAAAAGGCCCGGTTTTCATCGCGGATGATGACGGGAACACCTTTGGCGGCGGGCGTAGAAGAGGGCGTTGGCATGAGGTACATTTCACAAAGCAAGGCGCAACCATAGGGTGATCGTGCGCTGTGGCGCATCCTTGTTCAAAATGCGGCGACTTTGTGATGCCTGTTCGAAACAGGCGGGGCAAACCGCGACAGTGCCGCGGTTCTGGCAGCATTATGCAGCACTCTGTTCGTCCAGGTGATCGGGCCGGGATTCGTGGGTGAATCGGTTCACCAGCGATTGCAGCTTTTCGCCCTGTTCCAGCAGCGCCTGGTTGGCCATCGTGCTTTGCTGGAACATCGCGGCGTTGCGCTGGGTCGTCTGGTCCAGATCGTTGACCGCCACATTGACTTCGGACAGGCTTTGCAGCTGCTCGGCGGCCAGGTCGGCGATCGTGCTGATCTGGTTTGTCACCCCTTCGACGGCGGCGACGATTTCGTCCAGCGCGCTACCGGTGCGGTTGACCAGCTGGACGCCATGTTTGACCTTTTCGCCCGAGACAGTGATCAGCGTGTCGATCTGGCCGGCGGCATCCGCCGTGCGCCGGGCCAGCGCCTGCACCTCGGAGGCGACGACCGCGAAACCGCTGCCTGCCTCGCCGGCGCGCGCGGCCTCGACCCCGGCGTTCAGCGCCAGCAGGTTGGTCTGAAAGGCGATGTCGTCGATCAACCCGGTGATGCGGGCGATTTCCTCGGCGGAATCGTCGATGTCGGTCATGGCCTGCACCGTGTCCGAAACGATATCCGCGCCCGAGCGGGCCTTGTCGATGGCGGCCTTGCCGGATTCATTGGCGTTTTGCGCGCCTTCGGACGTGGTGCGCACGTTGCTGGTGACCTGTTCCAGCGCGGCGGCGGTCTGTTCAAGCGTCGCGGCCGAGGTTTCGGTCCGGTTCGACAGGTCGTCGGCGGCCTCGGTCAGGTCCTTGGCGCGGTCGGTGACGGTGCCTGCGACCCCGGCAATCGACGAAATGATGTCTGACAGCCCGGTGGCGGCGGCGTTGAAATCGGTGACCAGCTGGGCATAGCCTTCGCCAAAATCGGCGTCGATGCGGGAGTCCAGATCGCCATCGGCCAGCCCGCGCAGCGCCCGGGCTAGGTGGCTGACGATCTGTTCCTGTTCGGCCTGTTGGGTTTCCTGCGCCACGCGCAGCTTTTCCGCCTCGATCAGGCCCTGGCGAAAGACATCCAGACGCACCGCCATCTGGCCGATTTCGCCGTTGTCCTGAAAGGCGTCCAGGTCGACGGCGGTGTCGCCCTCGGCCAGGGATTTCATGCGGGCGATGATCTGGCCAAGGGACCGCGTCAGGCGGCCGCCAAACAGCCAGGCCATGACCGCGCTAAGGGCCATGGCCAGGGCCGCGGCGCCCAGGGCGACCTGCGTCATCTGGCTGGAAATGCTGACAAGCGCGCTTTGCGGCACAAGCACATGGGCAATGGCCACCGGCTGCCCCGAAAAGTCGTTGATGGTAAAGACGGTGCCGGCAAAGGGCGCGCCGTCGATGGTGTTTTTCGTCGTCCCTTGCGTGTTCTGCAGGAACCGGTTCAGATCGGCGCGCGTCAGCAGGGCGTCGCCGTCGAAATTGCCGGTGATGCGCTGGATTTCATCATCGCTTTCCTCGAAGGTCGCAATGCTTTGATCGGGCAGGATGTAAACCTCGAGCCGGGTTTCGGTGGTTCCAAGGATGGCGTGCAACAGCGCGGAATCAAAAGCCAGCCCGATCTCGACGCTGCCCAGGTGTTCGCCGTCATCGGTTACCGGGCTGACGCCGCGAATGCCAAGCCCGGCGCGACCGCGTTCCAGCCCCGACAGCGGCTGGCTGGTGTCATTGGTCTGCACCACCATCTGGCGGAATTCGGACAGGTCATCACCGTATTTTTCGGGATTGTGGACGCGCAGGATCGAAACCGCCTGGGGCGTGTGGAACTGGAATTGCGCAACACCGGTCGAAGCGGACATGGTGGCGAAATCCTTGACGAAAAGCCGGTGCAACCCCTTTGTGTCGGCATTGGCGACGGCGCGCTGGACGCGCGGAATCGCGGCGATGGTCTGGGCCATGGAAAGCGCGGTTTCGATGCGCGACTCCAACCCGGCGCGAATGCGCGCCTCCATCTGCTGCAATTCGCGTTTGCCGCCCTCTTCGATCAGCTTCTGTGTCCCCATGTACAGCGGCGCGGCGACCAGGACGACGGAAACAAGGGCGCAGACGACGATCGCCATGATGATCCTGTATTTCAGCGACATTGAGCGCTCTCCCACGTAAGACAGGTGCCGGGATACCGCGCCAAAGTTTGATCATTGGTGAAGCGCCGCGTGAAAAATGCCGCGTTTTTTAGGGGAAATCGGCGTCAATCGCGCAAAGTCAGCGCCCGGGGCCGATTATTGCGACAAAAGCCGCATGCCCCGGTCGATCCCGTCCAGCGTCATCGGCACCATGCGATCCTCGAAGACCTCGCGGATCATCGCGATGCTTTGGGTGTGGTCCCAATGGCGCTGCGGCACCGGGTTCAGCCACAGGTGATCGGGCCATTGCTGGCGCGCGCGCTGTAACCAGACCTGCCCGGCCTCGGCGTTCCAGTGTTCATTGGCGCCGCCCGGATAGGCGATTTCATAGGGCGACATGCTGGCGTCACCCACGAAAATGCATTTGTAATCATGCCCATAGGTGTTCAGCACCTCCCAGGTGGGGGTCTGCTGATCATAGCGGCGGCGATTGTCGCGCCAGACGCCTTCGTACAGGCAATTGTGAAAATAGTAATATTCGAGATGCTTGAATTCGGCCCGCGCGGCCGAAAACAGTTCTTCGACCAGCTTGATATAGGGGTCCATGCTGCCGCCCACATCGAGGAACAGCAGCACCTTGACGGCATTGCGCCGTTCGGGGCGGGTTTTCACGTCCAGATAGCCATGTTCGGCGGTGGCGCGGATGGTGCCGTCCAGATCCAGCTCTTCTTCGGCACCGCTGCGGGCCCAGCGACGCAGCCGTTTCAGCGCCACCTTGATGTTGCGGGTGCCCAGTTCGACGCTGTCGTCCAGATTGCGGAACTCTCTTTTGTCCCAGACCTTTACGGCCCGTTGATGACGCGATTCATTCTGCCCGATGCGCACGCCTTCGGGGTTGTAGCCATAGGCGCCAAAGGGCGATGTCCCGGCGGTGCCGATCCATTTGCTGCCGCCCTGATGGCGGCCTTGCTGCTCCTTGAGCCGCTGTTGCAGCGTCTCCATCAGCTTGTCAAAGCCGCCAAGCGCCTCGATCTCGGCCTTTTCCTCGGGGGACAGGTGCTTTTCGGCCATCTTGCGCAGCCAGTCGTCCGGCAGGTTCACCGCTTCGAGCACCTGTTCGAACCCGATCGCTTCGAGCCCCTTGAAGGTGGCGGCAAAGGCCTGGTCAAAGCGGTCAAGATGGCGTTCGTCTTTGACCATTGCGCTGCGGGCCAGGTAATAAAAGGCCTCGACGTCATAGGTCGCCAGACCCTTTCCCACCGCTTCGAGAAAGGTCAGGTATTCGCGCAAGGACACCGGAACCCCGGATTTGCGCAGGTTTTCAAAGAAGGGCACGAACATGGCGCGACACTAGGGCAGGGTGCGGGCAAGGGCAATCACCCCGGTTGCCTTCCGGACCTGATCCGGGATCTGCCGCGCGACGCCCCGGACCGGGGCGCGCTGTCCCTGATCAGACCAGTTTTTCGATACTGATGGTCAGGATCAGCCCGACAAGGGCGAAAATGATGGCGTAGACCGCCGCATATTGCGCGATGTCGGCAATGTTGCCCTTGCGGCGGGCGGCATTGATGCCGCCCAGGATGGCGCCCAGCAGGGCCCCGAAGATCACGATCATAGCGCGCCACGTCTCCGTCTGAGGGGGCTGAGCGAGCCGATCTCACGCAGTTTGGCCCGCACCGCCCAGTCCGAGCCGAACCCGTAGCGTGCCCAGCCCAGACTGTCCAGACGGACCTGGCGGCCTTCGGACACGCGGCCGGCCATCTCGAGCGCCTCGGCGCGCAGCATCATCAGCGTCGCCAGAAGGGCGGCGTTTTCATGCTGGGCGGCGGTGTCCAGATGCGGCGTCAGAAGGTACAGCGCATCATCGGCGCGGCCTGCGCTGATCGCATAGGCGGCCAGCTGCGAGGCCACATAGGCGCGGTGCAGCCGGGTATCGGGCGAGGTGCCAAAGAACCGTTGCGCCAGGACAAAGTGGTCTTGCGCGGCCTCGGGGTCGATCGCCTGCAACAGGCGGCCCATGGCATAGTGCGAAAAGGCGCGGCGGTGGTCGGACCAGCCCATGGCGATGGCGACTTTCAGCGCCTCGGTGGCGGCGTCGCGGCGTTCGGCGGGGCCTGCGCCCGGCCCAAGCGCCGTCTGCACCGCATCGATCCAGACGCGCGGCGTTTTCGACAGGCGGCGTGCGGCGCCGTTCTGCCCGGCGGGGTTGATCCGCGCCAGGATGCCCGGCAGGCGGTCGGCGACGTCGCGGCGGCTCATGCCGTTGTGCAATTCGCGGTCGTAATAGGCGCGCAGGATCAGCATGTCATAGCCGGTCAGCACTGTGTGCACGTTGTCGTCGTTAAAGACGCTGTCGGGCAGGCGGTACAGATCGTTCAGCGGCCCCAGGGCCTGGGCCAGTTCCTCGTGCAGGCAGTCACGGGCCTCTTGCGGGGTGCTGTCGTTGGGCAGGAAGATAGCCAGCCGCTGGCGCGAGGTCAGCCGCGACCAGCTGACCTTGGCGGTGCGGCGCGAGGCGGCATATTCCTTGAGCGAGCTGACATTCGGCACCACGAAACAGGCGGCGGTCGGCAGGGTCTTGCGGATCTCGGCGCGGGTGACGGCCTGGATGGTGATGTTGGCCACGCCATTGTCGCTTTGGGCGATGTCGATGCCGGCCTCGGTGCGCAGACGGTGCAGCAGCCGGTTCAGGTCGGGCGCCAGGCTGGGCGGCGGCGCGCCGGTGACGCGCACCCGGATCGGTCCTTCGAAACGGGTCAGGGTCTGCAGACCGCGCCCCGATTCCAGCGAAAAGGCCAGGTCCAGGAAATCCCGCGCGATGTCGGAATTCGACGCAATGGGCGCCGAGGGGCGCGGCACCGAAAAGCTTTTCATCGAGGGCAGATCGCTTTCCATCGAAGCAGCGGCCCGTGTCGGCGTGTCGGATTGCGATACCGGCATACAGGCGCCCAGCATCAGGTAAAGCGGAAGGAGGTAACGTCTGGCTCTGCGCATCACGATCTCTGGTACTTGAGGAATGGGGTGACGACGCCGATGCGGTCATAAAGACGACGGGCGGTGTCATTGAAGTCCTGAGTAAGCCAGTAGACATTGGGTGCGCCGTGATCGTCGGCGGCCTTGTAGACCGCTTCGATCAAGGCCCGGCCAACCCCTTTGCCGCGCACGGAAGGGTCGGCGTAAAGGTCCTGCAGATAGCAGACCTCTTCGATTTTCCAGCCATGACGGTGAAAGAGGTAGTGGACAAGTCCCACCACGCGGCCATCGACCTCAGCGACCATGCCGCTGAAATCCCTTGGATCGTCCCCCAGAAGGCGCGCGAAGGAGGACTTGTAGACCTCATCGCTGACGGTGCTGTTGTAGAAGTCCAGGTAGGCCTTCCACAGCTCGCGCCATACGGGTTCATCCTCGTCGCGCAGGGCGCGAACGATGACATCGTTGTTTTGGGACACGTTGTAAGCCTGCCTGCTCGTTGTTTTACTCAGATGTTCAAGACATCCGGTGTTTTTCTGTCCTCTGTGGGGACACTATAGGGCGAAAGATGGGTTTTTGCACAGGCCCTGATTCTGCGTTGGTGGAATTATTTGCGGGGCTTCGCCCTGGCGGGTTAAGGTCTTGTTAATCAATGGCTTGGGTTGTGCAGCGCTGCAACAATCCCGGCGATTCCGGGGTTTTGTGCGCGCTCAGATAAGGGCGGCAATGCGGCTTTTGGGGGCTTTGCGGGCGGCCTTTGACCCGGGCGCGGCGCTTTTGCGGCCAAGGGGTGTTAACCATTCCCGGCGGCGGTGCAGGGGGGGGGGCGGCGTCAGGCCAGGGCGGCCAGGGACACCAGCGACAGGATGCTGGTCCAGATGATCACCGGGGCGATGGCATCGGTGCGCACGCCGTGCAGCATGGCCAGGGCAAAGGCCATGGCCCCCGAGGGCCCCGCGGCATTGAGAATGAACAGCCGGTTCCAGTCTTCGGGCAGCGGCGCCAGGTGCAGCGCGCCCCAGACCAGCAGCGGAAAGGCGACAAGTTTGATCGCCGACAGGCCGATGACGGTCGGGCCGGGGATCAGCGCATGACCGGACAGGATCACGCCAAGGGCGAACAGTGTCAGCGGCGCGGCCCCGGCGCCGGCAAAGGCCATGGCCGTCAACAGCGGGGCGGGCAGGGACAGGGCCAGCAGGTTGGCGGCAATGCCGATGGCAATGGCGATCAGCACGGGGTTTGACCCAACCCGGCGCAGCGCAGCGGCCGGGCTTGCCTGCCTGTTGGCCATCAGGTCGGTGGTCACGATGAAGAAGGCAAAGGAAACCGAGGCATCCCAGGCGACGATGGCGGTGATCGGAAGGGCGGCGGCCTCGCCATAGATCAGGAAGGAGATCGGATAGATATAGAGCAGCGAATTGACGAAGACGGTCGCCATGGCCAAAAGCCAGCTTTCCAGATGCGCGCGGCCAAAGATCCGCCGCGCAACGCCATAGGCCAAAGCAAAGGTGACGACCTGGCACAGCGCGTATAGCCCCAGCGCATCAAGGCGCAGGGCGCCCAGATCGACCCGCGCGATCAGCGGCAGGATCAGCGCCGGTTGCAGCACCAAAAAGGCGACGCGGTTCAGCGCGGCGGCCTCGTCCCGGCTGACCTTGCGCATCCGGCCCAGCACAAAGCCAAGCGCCAGCATGGAAAACACCGGCAGGATGTCATGGGTCAGGATATGCAGCATCTACGCGACTTTCCGGACGCCCCGGCTGGCCCCTTGCGTGACCAGCGGCCCGCCCTCCAAGCCACGCCGCGCCGACCTCACCTTTGGCGCCGCGCCATGAAGGCCAGCCGTTCGAACAGGTGCACGTCCTGTTCGTTCTTCAGCAGCGCCCCGTGCAGTTTCGGCAAGGCATTGGCCCCGTCGCGGCGCAGGTCTTCGGCGTCCAGGTCCTCGGCCAGCAGCAGCTTGAGCCAGTCCAGCACCTCGCTGGTCGACGGCTTCTTCTTCAGGCCCGGCTGTTCACGCAATTCATAGAACTGGGTCAGTGCGGTGGTCAGCAGGGTTTCCTTGATTCCGGGGTGGTGCACCTCGACGATCTTGCGCAGCACATCGGGTTCGGGAAACTTGATATAGTGAAAGAAACAGCGCCGCAAAAAGGCGTCGGGCAATTCCTTTTCATTGTTCGAGGTGATGATGACGATGGGGCGGTTGACTGCCTTGATCGTTTCTCCGGTCTCGTAGACGTGGAATTCCATCCGGTCGAGTTCCTGCAGCAGATCGTTGGGAAACTCGATATCGGCCTTGTCGATCTCGTCGATCAGCAGCACCACCTTGCCCGGCGCATCAAAGGCCTGCCACAGCTTGCCCTTGCGGATGTAATTGCGCACGTCGTTGACGCGTTCGTCGCCCAGCTGGCTGTCGCGCAGGCGGGACACGGCGTCATATTCATACAGGCCCTGCTGCGCCTTGGTCGTCGACTTGATGTTCCATTCGATCATCGGCAGTCCCAGCGCGCCCGCAACCTGCCGCGCCAGCTCGGTCTTGCCGGTGCCCGGCTCGCCTTTTACCAGAAGCGGTCGTTCCAACGTCACGGCCGCATTGACCGCCATCGTCAGGTCATCGGTTGCGACATAGCTTTCGGTTCCTTCGAATCGCATCAAGGCGTTCCTCACGATTGGTTTCAGAACAAGCCCCGAAAACGCCAGATTTTGGCGCTATTGTGTAGTGACATCCCCGGGGGCTTGCTTTAATTGCACGGCACAGGGGTGCCAGATATCTGAGGAAATTACCATGACGGATATTGGCTTTGACGAGGAAGCGAAGATGAAAGCCGAGAGTTTTCTTCCCGATGACTATCGTCCAGCCGAGGATGAGCCTTTCATGAATGAGAAGCAGCTGGAGTATTTCCGGCGCAAGCTGATCATGTGGAAGCACGAGATACTGGAAGACAGCCGGGATACCATCGAGGCGCTGCAGGAAGGGACACGGAACATTCCGGACGTCACCGACCGTGCCAGCGAAGAAACCGACCGCGCGTTGGAACTGCGTACACGTGACCGCCAGCGCAAGCTGGTCGCCAAGATCGATTCGGCCCTGCGCCGCATCGACGATGGCGAATATGGCTATTGCGAAGTGACCGGGGAACCGATCAGCCTGAAACGGCTGGACGCGCGCCCGATCGCAACCATGAGCCTTGAGGCGCAGGAACGTCACGAGCGCCGCGAAAAGGTGCACCGCGACGACTGATCGCCGGGCGGGCGCGGCGACAAGGCGCAGCGCGCAGATGCAATTTGCAGGGCGCCGGGGCTTTCGCTCCGGCGTTTTTGCGTCAAGAACAGGCGCATGAACATGGACGACAGGCATATCACGGTCCTGGGCGGCGGTATCGGCGGGCTGGCCGCGGCGCTGGCCTGCGCGCGGCGCGGTGCCGCGGTGCGGGTGCTCGAACAGGCCGAGGCGATCTCCGAGGTCGGGGCAGGCATCCAGGTCAGCCCCAACGGCCTGCGGGTGATCGAGGCGCTGGGGCTGGGCGCGGCGTTTCGCGACATCTCGGTTCGGGGCAGGGCGGTCGTGCTGCGCGATCATGCGCAGGGCCGCGAGGTGCTGCGGCTGGATCTGGGGCGGCTGCCGGCCGGGCAGGACTATCGCTTTGTGCATCGCGCCGACCTGATCGAGCTTTTGGCCGAGGCGGCGCGCGAGGCGGGGATCAAGGTGCGGCTGCTGCAAAAGGCGGTCAGCGTGACGGCCGGTGCCCCCGCCATGGTCGATCTGGCCAATGGCGACCGCGTCGAAGAGGCGCTTATCCTTGGCGCCGACGGCCTGCATTCGGTCGTGCGCCCGGCGCTGAATGGCGTGGCCAAGCCCTTCTTTACCCGTCAGGTCGCATGGCGCGCCATCGTGCCCAACGTCACCGGCCACCCCGACGAGGCATGGGTGCACATGGGGCCGGGGCGCCACGTCGTCAGCTATCCCCTGCGCGGCGGTGACTGGGTCAACCTGGTCGGCGCCGAAGAACGCCGCGACTGGGCGCCCGAAGGCTGGGCGCACCAGGGCGATCCGGACGCGATGCGCGCGGTCTTTGCCGGTTTTGGCGGGCCGATTCGCGCGCTGCTGGAGCAGGTCGGGCAGGTCGGGGTCTGGGGGCTGTTCCGCCATCCGGTGGCACAGCGCTGGCATGGCGCGGGGCTGGCGCTGCTGGGCGATGCGGCGCATCCGACACTGCCGTTCCTGGCGCAGGGCGCGAACATGGCGCTGGAAGACGCCTGGGTGCTGGCCGATTGCCTGGCTTCGCACCCCGATCAGGATCAGGCGCTGGCGCAATACCAGGCGCGGCGCCGCCCGCGGGTGTCGCGGGCCATCGCCACGGCCAATGGCAATGCCTGGAAATACCACCTGCGCAACCCGCTGCTGCGCGGCGCGGCGCATCTGGGGCTGGGCGTCATCGGACGCATGGCGCCGGACCGCATGCTGCACCAGTTCGACTGGCTGTATGCCCATGACGTGACCGCCCCCTAGGCCAATACCTTGGAAGGGGGAGACGCCGCCGCCAGACGTGCTAGAACATCACGCAAGGAGGAGTGGCGGATGGATCGATTTGACGGAATTCCCGAACAGGCGCTGGCCTGGCACCAGGCCGGGCAGGGGGCGGCGCTGGCCACGGTGATCGAAACCTGGGGCTCGGCGCCGCGGCGCGTCGGCAGCCAGCTGGCGATCTCGGGCAGCGGCCAGATCGAAGGCTCGGTCTCGGGCGGCTGCGTCGAAGGGGCGGTGATCGTCGAGGCGCTCGAGGCGCTCGAAGACGGCGGCGCGCGCGAATTGGAGTTCGGCGTTTCCGATCAGGATGCCTTTGCCGTCGGGCTGGCCTGTGGCGGCACCATCCGGGTGCTGGTCGAACCGGTCGGACAGGCGCTGCCCGCCGAGGTGCTGGCGCAGCTGTGCCAGGCCCGCGCCAGCCGCGAACCGGTGGCCTATATCGCCGATCTGGACAGCGGTGCGCGCCGGCTGGACCGTGACGGCCACGCCGACCGGTTCCGCATGGACCGATCGGGCTTTGAACCGGACAGCCGCGTCTTTGTCGCCATCCACAACCCGCCGCTGCGGCTGATCACGGTGGGGGCGGTGCATATCGCGCAGGCGCTTTTGCCGATGGCGCGCATCGCGGGCTATGATCCGGTCATCGTCGACCCGCGCGAGGCCTTTGCCTCGCCCGAGCGGTTCCCGGGCGAGACCATCCTGCATGACTGGCCCGACGAGGCGCTGGACAAACTGGGTCTGGATGCGCGCACCGCGCTGGTGCTGCTGACCCACGACCCCAAGCTGGACGACCCGGCGCTGCACCGCGCCCTGCGCGCGACCTGTTTCTACATCGGGGCGCTGGGGTCCAGCCGCACCCACGCCAAACGCGTCGCGCGCCTGCAAGAGGCGGGCTTTGACGACGACCAGATCGCGCGCATCCATGGTCCCATCGGGCTGGATATCGGGGCCTCGGGGCCTTCGGAAATCGCCGTGTCGGTGCTGGCGGAAATGACCCGCGTGCTGAGGAAGGGCGCATGAAGTTCGGCGCCGTCGCGCTGAAGGATGCGTTCGGCGCGGTGCTGGCCCATTCCGTGGCGCTGGACACCGGACGCCTGCGCAAGGGCCGGGTGCTGTCAGAGGCGGATATCGCCCTGCTGCGCGCCGAGGGGCGCGACACCGTCACCGTCGCCCGCCTTGAACCCGGCGATGTGGCCGAAGACAGGGCCGCCGAACGGCTGGCGCAGGCGCTGGTCCCCGATCCGGAACGCGCCGGGCTGCGGCTGGGCAAGGCGGCGACCGGCCGTGTCAACATCCATGCCACCGGCCCCGGTGTGGTCGAGGTGCTGGCCGACCGCATCCATGCGCTGAACGCCCTGCACCCGATGATCACCGTGGCCACCGTGCCGCAATGGCAGCGGATCGAGGCGCGCGGCATGGTCGCCACGGTCAAGATCATCGCCTATGCCGTCCCCGAGGCCGCGCTCGAGGCGGCCTGCCTGGCCGGGCAATCGGCGCTGCGCCTGCGCAGCCCGCAGGCCAACACCGCGGACCTGATCCAGACCAGCACCGATGCCGCCGAAAACGGTGACAAGGGCCATGCGGTCACGCGCGCACGGCTGGAGCGGCTGGGTGTGGAACTGGGCGACAAGCAGATCGTGCCGCATGACACCGACCGGCTGGCGGCGGCGATCCGGGCCAGCACGGCGGATGCGATCCTGATCCTGACCGCCTCGGCCACCTCAGACCTGCATGACGTCGCCCCCGAGGCGCTGCGCGCGGCGGGCGGCACGGTGGTGCATTTCGGCATGCCGGTCGATCCCGGCAACCTGCTGTTCTTTGGTCATCTGGGCGCGCGCCCGGTGATCGGCCTGCCGGGCTGCGCCCGCTCGCCCGCGCTGAACGGGGCCGACTGGGTGATGGAACGGCTGCTGTGCGGCGTGCCGGTCCGCCCCGGAGACATCGCGGCCATGGGCGTGGGCGGATTGCTCAAGGAGATCCCCCAGCGCGGACGGCTGCGCGAGGCGGGCTGACCCGCCAGCTTGGGCGCAAGGGGGCTGCGGCCGGGCAGGGCGCAAAGAAAAACCCGCCGGAGTGCGGCGGGTTTCTATGTCTGTCATGGTCTGGCGCTTACTTGGACAGCGGGCCGATCATCATGACCATCTGGCGGCCTTCCATCTTCGGCATGTTTTCGACCTTGCCGATTTCCTTGACGTCCTCGGCAACCCGTTCCAGCAATTCGCGGCCCAGGTTCTGGTGCGCCATTTCGCGGCCGCGGAAACGCAGGGTGATCTTTACCTTGTCGCCGTTTTCCAAAAAGCGGAAGACGTTGCGCATCTTGACCTCATAGTCATTGGTATCCGTGTTGGGACGGAACTTGACCTCTTTGACCTCGATGATCTTCTGCTTCTTGCGGGCTTCGGATTCGCGTTTTTGCTGTTCGTACTTGAACTTGCCGAAATCCATGATCTTGCAGACCGGCGGGTTCGCGTTGGGCGAAATCTCGACAAGGTCGAGCCCGGCTTCTTCTGCCATGTCCATGGCGCGGGCAGGTGTCACGACACCTACGTTTTCACCATCAGCGCCAATAAGGCGGATTTCAGGGGCCCGGATGCGTCCATTGATGCGGGGTCCTGTGTCACGCTGGGGGGGCGCGTTGTGCGGTCTACGGGCTATGGGTTTGCTCCTGATGATTTCCGTTGAACGATTTGATGCGCAAACTAGACTTGCCCGAGAGCCGATTCAAGCGGCATTTCAGCCAAGATGGGCCGTTTGAGGCAGCTTTCCCCTTGCAGTTGCAGCATTCGGAGGTCACATCAGGCGTCGATTGGCCCGTGGCACCTCCGCCAGGGCCTCAAGAAGGGTGTGAAGGAAGAGTCATGAGAAATCTGATCCTTGCAGGTGTTGCGGCGGTTGTCGCGATTGTGGGCTATATTTGGTACACTGGCCAGACGCCGGAACAGGCCGTCGAACAGGCCGGCGAGACGATCGGCGCCCCCGAGGCGCTGGACAGCGCCACCAGCGCCGTCGGCGAGGCCGCTGATGCCGCTGCCGAAGCCGCCGAAGGCGCGGTCGAAGCCGTCGAAGAGGCCGCCGAAGCGGCTGAAGCGGCTGTCGAGGAAGCGGTCGAGGCCGCAGGCGAAGCGGTCGACGCGGCGGGCGAAGCGGCGGGCGATGCCGTCGAGACCGCGACCGAAGCGGCTGGCGAGGCTGTCGATGCGGCAACCGAAACCGCTGCGGCGGCTGCGGATGCGGCGGCGGATACCGCCACTGCAGCGGCTGAGGCCGTGACCGAAACCGCTGGCGCCGCCGTCGAAGCTGCCGAAGGCGCTGTCGAGGCCGCTGCCGATGCGGCGGGCGATGCCGCCGCGGCTGCCGTTGAAACCGCGACCGAAGCGGCCAATGCCGCCGCGGACGCCGTGACCGGCGCTGTCGAAGGCGCCGAGCAGGCCGGGACCGAAGCGGCGCAAACCGCAACCGGCACGGCCAATGCCGCTGCCCGGACCGCCACGGAAACCGCCGAGGCCGCTGCCGATACGGCTGCTGCTGCTGCCGACACTGCTGCGGAGGCCGCTGATACGGCTGCCGACACCGCTGCCGATGTTGCGGATGCAGCTGCCGACACCGCTGCCGATGTTGCGGATGCAGCTGCTGACACCGCTGCCGATGCTGCCGATGCGGTTGCCGATACCGCTGCCGAAGCAGAGGCCGCCGTTGAAGGCGCCGCCGATGCGGCAACCGATGCCGCTGCGGACACCACCGCCGAGGCAACCGCCTCGGCCGAGGCTGCCGCGGATGCAGCGGGCGAGGTGTCGATCACCGAACTGCTGACCGTCGAAGGCTTTGATTACGACAAGGTTGTCGAATACATCGACAACTCGGAGTTGAACATGCTGGCCAAGAACGTCGCCAAGACCGGGCTTGAGCAGGCCAAGGACAATCCCGAGGCGCTGCAGGGTGTTCTGGACAAGCTGAAGGAAACGCTGGGTCTGTAAAGAACCCGGCCGTTTTCGGCATTCGGGCCGCGGGGGAAACCCTGCGGCCCTTTTCTTTGGGGCCGTCCTGGCGCCGGACAAAGGAAAGGGCGGGTCGAAACCCGCCCTGCCAAAAATATTCACGGTCTGGCCGGCTTGCGCCGCGAGTCCTGTAGGGCGGGGCGATGCCCCGCTGCCCGCCGGCGTCAGTCCAGAAAGGCCTTTTCCACCACGTAATGCTTGGGGTCGGAATTGGCGCCTTCCTCAAGACCGAATTCCTCCAGCATTTCCTTGAGTTCAAGGTTGAAGGCCAGGTTGCCGCAGATCATCGCCCGGTCGGTTTCCGGGGTCAGCGGCGTCACGCCAAGATCGGCAAAGGCCTCACCCGAGCGCATCAGGTCGGTGATCCGGCCCATCTTGGCGCTCTCTTCGCGGGTCGTGGTGGGGTAATACTTGATCTTCTTCCAGAAGCCTTCGCCGATCACCTCGTTCAGCAGCTCGTCTTCCTTGAGGCCCTCGATCAGCTCGGCACCATAGGTCAGCTCGGCGGCTTCGCGGCAGGTGTGGGTGATGATCACCTCGTCGTAATCCTCGTAGGTCTGCGGTTCGCGCAGCAGGGATGCAAAGGGCGCAAAGCCGGTGCCGGTGGCAAAGAACCACAGGCGCTTGCCCGGCAGCAGCGCGTCATGCACCAGCGTGCCGACGGGTTTGGGGCGCAGGATGATTTCATCGCCCACCTTGATGTGTTGCAGGCGCGAGGTCAGCGGGCCGTCGGGCACCTTGATCGAATAGAACTCCAGCTCTTCGTCCCAGGACGGCGAGGCGATGGAATAGGCGCGCAGCAGTGGTTTTTGCTTGCCGGTCTTGGGATCGGGATCGCCCATCAGGCCGATCATGACGAATTCACCCGACCGGAACCGCATGGTCGCGGGCCGCGTGCAGCGGAAGGAAAACAGCCGGTCGGTGTAATGTTTGACCTCGGTGACGGTCTGCGCGTCGGGGATGGCCAGTTTCTTGGCCTCGGGGGCCTTGGTCGCTGTGCTTTGGGTCACGGGCTTCAACTCTGTCATGGTCTCTCTTGCCGGTCTGGATAACCGACACCTTGGATTTAGCTTTGATCTAGGTCAGGAAAAAGGCGGCATGGGCGCGCGGGGGCCATTTGCCGCCCCGCACGCGCCCGGACCGCCCGGGAAATCAGCCGCGCATGCGGGCCTGGTAGTCGTTGTGCTGCCAATCGGCGCGGAAAACCCATTGGTCCTGGGGTTGGCGTTTGGCAAGGGTGTCGTCGATCTCGACCTCGTCGAAACCGGCGCGGCGGGCCATGGCGTATTGATCGGCGATCACATGGCCGCGCGCCCGCAGCCGCCCCTTGTAGCCGCGCATGCGCAACAGCCGGGCCAGGGTAAAGCCCCGGCCATCGGCAAAGCTGGGGAAATCAATGCGCACCAGCGGGGCATCAGGGGCCGTCAGGGTATTGGGATCGGTGTCCGAGGCCAGATCAAGGATCTCGCCGTCATAGGTGTCTGCGGCAAAGCCGGTATCGGTGACGATGGGCATGTCATGGGTCCTTTCGGGAGAGGCGGGTTGCAACCCGCCCTATGTTTTCTTGCGTGCGGCCACGCCGTTGACAAAGTGGATGCCGCATTCTGTCTTGTCCTGGTTGCGCCAGCGCCCGGCGCGCGGGTCTTCGCCCGGGGCGACCTTGCTGGTGCAGGGCGCGCAGCCGATCGAGGGATAGCCCTGCGCCACCAGCGGGTGCTTGGGCAGGCGGTTTTCCTCCATGTAGGCGCGGGTGTCTTCGGGGCCCCAATGCGCCAGCGGATTGACCTTGATCCGGCCGGTGGCCTCCTCCAGCTCAAAGAACTCCATCTCGGCGCGGGTCTTGGCCTGATAGCGTTTGCGCCCGGTGATCCAGCCGTCAAAGCCGTCCAGCGCCTGTTGCAACGGCTCGGTCTTGCGCAGGGCGCAGCAGGCGTCGGTGTCGGACAGGCGCAGCGCGCCGTAGGGGTCGCGCTGGTCCAGCGTTTCCTGCGCGGTGCGGATGATGCGCAGGTTGCTCAGGTGCAGCCGTTCGGCGAGCTCCTGCTGATAGGCCAGGGTTTCGGCAAACAGCAGGCGCGTGTCGATGAACAGCACCGGCGTCTTGCGATCAACCATGGCCACAAGGTGCAAGAGCGCCACGGATTCCGCCCCGAAGGACGACACCATGGCGATCTTGCCCGCCTCGGGATCGCGCAGCGCCCCTTCGAGCACCGCCGTCGCCCCGTGGTGGCGATAGCGCACGTTCAACGCCGCGACGCGCGCGCGCAGGTCCGCCAGATGATCCGGCTGAACCGTTGCTGCGCCTTCGGCGAGAGTATTTTTGCCAAGAAGAAGCGACATGGCGCTGTCCTTACTCGGCCGCGACGCGCGATTGTTCGCTGTCGTAAAGCGCGGCCTTGAAGGGGGCCATGCCAAGACGGCGATAGGTTTGCAGGAAGGTTTCGGCGGGGTCTGTGCGATGCTCCAGGTAGGCGCCGACCAGCCGTTCGATGGCCGGGACGATTTCGTCATAGCCAAAGCCGGGGCCGGTGCGCTGGCCAATGGCCGCGTTTTCGGTGTGATCGCCGCCAAGGGTGATCTGGTAGGTTTCCACCCCCGCGCGGTCGAGACCAAGGATGCCGATATGGCCCACGTGATGGTGCCCGCAGGCATTGATGCAGCCCGAAATCTTGATCTTGAGATCGCCGATGTCGTTCTCGATCTTCAGCTCGTCAAAGCGGGTGGCGATCTGCTGGGCGACGGGGATCGAACGCGCGGTGGCCAGCGCGCAGTAATCCATGCCGGGGCAGGCGATGATATCGCTGATCTTGCCGATATTGGCCGTCGCCAGTCCGTGCGCCTTGAGCCGGGCGTGGATTTCCGGCAGGTCGGATTTGTGCACATGCGGCAGGATGACGTTCTGTTCGTGGCTGATGCGCAATTCATCATGCCCGAATTCTGACGCGATATCGGCCATCACGCGCATCTGCTCGGCCGTGGCGTCGCCGGGGGTCTGGCCATGCGCCTTGATGCTGATCTGCGCGATGGCATAGCCGGGCGCGCGGTGCTGCGCCAGGTTGGTGTCGGCCCAGGAGCGGAAGACCGGATCGGCCTCATAGGCGCGGTCAAAGGCATCGGTCGGTGCGTTGCGAAACGCGGGCGGGGCAAATTGCGGTTTGATCTGCTCGAAGATCGCAAGATCGGCGCCGTTGAAGGCCGCGCGGGTTTCCTTGAACCGCTCTTCGACAAGCCCGCGGATCTGTTCGATCCCGTGTTCGTGCACGGTGATCTTGATGCGGGCCTTGTATTTGTTGTCGCGGCGGCCCAGCAGGTTCCAGACGCTGACCACGGCCTCGACGTAGGGAAGCAGTTCTTGCTGGCTGACAAAGTCGGCCAGTTCCTTGCCGATCATCGGGGTGCGACCAAGGCCGCCGCCCACCAGCACGCGATAGCCGATGCGGCCATCTTGCTCGACGACCTGAATACCGATGTCATGGGCCTTGATCACGGCGCGGTCGTTCGGGCTTCCGGTGACGGCGATCTTGAACTTGCGCGGCAGGAACTGGAATTCGGGGTGGTCGGTGGACCACTGGCGCAGCAGCTCGGCCACCGGGCGCGGATCGGCGATTTCATCGGCGGCGGCGCCGGCGAAATGGTCGGCGGTCACGTTGCGGATGGTGTTGCCGCTGGTCTGGATGGCGTGCATCTCGACCTCGGCCAGCGCGTCCAGCATGTCCGGCACGTCGGGCAGTTTCGGCCAGTTGTACTGGATGTTCTGGCGCGTGGTGAAATGGCCATAGCCCTTGTCGAACCGCTCGGCCAGATAGGCCAGCTGGCGCATCTGGGCGGAATTCAGCGTGCCATAGGGGATGGCGACGCGCAGCATGTAGGCGTGCAGTTGCAGGTACAGCCCGTTCATCAGGCGCAGCGGCTTGAATTCATCCTCGGTCAGGCTGCCGTCGATGCGGCGTGCGACCTGTTGGCGGAACTGGCGGTTGCGCTGCGCGACAAAATCGGCGTCAAAATCGTTGTAACGGTACATCAGACGCGCTCCTCTTGTTTGCCGTGGGCATAGTTCGACGGGCCGGTGCGGCGGAAATCCTCGCGGAAATGCGTCGGCTCGGGGCCCTTGTCGCCCTTGGCGACGTCGGCGAGGTAAACGCCGACCGCCTCGTGGTGGCGCTGGCTGGCTTCGATCAGGCGCAACTCGGCGTGGGCCTCGTCGGTCAGGATCTCGGCGCGGGCCAGATCGCGGGTCCAGTCGTCATTGGCGGTCAGGTAGATCACGTCGCCTTCGATCAGGGCGTTGGCGGTGATGACTTTGGGGGTAAAGGCGCGGGGCATCAGGACACCTCTTGTTTGCGGATTGCGGGAAGAGCCTGCCGCGCGGCGCGCGGGGCAAGGCCGAAAAGGGTCAGGGCAGGGCCGCTCAGATCGGCCTGGGCCAGATCCTGGGCCAGTGTGCCCAAAGTCGAGGCCACGATACGCTGGTCCGCGCGCGAGGCGTTTTCGACAAAGGTGACGGGCGTGTCGGCCGATGCGCCGTGCATCATCAGGCGGCCCTGGATGAAATGCGCGGCCTTCTTGCCCATGTAGATCGCGGCGACCTCGCCGGGGCGGGCCAGCGCGCGCCAGTCCTGATCGGCAAAGCCTTCCATGACGTGGCCGGTCAGAATGCGCAGGCTGGCGTTGCGGCCGCGCTTGGTCAGCGACTGGCCGATCGCCGCGACCGAGGCCGAGGCGGCGGTGATGCCGGGCACCACGCTCCAGCCGATGCCCTCGGCCTCCAGTGCCTCGATTTCCTCGTCGAGGCGGCCAAAGATCGCCGGATCACCGCCCTTCAGGCGCAGCACGCGGGCGCCGGACAGGGCATGAAGCACCAGCAGGCGGTTGATGTCCTGTTGCGTCATCGAGGGGCCGAACCCCTCTTTGCCGACGCTGACCAGGTGTGCATCGCGATTGGCCAGGGCCAGGATCTCGTCGCTGACCAGCCGATCGTACAGGATGACCTCGGCCTCGGACAGGGCGCGCGCGGCCTTGAGCGTCAGCAGATCGGCGTCACCCGGACCTGCGCCGACAAAACAGACCTGCCCGGCCGGAACGGTTGCGGGGCGCAAAGGGGCGGGGCGGAGCGTGTCGGTCATGTCAAAGCCTTTCAGTCAGCGCTTTCTTCCCCTGCAATATAGGAAATTGTCCCTAACAATGGCTATATGCTTGCCAATATAAGGACATATGTTCTATTCAGGTGGCGGTTTCGGGGCGTTTTCCCAGCCGCCATGCGAAATAGGAACAAAGATGAAGATCGACGAGATAGACCGGAAAATCCTTCGCGAATTGCAGCGCGATGCGGGGCAGTCGCTGGACGAGATTGCCAAGACAATCGGGTCGTCCAAGACCCCGGTGTGGAACCGAATCCGCAAGATGCGCGAGGCCGGGGTGATCGGTCAGCAGACCGTTCTGCTGGACGCCGAGGCGCTGGGATTCGAGGCGACGTTTTTCGTGCTGATCCGCACCTCGGAACACGAAGCCGACTGGCAGGCGGCCTTTCTCAAGGCGTTGCGCGACCGCCCCGAGGTGCAAGAGGCCCACAGGCTGGCCGGGGACATCGACTATATCCTCAAGGTGCGCGTCAGGAATGCCCGCGCCTATGACGTGTTTTACCAGGCGCTGATTTCCGAGGTGAAGGTGCACAACGTCACGGCGCTTTTGTCGATGGAGGAAATCAAGGCGACGACGGTTCTGCCGTTGTAGGCGGCGGACCGCCTCCGGCGGGAGTATTTTGGCCAAGAAGAAGCAGGGGTCAGCTGTGTACCGTCAGCCGGTCCAGCCCGTGGAAATGGTAGAGGTTGGCGTATTCGGGCGGCTGTGTCAGGCGCAGCCCGGGGCAGCGTTCGAACAGGATCGGCAGGGCGATCTGCAGCTCGAGCCGCGCCAGCGGCGCCCCGACGCAAAAATGCAGCCCGCCGCCAAAGGCGAGATGCGCCGTTACCGGGCGCGCCGGGTCGAACCGGGCGGGATCGGGCCAGACCGCCGGGTCGCGCCCCGCCGCCCCAAGCAGCAGCGCCACCTGGTCGCCGCGCCGAAAACGGTGGCCGAAAACCTCAAGCTCTTCATAGGCGTAGCGGGTAAACATATGCAGCGGCGGGTCATGGCGCATGATCTCTTCGCTTACCGGCTCGGCATTGGCGGGTGTGACCGGCGTGCCGGTTTCAAGCAAGGCCTTGATGCCGTTGCCCATGGTGTGGACCGTTGCCTCGTGCCCGGCGTTCAGCAGCAGGATGCAGGTGGTGATCAGCTCGTCGGTCGACAGTTTTTCACCCTGTTCCTCGGCGGCGATCAGGTGGCTGATCAGGTCATCGGCGGGGGATTTGCGGCGCTCGTCGATATAGCGGCGCATGAAGTCCGAAAACGCGGCGGCGGCGCTGGCGGCGGCCTCTTCGATGGTGCGGTCGCGGCGCGCCTGGTAGAGCGCGACCATGGCGTTCGACCAGCGCAGCAGTTGCGGCGCCATGTCCTGCGGCACGCCCAGCAGGCGGCAGATGACGATCACCGGCAGGGGTTGGCAATAGCGGGTCAGAAGGTCGAATTCGCCGCTTGGGAAGGCCGCGATCAGCTCATGCGCCAGAGTTGCGATTTCCGGCCCCAGCGCGGCAATCCGGCGCGAGGTGAAGGCGCGCAGCACCAGCCCGCGCAGCCGGGTGTGGCGGGGCGGCTCCAACTCGAGCATCGAATGGGCTTCGACGGCATAAAAGGGGCGCAGGTGGTCGGGGATGGGTTGGGCGAGTTCGGCCGGGATCTCGCGGCCGAAGCGCCGGTCGCGCAGCAGCGCATGCACCGCGCGGTGCGAGGCGGCGCAGGGCATGGCGTATTCCTCCCACCAGGTCAGATCGCCAGCCTCGCGCAGCTGGTCGTAGAACGGATAGGGGTTCTGGACAAACCCGGGATTTGTGGGGGATTGGGACAGGCGCTGCATGGGCATACAGTGATGCGGGCGCGCAGGCGACGCAAGAGGGGGATCGCCCCCGGAGGATTTCCGAATTAGAAACAGCGTCATGGTAAGCAAACCGATCACACGCGGGCTCGTCGCGCTGGTGTCCCTTGCGGCGGTGGCCGGGCTGGGCTGGGGGGTCTGGCGCTATGGCTATGCCCAGGCGCTGGATCAGGTGTCGGCGCGGGCGGCGTCCGACCTGGCGCTGGCCTCGGACCGGCTGGTGACCGAGCTGAAGCGCTATCGCATGACGGCGGTCCTGATGTCGGATCACCCGGCACTGGCGGCGCTGCACGCGGGCGGCAGCAAGGCCGAGGCCGACGCGCTGTTGCTTGAAACCGTCGACAAGACCGGGGCGCAGAGCGCCTTTTACCTCGATGCCTCGGGGCGGGTTCTGGCCTCGGCCAACGGGCGGGCGCCCGATGGGATTGCGCAAAGCGGTTATTTCGGGCGGGCCTTGCAGGGCGCGCTTGGGGTGGCGCAGGGTACGGACCTTGGCTTTGGCAGCCGCACTTATGTCCATGCCGCGCCATCGTTCGAGCCGGGCGGGGCGGTGCGCGGCGTGCTGGTGGTGGCGGTGGATATCGACGATCTGGAGGAGGACTGGCGCGGTTCGACCCCGGCGGTGTTCTTTCGCGACGCGAATGGCGCGATCTTTGTCACCAACCGGTCCGAGCTGCTGTTCTGGCAGGTCGGCCCGCAGGGGATGGCCCCCCCGGGACAGGCGGTGCGGCCGGTGGCGACGCATCTTGTCGGGGCGCACGAGGTCTGGACCCAGAAGCTGAGCCCCTATGTGCCGGAAATGGCGCTGCACCTGTCGCAGGATCTGCCGGTGATCGGGCTGACGGGCGATGTGCTGGTTGACGTGGCCCCGGCGCGGCGGCTGGCGGCGCTGCAGGCAGCGTCGGTCGCGGCGCTGTGCCTGTTTTTCGGGGCGCTATTGTTGATGGCGACGGCACGGCGGCAGGCGTTGACCCAGGCCAACGCGGAATTGGAGGGACATGTGCGGGCGCGCACGCAGGATCTGACCGACGCCAACGTCGCCCTGCGCCGCGAGGTGCGCGAGCGAATGGAGGCCGAGGCCGCACTGAAGCGGGCGCAGGACGATCTGGTGCAGGCCGGCAAGCTGAGCGCCCTTGGCCAGATGTCCGCGGGGATCAGTCACGAGCTGAACCAGCCGCTGATGGCGATCCGGCAGTTTGCCGAGAACGGCGCGGCCTTTCTGGAACGCGGCAACACGCGGGCGGCGGCGGATAACCTTGGCCGGATCTCGCAGCTGGCGGCGCGGGCCGGGCGGATCATCAAGAACCTGCGGGCCTTTGCGCGCAACGAAAGCGAGCCGATGGGCAAGGTCGATCTGGTGGCGGTGATCGACACGGCGGTCGAACTGACCGAGGCGCGTCTGCGCGGCGAGGGGGTTGCACTGGACTGGCAGCGCCCCGAGGCGGCGGTCTTTGCGCTGGGGGGCGAGGTGCGGCTGAGCCAGGTTTTCGTGAACCTGATCAACAACGCCGCCGATGCCATGGCGGGGCAGTCGGACAAGCGGATTTCGATCGCGCTGGAGGCGGCAGAGCGGCTGACGGTGCTGGTGCGCGACACGGGGCCGGGGATTGCCGACCCCGAGCGGATATTCGAGCCGTTCTATACGACCAAGCAGGTTGGCGGCGACGGCATGGGGCTGGGGTTGTCGATTTCCTACGGGTTGGTGCAGAGTTTCGGCGGCAACATTCGCGGCAGCAATGCGCCGGGAGGCGGGGCGATGTTCACGGTGGATCTGGATTATTGGCGCGAGGAGGCGGCGGCATGAGGATGGTGTCCGGCGCTCGTTCGCGCGGCGAACATCGCCCCGCCCGCCATCCCGCAGGTGGGGGCCAGCCCCCGGCGCGTTCCGCGCCCCCCCGGGATATTTTGGGCAATTGGAAGGGCAAGCGGGGGCAAGCGGCATGATCCGGCGGGTGTTGTTGGTGGATGATGACCAGGCGGTGCGCGAGGCGCTGCGCCAGACCCTGGATCTGGCCGAGTTCGAGGCGGTGACGGCCGGGTCCTTTATCGAGGCCAAGGACCACATCCGGGCGGGCTTTGCCGGGGTGGTGTTGTCGGATATCCGGATGCCGGGGCGCGACGGGTTTCACCTGCTGGATTACGCCCGCGCCCAGGATGCGGATCTGCCGGTGATCCTGTTGACCGGCGAGGGGGATATTCCCATGGCGGTGCGGGCGATGTCGCAGGGCGCCTTTGATTTTCTGGAAAAGCCCTGCAGTCCCGGCGATCTGCTGCGGGTGTTGGAGCGGGCTTTGCGGACGCGGACGCTTGTTCTGGAGAACCGCGCGCTCAAGCAGCAGCTGGAGGCGGGGGATCCGGCGGATCGTCTGATCTTTGGTCAGTCTGACCTGGCCGAGGGGTTGCGGGCCAATGTGCGCGCCGCCGCGCGGGCCGGGACCGAGGCGCTTGTGACCGGCGCGCCCGGCACCGGGGTGTCGAAGGTGGCCGAGGTGATCCATCTGAGTTCGGCCCGTGCCAAGGGCCCTTTTGAAAAGCGCGCCGCCAGTGGGCTGAGCCGTGACAGCCTGAGCGCGCTGTGGGAGGCCAGCGAGGGTGGCACCGTGTTCCTGAACGAGATCGGGGCGCTGCCGGTCGATGCGCAGCTGGCGCTGATCGATCTGATCGAAAGCGGCGGCGCGGTGCTGGTGGGCGGCAGCACCGAGGACCTGGCCGAGGCGGCCGAGGCGGGGCGCTTTTCGGCCGATCTGTTCTATCGTTTGGAAGTGTGCCGCATCCACATTCCGTCGCTGTCCGAGCGCCCCGAGGACATCCCCGTCCTGTTTCGCCAATATGTCGCGCAGGCGGCCGAGCAATCGGGCATTGCCGCGCCCGACGTCACGCCCGAGCATCTGGCCGCGCTGATGGCGCAGGACTGGCCCGGCAATGCGCGGTCCCTGATGTCGGCGGCCATGCGGTTTGTCCTGGGCATGCCCGAGGACCTGTCCAGGGCGCGCGACCTGGGGTTGGCCGAGCAGATGGCGCAGGTGGAACGGTCGCTTTTGGCGGCGGCGCTGGGGCGGCACAATGGCAAGGCCGCAGAGGCGGCCAAGGCGCTGAAGCTGCCGCGCAAGACGTTTTACGACAAGCTGGCCAAGTACGGGCTGCGCCCCGAGGATTTCCGGCGCTGAGGATTCGCCCCGTTGTGCGGATTTTCGCACGTCAGGCGCTAACATTTGTGCGGGATTTCGCACAAAACTGCGGCGCCGGGGCCGGGGGCGATGCGCGGATTTCCGCCAATGCCCTGAAAACCCGGCACCTTTTGGCGCCGATGCTGAATTTTCAAGCGGGGACTTGCGCGGGAAGGGCGGCTCACGCTCTTGTGACGGCATCGGGCACCCTGAGGAGGCGTGCCCTGCACATTCAAAAAGTATCTGGGAGGATACCCATGAAAAAGTTTCTGATGTCCGCCGTGGCGGCAGCCGCGCTGATGACCGCCGCCACCGGGGCACAGGCCGCCTGTGACGATGGCGAGATCGTCATCAAGTTCAGCCACGTCACCAACTCGGACAAGCACCCCAAGGGTCTGGCCGCCTCGCTGCTGATGGAGCGCGTCAACGAAGAGATGAACGGCAAGGCCTGCATGGAGGTTTTCCCGAACTCGACCCTGTACAACGATGACCAGGTGCTCGAGGCGATGCTGAACGGCGACGTCCAGCTGGCGGCGCCCTCGCTGTCCAAGTTCGAACAGTTCACCAAGCAGTTCCGCATTTTCGACCTGCCCTTCATGTTCAAGAACATCGCTGCTGTCGACGCCTTCCAGACCTCGGAAACCGGTGTTGCGATGAAGGAATCGATGACCCGCCGCGGCCTTCTGGGCCTGCAGTTCTGGCACAATGGCATGAAGCAGATGTCGGCGAACAAGCCGCTGGTCCTGCCAACCGACGCCGCTGGCCTGAAGTTCCGCGTTCAGCCTTCGGACGTGATCAAGGCCCAGATGGAAGCGATCGGCGTCAGCCCGCAGCCGATGGCCTTCTCCGAAGTTTACGGCGCGCTGCAGACCGGCGTTGTGGACGGTCAGGAAAACACCTGGTCCAACATCTATGGCCAGAAGTTCTTTGAGGTGCAGGACGGCACCACCGAGACCAACCACGGCATCATCGACTATATGGTCGTGACCTCGACCGACTGGTGGGACAGCCTTCCCGAGGACGTGCGCACCCAGCTGGCGACCATCCTCGAAGAGGTGACCGTCGAGCGTAACGCCGCCGTCGGCCAGGTCGATGCGGATGCCCGTCAGGCAATCCTGGATACCGGCGCAACCATCGTCGAGCTGAACGCCGAACAGCGTCAGGCCTGGGTCGATGCAATGAAGCCGGTGTGGGAGCAGTTCCGCGACGACGTCGGCCAGGAAAACATCGACGCGGCGCAGGAATTCAACGCCGCCAACTGATCCCGGCCTTGCCGGATGTCCCGGCCCCCTGCAATACGCCTGGGGGCCGGGCACCTGTTCCCGCAGCCATTGCCGGCCATCATGGCCGCCGGTCTGCCGGGCTTTCCAATTCCTCGCGCAATTGCCGGCCTGTCCGGATGGCTTCGGCCCCGGGTCCCGCATTGCACCGTTCATCCGCTAACAAGGGAGAGGGGCCATGTCTGCGCACCACTCATCACCTTCCCTGCTCGGCGGCTTCATTGACGAGCTGGAAGAAACCGTCATCGCCATCATCCTTGGGCTGATGACACTGATCACCTTCGTCAACGTCGTCCTGCGCTATGGCTTCAACACCGGATTCATCTGGGGGCTCGAGGCCGTGACCTTTCTCTTTGCATGGCTGGTCCTGTTCGGGGTCAGCTATGCGGTCAAGAAGACGGCCAACCTTGGCGTCGATGCCGTGCTGAACATCATGTCTCCTCCGGTGCGCCGCGCCATGAGCCTGACCGCCGCCGCGATCTGCATCTTTTACGCCTTCTTGCTGTTCAAGGGGGCCTGGGACTATTGGGCCAACTTCGCCAACCTGCCGCAGACCACCGGCCGCTGGTTCCCCACGGGGTTCGAGGAAATGACCCGCACCTCGTACCGGTCCTGGTACGAAGTGGTCGACATCCGGATGCCGGAGTGGCTGCGCTTTATCGAACCCTGGATCAACGAAGGCGAAGCCTATGAAAAGATCCCGCGGTTCATTCCCTACGCGATGCTGCCCTTCGGGACAGCCCTGTTGCTGCTGCGCTTTTGCCAGGCCGGGTGGCGGATCTGGACCGGCGATGCCGAAAGCCTGATCGTCAGCCACGAAGCCGAAGACGCGGTGAGCGATGTCGCCCACCTGAACAAGGAGGACTGAGGTCATGGACGTTTTCATCCTGTTTGCCATGATCGTCGGCCTGATGCTGATCGGCGTTCCGATTGCGGTCAGCCTGGGCTTTTCCTCGATCATCTTCCTGCTGGTGCTGTCGGAAACCTCGCTGGCCTCGATTGCGCAAAGCTTTTTCCAGGCGATGGCAGGGCATTATACGCTGCTGGCGATCCCCTTCTTCATCCTTGCCTCGTCGTTCATGTCGACGGGCGGGGTGGCGGCGCGGATCATCCGGTTCTCGATTGCCATTGTCGGCCATCTTCCGGGCGGCCTGGCCATTGCGGGCGTCTTTGCCTGCATGTTGTTCGCGGCGCTGTCGGGATCGTCGCCCGCAACCGTGGTGGCCATCGGGTCCATCGTGATCGCCGGGATGCGGCAGGTCGGCTATACCAAGGACTTTGCGGCGGGCGTCATCGCCAACGCGGGCACCCTTGGCATCCTGATCCCGCCGTCCATCGTGATGGTGGTCTACGCCTCGGCCACCGATGTGTCGGTCGGCCGGATGTTCCTGGCCGGTGTCATCCCGGGCCTGATGGCGGGTACCATGCTGATGACGACGATCTATGTCATCGCCGTGGTCAAGAACCTGCCAAAGGGCGAATGGAAAGGCTGGGGCGAGGTCGCCCAGTCGGGCGGAGACGCGATCTGGGGGCTGTTCCTGATCGTCATCATCCTGGGCGGCATCTATGGCGGGATCTTCACCCCGACCGAAGCCGCCGCGGTGGCCGCGGTCTATGCCTTCCTGATCGCGAACTTCATCTACCGCGACATGGGCCCGCTTGCAGGCAAGGACGGCGCGCCGAACCTGAGCCTGTTGCGCAAACCCATCGCGCTGGTCACTGCCTTCTTTCACAAGGACACAAAGGACACCCTGTTCGAGGCGGGCAAACTGACCATCACGCTGATGTTCATCATCGCCAACGCGCTGATCCTCAAGCACGTGCTGACCGATGAACAGATCCCGCAGCAGATCGCGGGCATGATGCTCAGCGCGGGCTTCGGGGCGGTTATGTTCCTGGTGATCGTCAACGTGATCCTGCTGATCGGCGGTCAGTTCATGGAACCCTCGGGGCTGATCGTGATCGTGGCGCCGCTGGTCTTCCCGATTGCGATCGAGCTTGGGATCGACCCGATCCACCTGGGCATCATCATGGTGGTGAACATGGAAATCGGGATGATCACACCGCCGGTGGGTCTGAACCTCTTCGTGACCTCGGGCGTTGCCGGCATGCCGATGATGCGCGTGGTCAAGGCCTCGCTGCCCTTCCTCGCGGTGCTCTTCGTCTTCCTGATCATGGTGACCTACATCCCGATCCTGTCGACCTGGCTGCCCACGACCTTCATGGGGCCAGAGATCATCACGAAATAGCGCGGGGGCGGGTTGAAACCCGCCCTACACCAAAAATCAAAGGCGGCGCTCCGATCCGGGCGCCGCCTGTCTTGTTTTCTGTCGGATGCCTCCGGCGGGAGTATTTCGCCCAAGAAGAAGGGCAGGGGTCTTTGTGCTTCTTCTTGGTCTCAATACTCCGGGGGTTTGGGGGCTGGCCCCCAATCGGGGCGGTTCAATCCGTGCTGGCGTTCAGGGCCTGGATGATCGGCACGAAATCCGCGGCCTTCAGCGACGCGCCGCCCACCAGTGCGCCATCGACGTTGGACACCGCAAAGATCTCGGCCGCGTTCGACGGCTTGACCGATCCGCCATACAGCAGCCGGACCGAGCGGCCGACCCCCGCGCCAAAGCGGCGTTCCAGTCTTGCGCGGATGAAATCATGCACGTCGCCGATCTGGTCGAGGGTGGGCACCTTGCCGGTGCCGATGGCCCAGATCGGTTCATAGGCGACAACCAGGCTGTGGCCGGTGGCGCCATCCGGGATCGAGCCTGCGAGCTGGCCGCCGATGATGTCCAGCGTGTTCTGCGCATCGCGTTCCGCCAGGCTTTCACCGACGCAGACGATGGCTGTCAGACCGGCATCCCAGGCGGCGCGGGTCTTGTCGCGCACGTCCTCGTTGTGCTCATCATGGTCCTGGCGGCGTTCCGAGTGGCCCAGGATCACATAACGCGCGCCAGCGTCGTGCAGCATGTCTGCCGCGAGATCGCCGGTATGGGCGCCCGATGGCTTGGCATGGCAGTCCTGCCCACCAATCGCGACGCCGGCCTCGTTCTGCGCAGCTTCGGCCAGCAGTGTGGCGGGGGGGCAGATCAGCACTTCGGCACCGCCCTTGGCGGCCTCGGCCATGGCGGCGATTTCGGCCAGCGCGGCGCGGGTGCCGTTCATCTTCCAGTTTCCTGCGGCAAGTTTGCGTCGCATCGTCTCTCCCTTTCGCGGTTTGGGGTATCATCGCGGGGGACGGCGCGGCGTCAAGGCCGCTTGCACGGGGCGCGGCGTTCTGACAAGGGGGACCTGAGTTGACCAAGGGGGCAAAGATGATCCCGAGACTGGACGCCGCAAAGATCGTGGCCCGTGATCCCGAGACGCTGGACCAGTTGCGCGACGGCGCCGAAAGCATCGGCTTTCTGACCGTGCACAACACCGGCATCAGCGCCGCGCGCATGCGTTTTGTGCTGGCGGCCTACCGCGCCTTTTTCGACCTGCCGATGGCGGAAAAACAGGCGGTGGACATGGCCGTGACCGGGGCCAACCGGGGCTGGGGCGCGCCGGGGTCCGAACAGGTCGACCCGCAGGCCAACCCCGATTACAAACAGGTCTTTGATTGCGGGTTCGAGGCGCCGGACACCGGCCTTGCGGTCTATGCGCCCAACCTCTGGCCCGACCGCCCCGAGGGTTTTCGCGAGGTGATCGAGGCCTATTACCGCGATGCGCTGGCCGTTGCGATGACCCTGCTGCGCGGCGTCGCCGAGGCGATCGGCGAGGATGCGCATTATTTTGACGACAAGTTCGACCAGCCCATGGCGCTGCTGCGGGGCAACTATTACCCACCGCGCCCCGATTGGGCGGGCGACAAGGATTTCGGCATCGCGGCCCATACCGATTACGGCTGTCTGACCCTGTTGGGCACCGACGGCGTGGCCGGGCTTGAGGTGTTGAACCGCGATGGCGACTGGATTGCCGTGCAGGCGGGGCCGGGCGATTTCGTGATCAACTTTGGCGAAATGCTGGAAATGTGGACCAAAGGCCGGGTCAAGGCGACCTTGCACCGGGTCAGGGGATCGGCCGAGGAACGGATTTCCGTGCCGCTGTTCTTCAACCCCAACCATGACACCAACGTCGCGCCGATGGGGTCGGGTCAGGTGATCCTGGCCGGGGCGCACCTGCAAAAGCGGTTCAACGAAACCTATCTGCACATGAAAAAGACCGGCTGAACGCCGGGCGGTCCGTCACAGGTGGCGCAGCGCCTCGCGGGCGAGGGCGGCAGCCTCGGCCGGGTCGTCCTGTGCCTCGGGTGGCAGGGTCCAGTAGGGCATCGAGGTGGGCGAGCCGTCCTTGCGGGTATAGGCCCAGCGGGTGCAGCCCATCGCTTCGAGCCGGGGAATGAAATCACCCGCGCCCTTGATCATGATCGTGCCGTCGGAATGGACAAGGGCAAAGATCGTGCCCTCGTGGTACAGGCACAGCCCGCCCATCATGCGCCGCGTGGTGATGTCCCCCAGCTCGCTGAACAGATCCTTGGCGAATTCGATCTGATCGGCGGACAGGCCCATCAGCCCTGGCCCTGTTCGGCGCGCAGGGCGTCTATGTGCTTGAACTTGATGGATTCGCCGCAGCCGCAGGCGTCTTCGACGTTGGGATTGCGGAACTTGAAGCCCGATTCCAGCAGGCTGGTTTCATAGTCGATTTCGGTGCCGAACAGGAACATCTGCGCCATCGGTGCAATCAGCACCCGCGCGCCATCCTGTTCCACCACCTCGTCATGCGGATCGGCGGCGTCGACATAGTCCATGGTATATTCCATGCCCGCGCAGCCGCCCTTCTTGATGCCAATGCGCAGCCCGTGACGCGAATCCCGCTCCATCAGCTTGCGAATCTGCTTCACCGCCGGGGCGGTGATGGTCACGGCCTGTTTGCCGGGAATGCTGAACATGGAATACCTCTTTTGTCCTGCCCTCAATCTAGGGTGTCAGGGCGGCAATCTCAAGCAGGCCCAGCGTCGCGTAGGACAAAACCATCGCCCAGGTGACCGAGGCCAGCGTGCCGATGATCACATATTGGCCTTCCTTGGTGTCGAACCGCAAAATGGATTTGGCCGCGATCAGAAACCCGACGCCAGCAGGTTCCCCCACCAGGATCAGCAAGAAGATCAGCGCGCGTTCCAGTTGGCCGATCAGGCGGCCGGCGTCCGGCAGGCCGGTGTCGGTCAGATCACTTTGGCCGGGGTTGGCGCGAAACCGGGCGGTCAACATGCCGACCGCATAGCCGCCCGCCCAGACCGTCAGGATCAGGCCCGACAGGGTCAGCGTCGGGATCAGGGCTAGATCGGCCCAGGCGCTCCAGCTGCCTTGGGCGACGGCGCGGGGCCACCACAGGGCCGCCGCGATCAGGGTCATCAGATGGGCGATCTGGTCCCCCAGAAAGGCGCCAAGCGTGTTGCGCCGGCTTGCGGGCAGGACCCAGACCTTGGTGCCATCAATGACGAAATGCGCCAGGCTGACCACCAGCGCCACCTGCCAGACGCCCCCCAGCAGCGCGGTTGAAAAGACAAAGACCAACGCGATGTGCAGGGCCAGCACCAGCGGATTGCGTTTGCGGTCCACCATCCAGCGGGTCTGAAAGGTGAAATCGGCCAGGCAATGGGCCAGCAGCAGCGCGGCAAAGCTTTGCAGCATGGCCGGGGTGATCTGGGCGCTTAACGCAAGCATTTTGGCTTGCTTTTCGGGAAAGAAAGGGAATTGGCTTTCATGGCTGGGCCTCCCATGCGGTCAGGGCACTGAGCAATGCGGGGTATCCGGCGGACCACAGGGCCTGATCGACCGCCTGCCGCGAAATGCCAAGCCGCCTTGCGGCCTCGCTGCGCGGGCCGCTGTGGGGGGGCAGGACTTCGGCCATGGCGCGGGCCTGGGCGGGGGTCCAGCCGCGGGCGATGTGATCGGCCAGGACAAAGGTCGCCGAGGCGCTGCCGCCTGCGCCGTGGTCCATGGTGACCGGATCGGACAGCGTTTCCAGCAACCGCCCCGAGGCGGTAAAGGCCGGGCCGTGGGCAAAGTTGGGGTCAGTGCCGGGCAGGGTGCCGGGGCCGGTGGCCACGGCGATCCGGGTGGCGCGGGCCTTGTCCAGACGCCGCACATGGGCGTGGCAGAGCAGCGCGAGCCGCAGGCTGAATTCCGCAGAGCTGAGCGCTATCTGCCAGGCATCGCCGCCGCGCCGGGCAAAGCCCGAAACCGTGCCGTCGCGCCACCCCGACGCTTCGACACAAGCGTCGTTCAGCGCGGCAAGCGTGCGATCCAGTTCTTCGGCGCTGAGCGCGCCGGAGTTGACGATATCACCAGTGAGAACGGCAAACAGCATGCGCAAGTCATAGCGCTTGCCTTGGCAAAAAGCAAGTAAATTGACTTGCCTTTACATGAAGCCCAGTTCCAGACGCGCCTCGTCCGACATCATGTCCATGCCCCAGGGCGGCTCCCATGTCAGCTCGACATCGACGTGTTTGACCCCGGGCAGGGGTTCGACCGCATCGGCGACCCAGCCAGGCATCTCGCCGGCGACGGGACAGCCGGGGGCGGTCAGGGTCATGATGATGCGCACTTCGTTCTGGTCATTGATCTCGACCGTGTAGACCAGCCCCAGATCATAGATGTTCACAGGGATTTCAGGGTCATAGACCGTACGGCAGGCCTCGACCACGGAATCGTACAGCGCGTGCTCGGTGCTTGACGGGGCGATCAGCGGCGCGCCTTCAAGCTGGGGACTTTGTTCGGTCATGATATCCTCGTCGCATTCCTGAGCGAAGATATAGGGAATTCATGCGCCCGGGTAAAGGGGCGGCGCGGAACGCGGCGGAGGGGCAAGGCTTTGCTGCCATAGCGCAAAGCTGGGATTGTCCGGCCCGCCCAGCGGCGCGCCGTCCAGATCGTGGATGGCGTGGTAATTGCGCGCGTTCGCGGTGCCGAAACGGGTGTCATCCAAAGGATAGATGCGCCGCCTGACCCGGCCGCAGCCGGGATACAGCTCCCAGATCTTGATGCCGATCAGCGCGCCGTGCGCATCCAGCAGATAGCCCGCCAGAACCCCGGAATGTGTCGTGAAATTCCCCGTGATCCCAAGCCCTTGGCCGCCATCCCAGCGATCGGACGGGGCGCCCTGCCGGGTCAGGAAGGTGGCCACCGGGGTGCCGGGCGGCAGCACCGTGCGTATCACCGACGCCCCGCGCCGCCAGTTGCCCACGGTGCGCATGGCGTTGACGGCGACCTTGGGCAGCACGACGCATTCATCGCAGCCCCAGTAATGGAACATCGCGTTCAGCCAGGCCTCGAGCGCGGGATCGAAACGGCTGACCGGGGGGCCGGACTGGGCCAGGGGCGGACGCCGCGTCAGAAGAAGATCCCCGTCCGCCATGTCAAAGCCCGGGTTCTTGCCGAAGCGCGGCGCCAAGCGCGTCGAGTTTGCTCAGGTAATGCTCGAGCGGCGAAACCGTCTGGCCCATCAGTTCGGGGTTGGCGGTCAGATAGGCGTTCGAATCGAAGAACGCCGAAGGGCTGCGGCCTTCGCGCCAGCCATCGTTGAGGTAATGGGCCAGCGGGTCAGTGCCCTGGCCGATGGCGTCGGGATAGCAGCGCCGATACCAGACCGCGTCGAACAGCCCCGAGGCCTCGATCCGGGCGCGGCGCGCGGCCTCTAGCCCGATGGTCAGCCGTGGCGCGTTGCGCCCGCCAACGGGGGACGGCAGGGGCGCAGGCGGGCCAAAAGGCCTGGCGATGGGGGGCGGTTTGGTGCGCGCTTGAAGTTCGGCCTTTAGCCGTTTGTTTTCACTGCGCAAAGTTTCTATTCCCTGGCGGTCCGTGATGGTCTGCGCCCAAAGCGCATCGGCCTCGCGCGCCATCCAGCCCAGGTACGAGGCATAGCCCGACACCGCGTCGATGCCGGAGCCTGGCAGGGCGATCGCTTCGTCATACAGGGCCTCCAGCTGGTCGATGCCGCGCTCCAGCGTATAGACGCGCCGCACCTCGGCGGTGACCTGTGCCACGTCGTCCGGGTCCCAGTCGGCCAGTTGGCGCGCCAGCCAGGCGCTGTCAAAACGGTCGGCGCTGGTATAGTAGCGCGGGCTGAAATTGCAGGCTGACCATTCGCGCAGCGTTTCGGCCGTGATGCGATGCCCGGCCAGTTGCGGCACGATGGGAATCACCGCGCAGCCGCTTGCCAGTGCCTCGAGCGCCGAGCGCCCGATGGCAAAGGCAATGTCGTAATCGGGCAGAAAGTATTCCGGCCGCGGCCGCGGGTTGCCATAGGCATACCCGACCTTGTCCAGGGTCAGGCCATTGTCGGCACAGGCTTTTTCCAGAACGCTCAGCTCGGCCGGGAAAAACCCGCCCTGGCCGAACAGGACGGCGCGCAGGGGCCGGGCAGAGGGGTCGCGCACATGCGAATAGCGCCCGGTATCGACGAAATTGGGCACCGTGCGCACCAGGTTCGCGGGAACGCCGAATTCGGCCTGGATGCGCGGCGCCATGCGTTCGGATGTGACGATATGGCGGGCGATGCGTGGATGACGCGGCACCTGTTCGACCCAGGGCCGTGCGCCGTGCCACAGATGCACCGCAGGCGTGCGTGAAAAATGCGCCAGCGCCGCCATCAGCGGCAGGTGGTGGTGGCCGTGGATCACCTCGGGTCGAAAGGGCACATCCTCGAGCCGTTCATTGACGGTGATGCCGCTGGGTGTGATCAGGTTGCCGATCTTGCCGGGAAGGGGGCAGAATACCGCGACCTCATGCCCGCGCGCCTTCAAGGCGCGGGCAATCTCGGCCGTGTACATTTCGGTGCCGCTGTAACTTTGCAGCGCCCGCTGCGTGATCAAAATCCTTTTGACGCGCCCTCCCGAGCGGCCCCACTCTCGACCTGAAATCAGCCGATCCTCCTCTGAAAACAGAGAAATTGGTAAAGGGCGGCTGCCGGGGCGTCAAGAAACACGCGCCTAGGTGGCAGGCCGGCGGGCGGCTGCCACCCATGGTAGGCTGATGGACCTAGTCTTCGGAGGCGATGCGGCGGCGCACGGGGGTCGGGCGCGCCATTGATTCCACGTGATCGTAAAGCAGACCCGCGATGTTCTTTTTCGTCGCGGTCTCAATGCCTTCCAGCCCGGGGCTCGAGTTCACCTCGAGCACCTTGGGCCCCGATTCCGAGCGCAGCAGGTCGACCCCGGCCAGGTTCAGGCGAAAGGCCTTGGCGGCGCGCACGGCGGCATCGCGTTCCTGCTTGGAAATCTTGACGACCGTGGCCGATCCGCCGCGGTGCAGGTTCGACCGGAAATCGCCTTCGGCCCCGGTGCGTTTCATCGCGGCGACGACCTTGCCGCCCACGACCAGGCAGCGGATGTCCTCTCCGGCCGATTCCTTGACGAAATCCTGCACCAGGAAATTCGCCTTGAGCCCGCGAAAGGCGTCAATCACCGATTGCGCGGCCTTCTTGGTTTCGGCCAGCACGACACCCTTGCCTTGCGTCGATTCCAGCAGTTTGACGATCATCGGCGCCGTGCCCACCAGCCGCATCAGGCTGTCGGTGTCCTTGGGCGAGGCGGCAAAGGCGGTGTTCGGCATGCCGATCTTGTGCCGGGCCATCAGCTGGTGGGCGAACAGTTTGTCGCGCGACGAAGAAATTCCGTCCGATCCGTTCAGGCAATAGGTGCCGATGGTTTCGAACTGGCGCACCACCGCCGTGCCGTAATTGGTGACCGAGGCTCCGATGCGGGGAATCACCGCGTCATAGCGCGGCAAGCGTTTGCCGTCATAGTGAATTTCGGGGTTCAGCGCGTTGATCGCCATGTAGCAGCGGGTGGTGTCGATGACCTCGACGGAATGGCCGCGGGCCTCGCCCTCTTCGACCAGGCGGCGGGTGGAATAATTGTCCTCGCGCGACAGCACCGCCACGCGCAGGGCGCGGTTGGGCGCGGCCTGGCGGACGCGGGCGGTGTTATAGACGTCATAGCTCAGCTTGGGTTGCTGGAACCGGTCGGTGGCGACGATGGTGATATGATCCTTCAGCGCCTCGCGCCCCAGCAGCATCCGCGAGGCCATCGAAGAGCGGTCGGTCAGCGTCAGTTCGACCCGCCAGCTTTCCTCGCCGACCCGCAGGGTCGAGGCGATGACATAGCGGCTTTCGGATTCGCCGTTCGAACTGGTGACGACACGCCGGTCGACGATACGGGCCGAGCAGGGAATCACCAGGTCTTCGCGCCCGGGCACCGGATGGATGGTAAAACGCACCTTGGGGGCGCTGGCCGGACCAAAGGTTTCGATGTCAAAGGCATGCAGCGCCGAGGTCCGCGCGCCGGTATCGACTTTGGCACGCAGGGCCGGCAGTCCGAGATCGGGCAAGGCAACCCATTCCTCCCAGCCAAAGCGCAGCAGGTTCGGGTCGGTATTCTCAGTCTCGGTCATCGCGTCATCCCTGTTGGAGAGGCACACAGGTAACGCTTTCCCGGGTGCTACTCAACAGGGGTGATGACGGCCGTGTCAGCCTTTTGCGGTGGCCCGCCGAAAGCTGCGCGATTGCCAAAGCGGCCAGCCCATCATCTGGCTGACCGTGGCAAAGCGCAGGCCGCGTTGGCTGAGCCCGTCCAGCGTCTGGGGCATTGCCTTGACCGTTCCGCTTTGGATGTCGTGGCTGAGGATGATGGCGCCGGGGCGCGATCCGGACAGGATTCGGCTGGCGACCACGCTGGCGCCGGGGCGGCGCCAATCCTGCGGATCGACCGACCACAGAATCGTCGGCAGGTTGCGTTCCTCGTACAGCATGATGCGCTGGCGCCGGGTGAACGAGCCGTAAGGCGGGCGAAAGGTCACCGGCGGGCGGCCGGTGATCTTGAAGATCGCATCCGAAGTCCGGTCGATCTGGTCCAGCACGTTGGCGTTGGAATATTTCGCCAGATTCGGATGGGTCCAGCTGTGGTTGCCGATCTCGTGGCCTTCGTCGGCGATGCGCCGCACGATGTCGGGCCAGGTCACCACGCGGTTGCCGATCAGGTAGAAGGTCGCGCGCAGCCCGCGCGCCTTGAGCATGTCCAGCAGGACCGGCGTCAGTTTCGGATGCGGCCCGTCGTCAAAGGTCATGCTGACCACGGGCGAAGGCGTGCGCACGGCCATCACCGTGGCGGCATCCCTTTGGGCAATATCATCGGGCAAGGAAATCGTCGGCGCGGCAAAGGCTTGCTGTGGCTGTGTCAGACACAGCGCAGCAGCTCCGCCGGACAAAAATGTCCGTCGAGAAAAATCAAACATATGGGCCTACCCCCCTTTGGCAGACTGGCAGTACAAGCAGCAGTACCGCAAGGAAGCGGAGCAGGGGCTTGATGCGCAAGGGTTTTTCCCGTGTTTGCGGCAGCGGGCAGGGGCCCCGTGACCTATCGGCCACGGTTAGTTTGCGCCCGCCAGAAAATTGATGGCTTTTCGGGATTGAAAGCGCTTGACGGCGCATGGGCCTGTGCCTAAAAGGCCCCACACGCCGAGGCGGCATGCTTCGGGGGTCAGTGAGCGGTTGTAGCTCAGTTGGTTAGAGTACCGGCCTGTCACGCCGGGGGTCGCGGGTTCGAGCCCCGTCAACCGCGCCACCACTGCCCCGAACCATGCCACAGGCGACAACGCGGTTGTAGCTCAGTTGGTTAGAGTACCGGCCTGTCACGCCGGGGGTCGCGGGTTCGAGCCCCGTCAACCGCGCCATTCCTTCCTGTCAGAATGTCATAGAATTACCCCTTAAGGGGGCACCCTGTCTGTGGGTTTTGTCGTCGTGCCGAAAATCGCGCAGGGTTGCGGAACCTTTTTCCTGCCCCGGGGTTGGGGAGGAAAGGGAAAGGCAGTTGGGTATTCCTGACTGTGCCGGGCGAAGGCTCTGCCCTAGAAATCAAAAGCGCCCCGAAATGGGGCGCCTGATCGGGACAAGGTTTGGTGTGATGCAAAGGAAAAGGCGATCAACCACCCCAGCTGCGGACGGGACCACAATCCATGTGGACGAAATCCGACTTGGAGTAGCGACCGACGCCGCCACCGTGGCAGGCCTGGGCGGCCTTGGCCATCTGGTGGACCGAGCGGGACGACAGCCGCAGGTCGGCGGCCTGACCGCGCAGGTGGCGCGAATTCTTGGCCACGCCGGACGAGCGCGAGCGCAACATGGCGTTGGTTGCCGGGCTGCGATAGCCGGAAATCAGCATGTAGGGTTCGTTCACATCCATCAGGTTGTGCGCCGCCGCCATGATGTCCAGCGTCCGGGTGTCGATCGCCTTGACGTCATTGGAGCGCCAGTCGCGCATGAAGTAGTTCACTTCCTTCACGGCGTCCGCGATGTAATCGCCCTCGATCCAGTAGATCATGTCGATGCGTTCGCCGGTGCGCCCGGAGAACATGCGAAGGCGGCGAATGTCGCCTGCACCGCGCAGAAATCCGGCTGCATGGGAAAAGGTCGGTGCCGCGGCTACCGTGGTTGCGGCAAACGCACCAAGAAGGGCGCGCCGCGAAAAGCTGCTTGAGGTCATGTCTGCCATATCGAAAGCGCCTGTCCCGTGGTCGCTGTTACAACTGTCTTTGCGCAACGTTGTGCGCCCTGCCATCTATCCTCAGATGCACAGCCCGTATGACACGAATCGGTGACGACAAAAAGGGCGTTTTATGGTGAATTCGAGGGATCAAGGGGGAATTGGCAGATTCCTGCTCAAATGCCGTTTAACTGTGGCGGGAATGCGCCTTTGGCCGGGTCCCTTAACGGTTGAGCAACATGTTTGCGACTTGGCGCAAAAGTGAGTGGACAGGGGCAGAGTGTTGTTTACAAAGTGAATTCAAACAAAAGCGCGCGCATGACGAGGGATTTTTTGATGAATGGGAATTTGAAAAGACGGGCCGGGGCGTCGATCCGGACATTGCTGGCCGCCGGAGTGCTGATGGGATCGGCGCAATTGGTTTCGGCCCAGGACGGTTTTTCCTTTCAGTTGACGGCCTACAAACAGGCGGTGGCCGAACGCGTCGGCGAAGACGACGACGTGGCATCGTTCTACCGGGCGCGCGGGTTCGAACCGATCTGGACCAGCGCATCGGACGAAGACCGCCAGCGCCGCGCCGCGCTGTTCGATGCCCTGTCGATGGCGGGCGATCACGGTCTGCCCGCGAAACGCTATGACGCAGACGCGCTGCTGGCGCGCATGGCCAGCGCGACAAACGGGCGTGACCGCGGCCTTCTCGAGGTCGAACTGACCGACCTGTTCCTGAGCTTTGCCCATGACCTGCAATCGGGCATCCTTGACCCGGGCAAGATTGATGATGGCATCAAACGCAAGGCGCCGCGCCGCGATCCCGCCGAGCTGCTGGCCCGCCTGACCACCGAGGACCCGGTCGCCGTGATGCGCGGCCTTGCGCCGACGACCGCCGAATACACCCGCCTGATGCGGGCCAAGCTGCAGCTGGAACACCGCATCGCCCATGGTGGCTGGGGCCAGGTCGTGCCGGCTGGCAGCCTGCGTCCGGGCGACAGCGGCAATGCGGTGGTGGCCCTGCGCAACCGCCTGACGGCGATGGGCTATCTCAAATCCTCGCTCAGCGGCACCTATGACAGCGCCATGCAGATGGCGGTGCAAAGTTTCCAGGAAGATCACGGCATCGAACCCGATGGCGTCGCCGGCCCGACCACCATGGCCCAGATCAACACCGGCCCCGAAGAGCGTCTGAAATCCATCATCGTCGCGATGGAGCGTGAACGCTGGCTGAACCTGCCCGAAGGGCGCGGCAAGCGTCACGTGCTGGTCAACCTGGTGGACTACCACGCCCAAATCATCGACGACGACAAGCTGACCTTTGAAACCCGCTCGGTCATCGGCCACCAGGACCGCGACCGCCGCACGCCGGAGTTTTCCGACGTGATGGAGCGGATGGTGATCAACCCGTCGTGGTATGTGCCGCGCTCGATCATCGTGAACGAATACCTGCCGCTGCTGCGCTCCAACCCCGGAGCGGTCGGGCACCTGCAGGTGGTCGACAGCCGTGGCCAGGTGGTTGGCCGTGGCCGCAGCTTTGCCGGCTATTCGGCGCGCACCTTCCCGTTCTCGATGCGCCAGCCGCCGGGGCCGCGCAACGCGCTGGGGTCGGTCAAGTTCCTGTTCCCGAACAAGTACAACATCTACCTGCACGACACCCCGTCGCAGCACCTGTTCTCGCAGACGGTGCGGACCTTCAGCCATGGCTGCATCCGCCTGGATGACCCGCATGATTTTGCCTATGCGCTGCTGGCCCCGCAGGAAAACGACCCCGAGGGGTATTTCCAAAGCATCCTGCGCACCGGTCAGGAAACCAATGTGCCGCTCAAGACGCAGATCCCGGTGCACCTGATCTACAGCACCGCCTTTACCCAGGCCAAAGGGCAGATGAACTATCGCCCCGACGTCTATGGCCGCGATACGCTGATCTGGCAGGCCCTGGCCAACGCGGGGGTGGCGCTGCGCACGGGACGCAGCTAAACCCGGTCTGGCGCGCATAGTCCGGAGTCGCCATGCCTTATACCCTGTCCCAGATTGCCGCGTCCCTCGGGCTTTTGCTTGAAGGGGACGGCACGATCGAGGTTGTCGGCCTGGCCGAGCCCGCCAGCGCCCGCGCCGACCAGTTGGCGCTGGCCATGAAACCGGAATTCGCCGAGGCGCTGCCGCAGGGCGCGGCCCAGGCGGCCATGCTGTGGCAAGGGGCGGATTGGCGCGCGATGGGCCTCAAGGCGGCCCTGATGGCGCCGCGTCCGCGCTTTGCCATGGCCGGGCTGTCGGCGATGATGGACCCGGGGCAGGGCTATGGCACAGGCATTCATCCCACCGCCGTCGTCGATCCCTCGGCCCGGATTGGCGCGGATGTGTCGATTGGTCCGATGACGGTGATCGCCGCCGGGGCGCGCATCGGCGCCGGCAGCGTGATCGGCCCGCAATGCCTGATCGGCTGGGAGGCCGAGCTGGGCGAGGGCGCCTTGTTGCACAGCGGCGTGCGCATCGGCGCGCGGGTGCGCATCGGCGCGCGGTTCATCGCCCAGCCGGGCGCCGTGGTTGGCGCCGACGGCTTTTCCTTTGTCACGCCAGAGCCCTCGGGCGTCGAAAAGGCGCGCGCCACGCTGGGCGCCGATGGCACCGACGTCACCCAAAGCTGGGCGCGCATCCACAGCCTTGGCGGGGTCGAGATCGGCGACGATGTCGAGCTGGGCGCCAACAGCTGCATCGACCGCGGCACCGTGCGCGCCACGCGCATCGGCGATGGCTGCAAGTTCGACAACCTCGTTCAGATCGGCCACAACGTACAGATCGGCAAGGATTGCATGATCTGCGCCCAGGTCGGCGTCGCGGGCAGCACGCGCATCGGTGACGGCGTGGTTCTGGGCGGCCAGTCGGGGGTGTCGGACAACCTGGTGATTGGCGATCGCGCCATTCTGGGGGGCGCCACGGTGGTCCTGTCGAACGTGCCGGCGGGCCGCGTCATGCTGGGGTATCCGGCGATGAAAATGGACAGCCACATCGAATCCTACAAGGGTCTGCGCCGCCTGCCGCGCCTGTTCCGCGACGTCGCGGAGTTGAAGAAAGCGGTTTCCAACCTGATGGTGAAGCACTAAATCACCCGCATCACATGCAGACAGGGCAAGATCATGACAGTCACAGACAAGGTGATCGAAATCATCGCCGAGCAAGCCATGCTCGAGCCGTCCGACGTGGCGCTTGAAAGCACTCCGGAAAGCCTGGGGATCGACAGCCTGGGCCTGGTCGAATCCATCTTTGCCATCGAAGAGGCCTTTGACATCTCGATCCCGTTCAACGCCAACGATCCGTCCGAAAGCGATTTCGACATTTCCACGGTGGCCAGCATCGTCGCGGGGATCGAAAAGCTGATCGCCGAGAAGACCGGGTGAACCGCGTCGTCATCACCGGGGCCGGGACGATCAACGCCCTGGGCCAGACCGTGCCCGACACCTTGCAGGCGATGCGCGAAGGGCGCTGCGGCATCAGCGCGCTGGAATTTCGCGACGTTGAACGCCTGGCCATACGCATCGGCGGCCAGGTCAAGGGCTACGAACCCGAAGCGGTCTTCAACCGCCAGCAGCTGTCGCTTTATGACCGCTTTACCCAGTTCACCCTGCTTGCCGCCCGCGAGGCGATGGCGCAGTCGGGGCTTTGCTTCGAGGGCGAACTGGCGCATCGCTCGGGCGTGGTGCTGGGCAACTCGGGCGGCGGTCTGACCACCCAGGACGAAAATTATCGCGCCGTCTACGAAGAGGGCAAGAACCGCGTCCACCCCTTTGTCGTGCCCAAGCTGATGAACAACGCCGCCGCCAGCCATGTCAGCATGGAATTCAACCTCAAGGGTCCGTCCTTTACCGTGGCGACGGCCTGCGCGTCGTCCAATCACGCCATGGGCCAGGCCTTTCAGATGATCCGCAGCGGCATGTGCCGCGCCATGATCACCGGCGGGTCGGAATCCATGCTCTGCTTTGGCGGGGTCAAAGCCTGGGAAGGGCTGCGCGTCATGTCCAAGGACGCCTGCCGGCCGTTTTCGGCCACCCGCAACGGCATGGTGCAGGGCGAAGGCGCGGGGATCTTCGTCTTCGAAGATTACGAACACGCCAGGGCACGCGGCGCGGATATCCTGTGCGAAGTGCTTGGCTTTGCCATGACCTCGGACGCCGCCGACATTGTCATGCCCTCGAAACAGGGGGCCGCGCGCGCCATTTCCGGCGCGCTGGCGGATGGCAGGATCGACAAGGACCGGGTCGGATATATCAATGCCCATGGCACCGGCACGACCGCCAATGACAAGACGGAATGCGCCGCTGTGGCGGATGTCTTTGGCACCCACGCGGACAGCCTGATGATCTCTTCGACCAAATCCATGCACGGCCACCTGATCGGCGGCACCGGGGCGGTGGAACTGCTGGCCTGCATCATGGCGCTGCGCGACGGGGTGATCGCGCCCACCATCGGCTACGAGGAACCGGACCCGGAATGCGCCCTCGACGTGGTCCCGAACGAGGCCCGCGATGCGCAGGTCGACGTCGTGCTGACCAATGCCTTTGCCTTTGGTGGCCTCAACGCCGTGCTCGCGCTTGGCCGGGTCTGACCTGATGGCGCGCTGACGCGCACAGACTGTCTCGTCGACGGCCTCCGGCCTTCTCCTCGGGCCGCCCGTGGCTGGCGTTTCGGCCCGTTACAGGCCCGCGTCCCTGCTTCCAATTGCCGAAAATATCCCGGGGAGCGCGAGGGGCAGCGCCCCTCGCTCCGCCGTCTGGACTGGACTCGAACGCTTTCAGTAGCCGCGCCAGATCCAGCCGCCGCCATGGATGCGGCTGCTGTCCGGGTCGTAGAAAACGCAGGCCTGTCCGGGGCTTACCCCTTCTTCGGGGCTCAGCAGCTCGACCGTTGCCTCGGTGTCCGAAATCGGGCGCACGATTGCCTCGCGCGGCGGACGGGTCGAGCGGACCTTGACCGCCAGGTGCCATTCGGCCCGAGAGGTAAAGGCCTCGTCTCCCAGCCAGTTGATCTCGCGCACGGGGATGGTGCGGGTCGCCAGCATGTCCTTTGGCCCGACGACCACCTGCTTGCTGTCCACGTCCAGCCGCACGACATAAAGCGGCTCTGACAGCCCGCCGATGCCCAGGCCGCGCCTTTGCCCGATGGTATAGTGGATCACGCCGCGGTGGGTGCCCAGAACGCGCCCGTCCGCATGCACGATTTCGCCGGGTTCGGCCGAACCGGGGCGCAGTTTCTCGATCACCTTGGCATAATCGCCATCGGGCACGAAACAGATGTCCTGGCTGTCGGGTTTGTCCGCCACTGCCAGGCCATATTTCGCCGCCAAAGCGCGCGTGGCGTCCTTGGACGGCAGGTGGCCCAGCGGGAAGCGCAGGTAATCGAGCTGTTCCGGCGTGGTCGAAAACAGGAAATAGCTTTGATCGCGGTTGGCATCGGCGGCGCTGTGCAGCTCGGGCCCATGCGCGCCCATCTTGCGCTGGATATAGTGACCGGTGGCCATGCAATCGGCCTCCAGATCCTTGGCGGTTTCCAGCAGATCCTTGAATTTCACCCGCTCGTTGCAGCGGATGCAGGGCACAGGGGTGGCCCCGCCCAGATAGCTTTCGGCGAATTCCTCGATCACCGCATCCTTGAAGATGTTTTCGTAATCAAGGACATAGTGGGGAAAGCCCATTTCCTCGGCGACGCGGCGGGCATCGTGGATGTCGACCCCGGCGCAGCAGGCGCCCTTTTTGGCCAGCGCCGCGCCGTGGTCATACAATTGCAGCGTCACGCCGATGACGTCATAGCCTTCGTCCTTCAGCTGCGCGGCCACGACCGAACTGTCGACGCCGCCGGACATGGCGACAACGACGCGGGTTTCGGACGGGGGCTTGGGCAGGCCCAGCGAATTCAGGGGGGCCGGATCAAGAGGCATGGCGATCTCCTTGGGATTAGCCCGGAATATAGGAAAATTCGACCTACTCTCAAGAGGCGCTTTTAGTCGGTGTTAAGTCGTCCGTGGCTTGATGGCCCCAATCCGAATTAGGGGATGACTGGAATGTACCTGAAAAAGATCGAAGGACCGCGCGCCGTCAAGCTGCCCGACGGCAGCGTCATGACACGGGCCGATCTGCCCCCGGCCGAAACGCGCCGCTGGGTCGCCTCGCGCAAGGCTGCCGTGGTCAAGGCCGTGCAATTTGGCCTGATCACCAGCGATCACGCCATGGAACGCTATGGTCTGAGCGCCGAGGAACTGATGGCCTGGGTTCGCGCCTCGGCCCGCCATGGCGAGGATGCGCTTAAAGCCACCCGGGTGCAAAAATATCGTCAACCATAAGTTGCAAAGGAAATTTTGTTTCTATACTGATGGATATGGTAATGTCGCGTTAACTATTATCCGACAGGGTATGTTCAACCCTGAGGAACAAGCCCGGAGACAATCAATGCGCATCCTACTGGTGGAAGACGACCCCACGACCTCCAAAAGCATCGAATTGATGCTGTCCCATGCCAATTTGAACGTCTACGCGACCGACCTTGGCGAAGAGGGAATCGATCTTGCCAAGCTGTATGATTACGATCTGATCCTGCTTGACCTGAACCTGCCGGACATCAACGGCCACGAGGTGTTGCGCCAGCTGCGTGTCGCACGAATCGAAACGCCGATCCTGATCCTGTCGGGCGAGGATGACACCCAGAGCAAGATCAAGGGATTCGGGTTCGGTGCCGATGACTACATGACCAAACCGTTCCACCGGGACGAACTGATTGCCCGCATCCACGCGATCATCCGCCGCTCCAAGGGGCATTCGCAGTCGGTCATCCGCACCGGCAAGATTTCGGTCAACCTGGATGCCAAGACGGTCGAAGTGGCCGGCAAGTCGGTGCATCTGACCGGCAAGGAATACCAGATGCTGGAACTGCTCAGCCTGCGCAAGGGGACGACCCTGACCAAGGAAATGTTCCTGAACCACCTGTATGGCGGCATGGACGAACCCGAGCTGAAGATCATCGACGTCTTCATCTGCAAACTGCGCAAGAAACTGTCCGAGGCGACCGGTGACGACAACTATATCGAAACCGTCTGGGGCCGCGGCTATGTGCTGCGCGATCCCGATCCCAGCCAGGATGAACCCAAGCGGCTGGCTGCCAGCGCCTGATACTGGACCTTGCCTTGTTGCGCGCCTATCACTCGGATGAGTGATAGGGCGTAAGGGGCAAAGACATGGCCGAAAAGACCGTAGAGGCGCTGAGCGAGGACGAGGCGCGTGCCGAACTGGCCCGGCTTGCGCAGGTTCTGGCGCAAGCCAACCAAGCCTATCACACGCAGGATGCCCCCGAGATTTCGGATGCCGACTATGATCGGCTGAAACAGCGCAATGCCGCGATCGAGGCGCTGTTTCCCGATCTGAAACGCGACGACAGCCCGTCAGATCAGGTTGGTGCGGCCCCTGCCGAAGGCTTTTCCAAGGTTCGTCATGCTGTGCGCATGATGTCGCTGTCGAATGCCTTCGACGATGCCGATATCGTGGATTTCGACAAATCCATCCGCCGCTACCTGGGGCTGGCCGAGACCGATCCGCTGCATTACACGGCCGAGCCCAAGATCGACGGGTTGTCCCTGTCGTTGCGCTATGAAAACGGCGTGTTGATGCAGGCCGCCACCCGCGGCGATGGGGCCGAGGGCGAAAACGTCACGGCCAATGCCCGCACCATCGCCGATATCCCGCACCGGTTGACCGGCGCGCCCGAGGTTCTGGAAGTGCGCGGCGAAGTCTACATGAGCCACGCGGATTTTGCCGCGCTCAACGCCCGCCAGGCCGAGCGGGGGGGCAAGACCTTTGCCAACCCGCGCAATGCCGCCGCCGGCAGCCTGCGCCAGCTTGATCCCGCCATCACGCGCGAACGCCCCTTGCGCTTTTTCGCCTATTCCTGGGGAGAGGTTTCCGCCCCGCTGGCGCAAACCCAGATGGGCGCGATTGAACGGCTGGCGGAATTGGGCTTTGAAACCAATGACCTGACCGTCCGCTGCGACAGCCCGCAGCAGATGTTGGCGCATTATGCCCGGATCGAGGAACAACGCGCCACCCTTGGCTATGACATTGACGGGGTGGTCTACAAACTCGACGATCTGGCGTTGCAGGGGCGGCTGGGCTTTCGCTCGACCACGCCGCGATGGGCCATCGCGCATAAATTCCCGGCCGAACTGGCCTGGACCCGGCTGGAAGCCATCGACATCCAGGTCGGCCGCACCGGCGCGCTGTCCCCGGTGGCGCGCCTGACGCCGGTGACCGTCGGCGGCGTCGTGGTGTCCAACGCCACCCTGCACAACGAAGACTATATCGCCGGGCGCGACAGCGAAGGCCAGCCGATCCGCGACGGCAAGGACATTCGCATCGGCGATTGGGTGCAGGTTTACCGCGCCGGCGACGTGATCCCCAAGATTGCCGATGTCGACCTGTCGAAACGGCCCGAGGGCGCGCAGCCCTATGACTTTCCCAAGACCTGCCCGGAGTGCGGCTCGGACGCGATCCGGGAAGAGGGCGACGCGGTGCGGCGCTGTTCGGGCGGGATGATCTGCCCGGCCCAGGCGATCGAGAAGCTGCGGCACTTCGTATCGCGCGCGGCCTTTGACATCGAAGGGCTGGGCGCCCGCCAGGTCGAACAGTTCCACACCGACGGCTGGGTGAAGGAACCCGCCGATATCTTTGATCTGAAACAGAAATACGGCAGCGGCCTGCAGCAGCTGAAGAACCGCGAAGGCTGGGGCGAGAAATCCGCCAACAACCTGTTCGACGCCATTGATGAACGCCGCAAGATCGCGCTTGGCCGGGTGATCTTTGCCCTTGGCATCCGGCATGTGGGGGAAAGCGCCTCGAACCTGTTGGCGCGTCACTATGGCACCTGGGCGCAGTTCGAACAGGCCATGGTTGACGCCGCCGCGCTGGAAGGCCCGGCCTGGGACGAACTGCTGTCGATCGACGGGGTCGGCAAGGTCCTGGCCCAGTCGCTGGTCTCTGCCATGAACCAGGAAGCCGAGCGCGCCTCGATCGACCGGCTGGTGGCGCATCTGGATATCCAACCCGCCGAACGCCCCGCGACCGAGGGCAGCCCGGTGGCCGGCAAGACCGTGGTCTTTACCGGATCGCTGGAAAAGATGACCCGCGCCGAGGCCAAGGCCCGCGCCGAATCCCTGGGCGCCAAGGTGGCCGGTTCGGTTTCGAAGAAAACCGATATCGTGGTGGCGGGCCCGGGCGCGGGCAGCAAGGAAAAAAAGGCGCTGGAACTGGGGCTTACGGTTCTGGATGAAGACGGCTGGCTGGAGTTGATCGGCGGATGACGGGGCGGCCGGAAATCCTGTGGCCGCTGTTTGCCGACATCAAGGGGCTTGAGGGCATCGGCCCCAAGACCGCGCAGGCGCTGGAACATCTGGACATCCTGGCGCCGCGCGACCTGCTGTACACCTTGCCCTATGCGATCATCGACCGGCGGCTGCGCGACACGGTGCAGGGGGCCGATCTGCCCGGCGTGGTCACCGTTTCCGTGACGGTGGCCCAGCACCGGGTGCCGTCAAAACGCGGCGCGCCCTACCGGATCGAGGTGGACGACGCCCAGACACGGTTTCAGCTGGTGTTCTTCCATCCGCGCCCCGATTACCTGCAGCGCATCCTGCCAACCGGGCAAAAGCGCATCGTGTCCGGGCGGGTCGAGCTGTTCGATGGCGTGCCGCAGATGGTGCACCCCGAACACGTGCTGACGCCGGACGAGGCGGGGGATCTGCCGCAGTTCGAACCGGTCTATCCGTTGACCGCCGGGGTGACGCAGAAAACCATGGCCAAGGCGATGGCGGATGCGCTGACCCGGCTGCCAGAGCTTGCGGAATGGATCGACGGGGCGCAGGCCCGACAAGAGGGCTGGCCCGGCTGGGCCGAGGCGCTGCGCCGCGCCCATGCGCCGTCATCCATGGACGATCTGACCGCCACGGCGCCTGCACGCGCACGCCTGGCTTATGACGAGCTGATGGCGCATCAGCTGACGCTGGCGCTGGCGCGGGCGGATCGTCGCAAGACCCGCGGGATCGTCACCAAAGGGACCGGGCGTTTGCAGTCCAAGGTGTTGAAAAGCCTGCCTTACAAGCCGACCGGCGCGCAGCTGCGTGCGATGGGCGAAATCGCCGAGGACATGGCCAAACCCGACAAGATGAACCGGCTTTTGCAGGGCGATGTCGGCGCCGGCAAGACGCTGGTGGCCTTCATGGCGCTGCTGGTCGCGGTCGAGGCGGGCGGGCAGGGCGTGATGATGGCGCCTACGGAAATCCTTGCGCGCCAGCATCTTGAAGGGCTGCAACCGCTGGCGGAATCGGCCGGTGTCGTGCTCGAGCTTTTGACCGGGCGCGACAAGGGCGCGGACCGCAAGGCCAAGCTGGCGGCGCTGGCGCGCGGCGACATCCAGATCCTGGTCGGCACCCATGCTGTGTTCCAGAAAGACGTTGAATTTCATGATCTTCGCCTGGCCATTGTCGATGAACAGCACCGCTTTGGCGTGCGGCAAAGGCTTGAACTGGGCAAAAAGGGGCAGGGCGCGGATGTTTTGGTGATGACCGCCACGCCGATCCCGCGCAGCCTGGCGCTGGCCCAATATGGTGACATGGATGTGTCGGTTCTGGATGAAAAGCCGCCCGGGCGGACGCCGGTAAAGACCGCGCTTGTCTCGACCGAGCGGATGGCCGAGGTGGTCGATCACCTGCGCGCCGCCATCGCCGAGGGCCGGCAGGCCTATTGGGTCTGCCCGCTGGTCGAGGAAAGCGAGGCCTCGGACCTGATCGCCGCCGAAGCGCGGTTCAAGCAATTGCGCGCCGCCCTTGGGGACGGCGTTGTCGGGCTGGTGCATGGCCAGATGCCGCATGACGTCAAGGACGCCGCCATGGCCGATTTCGTCGCCGGCAAGACCAGCGTGCTGGTGGCGACGACGGTGATCGAGGTTGGCGTGAACGTGCCCAATGCCTCGATCATGGTGGTCGAGCGGGCCGAGATTTTTGGCCTTGCGCAGCTGCACCAGCTGCGCGGGCGCGTCGGGCGCGGCGAGGCGGCTTCGACCTGTTTGCTGATGTATCAATCGCCCTTGTCCGAAGGTGGGCTGAAGCGTCTGACCACCCTGCGCGAAACCGATGACGGGTTCCGCATCGCCGAGGTTGATCTGGAAATGCGCGGGGCGGGGGACCTGATCGGCACCGCGCAATCAGGCCTGCCGCGGTTCCGCGTGGCGGATCTGGAACGGCAGGCGGCGTTGATGGCGGTGGCGCAAAGCGACGCGCGGCGCCTGCTGGCCGAAGACCCGGCGCTGGAAACCCCCCGCGGCAAGGCGGCGCGCCACCTTTTGTGGCTGATGCGCCAGGACGAGGCGATCCGCCTGATCGGTGTCGGCTGACAACCCACTGGATTTGCAAAGCAAAACGCGCGCGCCAAGGGGAAGTTGGCGCGCGCGTTGGCGATTGTCCGGGGGGAAGCCGGGACCGCCAGGGGAAGTGAACTGAACAGCGGCATCCATGGGATGGTTCCAGTTTGTTCCTCTTTGTTCTCATAAAGTTCTTTACAACAGGTAAACAATATGGGAACAAAGAGGCAACTCAAGGGAACGTGGGAGAACATAACATGATCGACACTGTCAAGACTGCCCTGAATCGCCCGAATGCCACCCTGTGGCAGGATGCGGTGGGCGCCCTGTCCTTGCTGGTGATCCTCATGGGGGTGCTTCACCTGCCTTCGCTCGTCTGAGTTTCTGCCTGCGTTACGTGCCTGGGCCCTGGGCCGCATCATCCTGTCCCGATGCGTTCCGCCTGTCCCCTTCGGTCTGCTTGCCTGCGGCCGAAATCCTGGCCCCGGCCGTCTGACAACGCGCCACTTTCCGCCGCCTCTGTTCCAGAGCGCGGCGGTTTTTTTTGGGCTTCAGAACTTGTAGGCCAATCGCAGCCCGCCCCAATGCCGCCCCTGGACAAAAATTGGCGCCGACAGGTCCTTCATCATGACAAAGGTGCCGCCGCCCATGTCGCGCCGATAGACCTGAAGCAGAAAGGGCTGTTCGCTGCGCCCCGCCTTCAACCCGACGCGGTCGTCAAAGATGCGCCTGTTGCGGCAATGCGCGGCGTTCCAGACCGGGTCATCGCCCTGTGGCTGGCCGAACTTTGTGTTATGCGTCGGCAGATAGCCGTTCCGGTCGACCGCCGCGCAGAACACGATGCGCGGATCCAGCGCCAAAACGGGTTCCTGGATGTCCGGCAAAACGGCGTCGGTCAGCGCTGTAAAGGGGGTCAGAACCTGTTCCGGATCACTGCCCGGGACGGGGCGATAGTCGCTGCTGAACAGCTGGTTCATTCCTATCTGTCCGGTCGCAACGGCCTTTTCAAAGGCTTCGCTGATGCGCCCGGCCAGGTCCTGAACCATGGTGATCATCGGCCCGTCCTGACCGTTGCCGCCAAGGGCGACCACCTCTTGCAAGATCGATTCCGAGCCGTCCACCAGACTGTCGCAGCGCGTGCTGGCCTGGTCGACGCCTGCGGCCACATCGGTGACCGAATTGGCAATGTCCTCGATGGCGGGGGCCACCGAATCCACCGCCTGTTGGGCGCGGCTGGCGGCCTTGGTCAGTTCGTGCGCGTCGCCCTGCAGCTCGGCCACGCGGGATTCGATATTGGTCAGGGCGGTGTCGGCATCGGCGCTGCGGTTCAGCACGGCCTCGGCGGTTTTTGACGTGCTTTCGGCGCCGCGGTGCAGCGCGCCCATCCATTCCGACAGCTTCTTGACCGTGCCAGAGATTGCATCCGCGGCGGTGGTTGTCTTTTGGCTAAGCTCGTTGACCGCATCGGCGACGATGGAAAACCCCTTGCCGGCGTGTCCGGCGCGCGCCGCTTCGATCTTGGCGTTGACGGCCAACAGTTTGACCTGCCAGGAAATATCCGAAATCTCGGAATTCGAGACCTGGATCGCCAGCAGCATATCCTCGACCTCGGGGCCCTGGGCGTGCACCGCACGGACCCATTCGGCCAAGGCCTGCGATTTTTCACCGGTTTCGCCCAGCAACCCGGTCGACAGGCGCACCCGTTCCAGCGCGTCATCCGCCGCACCCGCCATGCGCTGCACCGCCTCAAGCATCTGGGCGCTGGTTGCGGCAAGATCCCCGGTGTTGCGTTTGACGTGGTCCAGGCGTTCGATCTGGCTGCGACAGCGATCATCCAGATCGTGCAGAAACCCGCCGATATCAACGGTTTCCCGGCCAAGGCCGGTGGCGTCCTCGGTCAGTTTGGCCAGCCGCTGGGCGGCGTCGGGAAGGGATAGATTATTGGGCTGCTGCATCCGTCTGCCTTTGAAAACGTCAGCAGGATGGATACAGGGCTTTCGCAAACAAGTGATTAAGCGCTGTGCGCCTCGCGGGCCTTGGCGCTGGCTTCACAGGCGGCGTCGAGCGACAGCAGGATCGAGGCATGGCGGTTCTTGTAGGCGGCGGCGGGGCGCAGCACCTCGAGCCCGTCAAAGGGCGCAGGCGGCGTTGGCCCGTCCTCTTTGAGCATGGCGCGCAGGGCGTCGCGGGCCTGGGTGATCTGCGCCTCGGTGCAGCCAAGGATCGCCGAGCCGACCACCGAGGCAGCCGCCTGGCCCAGGGCGCAGGCCTTGACGTCCTGGCCAAATGCGCTGACACGCCCATCAGTCATCTTGATGTCGACTGTCACGGTCGATCCGCAAAGAGGCGAGCGTTTCTTTATGGTTGCGTCCGGATCTTCAAGTCGTTCCAGATGCGGGATATCCGCCGCCAGTTCCAATATGCGGCTGGAATACAGCTTGATCAGGTCTGTTTCGGCCATGGCGACTTTCCCTTCTTCCGTCTTCCTTCTAGATAGGCGCGCAGGTGCCACAAGCAAAATGGTTTTTACACATGTCCTTCGATCCTTCGACCTTGGTCTATGACGCAAACGGGCTGATCCCCTGCATCGCCCAGCAAGAGGGCACCGGCGAGGTGCTGATGATGGCCTGGATGAATGCCGAATCCGTGGCGCGGACGCTGGGGACCGGGCGGGTCACCTATTGGTCGCGCTCGCGGCAGGCGTTCTGGGTCAAGGGCGAAAGCTCGGGCCATGTGCAGGAACTGGTCGACTTGCGGGTCGATTGCGACCGCGATTGCCTGCTGGCGGTTGTGCGCCAGACCGGGCCCGCCTGCCACACCAACCGCCGGTCGTGTTTCTATACTTCGGTGGTCGGAGAAGAGACCGAGCTGATGGCGCCGATGGTCTAAAGCCCGACCATTTGGCGGATGTCTTGGGGGGTCGCGCCGTCGGCGCGGTACTTGGCGATAGCACGCGCGTCGTCGCGTTTGGCAAGTCGCTTGCCGGCATCGTCGCGGATCAGTCGGTGATGATGGTATTGCACGGACGGCAGCCCCAATTCCCATTGAAGAAACCGCTGTATGTAGCTGGCTTCAAACAGATCTTCGCCCCGGATCACATGGGTGACCCCGGTCGAGGCATCATCAAGAACCACGGCGAAATGGTACGATGCGGCCATCCCGGGGCGCGCCAGAACGGGATCGCCGACACGGGTTTTCAGGAACTCGGCGGTGACCTCGTGGCGCCCGGCGTGGGCGGGGCCGGTTTCGTCAAAGGCGGGCATCTGCCGCCCGCAGGCCTTGTCCAGGTTCAGCCGCAAGGCATCGCCCGGCTGACGGTCGGCATAGGGCCGATGGCGGCAGGTTCCGGGATAGATCAACCCGTCGGGGCCATATTGCCGCACGCCCTCTTGCGGGGCGGAAACCGCGGCCTCGATATCGCGGCGCTTGCAGCGGCAAGGATAGACCGCGCCCTTGGCCGCAAGGTTTTCAAGCGCTTGGCGGTAGTCGTCAAAGTGGTCCGACTGGCGGCGCACCGGGCCATTCCAGGTGATGCCAAGCCAGCTCAGATCGTCCAGGATCTGGCTTTCCCACTCGGGCCGCGACCGGCTTTGATCCAGATCATCGATCCGCAGCCTGAACTGCCCGCCGGCCTTGCGCGCCATGTCATGCGCCAACAAGGCGGAATAGGCGTGGCCCAGATGCAAGGGTCCGGTGGGCGAAGGGGCAAACCGCGTAACGAATGTCATATCAGGTGCTTGCGGCCTGGCCTTCATGTTGATCGGCCAGCCAGCCGGTCCAGGCCTGTTTGGCGCGGTCGGTGTAGGCCTTGTAGCGGTCCTTGCGGCCCCGGCGACCGCCCTTGATGCCGCTGGCTTCGAGCGGGCGGAACAGGCCGAAGTTTACGTTCATCGGCTGAAAGGTCTTGGCCTCGGCTCCGCCGGTGATGTGGTGGATCAGGGCGCCGTGGGCGGTGTCCTGCGGCACGACGGGCAAGGCGCGGCCCAGGATCTCGCTGGCCGCCATACGGCCCGCCAGCAGTCCCATGGCGGCGCTTTCCACATAGCCTTCGACACCCGTGACCTGACCGGCAAAGCGGATGTTCGGCCGTGAGCGCAGGCGCATCTGGTTGTCCAGCAGCGTCGGGGAATTCAGAAAGGTGTTGCGGTGAATGCCGCCCAGTCGCGCGAAAGAGGCATCCTGCAGTCCGGGAATCGTCTTGAAAACAGCAGTTTGCGCGCCGTACTTCATCTTTGTCTGGAAGCCGACGATATTGTACAGCGTCCCCAGCGCATTGTCCCGGCGCAGCTGCACCACGGCATAGGCCTTTTCATCGGGCTTGTGCGCATTGGTCAGGCCCACGGGCTTCATCGGACCGTGACGCAGGGTTTCGCGGCCGCGTTCGGCCATGACCTCGATCGGCAGGCAGCCGTCGAAATAACCGGCGGTCTCGCCCTCGTGGAACTCGGTCTTGTCAGCCGCCAGAAGGGCGTCGATGAAGGCCTCGTACTGGTCCTTGGTCATCGGGCAGTTGATATAGGCCTTCTGCTCTTCCTCGGTTTCGCCCTTGTCATAGCGCGACTGGCGCCAGGCCACGGACATGTCGATGCTTTCGGCATAGACGATGGGGGCGATGGCGTCGAAAAACGCCAGCCGGTCGGCACCGGTTTCACGCTGGATCGCTTCGCCAAGCCCGGCCGAGGTCAGCGGCCCGGTGGCAAAGATCCATTGGCCGTCGTCTGGCAGGTTAACCACTTCTTCGTGGGAAATCGAGATGTTGGGATGGGCCCTTAGCGTGGATGTAACCTTTTCGGCAAAGGCCTCGCGGTCGACGGCCAGCGCACCGCCTGCGGGCAGGCGGTGTTCCTGCGCGGTGCGCATGATCAACCCGCCGGCCTGGCGCATTTCCCAGTGCAGAAGGCCCACGGCATTCTGTTCATGGTCATCCGACCGGAACGAGTTGGAGCAGACCATTTCCCCAAGGTTTCCAGTCTGATGCGCAAAGGTCTTCACCTTTGGACGCATCTCGTGCAGGACAACCTGCACGCCCATGTTCGCGGCCTGCCAGGCGGCCTCGGACCCGGCCATTCCGCCGCCGACGATATGAAGTGTATGTGTCATGCGCCGCATGTAGAGCAAGGCGCGCGCCCTGCCAAGGTGTCACGCCCAGTCCGGTTTGCGCTTTTCCAGAAAGGCGCTGATGCCTTCGTCGGTATCGCGCCACAGCATGTTTTCCACCATTGCCGCGCCGGTAAAGGCATAGGCGTCGTCCAGCCCCATTTCGAGCTGGTCGTAAAACGACGCCTTGCCGATCTTGACGGCGGCGGTCAGCTTTGAGGCGACGGTTTCGGCCAGCTCTTGCGTGGCGCTGTCCAGCTGGTCGGCGGCGACGATGCGATTGACCAGCCCCAGCTTTTCCGCCTCGGTATCCGACAGGAACTGCCCGGTGGTCAGCATTTCAAAGGCGCGCTTGCGCCCGATGTTGCGCGACAGGGCCACCATCGGCGTCGAGCAGAACAGCCCGATGTTCACACCGTTTACGCCAAAGCGCGTGCCCTGTGCCGCCACCGCCATGTCGCACGAGGCGACCATCTGGCACCCGGCGGCGGTGGCGATGCCATGGACCTGGGCGATCACCGGCTGCGGCAGGCGCTGCAGCCCGGTCATCACCTTGGCGCAGCGGGCAAACAGATCAGCGAAATAGGCCTTGCCGCCATCCTCGGCCTGGCGCCCGGCCTGCATCTGTTTCAGGTCGTGTCCGGCGCAGAACGCCTTGCCCGCGCCGGAAATCACCACGACGCGGGTGTCGCGGTCCTGGCTCAGGGCGTCGATCTGCGCCTGCAAGGCGGCCAGCATCTCGTCCGAGAGGGCATTGAGCCGTTCGGGCGCATTCATGCGCAGGTGGGCGACCCCGTTGGTATCGCGACGTTCCAGAAGTTGCATCTTGTCCTCCTCGTTTGGGGCAGCTTAGCTGTCATGAAAGCGAAAGGACAAGCGGTGGATATCAAGATCGACGCAGAGGAAATGGCGGCCTATCTCGACGAGGTGTTTCCCCAGGTGCGGGGCATGTTCGGGATCGACCGGTTGGACAAGGACCTGCTGGTGATGCGGTTGCATGCGGACGACCGGCACCTGCGGCCCGGAGGCACGGTGTCGGGGCCGGCGATGTTCAGCCTGGCGGATGTGGCGGCCTATGTGGCGACCATGGCCTTTGTCGGCAAACAGGCGCTGGCGGTGACCACGCATTGTTCGATCGATTTCATGCGAAAACCCGAGGCTGGCAAGGACTTGCTGGCCGAAGCGAAGGTGTTGAAGCTGGGGCGCGCCCTTTCGGTCACCGATGTGCTGTTGTTCAGCGAAGGCAGTGACAAGCCGGTGGCCCATGCCAGCCTGACCTATTCGATCCCGCCGGCGCGCGGTTGATGCGGGGCGCACAGGGGGCGCTGCCCCCTCGGCCTGCGGCCTCACCCCAGGAGTATTGGGACCAAGAAGAAGATCAAGGGGTTGGCAGGCGGTGTTGATGTGATGGGCCAAGATTTTCACCGCGCCGCAGCGGGGTGACGCGCAGGTCGGTCGTGGCAAAGGCGCGGGCCAGGATGGGAAGGGCCTTTTGCGGTTCGGCATCGCCGCACATGAAGATGTCGAAGGCGCCGTAGCCGATTTCCGGCCATGTGTGCACCGAGATGTGGCTTTCGGCCAGAACCGCGATGCCGGTGATGCCTTGCGGGGAAAAGCGGTGGGTGTGCAGGTGCAAGATGGTGGCGCCGCAGGCATCGGCGCAGTCGCGCAGGGCCTGCTGGATGCGCTGTTCGTCGTCCAGCCCGCTGCCGCCCAGCAGATCGATGATCAGGTGGGTGCCGGCGAAAAGCGCGCCGCCTTCGAGGCGGAAGTGATCGGGCCGCGGATCGGCGGGAGGGCTGTCCTTCATGCGGTTCTTGTAGCATGAAAAAGGGGCGCAGGAAGACCCCGCGCCCAAGGAAGAGGTCTGGCAGGGCAGGGATTTACCCTTGCCAGAACATGCGACGCGCCTCCCTTTGGGCTGAGCGCCGATCCAGTCCCACGTCTTTGAGCAAGTGGTCGTCCAGCTGGCCGAGGGCCTTTCGGGTTCGGCGATGCTGGGCCCATTTGGCAGTGACCACGGCAACGCGAAGGGCAAATGTCGTCAGCGGCGGCAGGGGATGGGCCGCATCGAGGAAGGACAGCGCGTCACGCGTTGCGATGTGTGACATGGGAAACTCCTGTTAATTGTATTGACACAAGTTGTACGTATTGGGTACAAATTGGGATACACTGGCAATTGTACCGGGTCGAGAGAATAATTGTGATGGATACAATTTCACGTCTTTATGATTTGCAGACGGCTGGTCCGAAATATCGCGCGGTCGCCGAGGCGATCCGCGGGGCGATTGATGGCGGCAGTCTGGGGCAGGGTGACAAGCTGCCACCGGTGCGGGATCTGGCCTGGACGCTCAAGATCACGCCGGGGACGGTGGCGCGGGCCTATACCATCCTGACCGACGAGGGGGTGTTGGAGGCCTCGGTGGGGCGCGGCACCTTTGTGGCACAGCGCCGCCGCGCCCGCTCAGGGGTGTCCTGGCCGGCCAATCATACTGCGCAAGATACCGACCAGGTGAGGCTTTTCACGCCGCGCATTCCCGATGTCGGGCAGGTTGCGATGCTGCATGATGCCTTTGCCCGGCTGGCCGGACGGCCGCCCGAGGATCTGTTGAACTATCCCAGCGCCCAGGCCTTTGCTCCGGCGCGGCAGGCGGTTCTGCGCTGGCTTGAGGGGGCGGTTCTGGGGCATGTGGCCAACGAGGATATCGTTCTGAGCCATGGCGGCCAGTCGGCGATTTCGCTGGTGATGCAGGCGGTTCTGGAAGGGCCCCGCCCGGTGGTCATGGTCGAGGAGCTGAGCTATCCCGGGTTTCGCCGCGCGGCCGAGCTGCTGCGCGCCGAAGTGGTCGCGGTTCCGATGGACGGGCAGGGGATTGTACCAACCGCGCTGGAGGAAATCGCGCAGCGGCACAAGGCGCAGCTGCTTTGTACCAGTCCCGAAGTGCACAATCCGACCGGGATCTGCACCCCCGAGGCGCGGCGCGAGCAGATTGCGGATGTGGCGCGGCGCAACGGGTTCCACGTGCTTGAGGACGATTGTTACCGGTTGGGCATGGCGCGGGCGCCGTCGTACCGGGCCTTGTTGCCGGACCAGGGCTGGCACGTGTCGTCCTTTTCGAAATGCCTGACGCCGTCGCTGCGGGTGGGCTTTGCCGTGGCGCCGCAAAGCCGGCGGGCCGACCTGCGCCGCACGGCGGAACACGGGTTCTTTGGCCTGGCCCTGCCTTTGGCGCATCTGACCCAGGACATCCTGACCCGGGACGAAACCTATGGTCTGATGGACAAGGTGCGCGAGGCCTTTGGCGCCTATGTGCGGATCGCGGTGAACACCCTTGGCGGGTATGATCTGCGCTGGCACGAGGATGTGCCCTTTCTGTGGCTGACCCTGCCGGATGGCTGGCGCGCCAGCACCTTTGTCCAGACCGCCGAGGCCGAAGGCGTACAGCTTCGCAATGCCGATGAATTCGCGCTGCGGGATGGGCAGGCCCCGCATGCGGTGCGGCTGGCGATCAACGCGCATGTGTCGCACGCCAGTTTCGAGGCGGCGATGCAGCGCCTGCGCCATCTGCTGGATCATCCGCCCGAACGCATCGCGGTATGAACGCCGGGGCGTTGCCGGGCGCAGCGTGATGGCTGACTCGGGGCGGCGGCTTGGAAATTGCGCGAAAACATGAGGTATTCTGATACCGTAATTTCAAGTCATTGTTTTGCAATGAAAAATCCGGAAAAGTCGCGCTTGACTGTGGGTTTGGCGTCTATATAACCCGCCCATCGGAATTTGGGGGCGTGCCGCTGGGCGCGGCTCTTCTCCAACGAAAAACGGATATACCCATGAAAACCTTCTCTGCGACTCCGGCAGACATCGAGAAGAAATGGATCCTGATCGACGCCGAGGGCGTTGTTCTGGGCCGTCTTGCCTCGATCGTTGCCATGCGTCTGCGCGGCAAGCACAAGCCGTCGTTCACCCCCCACATGGATTGTGGTGACAATGTCATCATCATCAATGCGGACAAGATCCAGATGACCGGTAACAAGCGCGATGAGCACTTTTACTGGCACACCGGCCACCCCGGTGGCATCAAATCCCGCACCAAGCAGCAGATCCTCGAGGGTGCACACCCCGAGCGCGTCGTGGTGCAGGCGGTCAAGCGCATGCTGCCGGGCAACCGTCTGTCGCGCCAGATCATGACCAACCTGCGCGTCTATGCAGGCGCCGAGCATCCGCACGAGGCACAGTCGCCCGAAGTGCTGGACGTCAAGTCGATGAACAAGAAAAACACGCGGGTGTAATCATGGCTGATCAGATCAATTCTCTGGAAGAGCTGGGCGAAGCCGCAGGCACCGTTGCCGCTGCTCCCGTCCTCGAAGCCCCGCGCGAGCCCGTCCGTGACGAGCTGGGCCGGTCCTATGCAACCGGCAAGCGCAAAGATGCGGTTGCCCGCGTCTGGATCAAGCCGGGTTCCGGCAAGGTCACCGTCAACGGCAAAGAGATGAGCAAGTATTTTGCCCGTCCCGTGCTGCAGATGATCCTGCGCCAGCCCTTCACCGTCGCCGGTGTCGAAGACCAGTTCGACGTCTTCGCAACCGTCAAGGGCGGTGGTCTGTCCGGTCAGGCCGGTGCGGTCAAGCACGGTGTCTCCAAGGCGCTGCAGCTGTACGATCCCAGCCTGCGCGGCGCGCTGAAGGCTGCTGGCTTCCTGACCCGCGACAGCCGCGTGGTGGAACGCAAGAAGTTCGGTAAGCGCAAGGCACGCCGTTCCTTCCAGTTCTCGAAGCGTTAAACCTTCGCCATACGATTTGCAAAAACCCGCCTTTCACAGGCGGGTTTTTCGCGTTAAGGGGGCATCATGCTGGATGTTTCGATCAAGGATGCGGGCCGCCTGGCCCGGGTGGTCAGCGGGCAGGTCGATCCGGCCCGGCTGACCCTGTTTTCCACGATGAAGAACGAGATGGGCTTTTTGCCCGCCTTCCTGGCGCATTACCGCAGCATCGGGTTCGAACAGTTCCTGATCTGGGATGACGCCAGCACGGACGGCACCTTTGAACATCTTAGTGCCCAGTCCGATTGCATTGTCATGCGCTCGGATCTGGGGTTCGGGCAAGAGCTGCGCTTTACCGACCCCGAGGGCAGGACCCGGGTGGAACGGGCCGGCACCTATTTCAAGATCGCGCTGCCGCATCTGTTCTTTGACAATGCCTTTGTCGCCTATGTCGATGCGGATGAATTCCTGATCCTGCCGCCGGGCGTCACTTCGGTTGCTCAGGTGGTTGACCGGTTGCGCGACGATGGGGCATTTGCCGCCGTTGCCTCGGTGGTCGAGTTTTTCCCGCGCGGGGTGCAGGGGCTGAAAGGCGAATTGCCGGACAGTTTCCAAGGGCTGATCGCCGCCTATCCGCATTTCCAGGCCGAGGCGCTGGTGGATCTGACGCCCGGCGCGCTGCGGCCCCGGCTGATGGGCCAGTCAAAGACCGCGCATCTTTATGCGCAGTACAATGTGACGCCGCCGCTGATCCGGCGCGGGTGGCACAAGATCTGGATGCCGGCGCGGGTGCGGCGCGACCAGCAAAGCCAGACCTCGCCCCGGCACAAGACGCCGCTGATCCTGCGCAGCGCCGATTGCCACCAGGTCGGCAGCCACAACGCCAGCAAACCGCCGTCTTCGACTGTGCTGCTGACGCTGGCGCATTTCGTCTTTACCGCGCAATTCGCGGACAAGATCACGCGCGCGATCACGCAGGGCGCCCATGCCCATGGCGCGCGCAAGTACCACGGCTATGCGCAGTTGCTAAAGGCGATGGAGGGGCGGGACGACGGCTTTCTCGACGCGCAAAGCGTTCGCTATCAAGGGCCCCAGCAGTTGATCGACCTTGGCCTTATGCGCTGGTAGGCCCGAAGGTATAGCCAAAGGTTTCGATCTCTTTTTCGTACAGCCGCCCGACCGTGTCCCGCAGCTCGGGCGTGTAGAAGGACAGCGGATCGGCCTTCTTGCCGGACTTGGGGCGGTGATTGCCCTTGGCGCGCGGCAGCCAGCCGTCAAAGGGAATGTTCAGGCGGGCGCAGGCGGCGGTCAGGCCGGGCACTAGGTCTTCGAACCGGACCACCTCATCGGCGATGATTTCATTGTCGATGGTGTAAAGCGGCCAGTTGTCGTGATAGCGCACGCGCACGATATCGCCCAGAGAATCCCCGCGTTCTATGGCGGCAACAAACTCAGCGAAATCAGGGGGATTCGCGCTGTTCTTGATGCGCCAGAAGTAATCCGAAACGGTCTTGGTCCAGGGGTTCCGCACGACGCAGAACTTGGAATATTCGGCCCATTCGCGGGGAAATTCGCGGGCGATGCTGCTGGCATAGGAATGCTGCGGCTGCGGTTCATCCAGTTTGTCGCGGTAGTATTGCAGCGCCAGTTTCTTTATCGCGTGCTGGCGGGCCTTTTCGCTGCCCAGCCCCCATAGCGCCAGGCGTTTGCTGGTGTCCTGAAACAGCGGCTGGGTTTTCAGCTGATCCCTGGCGGCCTGCGTCACGCGCTGCGGGATGGCGATGCCTTCGGCCATGGTTTCGCTGAGCGCCGACAGCATCAGGTCATCAGGGCCCAGATCGCGCGCCAGCGACACGCTGATCGAACTGCCGGCGGTCTTGCGGCAATGCAGAAAGATATAGCGGTGCTTGTGGCTGATGATCACGGGCAGGGCCCCCTTGCTGTCAGGTCAGATGGCGCGCCGAAGGCCAGAGCGTTGCGATCTGCGGCAGGCGCGCCGCGACAGCGGTGTAAACCGGCGCATAGTGATTGGCAATCTCGGCGGCAAGGCTGTCGGGGATTCCGCTGCCCTTTTCGCGGGCGTTCACCAGATGCGCCCCGGCCTTGGCGTCGACCGGCACATCGGCAAAGCGCGCCAGCGCGGTGATGCCATCGGGGGTGAACAATTCCTCGAACAGGCAGATATGCGTGTCTTCGGGGGCAAAGACCTGCTCGATGGCCTGCAACGTGCGGTCATATCGGCTGCGCGCGGCGGCCTCGTCGCTGGCGTAGAACTGGCGCAGCGGCGCTTCGTTGTCCTTTGCGGCGGGCAGGCGGCCCTTGGCCATTTCCATGCGCAGGTGCGAGCGCAGCCGATCGACCGGATCGCGCATGGAAAACAGCACCTTGACGGTTGCGCCGCGCGCTTCCATCCCCCGTTTGATGCGGGTCAGAAGGTCAGGCCCAAGCGCCGCATAAGACGGGGTGATGTCGCCGCTGCGCAGGATTCCGGGGGCGGTCAGCAAACCGTCGAAATAGTCGAAATAGGCGGTGTCGTCACCTTGCAGGCGCCAGCGCAGATGCGGCACCGGTTCGGCGGCCCCGACCGCGCGTTTGATCCGCGCGCGCAGCTTTTGCGCTGCGCCGGGTTCCGGCACCCGGTAGCGGGCGAAAACCCCGCCCAGCCGGTGTTCCCAGACCTGATACTCCCCCAAACGCCCGAAATCCGACCCCGATTGCCCTGCCAGGTAGGCCTGTATCCACGATGAGCCGCATTTCTGCCCTCCAAGCCCCAGGAAAAACGTCTTGTCCATGCTCACTTGTCCTCGGGCAGCAGGCCCAGCCCGCGCAGGTAGATCCCGATGCCCGTTTCCAGAAGATCCTCGGGCGGAAAGGGCGATTGCGTGCCGGGCGAATTGCGCGCGAACAATTCGACCACGCCATGGCTGAGCGCCCAGATATGCGCCGAAAACATCGCCGGCGGCGGACGCTTTTCGGGGGGGATGTGCTGGGACAATTCGGCCGCGGCCTTTTCCAGGACGCCGCGCGCGCGCGCCGACACCAGCGCCAGGTCGGGCGAATGGTTCACCGATATGCCGCTTTCGAACATGGCGATGTAGTGGCCGGGGTATTTGCGCGCAAAGGCCAGGTAGGCGCGGCCCGTCGCCTCGAAGGCGGCCAGGGCCGAGGGCTGGCCCTTTTGATAGGCATAGTCCATCACGTCGGCAAAGATTTCATAGCCTTGGCGCGCGGCCTCGGCGATCAGGTCCTCGCGGCCGGCGAAATGGCGATAGACCGCCGCCGGGGTGACGCCCGCCTGCTTGGCCGCCTCTGACAGGGTAAAGCCGGTGGGGCCCTTTTCCCGGATCAGTTCAAGGGCGGAATCCACCAGGGCCTGCCGCAGGTTGCCGTGGTGATAGCCGCGCTTTTTAGGCATTCCAGATATCCGGACCGCCGCAGATCGCCGCATCGGGCTGGCCGATGGCCTTGGGGTCCTTGCGGTCGTAGTCCAGCGTGCTCAGCACATGGCGGATCGCCTCGATCCGGGCGCGGCGCTTGTCGTCCGAGCGCACGATGGTCCAGGGCGCCGAGGCGGTGTGGCTGCGGGTCAGGGTTTCCTCGATCGCCTGGCTGTAGGCGTCCCAGCGCGACAGGCCCTCGACGTCGATCCAGCTGAGTTTCCATTGCTTTAGCGGGTCTTTTTCACGTTCCAGAAAGCGCCGCAGCTGTTCGGCGCGCCCGACGTTCAGCCAGAACTTGAACAGGTGGATGCCTTCGTCCACCAGCATCTTTTCAAAGTCGGGAACCTGGGCAAAGAAATGTTCGCGCTGCGCGTCATCGCAAAAGCCAAAGACCTTTTCGACCACGCCGCGGTTGTACCAGGACCGGTCAAAGAACACGATCTCGCCGCCCGAGGGCAGGTGGTCGATGTAGCGCTGGAAATACCACTGCGTCGCCTCAAGCTCGGAGGGTTTCGACAGCGCCACGACCCGCGCCCCCCGAGGATTGAGGTTTTCCTGGAACCGCTTGATCGTGCCGCCTTTTCCGGCGGCATCGCGGCCTTCGAACACGCAGGCGATGCGCGCGCCGGTTTCGCGCGCCCAGGTCTGCATCTTGACCAGTTCGATCTGCATTGCCTGCATCTGCTTGTCATAGGCCTTGCGCTTCAGCTCTTCGCTGTAGGGATAGCTGGTGGACAGGATGTCGTTGTTGTCGGCCCGCTTGATGGCATCGCGCAGCGATTGCGGGGCGTCATTGTCGAAAAAGGCGCTGATGGCGCCATCAAACGGAAGGGTCATGGTGGCCTCGTGGATGGGTGAACGCACTATGGAATGTTAAGGGCGTTAACGCAATTGCGCGCGGATCGCGGCGCGGTGGATCGCCTCGATCACGGCGCCGGGGCGGTTGTGATGGGGCATGTGGCCGACGCCTTCAAGCAGCGTCAGATGGGCATTGGGCAGGCGCTGGGACATCGGCACCGCATGGATATGGGCGCCCACGGTGGTGTCGGCATCGCCGTGCACCAGTTCGATCGGCATGCTCAGCGCGTCGTAACGTTGCGACAGCGCGGTCATTTCCGCCAGCAGTCCGGCCCGTTGCAGGGCATTGGCCCGCAGGCTGGCGCGGCGCAGGGTCAGCGCGACGCCAAAGTGTTCTGCATATCCGGCCGGTTCGGATTGCGGCAGGAACACCTCTTCGACATTGCGCTGCACGACGCTTTCGGGGACCCAGGCAGTCAGCAGCGGGATCACCAGCGGACCCAGCCAGGGGTGCGACAGCAGCTGGTAATAGGTCGAAAGCGGTGTGTCCCAGGGGTAGGCGGGCGACGACACCAGCACCAGCGCGGCGGTCTGATCGGGGTGGTTGACGCCCCAGGCCAGCGCGACGGCGCCGCCATAGGACTGGCCCATGACGATGGGCCGCTTGGCGCCCAGCTGCCGCGCTGCGCGCGCCAACAGCGCCGCCTGCTGGTCGATGGTGGCGCCCAGGCCGTTCAGCCTGTCGGTATAGCCCAGGCCCGGCCGGTCAAAGGCGATCACCCGGTAATCCTGCGCCAGGCGGTCCATCAGGCCAAAGGTCATGTCCCGCAGGTTGCCGCTGGAGCCGTGGATCAACACCAGGTCGGGGCCGCTGCCCTGGATCTTGAAATGCACCCGCTTGCCGTCGACCTCAAGGAAATCGCCTGACGGGGGGTATTCGCGGGCGGCCGCGGCCTCGTGGCGCTGCGCGCGCCACAGGGTCAGCCCGGCAAGGACGACCAGAACGACAAGCAGAGCAAGACCCAGTTTGAGCACGCCCTAGTCCAGCCCGATGCGCGCCAGATCGAAAGGCGTGGTCTGGTAGATTTCGTTGATCCAGTTGCCATAAAGCAGGTGGGCATGGCTGCGCCAGCGGTTCTGCGGCCTTTGGCTGGGGTCGTTGGCCGGATAGTAATTGGCCGGAATGTTGATCGGCGTGCCTTCGGCAACGTCGCGGTCATATTCCTGCTTCAGCGTGTCGCTGTCATATTCGAAGTGGTTGAAGATATAGAGCGCGCGGTGCGCCGGATCTTCGACAAGGCAGGGGCCGGTTTCGGTGCTGTCGATCAGGATCGGCAGCCCGGCGGCCTGGATTTCCTCGCGCCGCAGTTCGGTCCAGCGCGACACGGGGATCACCATGTCGTCGGAAAACCCGCGCAGATAGGGCGAAGCGGGGGCCAGGTTCTGGTGCCGGACACAGCCAAAGGCCTTGTGCGGCAGGTCGTATTTGCGGACCCCGTGGAAATGGTTGATCATCGCCATGCCGCCCCAGCACACGCCAAAGGTGGAATGCACATGGCTTTGGGTCCAGTCAAAGACCTGGCTGATTTCGTCCCAATAGGTCACCTGCTCAAAGGGCAGGTGTTCGATGGGGGCGCCGGTGATGATCAGCCCGTCGAATTTTTCGCCGCTTTCGGCCACCTCGCAGAAGGGGCGGTAAAAGTTTTCCATGTGGTCGGCGGCGGTGTTCTTGGCGGTGTGATCGCTCATCCGGATCAGCGACAGTTCGATCTGCAACGGGGTTGCGCCGATCAGCCGGGCAAACTGGTTTTCCGTCTGGATCTTTTTCGGCATCAGGTTCAACAGGCCGATCCGCAGCGGGCGGATGTCCTGGCGGGCTGCCTGTTCTTCGGCCATGACCATGACGCCTTCGCGCTGAAGCACGGCAAAGGCTGGCAGGTCGGACGGCAGTTTGATCGGCATGTCTGATGGTCTCCGTTTGAAGTCAGAGAGATAGGGCATCGCGCAGCCCCGGACAAGGTGCCCGGATCAGGCGCGGGCCTTGGCCTGGCTGCGGGCCGCGGGCAGGGCGCGGGCGATGATCTCGGCGAAATCCGCCTGATCGCGCACCGCGGCCATGTCCGAGGCATCGACCGTGATCCCCCAGCGCCGCGCCATCGCCTGGTACAGCGGCTGGCGGTGGGCCAGCGCCTGGGCATAGGTCCAGCGGATGAAATCATCGGGGTCGACCTCGGCCTCGGGGCAGCCGTGCTGATCCAGATAGTCGGTCCAGGTCCGCGTCAGGAAATCGGGGCGATAGGCCATGGGTTTGGGCGCCTCGTCAAAGCGGCGGACCAATTCGCGGGTATGGGCGTCGCTGCCCTTGATCCAGACCATCAGGGCGCTGCGGGACAGGGCGGTCAGGATCGGGTCGTTGTCATCCTCGGGGTTGACCCATTCGCAGATGCTGCCGCCGGTGTCGCAGACGAAATGCGGATAGCCATAAAGGTCCTGCGCGCGCCCGATGAAATGTTCGGTGTCCAGCAGGGCGGCGCGTTCAGCCTGTTCGAACTGGGCCTGGCGGCGGCGGTATTCGTCGATCGGCAGCCCGCCCTTGGCCGGATCGCCCGGTTTGCCCAGGTAGGCGGACAGCGGCGACAGGTTGTCAAAGGTGATGTTCGATCCGATGTAGATCGAATCCGACATCAGCAGATCGCGCAGAAAGGGCACCTTCATCGCCTCGCGCTTGGCGTTGTCGGCGATCAGTTCGCCCATGTAGCGGGTGCCGATGCGGTAATCTATCGAATAGTGGAACCACTCACCCGACTTGCGCAGCAGTTTCGAGACATGGGATTTTCCCAGCCCCGACATGGCGAACAGGACCACACGTTTGTGCGCGGCGCGGCGCCAGCTGTCTGCAGAGTCGTAAAGCATGCCTGCTCCCTCGGGCAATGTGTCGGGCATGGATTACGCGCGGCGGCGGGCCGCGTCAAACCCTGTTGCGCCGGAACGCGCGCCCGTCCAGCACCACCAGCCCCAGCGCCAGCAGGGCAAAACCGCCATAGGCCTGGGGGGCCAGCGCCTCGTTGCGGACAAGGGCGCCCAGCACGATGGCGACGGGCGGGATCAGCAGCGTGACCAGCATCAGGTTGCCGGCGCCCGCCATCGCCAGCACCCGGTAATACAGCAGGTAGGCCAGCGCCGTGGCGATCACCGCGTAATACAGGATGCCGGCCCAGGTGGCGGGGGCCAGCGCCAGGTTCGGCACGCCTTCCAGCGTCAGGGCCAGCGGGATCATCACCAGCGTCGAGCAGGTCAGCATCCCCACCGCGGCGACCACGGGCGGCAAAGGCGACAGCCGCTTGCGGGCCCAGGCCCCGGCGCAGGCATACGAGAATGTTCCAGCAATCACGGCCAGTTGCGCCGTGGAGGTGATGTTGAAGCTGAGCAAGGCCGCCGGCCCGATCGCCAGCAACACGCCGCCAAACCCAAGGCCCACGCCGACCAGCTTGCGCGCGCTCAGGCGTTCGTCGGCAAAGACGGCGGCGGCCACCAGCACGCCAAAGATCGCCGTCGTCGCATTCAGGATCGAGGTCAGCCCGCTGGGGATGTGCAGCTGTCCCCAGGCCATCAGCGAAAACGGAATGACATTGTTCAACACGCCCATGACCAACAGGCTGCCCCAGATCGCCGCGCCGCGCGGCAGGCTGTGGCCGCGCACCAGGACAAAGGCCCATAACAGCAGCGCCGCCAGCCCGCAGCGCAGCAGCACCGAGGTCAGCGGGCCGATTTCGTCCAGCGCCGTGCGGATCGCCAGAAAGGCCCCGCCCCAGATCAGGCCCAGCAGGAACAGTTCGGCCCAGGCGCGGGGGGAAAGGGATGTCTGTGTCATGGCTGGCAGTCTGCCCCGTCAACGGCCGCCCCGCGATCCGTATCCTGCGCTTTTGGCAAAGAAAAATGCGCGAAGGTTGCCCTTCGCGCATTGTTGGTCCTGGTGTGGCCGCCGATCAGAACGACGCGGTATAGGCCATGCCGAACCCGATGGCCGAGTTGCCTTCGAACTTGGTGCCAGAGGCGTCCTTGGCATCGCCCAGCTTGACGTATTCCATGCCGATGCGCAGCTTGTGGGCGCCTTCGGTGAACTGCGCGCCAACGCCGAACGAGGTGCGGCCGTCGGTCGGGGACAGGCGCGATGCGACCTCGCCGTCCGAGGCTTCGTAACCGATCTGGGCGAAGGCCGAATAGTTGTCGTTGAACTTCTTGCCCAGGCCGACGCGATAGGTGATCACGTCATTGGCAAAGCCGGTCACGGCGGTGCCGGTGACGGATTCATACCCCGGGGTGCGGACTTCCCACTTGGACCATTCGGTCCATTTCACGCCACCGAACAGCAAGGTGCCCTCGGCGATGCCGGTCTGGAAATCCAGCGCCACCGATTGCGGCATCTCGACCTCGGTTTCGCTGTTGCCGGGAATGCCGAAGAAGGGCAGCGATTCGGTGGTGTCGAACTTGTGCGTGACCTTGCTTTCCCAGGTCAGGCCGACGCGCAGCGCGATGTCGGGGATTTCATAGGCGGCGCCCACGACAAAACCCCAATCGCCGCGCTGTTCACCCTGCGCGGTATACTGGAACGACCCGGCCGGGGCGGCGGCCACGGCCGCGCCATAGGCGTTGGTCTGCGCCAGCTGCGTCTGCAGCGTCACAAGCCGCGGATCGGTCGCCGGGGCGCCCGCGTTCTGCAGTTGGGTGATGCCGGCCTGGATCTGGCTTTGGGTTTCGGCCACGCGCACAGCGGTGCTGGCGCGGATCATCTGGTCGGGGATCACGATGTCAGCCGAGCTGAGCACATAGCGCAAGCCGCCAAAGACGGAAAAGCGGTCGCCGATCTTGTATTTCAGCACCGCAGCGGTCTGCTTGCTGGTCCAGTCGGCGCTGAGCCCGGTGTAGAACCCCGAGGTATAGGATGCACCAGCGCCGTAGGGCTGGTTGTGGTACAGGCCAAAGGCGAGCTTGTCGGACAGGTCATTCTTGTAGGCAAAGCTGAAGGTGCCGTAGGAATTGGCCATGTTGCCGGTGTCGCCACCGCCCGTCGCGGCGGTGTATTTGCCCGAAACGCGCGGCGTGACCAGCGCGTGGCCCAGGGTCATCTGCGTGCCGGGCTGGAACATCAGCCCGTAGTCGATGACCGACCGTTCAATGCCGCCCGAGATTGCAGTTGTTGCGGTCAGGGTCAGCGCGGCTGCCCCGAAAAGTGTCTTGTTCATCTGTCCCTCATCCCTCGTGTGGGAAGTCCCGTTAACACCCCGTGAGCGGGGGTGGTCTCCTGCTGGCAGGCTATTGGCGACAGGTCGTTCCGGTCAATCTTTGACGGTACGTCAGCTTGACGCAATGCAACGCTGCGTCACGTTTTTGTAACAGGCAGTTTTCGCGTCTCGTGCAGGATATTGAGGTAATTCGAGCCGAAAATGATCACGGCACCCACGAAAACCCAAGGATCAAGCGCTTCTTGGTAGACCGCCATGCCGACCACCGCGATCACCGGAAGCCGGGCAAAGTCGATCGGCATGACGACTGTGGCAGGGGCCAGCGACAGCGCCGTGGTCAGGCAGAAATGCGCCACCAGCCCGGCGCAGGAAATGACGATGACCCAGGGCCAGTTTTCGGCCGAGGGCAGGGCGATGTCGCCGTCGTACCCGGCGCAAAGCAGGCCGAAACAGGCCTGCAACGCCGTCAACCAGAACAGGATCTGGGTGATCGGCTCTGTCCGGGTCAGTCGGCGGGTGAAAACCGCCGATCCGGCAAAGCCGATTGCGGCCAGGGCGGCGGTCACCAAACCGATGTGAAAGGTGTCGGGGCTGGGGCGCGTGACGATCAGGATGCCGATGAACCCGGCGACGGCGGCCAGCGCGCGGCTGGGGGTCAGCCGTTCGCCCAGGATCAGCGGGCTCATCAGCATGACCCACAGCGGCAGGGTGAATTCCAGCGCAAAGACCTGCGCCAGCGGGATCACGGTGATCGAGTAGAACCACAGGTTCTGGCCCGAGAAATGAAAGATGTTGCGCAGGAAGTGCCAGCCCATCTTGCGCACGCCGATCTGCCGGCGGGTTCCGGCCAGGCTGGAAACCGTCAGAACGATGGCGATGCCGATCAGCGATCGGTACAGCATGATTTCAAAGGTATCGAGATCCAGGCTGACCGCGCGCCCGGCGATGGCCATGAAGGTAAAGGATACGATCGTGCCGATCATCCACAAGGACGCGCGCAAGGTCTGATGCATGATCTGTCCACTCCCCCCAAAGCCCCCTAGGCAGTGGCAGAGCCGGGACGGATTGGCAAGGCCGCGCTGTCAGCCGGTCTCGCGCAGGGGGGCGCGGGATGGCGCGGTGGCCTCGCGGTCCGCCTGCCAGGGGTCTGCGCGCACGGCGGCGGGCAGCGGGGCAAGCGGCGCGGGAAAGCGGATCGCCAGCCACAGATCCAGCCCCGCCAGCAGCAGCGCCACACGGTTCGGAGCGGCGATGTAAAGCGGGCGCCAATCCGGGCCAAAGCTGTTCTTGAAACGGGCCAGCCCTTCGGCGCCGCTGGCAAAACGCGCCAGGCGCGGATTGGGCAGGGCGGCCAGGCTGAGTTCGGTGCGGCCGGTCAGGCGGGCGTGTTCGATCATCGCCGCCACCACCGCATGCATGGTGCCCGAAGGCGCGCCGGGGACATGGCGCATCAGGTCCAGCGACAGCGCGCCGGGGGTCTGCACGGCGGTGGCAAAGGCCAGCATGCGGCCCTCGGCAAAGGCGGCAAAGATCGGTTTGTCGGCCAGGAACTCGGGGCAAAAGCGCCCCATGGTCAACCCGCGTTCACCGCCATGCGCCGCCGCCCAAAGCGCGTTGATCCGGGCCATTTCGGCCCAGTCGGGGCGGGTCAGGCGGCGGATCTCGACGCCGGATTTTTCCGCCTTGCGGATCGAGCGGCGCAACTGGCGGTGGCAGGCACCGTCCAGGCTGAAGCCCTGCGGGTTCAGCACGGCCTCTTGCGCGACGGGGGCGACATGCCATCCGGCGCGGCGCAGGGCGGCAGCATCGCGGGCCTCGACCTTGTACAGGCAGGCCAGCCGGTTCTGCGCGCGGGCCATGGCGCGCAGGTCCGGCAACAGCGGCGCCAGATCGCCATGGGTCGGCCCCAGGAAGAGCGTCAGGGTCTGCGGGCTGCGCAGCAGGCAGGCGGCGCCGGTATCGGTGCGCAGGCCAAGCGCATCGGCCTGCGCGGCGATGGCGTGTTCGGCCCTGCGCCCGGACAGCGGCGCGGGCAGTGCCGGATCGGGGGCGGACCGGTCAGGCTGCGCAACCATGGCATAGGCGGCCCCGACCAGACAGGGCAGCGCATAGTAACTGGCGCGATAGGCCAGAAGCGAGGCGGCCAGCAGTTCGATGTCGACATGCGGGATCAACCCGGTCATGGCCAGCTCGAACGGGCCGATGCCGCCAGGCGTTCCGGCAACCAGCCCGGCCCCCAGCGCCAGCATGTAGACCGCCAGAACCGGCAGGAAGGACAGCCCCAGATCGGGCGGCAACAGAACGTACAGCGCCAGCGCGGCAAAGCCCATGTCGCAAAACGACAGCGCCAGCAGCTGCGCGGCCGCCGGAAGGCTGGGCAAGGTCAGGCTGCGCCCCAGCAACCGCAACCGCGGAAAGCGCAGCAGCGCCGCGCCCCCGGCCAGCAGCGCCAGCGGCAGGCTGAGCAGCACCAGCAGGGGATGGCCGGACAACACGGGCAAGGCAAAGACCAGCGCCAGCACCGCCCAGGCCGCAAGAAAGGTCAGCGTCACAAAGGCGGTCAGTTGCAGGATGCGCCCATGCCCCAGCCCCGGCATCAGACGCCAGCGCACCGAGGCGCCCACCGCCGGGCCCATGCCGATCACCTGGCCAAGCGCGATCGCCGACGCCCCGGACCGGCGCGCCACGTGATCGCGGGTGCCAGTGCCGAAATGGCGGTGCGCGATCAGATCGTATTGCGCCAGCGCCCAGAAACTGCCGCCAGTCAGCAGCGCGGCCGCGATCCAGCGCGGCGCGGGGATGTCGGCAAAGGCCCTGCGCACCGCGTGCCAATCCAGCGTCCCCCCCTTTTGCCAGAGCAGCCAAAGACACAGGCCCCCCAGCACAAGAGGAAGAACGCGGCGCAGCTGCGCCGCCTGTTGGACAAGCATTGAAAAGGCCACCGATATCTCCCGCCAAATCGTTCAGGGACGTTAGCCGCAGCGCTACTGCGCCGGGGTTAACGTTTCGATTTGGAACTAAAGATATGAAAGCACAGGGTTAATGGCGCATCAGGCCAGGCGGGGCCCGGCCCTGGCCCTTGCCACGAAAAAAGGCGCCCGGTCGGGGCGCCTTGATCCGTCTTGCCGGTTGGCAGGCGGTCTTAGTGTTCCTGGACGATCTGGCCCTTGGCGGCGATCATCAGCTCGGCGCGCTTGGCGCGGATCTGGTCGGCGGTCGCCTTGTCGCCAAGGTCGGCGGCAACCTTGCGCACCACGTCCTCGTGGCCGGCCTCTTCGAAATCGGCGCGCACGACCTCTTTGGCATAGGCCTGTGCGTCATCGCCGGACTTGCCCAGCAGTTCTGCGGCCCAAAGGCCAAGCAGCTTGTTGCACCGGGCTTCGGCCTTGAACTTCATTTCCTCGTCATGGGCAAACTTGTTCTCGAAGGCGCTTTCACGATCGTCGAAGGTGGACATGGGCAGGCTCCCTGCGGAAAGTTTCGTGTTCCCCTTGGATATGCCGCCCCCTGCGCCCGGACGCAAGCACAACTCGCAAGGCTGCGGCATCCCGTGCCGCTTGCGGCGATGCGGCCCTTGGAGTATGGGAAGGCTATCGCGCGGAACTCCGCGCGCTTTTCTATTATGAGGGCCCCCCATGGCACGTCGCAAGAAAATCTATGAAGGCAAGGCCAAGACACTGTACGAAGGCCCCGAGCCGGGCACCATCGTGCAGTACTTCAAGGACGATGCGACCGCTTTCAACGCCGAAAAGAAGGCGACGATCGAGGGCAAGGGCGTGTTGAACAACCTGCTGTCGGAATTCTTCATGACGGGCCTGAACACCGTGGGGGTGCCGACGCACTTTCTGAAACGGTTGAACATGCGCGAACAGCTGGTGCGCGCCTGCGAGATCATCCCGCTGGAAATCATCGTGCGCAACTATGCCGCCGGGTCGATGTCCAAACGTCTGGGCATCGAAGAGGGCACGCAACTGCCGCGCCCGATCGTCGAATACTGCTACAAGGATGACAAGCTGGGCGATCCGCTGGTCACCGAGGAACATATCGCCGCCTTTGGCTGGGCCTCGCAGCACGACATGGACGACATCGTGGCGCTGGCGCTGCGGGTCAACGATTTCATGTCCGGCCTGATGTTCGGCGTGGGGATCAAGCTGATCGACTTCAAGATCGAGATCGGCCGCGTCTATGACGGCGATTTCCAGCGCCTGATCGTGGCCGACGAAATCAGCCCCGACAGCTGCCGCCTGTGGGACATCGAGACCGGTCAAAAGCTGGACAAGGACGTGTTCCGCCGCGATCTGGGGTCGCTGACCGACGCCTATACCGAAGTGGCCAAGCGCCTGGGCGTGATGCCCAAACAGGCGACCCACCCGACCAAGCCGACGCTGATCAACTGAAAGCCCCGCTTGGTTTGACCATTCAAGGGCGGTGCCGCAAAGGGCCGCCCTTTTTCATTGGATATGGCGACCAACCGGGCGCATGTCTCAATCCCTGCTTGAACCGGGGCAGGGCGCGGCAATCCTGCCTCCCGTCAGCCCAATTCCCTGCGCAGCCATTCGGCGCGTTCGATATGGGTGCGGGCGATTTGCAGTTTCCCGGCCAGCCGGGCCTTTTTGTCGGCCGAGCTGGCGGCGGCGATTTCCGCCTCGAGCGCGGCTTGCTTGGCGCGCAGCTTTTGCAGCACCTTTTCGACGTGGCGCGGCTTGATCTTGCTGGCTTTGCCGACTTCGAGGCGCGCGTTGTAGTCTTCGACCTTGGCGGCCAGTTTCTTCAGTCCCATCTGGTGCTCCTGATCGTGCAAGCGGGGCATCCCCGGGTGTGTTTTCTGGTGTGCGTCATGGTGTCCCCGCGTCCGACCGGGCCGGCGCCTGTGGCGCGGCGCCGGTCATGGCCTCCTTGAGTTCCTCTTCGTCCAGAGACAGCAGGCGTTCGACCTCGGCCAGGGCGCTGTCGCGTTCAATGTAAAGGCCGCGCGCCGCTTTGATCAGATCACGCATGGCGCCATAGGCATAGGCGGAATCGTTCATGAACGAGGTCGCCGCAGCGGGGGTCAGATCGCCCTTGCGGATTAGCGCATCAACGCGCCGGGCGGTCGATCGGGCGTCCTCTTCGATGCGGGCGCGTTCCTGATCCAGCCACAGCGCGCTGCGGTCTTCGGGATCGGCCAGGCCAAGTTTGCGGATCTCGATGGCGATCCGGGCGATTTCGGTGCGCAATTCGTCATAAAGCCGGGTCGTCGCCCCCTGCGGGCGGACGGTATAGCGCAGGATGTTCTTGCGCAGGTGCTTGATGGATTTCACCGCCTGCACGATGTTGCTGGCCACGTCGCGCAGCACATAGATGCGTTCGGCGATGTCCGGCGACACCTGTTTGTTGCCGGCGCGGGCGCTGAATTCGACGATGCCGGAATACAGCGTCTTGACCCGGTTTTCGTAGCCTTCGTTCAGGTCCAGGTCCAGCGGGCGGCGGCTTTGGCGGACCAGGGCGGCCACGTCCCGGGCGGCAAAGACCTGGTCGCGGTGCAGGTTCAGCCCGTGCAGGATCAGCTCGGCGGCGTTGTCGTACAGGTGCGCGACCTCCTTGCGCAGGGCCAGTTCGAGCGTCTGGGGAAATTCGTCGACCGCCTCGTTCAGGTAGCGCGGGCGGCTGATGTCGGGTTGCGGTTCGGGAATGCGGGTTTCCAGAAAGCTGATCAGCCGGGTCAGAAAGGGCAGCATCAGCCCCACGCCCAGCAGGTTGAAGATGGTGTGAAAGACCGCCAGCTTCAGCGCGAAATCCGCCGGGGCGATGCCGGCCAGGGCGCTGATCCAGTCCACCGCCTCGCGCAGGGGGGCGATGAACAGCAGCGCCACGATGGCCGTGACCATGTTGAAGACAAGATGCGCCAGCGCCAGCCGCCGACCTTGAAAGTTGGCGCCAAGCGCGCCGATCACGGCGGTGATCGTCGTGCCGATATTCGCGCCGATCGCCAGCGCCAGCGCGTTTTCATAGCTGATCTGCCCGGCCGCCAGCGCCGTCAGGATCAGCACCATGGTGGCATGGCTGGACTGCATGACCACCGTGGCGGCGGTGCCGATCAGCGTATAGACCACCAGCCCCAACAGCCCCGACAGGGCAAAGCGCGTCAGGTCGATCTGGTCCTTGAAGGCGTCAAAGCCCTCTTTCATGTAGTGGATGCCCAGGAACAGGAACCCCAGCCCGGCCAGCGCATAGCCAAGGCCGCGCAGCGGCTTGGATTTCTGGAACACCAGGATGACGCTGACCGCGATCATCGGCATGGCATAGGCGGCGATATTGACCTTCAGGCCCAGCCCGGCCACCAGCCAGGCGCCGGTGGTGGTGCCGATATTGGCGCCAAAGATGATCCCGACACCGCCGATCAGTGAAATCAACCCTGCGCTGAGAAACGATATGGTGACGATCGAGACCAGCGAACTGGATTGCAAAAGCGTCGTCGATGCGATGCCAAAGGCGATCGCCCGCGGGGTCGAGGCCGTGGCCCGTTGCAGCACCCGCTCCAGCGTGCCGCCGCCGAACAGCTTGAAGCCGTCCTCGAGCATCAGCATCCCGAACAGGAAGATCGCGACCCCGGCCGCGATTTCCTGCGCGTCCGGGCTGAACCAGAAGGCCAGCAAAAGCGCGCTGATCGCGGCGGGCAGGTAATAACGCTTCATGCGGGCGGGCCTGCCGGGGTGGCCGATCGCTGATCCGGGCCGTTTGCCTGCCCGGTGGCTGTGCTGCACGTCATGTCGCGGCCTCCCTGCGTCGCGTTGCAATTTTGGACCATATCGCAATTTGCCGGGCCTTTGTTGATATGGCTCAGTTTGCCCCCCGGAACAGCTGCGATGATGGCCGCGACATTCACGCAGATATCCTGGGGGGGACCCGTGCCATGTTGCGAACCGAAAACCTGGAACGCGCGGTTCAGCGCAACCGAGACGAATTGTTCCGCTTTGGAACCGCGCTGATCTTTATCGTCGGCATCATGCTGTTCACCATCGTGCGTACCGATGGCGGCATCGACGGCATCCTGCTGGTCGCGGCGGCGATGATCGGCGGCTACATGGCGATGAACATCGGGGCCAACGACGTGGCCAACAACGTCGGGCCGGCGGTGGGATCGCATGCCATCACCCTGACCGGCGCCATCGTCATCGCCGCCTTTTTCGAGGCAGGCGGCGCGCTGGTCGCGGGCGGCGACGTGGTGGGCACCATCAAAAGCGGGATCATCGACCCCGATCTGGTCGCCGACCGCGACACCTTTGTCTGGCTGATGATCGCGGCGCTGCTGGCGGCGGCGGTCTGGCTGAACTTTGCCACGGTTGTCGGCGCGCCGGTCTCGACCACCCACTCCATCGTCGGAGGCGTTCTGGGCGCGGGCATCGCGGCGGCGGGCTGGGACATTGCCGATTGGTCCGTGGTGGGCCAGATCGCGGCCAGCTGGGTCATCTCGCCGGTGATGGGCGGGCTGATCGCGGCGGGGTTCCTGTATGTCATCAAGCGCAAGATCACCTATCAGCGCGACGTGCTGGCGGCCGCCAACCGGGTGGTGCCGGTGCTGGTGGCGGTCATGGCCTGGGCCTTTGCGACCTACCTGATGCTCAAGGGGCTCAAGAAGATCGTCGCGATCTCCTTTCCCGGGGCGCTGCTGATCGGGCTGGTGGTGGCTGGCGCCGTTTACGTCATCATGCGCCCCTATATCCGGCGAAGCACGGCGCAGCTGGAAAACCACAAGTCCAGCGTCAATGACCTGTTCACCGTGCCGCTGATCTTTGCCGCGGCGCTGCTGAGCTTTGCACATGGCGCCAATGACGTGGCCAATGCGGTCGGCCCGCTGGCCGGGATCAACGAAGCGATCACCCAGGGCGGCATTTCCACCAAGGCCGGCATCCCGATCTGGGTCATGGCGGTGGGGGCCGTGGGCATATCGCTGGGGCTTGCGCTTTATGGGCCCAAGCTGATCCGGACCGTGGGCAGCGAGATCACCGAACTGGACAAGATGCGCGCCTTTTGCATCGCCATGGCGGCGGCGATCACGGTGATCATCGCCTCGCAACTGGGGTTGCCGGTCAGCTCGACCCATATCGCCGTTGGCGGTGTCTTTGGCGTCGGGTTCCTGCGTGAATACATCAAGTCCAGCTATGCGCGCATGCTGGACGACATCCGTCTGCACCACGCCGAAAAGGACCCCGAGGCAATCGCCAGCTTTCTGGACCGGTTCGAGGCCGCCGATGTGGCCGCCAAGGGCGAGATGTTGCGCCAGATGAAGGCCCAGAGCGCCTCGGACCGTCTGCTGGGCAAACAAGAGCGGCGCGGGCTGGGGCGGGTGCACCGGGTCGAGCTGGTCAAGCGCACGCTGCTGCTGCGCATCGCGGCGGCCTGGATCATCACGGTGCCGATCGCGGCGGTGCTTGCGGCGGTCTTCTTCTTCATGCTGCGCGGGATGCTGCTGCCGTGATCCCCGGCGCGGGGCCGGGACCGGTTCAGGGGCAGGGGGGGGCTATGGAATTCTTTACTTGGCGGCTGGTGGGCGCCGGGTCTAGGCTGGGGCATTGATCTTGCCCATTGAGGACAGTGCCATGCGCCGCGCGATTTTCGTCGTTTCCCTGGTTGTAACCTGCCTGACCGGCCCCGCAGCCCAGGCTCAGGCCCCGGCGCAGTTCGATCCGGATGATTTCGGCAAGATCGTCATCCAGCCGCGCCAGTCGGCGGGCGGCGGCGGAGGCAGCGGCTTTGTGCTGGAACAGGCCTTTGGCGATTACCAGAACGAGCCGATCATCGAATACGGCGAAAACAGCCCCGCGGTGCGGCTGGGGCGGCCCATCGGGCGGCTGGACACGCTTTATGCCAATGGCCAGACCGGGTTCTGCACCGCTTTCATCGTCGATGACAAACACATCGTCACCAACCACCACTGCATTCCGGGCATGGACGGCGATCCGTCGGGCGCGGACAGCGGCATTCAGGCGGCGCAATTCGTGGCGGGTTACATCCAGCCGGGGCGCTCGGCAGGGGTGGACAAATACTCGGTCTCGCCGCAGATCGTCGAAACCAACCGCGGGCTGGATTACACCGTGCTGCGGGTCTTCGGGAATCCGTCCGAGAAATACGGCATCATGGAGCTGGCCGCCGCCGACCCCGAAGATGCCGAGTTTCTGTGGATCATCGGCCACCCGCAGGGCCAGTCCCAGCACATCAGCCGCGAAGGCTGTGCGGCGGCCTCGCCGGCGATCTCGGAAGAGGGCAAGCTGATCCACAGCTGCGACACGCTTCAGGGCAACTCCGGCTCTCCGGTCATCCGGATCAGCGACAAGCGGGTGATCGGGCTGCATCACGCCGGCGACAACCGCACCGGGTTCAACATGGCGATCCCGATGACGCGCATCCTGGCGCAAAGCAAGGTGCTGCACTCGGCCCTGCCGGTTGCCGGTGCGGTGGTCGCGGCGGCGCCCGCCCCCGCGCCGCAGCTCAAGGCACCCGAAACCGCCGCGCCGCGCCTTGCCGCCCTGCCTGAAACCAGCGCCTGCGATGCGCTGTGGTCCGAGGCCAAGCAACTGGGCTGCGGCGGCTACGAGGCCTACCTGTCGCAATGCGCCAGCCACACCTTTTCAGTGATGGCCAAGGTCATGGCGAAACGCGAATGCGCGGCGGCGGCGGCCCCGTTGGTCGATCCGGCGACACTGGCGCAACCGATCCCGGTTCCCGGCACCCCCGGCGCGATCCGCGTCGCGCAGGATGGCAGCGGCGATTTCACCGATCTGGCGCAGGCGGTGGCCGGGGCAAAGCCCGGCGCCCGGATCGAGGTTTTCCCCGGCACCTACACCACCGGGCTGGACATCAGCCAACCCGTCGAGATCGTCGGCGTCGGCAACCGCGCCGACATCCGGCTGGAGGTGGCCAATGACAACATCATCAGCTGGCAGGCCGACAAGGGGCTGATCAAGGGGCTGACCCTGCGCCAGACGGGCGGCGACTATTTCGGCATCGACGTGCTGGCCGGCTCGGTCGTGATCGAGGACAACGACATCAGCTCGCAGGGGCTGTCGGGGGTGGTGCTGCGCAGCAATGTCGGCGCCGTGGTACGCCGCAACGAAATCCACGGCGGCAAAGAAGGCGGGATCTTCGTCTTTGACAACGGCAAGGGCGAGATCCTGGAAAACGTCCTTTATGGCAACACCTATGCCGGGATCGAATTGCGCGACGGCGGCGAGGCGCTGATCAAGGACAACACCATCCGCGATGGCCAGGGGCAGGGGATTTTCGTCAACACCGGCGGCAAGGGCCAGATCGAGGACAACGTGATCCATGGCAACCGCCTTGTCGGGATTTCGCTGGACGGCTCCAAGAACCCGGTGATCAAGGGCAACGTGATCCGCGACGGCCTGGAAGGCGGCATTCTGGCCGCCGGTCACGCACTGGCCCGGATCGAGGGCAACACCCTGTACGGCAACGCCTATTCCGCGATCGAAATCCGCACCGAGGCAGACCCCTGGATCAAGGGCAACACCATCCGCGACGGCAAGCAAAGCGGCATCTTCGTGCTGGATAACGGCCGCGGCATGATCGAGAACAACGACATCTACCGCAACGCCTTTTCCGGCATCGCGGTACAGGCCAAGGGCGCGCCCATCGTGCGCGGCAACCGCATCACCCGCAACGGCCAATTCGGTGTCGAGATCCTCGAAGGCGGCGGCGGCGGGTATGAAAACAACGACCTGACAGGCAACGACCGCGCGGCGTTTTTCATCGACAAGGCCGCAGGCACCCTTAGCCGGCGTGGAAATAAAGAGTAGGCCAATGCGCCCGATCAGCGCCCCGGGCTGATTCCCGCTTGCATTTTGCGCCTTGATAGGGTTCCACCGCGCTCAGGATTTGGCCTTGGACACCGCAGGTGGCGTCAGGGCCGATGGACGCGGTTGACGCAGATCGAAAGGATGGGGCGACATGAAAGCTCGGGTACATGTGATGCTGAAGAACGGGGTTCTCGATCCGCAGGGCGAAGCCGTGCGCCACGCGCTGGGGGCCCTTGGCTTTGCCGGCGTCGAAGGCGTGCGCCAAGGCAAGGTGATCGAGCTGGACCTGGCCGAGGGCACCACCGAAGACACCGTCAAGGACATGTGTGAAAAGCTGCTCGCCAATACGGTGATCGAAAGCTACACGATCGAGCTTGGCTGATGGGCGCCGCGCGGCTGACCGTCACGGGCCAGCGGCCCGGCGGCCGGACCTGGCTGGACGATCCGGCGCTGCCCCCGGGGCGCGCCCTGCCGCATCTGCCGGGCGCTCCGGCAACCGCCCTTGACCCTGCCGCGCCGCCATCGGTGGCCGTCATCCCCGATTTTGCGAACTGAAGGAACAGCCCCATGAAAGCTGCCGTCATCGTCTTCCCCGGATCGAACTGTGACCGTGATCTCAAGCGCGCCTATGAACAGGCGGGCCTGCAGGTGCAGATGGTCTGGCACAAGGACACCGTGCTGCCCAAGGTCGACATCGTCGGCATTCCGGGCGGCTTTTCCTTTGGCGATTACCTGCGCTGCGGCGCCATCGCCGCCAATGCCCCGATCTGCCAGGAAGTCGCGGCCCACGCGCAGCGCGGCGGGTATGTCTTTGGCGTGTGCAACGGCTTTCAGGTGCTGACCGAAACCGGGCTGCTGCCCGGCGCGCTGCTGCGCAACGCGGGTTTGAAATACATCTGCCGCACCGTCGGCCTGCGGGTCGACCAGACCGACAGCGTCTTTACCGAAGCCTACACCAAGGGCGAAGAGATCAACATCCCGATCGCCCACCACGACGGCAACTACTATGCCGACAGCGACACGCTGGACCGGCTCGAGGGCGAAGGCCGCGTCGCCTTTCGCTACACCGACAACCCCAACGGCTCGGCCCGCGACATCGCCGGCATCCTGTCGGAAAACCGCCGGGTTCTGGGTATGATGCCGCACCCCGAACGTGCGTCGGAATCCGCCCATGGCAACAGCGATGGTGCGCGCCTTTTCGCTCATTTGACCAAGGCTTTGAGCGAAGCGTGACTTGAGCAAGGGCAGGCGGGGGCCTATCCTGCCTGCCATGGCGCAAAGCAAACCTGTTCCCAGATCCCCGCGGCCCGACGGCCGCCGCTCGGCCCCGCTGTCATGGCGGGTGCGGATGGCTTTGGGCGTTCTGCTGGTCGCGGCAATCGCCACGGTCTGGATCACCAACCGGCTGCTGGCGGACCGCTTCACCGAAACCACCCGCAACCGCGCCGAACTGCGCCTGGCGCTGTATTCCGGCAACCTGATTTCCGAACTGCGCCGCAACGCCATCGTGCCGCAGCTTCTGGCGCGTGACCCGGCGCTGATCGGGGCGCTGAACGCCGGGGAATATACCCAAAGCTCGCAGCGGCTGATCTCGTTCGTCGATGAAATCGGCGCGGCCTCGTTGATGCTGCTGGACGGGGACGGGCGCACCGTCGCCGCCACCGACCGCAACCGTCTGGGCGAAACCCACCGCACCCTTGGCTATTTCGTCGAGGCGCTGCGCTCGAACACCACGGTGTTCACCGTCATCGAACGCGAGGCGGGCGGCTTTCGCTTTACCTATTCGCGCCGCGTCGAAAGCCAGAACCAGGCCATCGGCGTGATCGTGGTCGAGGTCGACCTGGCCAAGTTCGAACGCGCCTGGGCCGGGATTTCCGACGCGGTGATGGTCACCGACAGCCAGGGCCGCATCATCCTGGCGACCGAGCCGCGCTGGCGCGGGCTGACCACCCCCGAGGCGCTGCAACGCCAGCCGCCCGACGGGGCCATCGAACGGGCGATCCGCGCCACCTCGGACTGGACCAACACCGAGGCCGACGCCTACCTGTCCGGCGAGGCGGTGATGCGCATCGACGGACGCATTCCGTTCCGCGGCTGGACGCTGACCACCTTTACCACCTATGCCTCGGTGCGCGAACGGGTGAACGCGGTGCTGGCGCTGGAAATCATGGGCTTTGCCATCCTTGCCGCGCTGGCCTTTTACGCCCTGTCCCGGAAAACCGCGCTCAGAATGGCGCTTTTCCAGCGCGAAAGCGCGGAGCTTCGTGCACTGAACGCCCGATTGCAGGCAGAAATGGCCGAACGCGAAAGGGTGCAGGAAAACCTTGCCGTGGCCGAACAATCGCTGGCCCAAAGCTCGAAACTGGCCGCGCTGGGGGAAATGTCCGCCGCCGTCAGCCACGAACTGAACCAGCCCCTGGCCGCGATGAAGACCTATCTGGCCGGCGCGCGCCTGTTGCTGCGCCGCAACCGCCCCGACGAGGCGCTGACCGCCTTTCACCGCATCGACGATTTGATCGAACGCATGGGCGCCATCACCCGCCAGCTGAAATCCTATGCCCGCAAGGGGCAGGAAACGCTCAGCCCGGTGGACATGGCCGACGCGCTGGCCACCAGCCTGTCGATGATGGAACCCCAGCTGAAATCGCGCCGGGTCAAGATTTCGCGGATTTTGCCGGATGAACCTGTTAAGGTGATGGGCGACCGGATGCGCATCGAACAGGTTCTGGTCAACCTCTTGCGCAACGCGCTGGACGCCACCAAGTCAGTGGATGACCCGCAGATCGAGATCATTCTGGCGGCAGGGGAGACTGCAACCCTGTCGGTGCGCGACAATGGCCACGGGATCGAAAACCTCGAGTCCCTGTTCGAGCCGTTCTACACCACCAAGCAACCCGGCGACGGCGTGGGGCTTGGACTGGCGATCTCATCGGGGATCGTGACCGACCTTGGCGGGCGGCTTACCGCCCGCAACAGCGAACGCGGCGGCGCTGTCTTCGAAGTACAGCTGCCCATCTTGAACGAAACCGCCCAGGCGGCGGAATAAGGAAGAAAAGACATGTCCACAGCCATGAAAATTGCCATTGTCGACGACGAAAAGGACATGCGGCAATCGATCAGCCAGTGGCTGGCCCTGTCGGGCTATGACACCGAAACCTTTGCCAGCGCCGAAGAGGCGCTTGGAACGCTGGGGGCCGATTACCCGGGCATCGTGATCTCGGACATCAAGATGCCGGGAATGGATGGCATCCAGCTGCTGAAAAAGCTGATGGGCGCGGATTCGGCGCTGCCGGTGATCATGATCACAGGGCACGGCGACGTCCCCATCGCGGTCGAGGCGATGCGCATCGGCGCCTTCGATTTCCTCGAAAAGCCCTTCAACCCCGACCGCATGTCGGAGCTGGCGAAAAAGGCCACGACGGCGCGCCGCCTGACGCTGGACAACCGCGCGCTGCGCCGCGAACTGGCCGGGGGCGAACAGATCATGCGCAAGCTGATCGGCGCCAGCCCGGTGATGGAACGCCTGCGCGAGGATATCCTGGACCTTGGCCAGGCCGACGGCCACGTCCTGATCGAAGGCGAAACCGGCACCGGCAAGACCCTGGTCGCCCATGCCCTGCACGCGGTCGGCGCCCGGGCCGGCAAGAAATTCGTCCTCGTCTCCTGCGCGGCGCTTGGCGAAGATACCCTGCTGCACCGCCTGTTCGGCCCGATGCAGCCCGAAGACAGCCGCCTTCCCGCCATCGAAGAAGCCCGCGGCGGCACGCTGGTCCTCGAGGATATCGAAGCACTGTCCGACAGTGCCCAGGCCCGGCTGCTGTCGGTGCTGGATGAACAGGGCAACCCGCCCGAAACCCGCATCGTGGCGATCTGCAACCTCCAGGACGAAGGCCGCACCTGCGAAAGCACCATGCGCCCCGACCTCTACTACCGCCTGGCCGCGCTCAAGATCGTCGTCCCGCCGCTGCGCACGCGCGGCGAGGATATCCTGACGCTGTTCACCCGCCTGTCCGAACAATACGCCGAGGAATACGGCTGCGACGCGCCCAATGTCTCGGCCCAGGAGGCTGCGCAACTGCTGCAAGCGCCCTGGCCGGGCAACGTGCGCCAACTGATCAACCTGGCCGAACGCGCGGTCCTGCAATCGCGCCGGGGACAGGGAACGATCGCCTCACTGCTGATGAGCGATCACGACCAGATGCAACCGGTGATGACCACCGAAGGCAAACCGCTCAAGGAATACGTCGAGGCCTTCGAACGCATGCTGATCGACAATACCATGCGCCGCCACAAGGGCTCGATCTCGGCCGTCATGGACGAGCTTTGCCTGCCGCGCCGGACATTGAACGAAAAGATGGCCAAATACGGGTTGCAGCGCGCGGACTACCTCTGAGCGCATCGCGCGTGTCAACTGCCGGAACGAGGGGCCAGCCCCTCGTGCTCCCCGGGATATTTCGGGCACAAAGAAACAAGGCGCCGCGACTGGTGTTTCTTTGTGCTGAAAATATCCTGGGGTGAATGCCGCAGGCAGAGGGGCAAAGCCCCTGCATTTCAGAACAAAAAAGCGCCCGGCTTTTGGCCGGGCACCGTTTTTAAGGTATGCGGTTTTCTCAGTGGAGCAGGCGGCCCATGGCGCCGGCCACGTCGGCCATACGGGCCGAAAAACCCCATTCATTGTCGTACCAGGCCAGAACGCGGACAAGGCGCGTTCCGGTGACCTTGGTCTGATCGGGCGCGAAGATCGAGCTGTGGGTCGTGTGGTTGAAGTCGATCGAAACCTTGGCTTCGGGATCGTAGGACAGCACCGATCCCATGCGGCCGGCTGCGGCTTCGGCCACGATTTCGTTCACATTGTCGACGGTCACGTCCCTGGAGGCATAGAAGGTCAGGTCCACCGCCGAGACGTTCGGGGTGGGCACGCGCATCGCGGTGCCGTCCAGCTTGCCCTTGAGGTTCGGAAGCACTTCGCCAAGGGCCTTGGCAGCGCCGGTCGAGGTCGGGATCATCGCCATGGCGGCGGCGCGGGCGCGGTACAGGTCGGCGTGGCGGCGGTCCAGTGTCGGCTGGTCGCCGGTATAGCTGTGGATCGTGGTCATGATGCCGCTTTCGATGCCGATGGCTTCGTCCAGCACCTTGGCCAGCGGCGCCAAGCAGTTGGTGGTGCAGGACCCGTTCGAGATCATGGTATCTCCGGCCACCAGGTCACGGTGGTTGACGCCGTAGACGATGGTTTTCTGCACGTTCTTGGCGGGGGCCGAGATCAGCACGGATTTCGCGCCGCGCTGCATGTGGCCCGCGGCCTTGGCGCCATCGTTGAACTTGCCGGTGCATTCCAGCACCACGTCGCAGCCGCCCCAATCCAGTTCATCCATATCATACGAGGACATCACGTCGATCGGGCCGCGGCCCAGGTCCATGGTGTTTTCCGTCACGCGGACCTGGCCGGGAAAGCGGCCGTGCACGCTGTCGTAGCGCAGCAGGTGGGCGTGGGTTTCGATCGGGCCGGGGGCGTTGATCTTGACCACCTGTACATCGTTGCGGGCACTTTCCGCGATATGGGCCAAGGTGCAACGGCCAATCCGGCCAAATCCGTTGATGCCTACTGTGACGGTCATGCGCGTGCCTCCAACAAGAAATGTTAAAGGGGGTATACGGTGGCATGCTGCACCTGCAAAGATAAAATATGTCGATTTGACAGCGTGTTAGCGATAAACATGGGGTCGCGCCGACTGATGGCGCTAACGCTTGCTTGGGGTTTGCGTTAACATCCCTGGCCTGCGCCGCGGTGGGCAGAATCGGCTATCGGCTTGCGATTTGCCGTCTGCCCGCTAGGGTGCCGGGAACAGATTTGGAGACGCGGTATGAGTGGACTTCTGGCGCTGCTGGATGATGTGGCGGGCATTGCAAAGGTGGCTGCGGCCTCGGTCGATGATGTGGCGGCGGCGGCGGCCAAGGCCGGCAGCAAGACGGCGGGCGTGTTGATCGACGACGCGGCAGTGACGCCGAAATACGTGCACGGGTTCGAACCGGCCCGCGAATTGCCGATCATCTGGCGCATTGCGCGCGGCTCGTTCTTCAACAAGCTGGTGATCTTGTTGCCTGCGGCCTTGCTGCTGGCCAGTTTCGCGCCGTGGATGGTGCCGCCCTTGCTGATCCTGGGGGGCAGCTATCTGTGTTTCGAAGGCGCGGAAAAGATCGTGCATGTGCTGATGCCGCATGATGACCATTCGGGCGGCCCGGATGGCAGCCATGACATCGGCGATCCGATGCATCTTGAGGAACAGAAGATCAAGGGCGCGATCAAGACGGATTTCATCCTGTCCGCCGAGATCATGACCATCGCGCTTTCGGTGATCGACAGCCCGAACATCTGGATGCAGGCGGCGACGCTGGCGCTGGTCGGGGTGATGATCACCGTGGCCGTCTATGGTGCGGTGGCGGTGATCGTCAAGATGGACGACATCGGGCTGTGGTTGTCGCAGGTCGGCAGGCTGGGGCTGACGCGGGCACTGGGGCGCGGGATCGTCAAGTTCATGCCCTGGCTGCTGAAGGGGCTGACCATCGTCGGCACGGCGGCGATGCTTTGGGTGGGCGGGTCGATCATCATCCATTCGCTGGCGCAGATGGGATGGCACATGCCCGAAGAGACGATCCATGACATTGCCGTGGCCTATGGCAACCACCAGCCCGCGCTGGAATGGATGATCACCGCCGGGATCGACTTTGTCCTGGGGCTGGCCTGGGGGCTGGTGCTGATCCCCGTGGGGGTCAAGATCGTGGCGCCGATCTGGGGCGCGCTGTTTGGCGGCGAAAAGTCCGAAGCGCATTGACCGAAGGCCCCGTAGCCGCTTTGCGCGGCACGGCGTGACAATGAAAAGGGCCGGGGAAATCCCCGGCCCTGTGTCGTTTCTGGTGGCAGGCCTCAGCCCAGAAGGGCGCGGACCTTGGCGGCAACGTTGTCTGCCGTGATGCCGAACTTTTCGTACAGGGTTTCCGCCGGGGCCGAGGCGCCAAAGCGGTCCATGCCGACGAAATCGGCCTTGGCTTCGCGGCCACGCTCGCCCAGCAGCCAGCGGTCCCAGCCCTGACGCACGGCAGCCTCGACCCCCACGCGGACGGGGCCGGCGGGCAGGATGCGCTTGCGATAGGCTTCGTCCTGCTGCGCGAACAGCTCCATGCAGGGCATGGAGACGACGCGGGTGCCGATGCCTTCCGCCTGCAGCGCGTCGCGCGCGGCCAGGGCAATTTCGACCTCGGAGCCGGTGGCGATGATGATCGCCTGACGCTTGCCCTCGGCCTCGGCCAGCACATAGGCGCCTTTTTCCACGAGGTTCGAGTTCTTGTGCTCAAGCCGCACGGTCGGCAGGTTCTGGCGCGTCAGCGACAGCACCGACGGCGTGCCGGTCTGGCGCAGCGCGATTTCCCAGGCCTCGGCGGTTTCCACCGCATCCGCAGGGCGGAAGACCAGCGTGTTCGGCGTGGCGCGGCTGATGGCCAGATGTTCCACCGGCTGGTGGGTCGGGCCGTCTTCGCCCAGACCGATGCTGTCGTGGGTCATGACAAAGATCGTCGGGGTCTTCATCAGGGCGGCCAGGCGCATCGGCGGGCGGGCATAGTCGGTAAAGGCCATGAAGGTGCCGCCATAGGGGCGCACACCGCCGTGCAGCGACATGCCGTTCATCGCCGAGGCCATGCCGTGTTCACGGATGCCCCAATAGATGTAGCGGCCCTTGCGGTTGTCGGTGTCGAACACACCCATGTCACCGGTCAGCGTGTTGTTCGACCCGGTCAGGTCGGCCGAGCCGCCGATGGTTTCCGGCATGATCGGGTTGATCACCTCAAGCGCCATTTCCGAGGCCTTGCGGGTCGCAACCTTGGGCGCGTTTTCCGAGATCTGCTTTTTCAGCGCCTTGATGGTCGCCGACAGCTTCTTGGGCGCTTCGCCGTTCATCACGCGGGCGAATTCGGCCTGACGCTGGGCGCTGACCTCATTCAGGCGGGCTTCCCACTCGGCGCGGTCGGCGGCGCCGCGCGATCCGGTGGCTTCCCACCAGGATTTGATGTCGGCGGGCACTTCGAAGGGGCCGGTTTTCCAGCCCCAGTTGTCCTTGGCCGCGGTGTTCTGATCGGCGTTGGTCAGCGCGCCGTGACCCTTGGAGGTGTCCTGCGCCGCGTGACCCAGCGCGATATGCGTCTTGCAGGCGATCATCGACGGGGATTTCGATTTCTTGGCGGCGATGATCGCGGCGTCGATGGCCACGGGGTCATGGCCGTCGATTTCCTGCACATGCCAGCCCGAGGCCTTGAAACGCTTGACCTGGTCGGTGCGGTCCGACAGCGACACCTTGCCGTCGATGGTGATGTCGTTGTTGTCCCAAAAGACGATCAGCTTACCCAGGCCATAGCGACCGGCCAGGCCGATGGCCTCTTGCGACACGCCTTCCATCAGGCAGCCGTCACCGGCGATGACATAGGTATAGTGATCGACCAGTTTTTTGCCGAACCGTGCGCGCAGCATTTCCTCGGCCATGGCGAAACCGACGGAATTGGCGATGCCCTGACCCAAGGGGCCGGTGGTGGTTTCGACACCCTTGAGCAGGAAGTTTTCCGGGTGGCCAGCGGTCTTGGCGCCCCACTGGCGGAAGTTCTTGACCTGGTCCAGCGTCACCTCGGGGTCGCCCGACAGATACAGCAGCGCATACAGCAGCATCGAGCCATGGCCCGCCGACAGGATGAACCGGTCGCGGTCATGCCATTCGGGGTTCTGCGCGTCATACTTCAGGTGGTTGCCATAAAGCACGGTGGCGACGTCGGCCATGCCGATGGGCATGCCGGTGTGGCCGGAATTGGCGGCGGCCACGGCGTCAAGCGCCAGGGCGCGGATGGCGGTGGCGCGCATCCAGTGATCGGGATTGCTGCTGCGAAGCTCTTGGATATCCACGGGTGTCGTCCTTACAGGGCTGCGGGTTCAGGATTGTTAGCGGTTTCAGGCTCAATAGCAGCGTGACGGGGAAGATCAAGCGCGGTGGCACGGCAGGTTGCCACATCGGTTGAAGACCGCCGCCCAAGTCCCTGATACACAAGGGGGCGCAATTTTCCCGTGCAGTTGCTAAACTTGCGGGCAAAGGTCCAAAAGCGATTCGGTCGTGCAAGGGCCGCAAGACGTGTGAGGGGAGCAGAATGGCTCAGATAGACGAGTTGCAGGCGCGGATCACCCGGGCGCTGGACAGGATCGGCACCGGTCTGGACCGGTGGGAACCGGCCGCCGTGAACGCCGAACTGGCGGCGATGCGGGCGCAAACCGAAAAGTCGATGCAAGAGGCCGAAGAGGCCCGCAATGCCCTGGCCGAACTGCAGGCCGCCATCGAGGCCGCCCCGGAGCCCGAACCCGAACCGGCCCCCGAACCTTCCGCGCCGCAGGCCGATCCCGAAGAACTGGCGCAGCTGCGCGAGGCGCTCGAGGATGAAAAGCTGGCCAATGCCCAGCTTGAGGAACGCCTGCGCACCCTTGGCGAACGCCAAAGCGGCGAAACCGCTGCCCTGCGCGAACAGGTTGCCTCGCAGCGCGAAGGGCTGGCACAGCTGGACAGCGATCTGCAACAGCTGCGCAACGCCAATGCCGCGCTGCGCGAAACCAGCGCCGCCCTGCGTGCCGCCAATGCCCAGGGCGTCGGCGACGCCGAGCTGATCAACCAGGCCATGCAGGCCGAACTGGATGCCCTGCGCGCCGACCGCGCCACCGAAACCGCCGAGGCCCGCGCCGTCCTGTCGGCGCTGGCGCCGCTGTTGGGCGCCGAACCCGCACCCGGCCAAGCAGAGGAGAGCGCCTGATGTCGATCCAGCTCGAAGTCCCGATCACCATTGGCGGGCGCACCTTCGAAGTGGCCTGCCAGCAGGGCGAAGAACAGTTCCTGGTTTCGGCCGCCGCGCTTCTGGACGCCGAGGCGCAGGTGCTGGTGAACCAGATCGGGCGTATGCCCGAAGCGCGGATGCTGCTGATGGCCGGTCTGATGCTGGCGGACAAGACCGCCGGTCTCGAAGAGCGCCTGCGCGAAGCCGAAGACCACCTTTCGGCGCTCAAGAGCGAGCTGAAGGAACTGCGCGACATGCCGCCGCCCGATCCGGTGCAGGTCGAAGTGCCGGTGATCCCCGATGACGTCACCGACGCGCTGGCCGAAATCGCCGCCCGCGCCGAGGCGCTGGCCGAAACCGTGGATGAAAAGCGCCAGGCCAGCTGACCCGCGCCCGCGCGCCGGTCACAAGGCCCAAAAGAAAAGCGCCCCGAAGAAGGGGCGCTTTTTATTTCAAACGGTTATGCGGTGATCTTCAGGCGTTGGCTTCACGGATCTTGTCGGCGGCGTCCTTGTCATAGGCAACGCCGTTCTGCTCCAGCAGCTGGTCCAGTTCGCCCGACAGGGTCATTTCCGTGATGATGTCGCAGCCGCCGACGAATTCGCCCTTGACGTAAAGCTGCGGAATGGTCGGCCAGTCGGAATAATCCTTGATGCCCTGGCGGATGGTTTCGTCTTCCAGCACGTTCACGTCGGTGAACTCGATCCCCATGTAGTTCAACACCCCCGCCACGCGGCTGGAAAATCCGCACTGCGGCGCCATTTTGGTGCCTTTCATGAAAAGCACCACGTCGTTGGATTTGACGGTCTGGTCGATCTGGGTCTTTGCGTCGCTCATTTCTTTGCGTCCTTGGGTATGAAGAGTTTTGCGTAATCCTGTGGATCGCGCGGGATTTTCCAGCTTTGCGAATGCCCGCCGCCCATGCCGGATTGATAGTCGGACCGAAGTTCGTGAAAGCCCTTGCCCGGCGCGCTGCCACGGCTGCCGGGCGATTGCCGCCCCGCCGAAATCGCCAGCAGCGCCGTCACCACGACGATCAGCGCAACCAGGATCAGCACGACGGCAACCGGGTCCATGTCAGTCGGGCGCCTTGGTGGTCAGCGCCAGCGCATGCAGGGCGCCGTCGGGGCCGTCCATCTTGCCCTTCAGCGCCGCATAGACCGCGCGCTGCTGCTGGACGCGATTCTTGCCGCGAAAGCTTTCGTCGATGACCATGGCGGACATGTGCACGCCGTCGTCGCCGGCGATCTCGATCGTCGCGTCGGGAAAGGTTTCGCGCAAGAGCTGTTCGATTTCATGAGCCTGCATTGGCATGCCGGGCGCCTCCGAGTGGTTCCTGAGTGTTTCTGTCCCAGAGGTAGTGCGCCGCGGGGCAGGGCGCAAGCCAAACCGCCGCGCAAAGGCGCCTGCGCGGGCGAAATGCCCGCTGTTTGCCCGGGGGCGCGTTTGGGGCCTCAGCGGCGCGAGGTGCGGATGTTGCTGCGCGATTTGACGCGGATGTCACGGATGCCGGCCAGCTGCTGATCGGTCAGCCAAAGCGCCACGGTAAAGGTGCGCGAATTGCTGCTGCCCTGGGCCGCGTTGATCTGCAAGGCCCTGAAATCATAGGTCAGCGTATCCGCATCGCTTTCGGCATCGACCTTCACGAGGCGCAGCTCGAACGGCCCCTGGCGGTCCGACACGCCGGTGGCGCGAATGATCGCCCCGCCGGGACGGCGCTCGACCAGCAGTTCGGTGACCTCACCGATCAGCGTGCCCTGGTAGGCCTCGGGCTGGTTGCTGCGAAAGATCGACACGCGCCGCCGCGGGATCAGCGGGTTGTCGACGCTTTCGCTGGCAACGGGCTGCGACGTGCTGCGCCCGAACCAGTTCATCGGATTGAGGCGCGAGTCGCGAAGCCCGCCACAGCTGGTCAACACCAACGTGGAAAGAACGAGGACCGTAACAGATTTCTTCATGCGAATGCCGCCCTATGCCTGCCTGAACCTGAGTTACCGCAATTGCGCGGGCTTGAAAAGTCGCAAGCACTGGACCTTTGCGCCACAACTGCCTAACTCCCCAATAAAGGAGACGAAACATGGCGCAGGCAGCATTCGAAGAGGTGGTCGAGGACTTCGAATTTCTCGACGATTGGGAAGACCGCTATCGCATGGTGATCGAAATGGGCAAGGCGATGGACCCGCTGCCCGAGGCGCTCAAGGTCCCCGCCACCAAGGTGGATGGCTGCGCCAGCCAGGTCTGGCTGCATCCGCAGATCGATGCCGGCATCTACCATTTTCAGGGCGAAAGCGACGCAATGATCGTGCGCGGATTGATCGCGCTGCTGCACCGCCTCTACGACGGGCTGCCGGTCAGCCAGGTCGCCGCCGTCGACGCCCGCGCCGAACTGGGCCGGCTTGGCCTGCACGACCACCTCTCGGCGCAGCGCTCGAACGGGCTGCGTGCCATGATAGACCGCATCCGCGAACAAGCCGCCGCCGCCAACTGACGCCGCGCGCCTGTCTTCTTCTTGGGACAAATACTCCGGGGGTGTGGGGGCTGGCCCCCACTCCTGTCCTTTGCCGCAGGCTCAGCGGCTGATGGCCTCCAGGATCCGCGCCCAGCTGCGGATGCCCTTGTGAAAACTCTCCAGGTCGTATTTTTCGTTCGGGGAATGGATCTGGTCGTCGTCCTTGCCCCAGCCCACCAGCATCGAATCCATGTCCAGGATGGACTTGAAATAGCCCGCCACGGGGATCGAGCCGCCACAGCCGGTAAAGGCCGCCTCGTGCCCCCATTCCGCGCCCAGCACGGCGCGCGCCGCCTCAAAGGCAGGGTGCGAGGTTTCCATCTGACTGGCCGGCGAGGCGCCATGTGCCTTGAAACTGGCGGTGACGTCATGCGGCAACTGGTCCTGCACCCATTCGCGGAAATTGCGCCGGATGGCATGCGGATCCTGCGTGCCCACCAGCCGGAAACTGACCTTGGCAGAGGCCTTCGAGGGCAGGACCGTCTTGAACCCGTCGCCGGTATAGCCGCCGATCATGCCGTTGATTTCCGCCGTCGGCCGCGACCAGATCATTTCCAGCGCGCTGCGGTCCGCCTCGCCGGCCGGCTCGCTCAGCCCGACATCCCCCAGAAAAGCGGTATGATCGAACCCCAGCGCCTGCCACTGGGCGGCAATTTCTTCGGGCAATTCCGGCACGCCGTCATAGAAATGCGGCACCTGGATGCGGCCATCGTCGTCGTGCAGGTTGCCAAGGATCCTTGCCAGCATCCGCAGCGGGTTCATCGCGGCGCCGCCATACATGCCGGAATGCAGGTCCTTGTCGGGGCCGGTCAGGGTGATTTCCTCGCCGCACAGGCCGCGCAGCTGGGTGATGATCGACGGCACCCGCGATTCGAAAAGCCCGGTGTCGCAGATCAGCGCGACGTCGGCGCGCAACTCCTCGGCGTTTGCCTTCAGAAAGGGGATCAGCGAGGGCGATCCCGATTCCTCTTCGCCCTCGAAGAAGAAGGTGATCGAACAGGGCAGGGCGCCATGCACCGATTTCCAGGCCCGGCAGGCTTCGACAAAGGTCATCAGCTGGCCCTTGTCGTCCGAACTGCCGCGCGCCCGGATCACCTTGCCTTTGGCGGTGTCCTCGATGGCCGGATCAAAGGGATCGCGGTCCCACAGATCAAGCGGGTCAACGGGCTGCACATCGTAGTGGCCGTAGAACAGCACATGCGGGCCGTCACCCTTGACGTGGCCGACCACCATGGGATGCCCCGGCGTCGGGCGTTTCGAGGCCTCGATGCCAAAGCTGGCCAGATCGGCCACCAGCCAGTCGGCGGCGCGGTCGCAATCGGATTTATACGCGGGATCGGTCGAGATCGACGGGATTCGCAGCAGATCGAAAAGCCGGTCGGTCGCGGCGGAAAGGTCGGCGTCGATGCGCGACAGGACGGGGTCAAGGGACATAAGTGTGGGCTCCTGCTCGGGTTTGCGGCCAAGCCTAGCACCCCGTTGCCCACTGTCCAGAGGGTCAGGTCGTGACCGCCCGCACCCCGGCCGGTCTTGGGGCAAGGACCGTGCAGGCCCTTGCCCCCTAGTCATTTCAGCGTTTGCCGCCGCGTCCGCCACCCTGGCCGCCGCCCTGACCACCGCTGCCGCCCTGGCCGCTGTTGTCACTGGCGATGCCGCTGGTCTTGCCATGGGCGCTGCGTTTCATCACGCCGCGCATTTCATCCTGCCCGGGGGTGCCGGTGCTTTTCGACTGGTTGTCGTCGTGGTATTTTTCAAGGACCGTATCCTCGGCCGTTGCCCAGGGATTGGCGTGCGAGGCCTGGACAAAAGTCGCGGTGCCGAAGGCCAGGGTGGTTGCCAGGGCAAGGGTCGTCATCGGTTTCATTATTTTCTGCTCCGTCGGTTTCTTGCGCGTTTCGGGGGGCTGTCTAACATCGAGAAGTTAAGATATGTAAGGTTCGGAATTCGTTAAGTGATTACAATCGGCGGAAAATTGCGTCGGTTTCACGCTTTCGCCGGCCCCCGGGGCGATTCCCTGCTGGGGGCCGGGGGCGCGAAATCACGGCCGGGGCGGCAAAACCTGTTTCAGATATGCTCCATTTTTGCGGATCGGAGGGGGGAAATGGCCGCCTTGATTGACCCATGTCAAAGCTGCGACCCTTGGTCCGCCCCTAAACGGTTTACAGAAGTAGACGTGAACGCTAGTTATTCATGAAATTGAATGCGGACAAAGACCGCACGGGCCGCTCGCAATCGCGTGGCCATGGACCAGAAGGAGGAGCCCGGTGGACTACACCGCGAAACTCGACGACGCCCTGAACCGTCTTCATCAGGAAGGCCGCTATCGGACTTTCATCGATATCGAACGGAAGAACGGCCAGTTCCCGCACGCCACCTGGCGCAAGACCGACGGGTCGGAAAAGCCGATCACCGTCTGGTGCGGCAACGACTATCTGGGCATGGGTCAGCATCCGGCCGTCCTGTCCGCCATGCACGAGGCGATCGACGCCACCGGCGCAGGGTCGGGCGGCACGCGCAACATTTCGGGCACCACGGTCTATCACAAGCGGCTCGAAGCCGAGCTGGCGGATCTGCATGCCAAGGAAGCGGCGCTGCTGTTCACCAGCGCCTATATCGCCAATGACGCGACGCTTTCGACGCTGCCGAAACTTTTCCCCGGTCTGATCATCTATTCGGATGAGCTGAATCATGCCTCGATGATCGAGGGCGTGCGCCGCAACGGCGGGGCCAAGCGGATCTTCAAACACAATGATGTCGCGGACTTGCGCGCCAAACTTGAAGAGGATGATCCCGCCGCACCCAAGCTGATCGCCTTTGAATCGGTCTATTCGATGGACGGCGATTTCGGCCCGATCGAGGCGATCTGCGATCTGGCGGATGAATTCGGCGCCCTGACCTACATCGACGAAGTGCACGCGGTGGGCATGTATGGTCCGCGCGGCGCCGGCGTCGCCGAGCGCGACAACCTGATGCACCGCATCGACATCATCAACGGCACCCTGGCCAAGGCCTATGGCGTGATGGGCGGCTACATCGCCGCATCGGCAAAAATGTGTGATGCCATCAGGTCTTATGCGCCGGGCTTCATCTTTACCACCTCGCTTCCGCCGGCTGTTGCGGCCGGGGCGGCGGCATCGGTTGCGCATCTCAAGACCGATCAGGCGCTGCGCGAACGGCACCAGACCCAGGCCAGCATCCTCAAGCTGCGGCTCAAGGGGATGGGCCTGCCGATCATCGATCACGGCAGCCATATCGTGCCGGTGATCGTGGGTGATCCGGTCCATACCAAGAAGCTGTCCGACATGCTGCTGGACGGCTATGGCATCTATGTTCAGCCGATCAATTTCCCCACCGTGCCCCGCGGGACCGAGCGTTTGCGCTTTACCCCCTCGCCGGTACACGGTCCGAAAGAGATGGACCATCTTGTTCACGCAATGGATGAATTGTGGAGCCACTGTGCGCTGAATCGTGCCGAAATGGCCGGTTAACCACTGTAAATCCTGTTAAATCGCTTGCGCTGTGTTAACCTGCTGGAAATAACCGCCGCACACGAATCGTGACGGTCGGCATTGGGCAGGCAGGGTTATAACGATGGACAGGATGGGGCAGGCCGCATGATCAGGCGCAAATCCCAAAGCAAAACGGTGGATATTCAGGACTCTCCTCAGAGTTTTGACGATTTCGCTTTGCGTCTTGGTGACGTGATGCGTGGTGAGCGGGCCACCATGGGGAAATCGCTGCTGGATGTGCAGCGCGAATTGCGCATCAAGGCCAGTTACATCGCTGCCATCGAAAATTGTGACCCCTCTGCCTTTGACACGCCGGGGTTCATCGCCGGCTATGTCCGGTCTTACGCCCGCTATCTGGGCATGGACCCGGACGAGGCCTTTGCCGCCTTTTGCGCCGAAAGCGGGTTTTCCGTGGCGCATGGCATGTCCAAGGATGCCTCGACCATCCGCAAGCCGCAGCCCGGCGAAATCGCGCGCCCCAAGGCCCGCGATCCGCTGACTGAGCCCAAGCTGGCCTTTGCCCCCGCTGGTGACAGTTTCCTGTCGCGCATCGAGCCGGGGGCGATCGGGTCGTCGCTGGTGCTGATCGCGCTGATCTCGGGCATCGGTTACGGCGGCTGGACCGTCCTGCAAGAGGTGCAGCGCGTGCAGCTGGCGCCAGTGGAACAGACCCCCATCGTGCTGAGCGAGCTTGACCCGCTGGATGCCGCCCGCGCGCCGCAGGCCGACGCCGGGCAGGGTGCGGTCGATGTGGCAGACAGCGGCGCCGCCGGTGTCTTTACACCGCCGACGAACGAAGCCTTTGACCGTCTTTACCGCCCGCAGGCGCTGGATGTGCCGGTGCTGATCGCGCGCGATGCGCCGATCTCGACGCTTGATCCCGACAGTGGCGGGCTGTTTGCCGGTGCCGGCTCTGGCTCGGGTCTGCCGCAGGTGCAGGACAGCGCCCTGGCGGTTGCCGCGCTGGATGCGGGCCTTGCCCAGACACCGGTTGCCGCGCCGTTGGAATTTGGTCAGGGGGTCAGGGTCGTGGCCGCGCGCCCGGCTTGGGTGCAGGTCAAGGATGACACCGGCGCGGTGCTGTATTCCGGCGTGATGAACGCAGGCGATACCTGGGCTGTGCCGCAGGGCGCTGCCGATCCGGTGATCAAGGTCGGCGAATCCGGCGCTGTCTATTTTGCCGTGAACGGCAAGCTGCATGGCCCCGCCGGGCCGCGCGGCGCCGTGACCAACAACCTGGCGCTGGACGGGGCGCTGATCGTGGCCGGTTACGATGCCGTTGCCCCGGCCTCTGACCCCGACCTGGCCCCGGTGCTGGCCAAGCTGGCGCCCGGCGCTGGTGCTGCCGCTCCGACGACGCAACTGGCCGCTGCGCCGGTTGGCACGCAGGTGCCGCAACCGCAGGTTCTGGCCGCCTCGACGCCCGGCGTGACGATTGTCGCCTCTCGCGAGGCGTGGGTGCGGGTCAAGGCGCCCTCGGGCGCCACCATCTACGAAGCGATCATGCAGCCCGGTGACACCTATCAGGTGCCGCAGACCGAAACCCCGCCGACCATTCGGACCGGCGATGCGGGTGCCGTATACTTTGCGGTCAATGGCAAGACTTACGGCCCTTACGGCGCTAACGGTGCCGTGGCGGACAACCTGGCCCTGTCGGTCAGCACCGTTACCCAGACCATGGCGGCCGCCGATCCTGCGCAAAATCGCGAATTGGCAAAGGTTGTCGCCGAATTGAATGCAGTTCAGACCAGTACCCAGGACTGACTGTTTTTCCTGGGCATGTTTTTAAAAACGATTGAATAGCGACGGTGTGAATGTTGTGCAGGGCTGAGGCCCTGCAGAACGGTTTCGGCGCCACAGACGGATGGACAGACATCAATGACCCATAATCCCCTGCGCCCCTGGCGCAATATCGAACGTCGCAAATCGCGCCAGATCATGGTTGGCAATGTGCCCGTCGGGGGGGATGCGCCGATTTCGGTGCAGACGATGACCAACACCATCACCACAGAAATCGCCGCGACCATCGCGCAGGTGCAGGCCGCGGCGGATGCCGGGGCCGATATCGTGCGGGTGTCGGTGCCCGATCAGGACAGCGCCCGCGCGCTGAAGGAAATCGTGCGCGAAAGCCCGGTGCCGATCGTTGCGGACATCCATTTCCACTACAAACGCGGGATCGAGGCCGCCGAGGCGGGCGCTGCCTGTCTGCGCATCAACCCCGGCAACATTGGGTCAGAGGACCGCGTGCGCGAGGTTATCAAGGCCGCGCGTGACAACAACTGCTCCATGCGCATCGGCGTCAATGCCGGCAGCCTTGAAAAGCATCTGCTGGAAAAATACGGTGAACCGTGCCCCGAGGCCATGGTCGAAAGCGGGCTGGATCACATCAAGATCCTGCAGGACAACGATTTTCACGAATTCAAGATCTCGGTCAAGGCGTCCGACGTTTTCCTGTCCGCCGCCGCCTATCAGGCCCTGTCCGAGGCGACGGATGCCCCCCTGCACCTTGGCATCACCGAGGCTGGCGGGCTGATGTCCGGCACGATCAAAAGCGCCATCGGCCTTGGCAACCTGCTGTGGATGGGCATTGGCGACACGATCCGCGTCAGCCTGAGCGCCGATCCGGTCGAAGAGGTCAAGGTCGGCTATGACATCCTCAAAAGCCTGGGTCTGCGCCATCGCGGCGTGAACATCATTTCCTGCCCGTCCTGTGCGCGTCAGGGCTTTGACGTGATCAAGACGGTCGAGGCACTGGAAAAGCGGCTGGAACACATCAAGACCCCGATGAGCCTGTCGATCATCGGCTGTGTCGTGAACGGCCCCGGCGAGGCGCTGATGACCGACGTCGGCTTTACCGGCGGCGGCGCGGGGGCGGGCATGGTCTATCTGGCGGGCAAGGCCAGCCACAAGCTGTCGAACGACCAGATGATCGAACACATCGTCGAACAGGTCGAAAAGAAGGCCGCCCAGCTGGACGCCCTGGCCGCCCAAGACACGAAAGCCGCGGAATAGCGCCGTGGGCTTTGACCAGGCCACATACGACGCTCTGGACAATTCGGGTATTCCGGCGGACCGGGTTTCTATGGGAACCCTTCTGCAATCCCTGCGCCAAAGCGATCCCCGGTTCCAACTGGACGTGGTCAAATTGGTCAATGGCTTTCGGAACCAGGAATACTGGCTGCGCATGGCGGTTCTGGCTTTGGGCAGCCTGACCTTGTACCTGCTGCACGGCGATACCATTCCGTTCTTGTTCTTTTCCTTTCACGTGATGACATCGGTGCTGCTGCGGATTGTCCAGATGCGGGCGCCGCAGCGCGCCACGGCGCGGCAGGTTCTGGCGATCGTCTGCATCGACGCGATCAGCGTCTTTGGCTATTCGGCGACGATCCTGTATTTCGGCACCAGCGGGCTGGACAGCTATCAGATCATCGCGATGATCCTGTTCGCGGGGTTCTACCTGCATTCGCTTGGCGATCGGCTTCGGGTCTGGTTGTTTTTCGTCAATGACCTGATCGGGCAGCTTGGTATCTTGATCCTGCAGTTCCAGTGGCTTTGGACAGGCTGGGGATTTGGCGGGCAACCCGACGACATCAGCCTTCAGGACAAGATCATTCTGACCTTCTGCGCCGCGGCGCTGCAATTGTATTTCCTGCTTTTGTGCGGCAACGTCCGGCGGGCGCGGCGGCATTTGCAGCAGGCGCAGGAACGCCGTATCGCGGACGAACGCCTGTTGGCCATTGGCCAGCTGAGCGGCGGCATCGCGCATGATTTCAACAACATGCTGACGGCGGTTCTGGGCAATATCGAACTGTTGCGCCTGACGGCCAACCCGGTCGAACGCGCCAGCCTTCTGAACGAGGCCGAAAAGGCCGCGCGCCATGGCGCCGATCTGACCAACCAGCTTTTGGCCTATTCGCGCAAGGCGCAGCTGCGACCGCGCCACATGAAGGTCGAGGACATGCTGTCCCACTGCCTGAGCCGGACCGACACTGTGCTGCGCCCCGAGCAGGAACTGCGGGTCGAGCGTATCCCGGCGGGTTTGCCCATGGTCTACATGGACCCCGGTCAATTCTGCACCGTGATGAACAGTCTGATCGACAATGCGGCGCAGGCCATGGGCGACAAGGGTCTGCTGACGATCAGCGTCACTGCCAGCCAGGTTGCCGGCGCGCCGGGCGTGACCATTGCGCTGCGCGATACCGGCGGCGGCATCGCCCCCGAGATCGCACCGCTGGTCTTCGAGCCCTATTTCACCACCAAGGCCAAGGGGCAGGGCACCGGTCTGGGGCTGGCCATGGCGCGCGGCATCGTAGAACAATCGGGCGGCAAGCTGGAGCTGACGTCGGATTACGGGGTTGGAACGACCGTGTTCATTCACCTTCCGGCGCAGGATCCGCAGGCGGCGGGCTAAGATAGCGTTCCAGCACAAAGCCGGGCATCTGGCCGCGGATCAGCCTGTCGGCCATGACATAGGACGGCGTCAGATCCAGCCCCAGCCGCGCCATCACCTGCGCGCTGTCGGCATCCTTTGCCGTGTCAAAGACCCGCGCCGCAATCCCCAGCCTGGCACAAAGCGCCCGCAGGTCCTGCAAGGCGCGGTCGCAGTCGGGGCAATCGCTGGAAATGAACAGTGCAATGCGGACCTGTGCATCGGGCGGGCCCAGATCGCCGGGCGCGGCGAACAGCTGGGCGGCCTCGGCACCGATGCGGGCCAGGTCGGCGGATTTCTCGGCGGCATAGGGATCAACCTGCGCGGTGGGGGCGCGGTCCGCCAGGGCGCGCAGGCGGTCGCGCAATCCGCCGTCCTGCGCCGCCACCGGGGCGGCGGCGCAAAGCATCAGGGGCAGGGCCCAGCGGCGCATCACTGCTCGGCGCGGGCCTGCTCGACGATCTGGCGCATGCCGTCCAGCGGTACGTAACCGCGCAGCATCTCGCCGCCCATGACAAAGCTGGGGGTGCCGTTGATCTGCATCCGCTGCGCCAGCGCGCGGGTGTCGGCGATGCGGCGCTGGACCTCGTCGCTGTCCATCTCGGCCAGGATCGCGTCGGCATCAAGGCCAAGCGTGGTTGCCAGACGGGTCAGGACCGGCTTGCCGGGGCCGCCTTCCAGCGCCATCAGGGCGTTGTGCACCTGCTCATAGGCTTCGTCGCCGGCGACGATCTGGGTGGCGATGGCGAATTTCGACGACACCAAGGACGCTTCGCCCAGGATCGGGAATTCCTTGACGATCAGGCGGATGTTGCCATCGGTCTTGATCAGCTCTTCGACCTCGGGGAAGGCCTTGCGGCAATAGCCACAGCGGTAATCCATGAATTCGACGATGGTGATGTCGCCTTCGGGGTTGCCGCCGACCCAGCTGTAGCCGTCGTTGAACAGGGCCTCGGCGTTGGTTTCCACCAGCGCGTCATCCGCGGCGGCTTGCTGCTGGGCCTCTTGCTGTTCCAGCAGGGCGACGGCCTCCATGATGACCTGCGGGTTGGTCATCAGGTAATCGCGCACCTTCGCGCCAAAGGCGGCCTCCTGCTCGGGGCTCATGTTGCCAAAGTCGATTTCCTCGGCTTGGGCCGCCCCGCCAAGGGTCAGCGCTGCGATCAGCGCCAGCGGGCGCAAGGGGCGAAAGGTAAGGTGGGTCATGTCGTCTCCGGCTGGTGAAAAGAATTGCGTTACTTGGCGCGCTTGGCGGCACTTAGCACATCCTGCGCCCTTTGCCATGGGCCCGATCCGCGCGGCAGCAGACCGTCGGCGCGCTTGGCGTGGACTTCGGCATCCTTGAGCCGCCCCTGCAGCGCATAGCGTTCCGCCGTCACCAGCGACGCCATGCCGTTCTGCCCGGTCTGCGCATAGGCGACCGCCAGGTCGCGCAGGATGCGCGGGTCGGAAAAATCGCGGCTGCGGGCCTTTTCCAGAACGCTCAGCGCCTGTTTCGGCTGGCCGTTGGCAACCAGCGCCCGGCCCAGACCGCCCAGCACCATGGCATCGCGCGGGGCCATGTTGGCGGCGGCGCCATAGACCTGCACGGCGGCGGGAAAGCGGCGCGATTCCAGCAGGATCTGCCCCTTGAGATCCAGCAGGTAGGGATCCTTTGGGCGCAGCGCGATGGCGCCGTCGATGTTTTTCAGCGCCTTGGCCAGGTCGGACTGGCGGTGATGGGCCACCGCCTGGCGCATCAGCGCGATATCCTGCGATGCGCTGTCCTTGGCGCGGCGCAAGGTCCAGCTGGGTGCCCGTTTGAAGGCGGTCAGTTTGCCCTGCAGGCGGGAAAACCAGTATTCCGCCCCCGGATCGCTTTTGCCGGCGTCATGCCCGGCCACCAGCCCCTGAAGCGCGCGATAGCGGTCGCGCGACAGCGGGTGCGAACGCATGTAGGGGTCCTGGCGTTGCAGCGACAGCGCCTCCTGGCCGCGGAACAGGTCCTGTACCTCGACCGCGCCCCTGGGGTCGATCCCGGCGCGCATCAAGAACCGCACCGAGGAAATGTCAGCCGAGCTTTCCTCGGCCCGGGTGTGCGACAGGAACAGCCGCAGCGCCGAGCTTTGGGTGCCGATGGCGATGCCCAGCCCGGCCTGCGGGTTGTTCGACGCGGCGGCGGCAGCGGCGCCCAGGATCATCCCCAGACCGGCGGCGGTGCGGGCGCTGCGCATGTTGCCCAGCCGCCGGGTGATGTGGCCGTTGCTGATATGCGCCGCCTCGTGGGCGATGACCGCCTGCAATTGCGCGGCGCTTTCCAGTTTCATCAGCAGGCCGCTGTGGATGAAGATATGCGAGGTATCGGCGACAAAGGCGTTCAGGCTGCTGTCATCGACCAGGATCAGCCGGATCTGCGAAGGGCTCAGCCCGGCCGCCGTCAGCACCGGCGCGGCGATCCGTCCCAGCGCGTATTCGATATCGGCGTCGCGCAGCAGCGAGATGCCCGCCGCGCGCACCGGGGCGGCCACCGCCAGCAGCAGCAGCATGATCAGGGGCAGCAGCAGGGCCCGAAAGCCTGCCGGTCGGCGGGGAAGGATCATTGACGTTTCACCTTTGTCGCTCATAAGCCTGTTGGCGGGCAGAGTAGAGAGGTCGGAATGCAGAATTCAAGGCGTGGCGGAGTTGATCCCTTTATCGTGATGGATGTGATGGAGGCCGCGCGGCAGGCCGAAGAGGCCGGCCGCCACATCATCCACATGGAAGTCGGCCAGCCCGGCACCCCGGCGCCCGCCGCCGCGCGCGATGCGCTGGCGCGGGCGATGCAGGACGATGCGCTGGGATATACCGTGGCGCTGGGGCTTCCGGCGCTGCGGGCGCGGATCGCGAAACTCTATGGAGAGTGGTACGATGTCGACCTCGATCCGGGGCGGGTGGTGGTCACGCCGGGGTCTTCGGGCGGGTTCATCCTGGCGTTTTCGGCGCTGTTCGATGCGGGCGACCGCATCGCCCTGGGCGCGCCGGGCTATCCGTCCTATCGGCAGATCATGAAGGCCATGGACCTGGTCCCGGTCGAGGTGCAGACACGGGCGGAAAATCGCCTACAGCTGGTGCCCGGCGATCTGGAAGGGCTGGATTACCAGGGGGTCATGGTGGCCAGCCCGGCGAATCCGTCGGGCACGATGCTGGGCAAGGCGGAACTGGCGGCGCTGATCGACTGCGCCCAGGGGCAGGGCGCGTCCTTTTTGTCGGACGAGATCTATCACGGCATCGAATACGAGCAGCCCGCCGTCACCGCGCTGGAAATCAGCGACGATGTTTGCGTGATCAACTCGTTCTCCAAGTATTTCAGCATGACGGGCTGGCGGGCCGGTTGGCTGGTGCTGCCGCAGGCCAACATCCGCCAGGTCGAGCGGTTGGCGCAGAACCTGTTCATCTGCCCGCCCCATGCCAGCCAGGTCGCGGCGCTGGCGGCGATGGACGCCGATGAGGAACTGCAGGCCAACATGCAGGTTTACCGCCAGAACCGTGCGCTGATGCTGGAAGGGCTGCCCAAGGCGGGCTTTGACCGGATCGCGCCGCCGGACGGGGCGTTCTATGTCTATGCCGATGTCAGCCACCTGACCGACGACAGCCGCGCCTTTGCCCGCGAGATCCTGGACCAGGCCGGGGTGGCGGTGACGCCGGGGCTGGATTTCGACCCGCTGCGCGGGTCCGGAACGCTACGCTTTTCCTATGCCCGCGCCACCCGGGACATCGCCGAAGGGCTGGAGCGGCTGCGGCGCTTCATGGCCGAGCGCGGCTTTGCCCCGCAGGCAGGTGATGCGAATCCATGACGCCGCTGGTAGGGTGACGAACAGACAAGCCGGGAAGAGGCGGATGAGCAGGGTATTCACAGCAGCATTGGGGCTTTGCCTCTGGTCGTTCGGCGCGCTGGCGCAAGAGGCCTCGGGGCTTGCGCGCTATGAGCAGGGCGGGTTTCGCGACGGGATGTTTGGCGGCACGACGCTGGAATTGCAGCTGAGCCAGGGGGTGCCCTGGCGGCTGTTCACGCTGGACGATCCCATGCGGCTGGTGCTGGATTTCCGCGAAGTCGACTGGCAGGGCGCCGAGGGCGCGGCGCTGGACGCGTCCGATTTGATCGACGCGGTGCGCATGGGGGCCTTTCGCCCCGGCTGGTCGCGGCTGGTGGCCGACCTGGCGCAGCCCGCGCGCATCGATCAGGCGGGGCTGGGCATCGACGCCGTGACCGGGCGGGCCCGGCTGACGGTGACGCTGGACAAGACGACGCCCGAAGCCTTTGCCGCGCAGGCCGGTCTGCCGCGCGATCCGGCATGGGATCTGCCGACGCCCACGGCCCGGCAGGCGGCGCCGCCGCCGCCCGGCGCGCCGCTGGTGATCGTGCTGGACCCGGGCCATGGCGGCATCGACCCCGGCGCCGAGCGCGGCGGGATCAGCGAGGCGGCGCTGATGCTGCAATTCGCCCGCGAGCTGTCCGAGGTGCTGATCCGCACCGGCAACTACCAGGTCTACCTGACCCGCGATCGCGACGAGTTCGTCTCGCTCGAGGCGCGGGTGGCGATGGCGCATCAGGCCGGGGCGAACCTGTTCCTGTCGTTGCATGCGGATGCGATCGAGCAGGGCGTGGCGCATGGCGCCAGTGTCTATACGCTGGCGCAGGAGGCCTCGGACGCGGCCTCGGCGGCGCTGGCGGAACGGCACGACCGCGACGATCTGCTGGCGGGGCTGGACCTGTCGGGGGCGGACGACCGGGTGGCACAGGTCCTGATGGAACTGGCGCGCCTGGACAACGGGCCGCGATCCAGGGCGCTGGCGCAGCACCTGGTGTCGGGGATCCGCAACGCGCTGGGGCATGTCCACAAGGACCCGCTGCGCGAGGCGGGGTTTTCGGTGCTCAAGGCGGCGGATGTGCCGTCGGTGTTGATCGAGCTGGGCTTTTTGTCGACCGAGCAGGATCTGAAGAACCTGCAGGACCCGATCTGGCGCGCCGGCATGGCCGCCGGGGTGCGCGACGGGATCGAAGCCTGGGCGCTGGAGGATGCGGCGTTGAAGGGGTTGCGGCGGCAATAACGGGGCGGATTCCTGCGGCGCGCGTGGACTTGGGGGCGCTGCCCCCGCCGCCTTTGGCGGCCCCCCCGGGATATTTGCGGCACAAAGAAGCAGGGGCGCGGTTTTTCCCCCTTGGGTCCGGGTGCGGGACGGGGCAAGGCAGGGTTTGCAAGGCTGCGCGAAAACTCGCCCGGATGTGTTTTGACCGCCGGCGGCTTGCAGTATAGTGAGCGTTCAGGATTCTTGGGGGCAGGCGCGCGTGACACGCTTTATCTTTTCCTTTTTCGGCGCCATCTTCAGTGTGCTTACGCTGGGGGCGATGATGATTGCCCTGACCATCGGGGCGGTTTTCTGGATGTATGGCCGCGATCTGCCCAGCCATGAAAGCCTGGCGCAATACACGCCGCCGACGATCAGCCGCATCTATTCGACCGAAGGCCATGTGATCGACGAATTCGCACAGGAGCGCCGTCTGTTCACTCCGGCCAACGAGATCCCCGACCTGGTCAAGCATGCCTTTATCAGCGCCGAGGACAAATCGTTCTACACCCATGCAGGTTACGATCCGCGCGCCATCGTGTCGGCGGCGATCGACACCGCGCGTGGCAATACGCGCGGCGCCTCGACCATCACCCAGCAGGTGATGAAGAACTTTTTGCTGTCGGGTGACCGCAAGGCCGAGCGCAAGATCAAGGAAATCATCCTGGCCAGCCGCGTCGAGACGGCGCTGTCCAAGGAGAAGATCCTTGAGCTGTATCTGAACGAGATTTTCCTGGGGCAGAACGCCTATGGTGTCACGGCCGCCGCGCAGGTCTATTTCAACAAGACCCTGTCCGAGCTTGCCCCGCATGAGGCGGCGATGCTGGCCTCGATGCCCAAGGCACCGTCGAGTTTTCATCCGGTGCGTCGCAAGGAGCGCCTGTTGCAGCGCCGCGATTTCGTTTTGGAAGAGATGCTGGAGAACGGGTACCTGGATCAGGCCACCTATGAACATGAGGTCGCCCAGCCGCTGAAAAGCGTGCAGAACGGCGACTATGCGCCCTATTCCGAAGCCCTGCCGCCGCGCGATTACTTTACCGACGAGATCCGCCGCCAGCTGAGCAGCGATTTCGGCGAGGACCAGTTCTTTTCCGGGGGCTACGCAGTGCGCGCCACGCTGGACCCCGAGATGCAGGTCGAGGCGGCGAAATCGCTGCGCATCGCGCTGGAGCAATTCGACCGCGGGCTGGGGCGCTGGAACGGATCGGGCAAGACGATCCCGGCCGAAGCGCTGACCAGCGAAGAGGCCTGGCGCGAGGCGCTGGCCAACACCCGCATCGCGCGCGACATCGACCTGGAGCGGCCCTGGCTGCCGGCGGTGGTGCTGGAGGTGCGCGATCAGGAACTGGTGGTCGGCATCGAAGGTGTGGAGCAGGGCGATCCGCGCGGCAACAGCATTCCGCGCGCCGATACCTCGTGGTTTTCGGGCAACCTGTTCGACAATTTCAAGCCCGGCGACGTGATCCATGTGCGCGAGATGGTCGAGGATGGCAACGGCGCCTTCATCCGCTGGACCCTGCGGCAGGTGCCCAAGGTGCAGGGCGGGTTCATGGCGATGGACGTCAACACCGGCCGCGTGATCGCCATGCAGGGCGGCTTCAGCTATCAGCATTCGGTGTTCAACCGCGCGACGCAGGCGCTGCGGCAGCCGGGGTCCAGCTTCAAGCCCTTTGTCTATGCCTCGGCGCTGGACAGTGGCTATACCCCCGCGACCATCGTCGTCGACGCCCCGATCGAGATCGACACGCCGCAGGGTGTCTGGCGGCCGCAGAACGCGTCGAAACAGTATTACGGGCCGACGCCGCTGCGCACCGGGATCGAACGGTCGCGGAACCTGATGACCATCCGCCTGGCCCAGGAGGTCGGCATGGACACGGTGGCGCGCTATGCGGAAAAATTCGGTGTCTATGACAACATGGGCCGGGTTCTGGCCAACGCACTGGGGTCGGACGAAACCACGCTGTTCAAGATGGTTGCGGCCTATGCCATGTTCGCCAATGGTGGCGAGCGGGTAGAGCCGACGCTGGTCGACCGGGTCCAGGACCGCTATGGCAACACGATCTATTCGCATGACGCCGCCGAGGGCAACAAGCGGGTCTGCGTGAACTGTGACGACCCAAGCATCCAGCCGGGCCGCAGCCCGCGCATCGTCAACGATCGCGAACGGGTGATGGACCCGGTGACCGCCTACCAGCTGACCTCGATGATGCGCGGCGTGGTCGAGCGCGGCACCGCGGCCGGCACCGTCAACCTGCCGGTGCCCACCGCCGGCAAGACTGGCACCACCAACGATGCCAAGGACGTGTGGTTCGTGGGCTTTACCAGCAATATCGTGGCGGGCTGTTATATCGGGTACGACACGCCGCGCCCGATGGGCAACGCCGCCTCGGGCGGGGGAATGTGCGGGCCGGTGTTTGACCGGTTCATGCGCAAGGCCGTGACGAAATACGGGGGCGGCGAATTCGTTGTGCCTCCGGGCTGTCAGTTCATCAACATCGACCGCTTTTCCGGTGCGCGCCTGTCCGATGGCGCCTCGGGCGACAACGTCGTGTCCGAGTGTTTCCGCGAGGGCGAAGAGCCGATCTTTGGCATCCAGTTCGACGGCGGCTTTGCGGTGTCGGGCAGCTTTGACCTGATCCGCCCCGATGGCGAGAGCGGCGCGCGCGAAGTGACCACCTCGACCGGGAAGAAAGCGGTTGTCGGGCCCAAGGCCGGGTTTGGCACGCTGTCCTCGGGCGGTCTGTATTGATCGCGTAGCAGGGCGGGGTCAAACCCGCCTTGCACCGGCGCGGGCCGTGGACCGGGTGGCAGAATACCCGGGCGGGCGCGGCCTGCGCAAAGCGCTGCGGCGATCGGCGCCGGACATCTTGCCCCGCCTTTCCGCCCTTGGTATCACGCGGCACCCACAGGCACGAGACAGGACCATTTCCGATGCGCGCAGAAGCACAGAACAACGCGGACAAGATCCGCAAATCGCTGGACCTGTTGCGGCAGCGACTGGGCTGGGACACCGCGCAGCACCGGCTTGAGGAATTCAACGCCCGGGTCGAGGACCCCAACCTGTGGGACGATCCCGCCGCCGCGCAAAAGCTGATGCGCGAACGCCAGGGGCTTGTCGATGCGATGGAGACTTACACCTCCATGAAGCAGGAGCTTGAGGATCAGATCGAACTGATCGAGATGGGCGAGATGGAGGACGACGACGAGATCGTCGCCGAGGCCGAGGCCGCGCTGAGCGGGCTGGTCAAGAAGGCCGCGCAAAAGGAACTCGAGGCGCTGCTGAACGGCGAGACCGACGGCAACGATGCCTTTCTGGAAATCAAGGCCGGCGCCGGCGGCACCGAGGCCAACGACTGGGCGCAGATGCTGTCGCGGATGTATGTCCGCTGGGCCGACAAGCGCGGGTTCGAGGTGGAACTGCAGGAAGAGACCCCCGGCACCGAGGCCGGGATCAAATCCGTCACCTACCAGATCAAGGGCAAGAACGCCTATGGCTGGTTGAAATCCGAAAGCGGCACACACCGCCTTGTGCGGATTTCACCCTTTGGCAAGGGCACGCGCGAGACGTCCTTTGCCGCCGTGGGCGCCTATCCGGTGATCGACGACAACATCGAGATCGAGGTGAACCCGGCCGACATCCGCATCGACACCTACCGGTCGTCGGGCGCGGGTGGTCAGCACGTGAACACCACGGATTCGGCCGTGCGGATCACCCACCATCCCACCGGGATCGTCGTGACCAGTTCGGAAAAGTCGCAGCACCAGAACCGCGACATCGCCATGAAGGCCCTGAAATCGCGCCTGTATCAGCTGGAGCTGGACCGCCGCAACGCCGAGGTCAACGCCCTGCATGAGGCCAAGGGCGACGCAGGCTGGGGCAACCAGATCCGGTCCTACGTGTTGCAGCCCTACCAGATGGTCAAGGATCTGCGCACCAACTACGAAACCGCCGATACTCAGGGCGTGCTGGACGGCGATCTGGATGCCTTCATGGAGGCGACGCTGGCCATGCAGGTCGCCGGCAAAAGCCGCGCCGACGCGCAGGCCGAAGACTGACACGCGCCCCGGGCTTGTCCGGGGGCCTTTCGCGCTGATCGGCCCAAAGGCCCCCGGACCCTGTCCGGAGCGGGCGGTTTTTCCAGATAATCCAAAGCTGTATCTGAGAGGCATGTTGCCTGCGCCCGTCATATCCCCTTAACTGAATGTCGGATCAGTTCAGGGGGAGGGAGCGATGCCAGATACGCCAAAGCCGGGGGTGCCCGATCTGGGCGCGGTGGATAGCGCGCTGTTGCGCGAGGCCCTGCGCCGCGGCTGGCAGGATCTGCGCCGCGCGCCGGGCTTTGCCCTGGTCTTTGCCGGGGTCTACGTGCTGGGCGGCTGGGTCATGGCCTGGATCACCTGGTTGACCGGACAGACCTATTGGCTGGTCTTTGCCGCCATCGGCTTTCCCTTGATCGCGCCCTTTGCCGCCGTCGGCTTTTACGACATCTCGCGCCGCATCGAACAGGGGCGGCCGCTGGACTGGATGCAGATATTTTCAGTGGTGCTGCGGCAATCGAAACGGCAGTTGCCGTCGATCTGTGCGATCATCATCGTCGTGTTTTTGTTCTGGTTCTTCCTGGCGCACATGGTCTTTGCGCTGTTCCTTGGGCTGTCGACGATGACCAATGTCTCGACCTCGTTCGAGGTCTACCTGTCGGGCAACGGTCTTGCCATGCTGGCGGTCGGAACCATCGTGGGCGCGGGCTTTTCGACGCTGCTGTACATGATCACGGTGCTGTCGCTGCCGATGCTGCTGGACCGCGAAATCGACTTTGTCACCGCCATGATCACCTCGTTCCAATATGTCGCCAGCCACCCGGTACCGATGTTCGGCTGGGCGTTCTTTGTCGCGGTCTTCACGCTGGTGTCGATGGTGCCGCTGTTCCTGGGCCTGTTCCTGTCGCTGCCGCTGTTGGGGCATGCCACCTGGCACCTGTATGACATGCTGGCCTATGGGCCCGAACGCGGCGCACCCGGACAGGCCGCCGTGGCCTGACGGCCCGGGTGCCAGGGCGATTGATCCGTCAAAGGAATTTGCTACCGCACTAACCTGCGTAAATGCGCGCCATTCGGTTTTGCGCTGGAATACCCTCGTTGCCCTTCCTGAACCAGGAAGGGTCAGGGTGCCCCACGGGTGCCCCGATATTCAAGGAGGGGAAGATGACGAATTCGATTGCAGGTCTGACCTTGGCGGCGGCCGTTCTGGCCGCAGGGGCCGGGTACGCACAGGATCCCGCACATGGCGAAACATACTATTCCCAGTACTGCGCCACCTGCCACGGCCAAAGCGGCAAGGGCGACGGGCCTTTGACGCAGATGATGACCTCGGTGGTGCCGGACCTGACACAGCTGAGCGCCAACAACGATGGCGCCTTCCCGATGCTCGAGGTGATCCACATCATCGACGGGCGCACGGGGCTGCGGTCGCACGGCGGGCCGATGCCGGTCTACGGGGCGCTGTTCACCGAAGAAAGCGGCTCGGACTCGGCCTATGGCGACGTGCTGTACAGCCGCGGCAAGGTGCTGTCGATCGCCTACTACCTGGAGAACATCCAGGAATAAGGACGGTCAGGGCGACAGGGCCGTTTCGGCACCTCAGGCCTCGCGTCCTTCGGCCACCAGGCGCGCGTGCAGGTCCCTTGCGCGCGCGTCGCCCAGTTCCAGCGCAAAGACATAGGCGTGGGTCAGGTAAAAGCAGGCGGCATCCAGAGTGCTGGCGCTGTCGGCGGCCTGGGTATACAGGCCCACCAGCGCCGCGCGGTCATCGCGCGCATGCGCCGCCAGCAGCCGGTCGTCCAGGGGCGTCATTCGGCCGCCTTGGCCTGCGCGCGCCAGTGATCGACCTTGCCCGCCACCCAATCGTGAAAGCAATGCGTCGGCCCGTCCATCGCCGGTGAAAACCGCCCGCCGTCAAAGCCGGGGGCATGGCGGCCCCTTTGCATGCCTTCGACGACAAAGATGTCCTCTTCGAAGACGGTTTTCCACAGCTGCGTGTTGCGCTGGCGCAGCCCGCTGTCGGTGCCGGGGGCGGCATAATACAGGTGGATGTTCTCGACCGTGCGTTCGGGGCCTTCGGGCACCAGCACGATGGCAAAGGCGTGGTCGCGGTGCGCGCCCAGCAGCACGTTGGGATAGATCGCCAGGTATTCGGCCGCAGTGTTCCAGGTATCACTGAGCCCGTCGAAATCTGGGAACGGCTCGCCGTTTTCATTGGTCACCTGGCGATAGACCAGCGTGCCCTGGCCGGAAAAGGCGCCGGGCTGTTCGATGTTGTAGTGATCCTCCAGCCGCGAATAGCTGTTCAGGCCGGGGTGCACCCAGGGCAGGTGATAGCTTTCGCAATAGTTTTCGACCGCCAGTTTCCAGTTGGCGTTCACCGTCATCGTAATCACCGAATCCGCGCCGCCGTGGTACAGCGGTTTGTCGAATTCGGCCCAGCGGGCGATGGCCGGGGCCATGGCCTGTTCAAAGGGCGGGGCATCGCCGGACAGGTTGATCCAGATGACATCGCGCCAGACATGGCTGCGCACTTCGACCAGCCCCAGGCTGTCGCGGTCGATGGCGGCATGGGTGTTCTGGCCCGGGCCGCCCACATGCGGCGTGCTGACCAGGCGGCCATCGGTGCCGTAGCACCACGAATGATAGGGGCAGCGGATCGCGCCTTCGATCTTGCGTGGGGCATCGACCAGGATCATCCCGCGGTGGCGGCAAATGTTCTGAAAGACGCGCACGCCGTCATCCTTGCCGCGCACCAGCAGCAGCGGCATGTCCATGAAGACGATCGGACGGGCATCGCCGATTTCGGGGACGTCGGCGGCCACCGCCAGCCCGGCCCATTGCGTGGCCATCAGGGCCTCGCGTTCCTGGGCGTGAATGCCGGGGTCGATGTAATGGGCATTGGGCAGGCCGTTGGCCCGGTCGACGGGCAGGCGTACCTGGGAAAGGTCGGTGACGTTTTGCGCCATGATCGGGCCTCCTTTGCCTGGATACCCTATCGCGTAACATCGCCGCAGCCGCGCCAGCGCGTCGAAACGCGACATGGGCTGACGCAAACAAGCGGCCCGGCGCCTGCCAGACCGCAGGGCCGCGTCAGGTAAAGGGCACGCCGCTTTTCAGCATCTGGCGCAGGTAGGGCAGCAGCTGGTCGGTGCTGCAGAACCCGACGCTGCGCGCGGCGGCCAGCACCTTGTGGGTGTTGCGGCCCAGGTGTTCCATCACCTGGCGTTCGACACGGCGGCCCGCCACGTCTTCGCGGACCGTGCGGGTGGCATAGCCGACCCAAAAGTTGTTTTCGAACGAAGGCACGCGCGCCATGTAGTTGAAGGTGGCTGTCGCCGCTCCGCGTCGGCTGACCAAAAGCGCGACACCGTCCTCCTGGGGCATCACGACGGCGCGAAATTCGCGCTGCGCGGGGGCGGTGGGCAGGCCCTGTTCGGCCATGGCCTGTTTCGCCTCAAATCCGCGCAGAAAGGTGTGGCCGTCCTTGCGATAGGCATAGGTCAGACCCTGAACGAATTGATCGTCATGCAGAAAACTGCGCCGGACAAAACGGTAAAAGCCCGACGGAAAGTGTTCCTCGGACAGGGTGTCGGCGGAATGGCCGACGAAATCGGCCACCTCGGGGTGTTCGAAAAGCCCAGCCTGCGGCGAATGGATCTGTTCGACCGGTTCCAGAAGAATCCGGGCATCGACGCCGAAATAGGAACAGATCCGGTGCAACACGTCCGGTCTGGGGAAACTTTCGCCCGCCAGGTAGCGGTTATATTGCGTCCGGTTGATACCAAGATCGCGACACAAGGCCGAAATCGAGACAGCGTTACTGGACAGCTGACGCAGGTTCGCGCCGAGCATGTTTCGCAATTCCGCAGGACTTGGCCGGCGGGACGGGGCCTTGGACGTTCCAGCTGGCATGTTCACCTCGCGTCTAGAGTGTATAGTGATAGCGCAAAACTCGCTATGAGAAAAAGTTACGCTAGTTAGCGTCAAATGTGACGCTATTAAGCGTCAGTTCTGGCGCTTAATAGCGCCAAATCTGCAATTTCACGACACAAAAATCAAGATGTAGACGCGGTAAAAATCGTGTCGAAATCGACCTGTCTGAGTCACGTTAAAGAAGCAGAAACCAAAAGGTTCGCTATGGAAGAACGGATGTATGGCGTGGTCCTGTGGGCCGACGCGCGGGACAAAAAAGCAGTGATCTGGTGCGAGGATCATGGCAATCTGGCGTTCTACTCGGGCTCCGAGCCGAGCGCGCACAACGGAGAGCCGCTGGACGCCGGGGATTTGATTCAATTCGATCTTCGCGAAGAGCATGACTTTCGCCGGGCCCGAAACCTGCAGCGTGTGGATTCCGGGTTTGCCCCCGGGCTTCCGGACAAACTGCGCCGGTCGGGCAAGATCGGGATGCCGGGAAACGTCGTGAATTTTCCAAAGGCGCGGGCCTGCTGAGGCGGGCGTTGACCATGGCATCGCCCGGCTGATCCCCGGCTGGGCGCTGCAAGACAAAGGCCCCGACCTGTTGCCAGGCGGGGCCTTGTTGTTTTTCGGCCATGCGCCGCGCCGCAGGCCAGCGCGACCTTGATTTACGCGCCGCGGGCCAGCGCGACCTTGATTTACGCGCCGCGGGCCAGCGCGGCCCTGATTTACGCGCCGCGGGCCAGCGCGGCGACACCCGTCCGGGCAATCTCGATCAGGCCAAGCGGGCGCATCAGGTCAGCAAAGGCGTCGATCTTTTCCGAGGTGCCGGTCAGCTGAAAGACAAAGCTTTCCAACGTCGAATCCACCACATGCGCGCGGAAGATGTCCGCCAGGCGCAGCGCCTCGACCCGCTTGTCGCCTTGTCCCGCGACCTTGAGCAGTGCCAGCTCGCGTTCCACGCTGCTGCCTTCGACCGTCAGGTCGTGGACTTCGTGCACCGGCACGATGCGGCCCAGCTGCGCCTTGATCTGTTCGATCACCTGCGGCGTGCCGGTGGTGACGATGGTGATCCGGCTCAGGTGGCCCTGATGGTCGACCTCGGCCACCGTCAGGCTGTCGATGTTGTAGCCGCGCCCCGAAAACAGCCCGATCACCCGCGCCAGAACGCCCGGTTCGTTTTCGACCAGAACGGCGATGGTGTGGGTTTCCTGCACGTCCGAAAAGCTCGGGCGCAGGTTATAGGCGGAATGCTTGTTCGAGCCCTTCTTGATCTTTAGCGCCGACATCGGTTTCCCTTTCCCGTAAGTACCGCCACCGGGGTGGCTGGCTGATTTCAAGTGCTGCGCTCAGGCGTCATAGCCCCAGCGCTCGATCCATGGTTTCAGATGGTCCAGCGCGGGGGTCATATGGGCCTGATAGCGGTGCCATCGTCCCTGCGCGCTGGTGTACAGGCCCTGCGTGACCTGTTTGTAGCTTGGTGTGCGGATCACCGGGCGGGCGCGGGCGGCGCTTTGGTAATCGGCCATGTCGTCATGCCAGTCCAGCCCCAGATGGGTCAGCACCGGTTCGACCGCGCCGCGCAGGTCGGTGATCAGGTCTTCGTAGCGGATTTCCACCACGTCCAGGCCCAGCCGCGCGCGGTATGCGTCGAACAGGGTAAAGACCCGGTCATACAGCCGCGCGGCCTGCTCCAGATCCAGAAAGTTGTTCATCGCCTCATTGGGCCTGAAGTTCTGCATGTAGCAGCTCAGGACGCTGTCGGCGGGGTGGCGCAGGGCCAGGATGAATTTCGCCCCGGGGAAATGCCGCGCGATGGCGCCGGCCTCGGACAGGTTCAGCGGCATCTTGTCGACGGGCAGGCGGCCGTTCAGCGGGGCGCCAAGGTGGCGTTCGAAATCGGCCAGATAGGCGGCGCGGCGCTGGTCGATCTGCTGTGGCGTCAGCGCGGCCAGCGCCGCGGCTTCACCGTCCGGCGCGATGCCCTTGGACAGATGGGCGCACAGGGGCTGTTCCTCGACCACGGCCAGATGGTCGTGGCCGCGCAGGATCGTATCCAGCAGCGTGGTGCCCGATCGCGGAAAACCGACCAGAAACACCGGCTGCGGGCCGCTGTCCAGGGTTTGCGGCCAAGCGGCGGGCAGGTCGTCCAAGCCGCCAAGGCGCGCGTCAACCATGGCGGCATAGCTGTTCGGCTTGCCCGGTTTGACATGCAACCGGCGTTGCAGATCGTTCATCCGGGTATAGGCAGCAAAGGCCTCGTCGCAGTGGCCCAGGGCATCCAGCACCCGCCCGCGCAGTTCCTCAAGAACCGAGCGGCTGTGCGGCGGCAGGGCGTCAGCCTTGATCCGGTCCAGCAGCGCCAGCGCCGCGGCGTTGTCCTTGCGGCGGCTGAGCGCGGCGGCGGCATGCAGTTGCAGCAGCGGATGATCGGGGCAGGCCTTCAGCGCCTGCTGCACGGTCTGGCCCAGATCGTCCAGCCGGTTCAGCCGTTCCAGCGTGCGGCACAGCGCATCCCAGTTCAGCGGGTTTTCCGGGCCCAGATCAACGGCCTGACGCAGCTGGCCTTCGGCCTCGGAAATCCGGTCCAGATCATAGAGCGCGAGCCCCATCGCCAGATGGCTTTCGGCCATTTTCGGGGCCACATCCAGCGCGGCCTGCGCGGCGTCCAGCGCGGCGGCGGGCTGGTTCATCTGCAACAACAGCGCAGAAAGGTTGATATAGCTGTCGGGCAGCGCCGGATCGGCGCGCAGCGCGTGATCATAGGCGCGCATGGCGTCGTTCAACTGGCCGCTCATGCGCAGGGCGGTGCCCAGGGCGTTGGCGGCATCGCCCATCAGGGGTTGGCGGCCAAGCAGCGCGCGCGCCCCTGAGATGACCTGCGGCCATTTCGCGCCCGACACGGCGCGTTCCAGCGCCTTGGCATCCTTGCGGTCCTGCGGTGTCAGGTTCAGCGCGGGCCTTGCGTGTTTTCCCAATCCTGCCAGTGCCTTGCGCGCCGCCGCATTGCGGCTGTCGCGCGACAGCACCCGGCGCAGCAGCGCCGCCGCCTCGGCCGGTTTGCCAGCGGCCGACAGCTTTGCGGCATGGGCGACCGGGTCGACCTGCGGCGCAAAAGTGGGGGCGGGGCGGGGGGACATGACTGGGTTCGCCGATCAGAATGAAACGGAAGAGGATAGAGTGGCGGGCGCGCAGACGGGCCGCGCGCCCATGGGTCGATCAGACCATCACCGCGCCTTTGCCGGCGATGGCATTGGTGGCATTGGCGTCGCCCAGCAGCATCTTGTTGTGCGGCTCGCCCGAGGGGATCATCGGGAAGCAGTTTTCGTGCTTTTCGACAAGGCAGTCAAAGATCACCGGGCCGTCGTGGTTGATCATCTCCATGATCGCGTCGTCCAGATCCTTGGGGTCCTTGCACAGGATGCCCTTGGCGCCAAAGGCCTCGGCCAGCTTGACGAAATCGGGCAGGGCTTCGGACCAGGAATGCGAATACCGCTCGCCGTGCAGCAGCTGCTGCCACTGGCGCACCATGCCAAGGCGTTCGTTGTTCAGGATGAACTGTTTCACCGGCAGGCGGTACTGGATCGCCGTGCCCATTTCCTGCATGTTCATCAGCCAGGACGCTTCGCCCGCGACGTTGATCACCAACGCCTCGGGGTGGGCCATCTGCACACCGATCGAGGCCGGGAAACCATAGCCCATGGTGCCCAGACCGCCCGAGGTCATCCAGCGGTTCGGGTCCTCGAAACCAAGGTACTGCGCCGCCCACATCTGGTGCTGGCCGACCTCGGTGCAGACATAGCGGTCCATGCCCTTGGTCAGCGCCTCAAGGCGTTCCAGCGCATACTGCGGCTTGATCGTGGTTTCCGACGGCTTGTACTTGAGACAGTCGACCGCACGCCAGCCTTCGATGCGCTTCCACCACTTGGCCAGCGCCTCGCGGTTGACCTTGCGGCCGCGCGATTTCCACAGCTTCAGCGCATCTTCGAGCACATGGCCGACGTCGCCGACAATCGGAATGTCCGCCTTGATCACCTTGTTGATCGAGGAGGGGTCGATGTCGATATGGGCCTTTTTCGAATTCGGGCTGAAGGCATCCAGCCGCCCGGTGATCCGGTCATCGAAACGCGCGCCGATGTTGATCATCAGATCGCAGCCATGCATGGCAAGGTTGGCCTCGTACAGACCGTGCATGCCCAGCATGCCCAGCCAGGCCTTGCCTGACGCAGGATAGGCGCCCAGACCCATCAGGGTCGAGGTGATCGGAAAGCCGGTGGCCTCGACCAGTTCGCGCAGCAGCTGGCTGGCGCCGGGCCCCGAGTTGATCACGCCGCCTCCGGTGTAGAACACCGGCTTTTCGGCGGTCTCGATGGCCTCGACCAGTTCCTCGATCATCTCCATGTCGCCCTTGACCTGCGGCTGGTAGTGCCGCGTGCGGGTCGCCGGTTTCGGCTGGTAGGTGCCGCTGGCGAATTGGACGTCCTTGGGGATGTCCACCAGCACAGGGCCGGGCCGCCCCGAGATCGCCACATGAAAGGCCTCGTGGATGGTGGCCGACAGCTGCTCGGTCTCCTTGACCAGCCAGTTGTGTTTGGTGCAGGGGCGGGTGATGCCGACGGTGTCCGCCTCCTGAAAGGCGTCCGAACCGATCATGAAGGTCGGCACCTGGCCTGTCAGCACCACGATCGGGATCGAATCCAGCAGCGCATCGGTCAAGCCGGTCACAGCGTTGGTCGCCCCGGGCCCCGAGGTCACAAGCACGACACCGGGCTTGCCGGTGGACCGCGCATAGCCTTCGGCGGCGTGCACGGCGCCCTGTTCGTGGCGCACCAGCACGTGACGGATGTCATTTTGCTGGAACACCTCGTCGTAAATCGGTAGCACCGCGCCCCCGGGGTAGCCGAATACCGTGTCCACGCCCTGTTCCTTGAGGGCCTGAACCACCATTTTCGCTCCGGTCATCTGACGTGTCATCGTGCTTCTCCAATTTCCGACACCAGTCCATGTGCGCACAAAAAAGCCCCCGATTTTGGTCGGGGGCGCATGGGTGAACCTTATGGTTCCGGGTTACCCGGCCATGCGCCTTTTGCCTACGATTACCACCAGGGTGCTCATTCGGGGCCTCCGATTGCGTGCGGGGCGAGATTATGAGCCATGAAACGGGGCGTCAACCGCTAAAAGGCAGAAAAGATTGCCGCGAAGGCGGAAAATCTTTGCATTAGTTGCGCGAACGGGGCTGCGGCGCGACATTTTGCGCAAGGGGGCGTGGCCGTGCGGGGTGAAATGCCGCAACCGGCGCGAAATTTCCCCGGTGACGGGGCGTCGTCATTCGAAAAAACTGCTGTTATAGTGCAAGATGGCAGGAAAAAGGTTGGTTACATGGCTGTCAGGCAGACCCGCGTTGCAGGGACATTCTTTCCGAACGATCAGCAGGCGCTGGACCGCGTGCTTGGCGGTTATGACAACGACTGGCAGGACATGCGCGCCGGGCTGCCCAGTGCGGCGCGGGCGGTGATCGCGCCCCATGCGGGCTATGATTTCAGCGGCAAGCTGGCGGCGGCGGCCTGGGCGGCGCTGTCGGGGGCGGACCCCGCGCGCATCGCCATCCTGTCGCCCTCGCACCACGAAGCCTTTGACGGGATCGCGGTCCCGACCATCCACGACGCGGTCGAAGTGCCCCGACGCCGGGTGCGGATCGACAGCCGCGCCTGCGCCGCGCTGATCCGGTCGGACATGGCGCATGGCCGAGAGGCCGCGTTTGAACGCGAACACGGCATCGACACCCAGCTGCCCTTTGCCCGGCATCATTTTCCCAAGGTGCCCGTGGTGCCCATGGTGATCGGCAATGCCACCGAAGGCCAGGTCGCCGCCGCCATCGACCGGCTGTGCCGGATGCAGGGCGAAACCCTGTTCGTGCTGTCCTCGGACCTCAGCCATTTCCTGACGCAGGAACAGGCGCTGCGCATCGACACCCAGACCGCCGGATTGATCGAGGCCGGGCAGGGCGCCCGGCTGACCCCGGCCCATGCCTGCGGCGCAAGGGCGCTGTCGGGCTGGCTGGCGTCGCAGGCGGGGGCGGGATGCCGGCCCTTGCGGCTGGGCATGCACAGCTCGTTCACCGCGACGCAGGATGCCTCGCGGGTGGTTGGCTATGGCGCCTGGGGGTTCTTTGCGCCGCAGGACGACATTCTGGACAATGCCTCGCGCGCGGCGCTGTTGTCACTGGCGCGCGCGGCGCTTGGGTCGCGGCTGGCGCGCGGCTGTTCGCCGGAAATCGACGTGAACAGCTTTGCGGTGCAGCTGCGCACCTTGATGGCCAGTTTCGTGACGCTGGAGCGGAGCGGCCAGCTGCGCGGCTGTGTCGGCTCGATGGCGCCGCACCGGCCGCTGGCGGCGGATGTGGCGGCCAATGCGGTCAAGGCGGGGTTCGAGGACCCGCGCTTTGCGCCGATCAGCGGTGATGAAATCGACGCGCTGGACATCAAGATCGCAGTCCTGACACGGCCCGCGCCGCTTGCCATCACCTCCGAGGCCGATCTGCTGGAGGCATTGGTGCCGCATGAAACCGGCGTCATCCTTGGAGACGGGGACAAGCGCGGCGTGCTGCTGCCCTCGGTCTGGGCCGGGGTGCCGAACCCGCGCGATTTTCTGGCGGCGCTCAAGCGCAAGGCCGGGCTGGCCCCCGATCACTGGAGCGACAGCCTGCAGGTCCAGACCTTTCGCACCGAGGTGGTCACCAGCCGCGCGCAATCCTCGCGCGCGGCCTGAGCGCGGCAGGCGGAATGCAACATCCGCGCGCGCAGACGTGATTTGAAGCGACCGGCGCTTTGCGGCAAGCTGTTTCCAGCCTGTCCCGCAACCAGGAGCCGGAGATGACCAGGAACATTTTTCATCGCGATTTCAACGGCCTCAAGGCCGCCTGCCTGGCCGCGTTGATCGCGCTTGCCTGCCTGATGGGCGAGGTGCCGCACCCGATGACCGACAGCGCCGCCCGGCAGCAATCCACCCCCGAGCGTATCCTGCCCGCCGCCGTGATCGAGGATGCCGCCTGCGCCCAAGCCTGCGCCGGGATCACCCTGTAGCGGTCACATCTTGACGCCGGTGCCCTGCAGAACCCCGTGTTCAAGGGCATAGCGCGTCAGGCCGGCGGTGCTGGAAATGCCCAGCTTGCGCTTGATGTTCTTGCGGTGGGTTTCCACCGTGCGCACCGAGATATCCAGCGCCTGCGCCACTTCCTTGTTGGATTTGCCCTGCGCCAGTTGCAGCAGCACGGTCTGTTCGCGGTTGGTCAGCTGTTCGCGCGCGCCCTCGACCGGGGTCAGCGCGCCCTCGGCGCCGGTACACAGGTAACGCTGACCGGCCATGACCGCGTCGATCGCCTGCTTGATCTCGTCGGTGGGCACGTCCTTCAAAACGTAACCGCGCGCGCCATGGCTGAGCGCGGTCGAGACATATTCCGGCGTGTCATGCATCGACAGCACAAGGATACGGGTGTCGGGGCGGCGTTCCAGGATCATTTCCGTCGCGGACAGCCCGCCAAGGCCGGGCATGTTCAGATCCATCAGGATGACGTCGGGCGACAATTCGTCCAGCCGGTCGATCATCTGCTGACCATCGCAAAGCGTGGCCACGACCTCGATGTCGTCATAGCTTTCGAGGATGGCCTCGATGCCTTCGGCGACCATGGGGTGATCGTCGACAACGACGACGCGGGTTACAGCGTTCATGCCTGCACCTTTGTTTTTCGCGGCTTGCCGTCCTCGGGTTGCAGAAGATGGCTCAGCGGGACCTGCGCCTCGATAACCGTCCCGGTTTTCGAGGACAAGACACGCAGCACCCCGCCCAGCTGGTCCATCCGTTCCTGCATGTTGCGCAGACCGATGCCCTGACGCGGCGCGCGCGGCGCATCGCCAAGACCGATGCCGTTGTCGGAAATGCGCATGGTCGCGCCGTCGCGGTGGCCGCGCAGGTCGATCACCACCTCGGTGGCGGCGGAATGGCGTTCGACATTGGTCAGCGCCTCCTGGGCGATGCGATACAACGCGATCTTGCTGTCCTGGTCCAGCCGGTTGCGAAAGACCACGGTTTCAAAGCGGGTCGTGATGCCGGTGCGGGTGCGGAAATCGTCGGTCAGCGCCTTCAGCGCGGGGCCAAGGCCCAGATCGTCCAGCACGCCGGGGCGCAGGTCGCGGCTGATGCGGCGGACCTCGTGGATCGCCTCGGACAGGTTGTCGATGCCCTTTTGCAGCGTCTCCTCGGCGCGCCCGTCGCCCTGCAGGATGCGGCGGCGGGTGATGTCCAGCGCGTATTTCACCCCGACAAGGATCTGGCTGATGCCGTCATGCAGTTCGCGCGCGACGCGCCCGCGCTCTTCCTCCTGGGCGTCAAACACCCGCTGCGTCAGTTCCTTGAGCTTGGCATCGGCCAGCCGGCGTTCGCGGATGTTCAGGAAAATCCCCGAGGAAAACACCAGCAGCAGCGCCCCCAGCGTGATGACCCCGATATAGACAAAGGTGCGCTGGACGCGGGCTTCGACCTCGGCGCGGCTGGCGGCGACGCTGGCCACGATGTCGTCGATGAAGACCCCGGTGCCCACCGCCCACCGCCACGACGGAAACGAGGTGACATAGGTGATCATCCGCGCTTCTTGCCCGGTGCTGGGCTTGGGCCACAGATGTTCGACATAGCCGGCGCCAGCGCGGGCGGTATAGATGAATTGCTGGACGACCTGGGTGCCTTCGCTGTCGGTCAGATCCCACCAGTTCTGGTTGATCAGGTCGGTCTGGCGCGGCGAGACAAGGTTGTTGCCGTCGTAGTCGTAGACAAAGAAAAAGCCTTCGTCGCCATAGATCATCGCCGCAAGGATCTGCATGACCTGCTGGCGCGCTGCCTCGTCATCGGGGGCGGCCGAGCCGTAGATGAAGTAAAAGCCGTTGCGCGCCTGCGTGACATAGTTCTGCAGCTCGCGCTTTTTCGCCTCGATCAGCCGGGTTTCCAGGCTGCGGATCTCGCGTTCGGCCAGGGCGCGGGACTGGGCGGCCACCAGAAGGGCGATGGCCGTCACCGCAAGGATCATCGGGACAGAGGCCAGAAGAAAGACCTTCTGCCCGTAACTCAGCCGCCATATGCCCCTTTTGCCCTGCATGCGCTCAGCAAAGCAGGAAAGCGGGCGCGGTGAAAGGGGCTACTGCGTCACATAGCCGATGGTCAGGGCGGCAAAGGCGACCAGATGCACCAGCACCAGCGCCCGGTCGCGCCACAGGATGCCGACGGCCAGCCAGCCCAGGATGCCGATCACGAACAGTGGCAGGTTCCAGGGCGTCCAGTTCAGTCCGGTGGCGGCATAGCCACCGATCTGCGCGACCGAGGCGCCCCATTTGACCACATCGACAAGACGGCCGGGCGCGGCCCGGGGCAGGGCGGCATCAGACGGCACGGGTCAGCCCTCCGTCGATGCGCAGGTTCTGCCCGGTGATATAGCCGCCCTCGTCCGAGGCCAGCAGCGAGATCAGGCCAGACACCTCGGCGGTGGTGCCATAGCGGCCCATGGGAATGCGCGCGCGGCGGTCTTCGGTTTCGGGCAGGCTGTCGATGAAGCCGGGGCAGACATTGTTCATGCGCAGCCCTTCGGCGGCGTATTTGTCGGCAAACAGCTTGGCAAAGGCGGCCAGACCGGCGCGGAATACCCCCGAGGTGGGGAACAGCGGATCGGGCTCAAAGGTGGCAAAGGTGGAGATGTTGATGATGCTGCCGCCGCCCTGCGCCTGCATGATCGGCGTGACCAGCCGCGTCGGGCGGATCACGTTCATCAAATAGACCTCCATGCCGCGGTGCCAGTCCTCGTCGGGGATCTCCAGCACCGGGCCCTTGGGGCCATGCCCGGCGGAATTGACCAGAACATCGACGCGGCCCCAGCGCTGCACCGCGCCATCGACCAGGGTTTTCAACGCCTCTGGGTCCAGGTTCGACCCGGTCACGCCAAAGCCGCCCAGCTCTTTGGCCAGCGCTTCGCCCTTGCCCGAGGACGACAGGATCGCCAGTCGGAAACCGTCCGCAGCCAGACGGCGCGCCGCGTCGGCGCCCATGCCGCTGCCGCCGGCGGTGACGATGGCCACTTTTTCTAGGGTCATGTTGCAACTCCTGGTGGTTTGATGCCTTGCTTTGGTGCAGGATAAAAGGCGCGCGGCGGCCTGCACAGGCCAGAAGCGCTGCCATGAGGGTGTAGGAAAGCTGATGTCAAAGACGGACGACCTGCCGCCGCTGAACGCCCTGCGCGCCTTTGCGGCCGCCGGGCGCCACCTGACCTTTCGCGCCGCCGCCGGGGAACTGGGCGTGACCCAGGGCGCGGTGGCCCAGCATGTGCGCGCGCTTGAGGCGCGGCTGGAGCTGCCGCTGTTCGAACGTCATCCGCGCGGGCTGACCCTGACCGAGGCCGGGCGGCGCTATCACGCGCAACTGGAACGCGCCTTTCGCATCCTGACCGAGGCGACGCATGATTTGCGCCCCGGCCCGCAGCGGGTGACGATTTCGGTCACGCCCAGTTTCGCGGCCAAGTGGCTGATCCCCAACATGGCCGATTTCGCCGCCGCCCATCCCACGGTTGACCTGCGCGTCATGGCGACCGAAACGTTGTCGCGCTTTCAGGCGGACGGGGTCGATATCGTGGTGCGGTATGGTGTGCCGCCCTTTGGTGCGGCGCTGGAGGACCGGCAATTGTTCCGCGAAGGGGTGATTCCCGTCTGCTCGCCCCGGCTGTTGGAACAGGCGGTGGACCTGACCGGGCTAAGCCTTTTGCATGATTCCACCGACCTGTGGCCCGATTATATCGAACAGGTGCTGGGCATGGCGCGGCCCAAACGCCTGTCGGGCCCGCGCTTCAGCACCATTTCACTGGCGCTGGACGCGGCGATGGCCGGGCAGGGGGTGGCGCTGGCCAACCGCTTCATGGTGGCGCGCGAATTGGCCAGCGGCCGGTTGGTCCAGGCGCATGACGGGGCGCTGCGCACGCCGCAGGGCTATCACGCGCTGACCCCGCGCGAGAACCTCAAGAATCCGGCGGTCCGGGCGGTCTTTGAATGGCTGTCCACATGCGCATCCGGCGAAACGCAGCCAGCAACGCACGCATGACGGGAATTCACGGCCGGTAAGGGGCGAAATTGGTCCCTTTTGTGCACCACCTCCGTAGCACTGGGTATTCCCTTCGCAAATTCGCGCGCCTAGGGTGTGCCCACTCTAACCGATCGCACGCGGTGGGGAGCCACGTGCGCAAAAAAACCTTATGGGAGGATTCTAAATGGATCGTCGTTCTTTCCTTCGCACCTCGACCGTTGGTGCAGGCGCTGCGGCCGCCGCGTCGACGCTGGCAGCCCCGGCATACGCCCAGGGCAAGCGGACCCTGACCATGGTCACCTCGTGGCCGCGCGGCTTTGCCGTTCTTGATGACGCGGCTTCCTACCTGGAAAAATTCGTCGGCGAGATGTCCGATGGCACCCTGACCATCGACAAGAAAGCCCCGGGCGAACTGGTGGGCGCGCTGGAAGTGTTTGACGCCGTGTCCTCGGGCCAGGCTGACATGTATCACTCGGCCGACTACTATTTCATCGGTCAGCACCCGGGTTACGCCTATTTCACCGCGGTTCCCTTTGGCGGCACCGCGCAGGAAGTCAGCAACTGGTACTACCACGGCGGCGGCGAAGAGCTGCACGACGAGCTGGGCTCGATCTTCAACATGAAGGGCCTGCTGGCCGGCAACTCGGGCTCGCAGTCCGGTGGCTGGTTCCGCAACGAAATCAACTCGGCTGACGATTTCAACGGTCTCAAGTTCCGCATGCCGGGCCTTGGCGGCAAGGTGCTGGGCAAGCTGGGCGCATCGGTCCAGAACATCCCCGGCGGCGAACTGTACCAGGCGCTGTCCTCGGGTGCGCTGGACGGTCTGGAGTGGGTTGGCCCGATGGCCGACGAACGCGCCGGCTTCCAGGAAGTGGCGAAGGTCTACTACACCGCCGGTTTCCACGAGCCGGGCTCGGCGCTGGCCGCCAACGTCAACCTGGACGTCTGGAACGAGCTGTCGGACCAGCACAAGTCGATCCTGCGCTATGGCTCGATGGCCGTGACCCAGTTCCAGCTGGCCGAAACCCTTGCCAACAACGGCGCCGCACTGGCCCGTCTGCAGGCGCAGGGCGTCAAGACGCTGCAGTTCTCGGACGACGTCTGGGATGCCTTCGGCAAGGCCTCGGCAGAGGTCATGGACGAGAACATGGGCGACGAGCTGTTCGCCAAGATCCGCGCGTCCTTCGAAGCCTCGCTGGCCAACTCGGCGGCCTGGATCCAGAAGTCGGACGGCTACTACGTCGAGCAGCGCGTTCGCGTGCTGGGCGGCTGATCCAGCCCTTTCGAATAAGGAAAGGCCCCCGCATGTCGGGGGCCTTTTCGCACATGGCCCCGCGCGGGGCCTGAAGATTTCCAAGACAGGCCGGCGCACCGGCCGATGAGGGGGAACTCATGGAACAAGAGGGCACGGGCGGCTTTTTGCCAGCCTTGGCCGATGGGATCGTCTGGGTCGTCCAGTCCATCCTGATGGCGTTCTACAATCTGGTATATGCGATCACCCATCCGGGTCTTTGGCTGGACTTCCTGAGCTGGAACGGCACCACCGAAGACAAGGAATCGGTGATGCGCCTGGTCTACTACGGCGGCTCGACCGAGCTGTTCTTCGTGGCGATCGTGGTGTTCCTGGTGATTTTCGGCATTGGTCTGTGGCGCAATTCGTTCCTTTGGGGCACCGTTCGGGTGCTTGAAGGCTTTGCCAACGTCGTTGGCCGTTTTGCCGCCTGGGCGGGCCTTTTGATGGTGCTGCAACAGGTCATCATCGTCTTCATGCAGCGGATTTTCACCCGGCCCGACATTTCGTTCGGCTTTGGCATCCCGCTGCAGTTCGACATTTCCTGGTTCGCCGAGGAACTGAAACTGTACAACGCCATGGTCGTGGCCCTGTGCCTGACCTATACCTTTGTGCAGGGCGGCCACGTGCGCGTCGACCTGGTCTATTCCGCCGTCAGCTACCGTACCAAGCGGGTGATCGACATGTTCGGATCGCTGTTCTTCATGATCCCCATGGCGACGATGATCTGGCTGTATTCCTGGTTCTTCCTGTGGCGTCACCTGATCGTGCCGAACCCCTCGGCCTCGGACCAGCTGGACCGCCTGCTGAACAAGGCGCGCGCCATGCGCTGGAACGTGGAAACCATCGGGTTCAGCCCGAACGGCTTTACCGGCTACTTCCTGTTCAAGATCCTCATGGTCGCATTGGTCGGGATGATCTTCATCCACGCCTGGGCCTTCTTCTTCCGGTCCTTCCTGGAATGGAAAGAGGGCGAGGAATCCGAGGGCAAGTACCTGGACCGCGATATCCTTGAAGAGGGCGAAGAGCCCTATGACCACGCAGAATTCTGAGGCGGAGACAGACAAATGCTATTCGGACTAGATGGCGTCGAGATCGGCCTGATCATCGTCTTTCTCACGCTCTTTGCAGCGATCCTTTCGGGTTTCCCGGTGGCCTTTGCCATCGGGGGCGCGGGGGTCATTTCCTTCGGCATCATCGCCGCGCTCGACAGCGCGGGATTGCTGATCCACCAGGCCATCGACAAGGACAGCGCGGAATATGCGGCGCTGATCGCCTCGGGGGCCAACCAGGAAGTCATATCGATCTTCCGAAACCCGGACCTGCCAAGGATCGGGGTTCCGGTCTTCCCGCAGGGCTGGGAAGTCGCGATGGACCGCAACGTGTCCTTCATCGTCAACCGGATCAACGAACGCGTCATCGCGGGCCAGTCCATCGAAACGCTGCTGGCGGTTCTGATGTTCGTCCTGATGGGGATCGTCCTGGAACGGTCGAAGATCGCGAATGACCTGCTGACCACCATGGCGCGCGTCTTTGGCCCGCTGCCCGGCGGTCTGGCCGTGTCGATCGTCGTCGTTGGGGCCTTTCTGGCGGCGTCGACCGGGATCGTCGGGGCCACCGTGGTCACCATGGGTCTGCTGGCCCTGCCGACCATGCTGCGCAACAACTATTCGCCGGAACTGGCGACGGGTGTCATCGCGGCCTCGGGGACGCTGGGGCAGATCATTCCGCCCTCGATCGTGATCGTGCTTCTGGGCACGCTTGCGGGCGATCTGTATTCGGCCGCGCAGGAAACCCGCGCCGTCGAGGCAGGCTGTACCGACGCGTTGACCTACCTGGGCGAGCCGGCCGTGGTTTCGGTGGGCACCTTGTTCCAGGCGGCGCTGCTGCCCGGTATCCTGCTGGCGCTGCTTTATGCGGTCTATGCCTTTGGCTTTGCGATGCTGAACCCGTCCAAGGCCCCGGCCGTGGCCATGGGCGAAAGCACCAACGAACCGGTCACCCGCTCCGAAGCCTTTACCTGGCTGCTGGGCGCGCCGGTGGCGCTGATCGTTGGCGTGATGCTGCTGTCGCAGGTCAATATCGTGGGCAGTCAGGACACCCGTGTCTCCAGCTTCTCGGATATCGGCGAGGCGGCAAGCCTGCGCACCAATGTCGACGCGACCTGCAAGGCCGCGATGATCGACCTGCACGGCCAGGAGGCCTGGGACACGGCAGTTGCCGAACAGCAGGCCATCGACGCTGCGGGGGGCGCGACACAAAGTGAACGCCTGACACCCGAACAGATCGAACAGGCGCGCGCCGACAAGGTGGCCGCAGCTGCGCCCATCGGCACCGGCATTGCCATCCTTGCGGTGATGATGGGGGTGATCCTGGTCTTTGCCCGCGGGATTTCGCCCAGCTCGGACCCGATGCCGCTGATCGTTGGCGGACTGGGGATCGTTCTGGGGCTGCTGGTGGACATCGTCGCGATCAAGCCGCTGACCTCGCCCGGGGTCACGGTGATCCTGATGGCGATCCCATGGGCGCTGTCGCTGTACGGCTGCTATCATGCGATGATCCGCCTGTCCAAGCACGACCTGCTGCGCGTGGTCTTTCCGCCGCTTGTGCTTATCGTCGCCGTTCTGGGGTCGATCCTGGGCGGCATCACCAACCCGACGCCCGCTGCGGCGCTGGGGGCGGCAGGGGCCATCATGCTTGCAGCCTATCGCAAGCTGAAGGACGAGGACCGCAGCCCCAAGGTGATCATCTGGTCGACGCTGGCCGTGCTGATCATGATCCTGCTGGGCGTGAACTTTGACCTGCGCATCAATGCCGACAATGTCAGCTTTGAAACCTGGGTGGCCTTCTTCTTTGCCTATGCCGCCTATCTGTACGCGCTGTTCGGTCTGCTGTTCAGCTGCTGGGTTCTGTACCGGTCGGGGGTCCTGACCCCTGCGGTGCGCGAAACCGCCAAGGTGACAAGCATGGTCTTTACCATCCTGATCGCCTCGCAGCTGCTGAACCTTGTGGTGATTTCCTTTGGGGGCGAACATTACATCCAGGACTTCCTGAAAAGCTTTGACAGCGAGATCAAGGTTTTCCTGATCGTGATGCTGGTGCTGTTCGTGCTGGGGTTCGTGCTCGATTTCCTTGAAATCATCTACATCGTGGTGCCGATCGTGGGGCCGGTGATCTATGGCGGGTCCTTCGACCCCAAGTGGGTGACCATCATGATCGCGGTCAACCTTCAGACCTCGTTCCTGACGCCGCCCTTCGGCTTTGCGCTGTTCTACCTGCGCGGCGTGGCCCCCAAGGAGGTGACGACAGCGCATATCTATCGCGGTGTCATTCCCTTCGTGCTGATCCAGGTGCTGGGTCTGGCGATCCTGTGGTACTTCCCGGGGATCGTGACCATCGTGCCGGACCTGATGCCGAACTGATCCGGCGCAAGCGACTGAAAACAAAGGCCGTCCCATCCGGGGCGGCCTTTTTCGTCAAGGTTTTATTAACCAAAAAGACGCGAAATTGCCCCAAGGTCAACTTTTCCACGCCAAAAACAATCGCCATTTTTGAAGCTACCGGTTGAACAGCCGGAAACAATCAATTGGTAGATACAGGTAAACGAAATGGTTCTCTTTCAGGCAAACACTGGCGGTATTGATCGCCCGACCCGGACAAACAAACCGCGCAGCCCCTTTGGACACGGCCACCTCATGCGGTGCGTGTTTCTGATCGCAGCGGTTCTGGTGCTGAACCCGGCCTTGCCGGCGCTGATCAGCTAGCCAAGCGGCGCGCAGACGCTCTCTCTTGAAGGCTCACGCCCGCGTGTCGGGAAAGGAAATATTGGCCACCTGCTCGGCGATCGGATCGGTCGACAGCGGGTGGCTTTCCGCTTCGAAATCATCGGTCACATCCAGCGGTTGCCACTGGCCGCCGCGATAGATCTCGACCGCGTCGAACTGGGCCTTGTAGCCCATCTTGTCCGATCCCGGCACCCAATAGCCCAGATAGACATAGGGCAGGCCGGCCTCGCGGGCGATTTCGATGTGATCGAGGATCATCCATGTCCCAAGCGAGGATTTCTGCAAGCCCGGTTCATAGAAGGAATAGACCATCGACAGCCCGTCTTCGAGCATGTCGGTCAGGCAGACAGCGCTGAGCAGGTCCGTGGTGCTGTCGACATATTCGATCACCCGGCTGCGGATCGGGGTTTCCTCGACCATCGCGGCGAATTCAAACACATCCATGTCCGCCATGCCGCCATCGGCGTGGCGCGCATCCAGGTAGCGCCGGAACAGGTCGTACTGGTCCTCGGTCGCCCAGGGGCTGGTGGCGCGGCGGGTCAGATGGGCGTTCTTTTTCAGGGTGCGGCGCTGGCTGCGCGAGGCGGTAAAGCGGCGCACGTCGATGCGCGCCGACAGGCAGGCGGCGCAATCGCTGCAGGACGGGCGGTACAGCACGTTCTGCGACCGGCGGAACCCTTGCCGCGACAGGCTGTCGTTCAGCTTTTGCGCGCCGTCGCCTTGCAATGCGGTGAACAGCTTGCGCTCCATCCGGCCCGGCAGATAGGGGCAAGGCTGGGGGGCGGTCACGTAAAACTGCGGTGCGATGGGAAGAGAGTGGCGCATGGGGTTCCAGAGACTCGATAAGTGACTCGGAAGGTAACAATTAAAATTTTCTGCGCCAACCCCCGGCCGGGTCAAACCCCCGCGCAAGCAGGGGTTTTCTTAAACTACGGTTAACCGTGCCGGCCCGGCGCCTCAGGCGCGGCGGTTCAGCGCGACGGTGCCCAGCACCATGTCGGTCAGGCCCTGGCCGCGTTCGGACATGAACATCAGCACCACCGAAATGATCTGCAGCGGAAAGACCGACAGCGAAATCGTATAGCCCAGCGTGTGCAGGAAGGCCTGGCTCAGGTCAAAGCGGTGGCCTTCGGCATTGCGAAATTCTATCGCCATCATCCGCATGCCCCAGGTCGCCGACCCCGATCCGATGGTCAGCACGCGATAGATGAAGCTGACCACCGCGAACAGCAGCGGAATGAAGAAGGCCGCCAAAAAGGCCGTGAAGATCAGGATCGGGATCAGCATCGCGCTGACGATGATGAAGTCGATCACCCATGCCAGGCCGCGTTTCACCGTCACGCCTTCGTAAAAGGCGTATTGGCGCTGGGGGTCGGGCAGGTGGCTATAGCTGTCGCTGTACATGATGTCCCTTTGTGACAGGTCGGGCGGCCCCAGGAAAGGGGCCGCCTTGGGTTTTACTGGTCCGCTCAGGCGTCTTCGGTTTCGCGCTGATCGGCTTCGGCGCGCTTTTGACGATCGTCCATGAACTGGTCGAACTCGGTCTTGTCCTTGGCATCGCGCAGGCGCTGAAGGAAGGCTTCAAAGGCTTCCTGTTCGTCCTGAAGGCGCTGCAGGGTTTCGGCCTTGTAGGCGTCAAAGGCGGTATTGCCGCTGGGCTTCATCGCCGAAAAGGCGGCGTGACGGTGGCTGCGGTGGCCGGTGCGGCAGGATTTGTTGAACATGCGTTTGCTCCAGATCATGTAGGCAAGAAGGGCAAGGCCGACGGGCCAGAAGAAGATGAACCCAAGAACCATGGCTGCGATCCACGCGCCTTTACCGCGCTGATCAAGCCATGCCTCGGCCCGCGAAAACCAGCCGGATTGGGCGGGCAGATTGGCGGTATAGGTGGCGGTGGTCATGTCTCTCTCCGTTTTTTCCGTGATGTGAATGTCTTTCACATTATGACAGATCGGGATTGGCCGGGGCGCTTTCAAGGATTTATGTGAATGTTTTTTACATTTACTTTTGGAATTATTTTGAATCAATGACTTGCGGGGCGTTCTTTCGCCGCTTTTCCAGTGGCAGTGGCCCGGCTTCAGGCCTCAGAAGCGCCCGAAACCGTGAAATCGGCCAGGTGTGCGCCGGTCAGCGGCGGCAATTGGCGCGGGTCCAGGGCAAAGACATGGCGCGGCGTTCCGGCGGCGGCCCAGACCTGGGCGAAATCCATCAGGCGCGGGTCCAGCCAGGCGCGGATCGGGGACAGATGGCCCAGCGGCGCCACGCCGCCGATGGCAAATCCGGTCTGACTGCGGATCAGCGCCGCGTCGGCCTTGCCCAAAGGCTCGCCCGCCAGGGCGGTGGCCTTGTCGGCGCAGACCTTGTTGCCCCCGGCGGTCAGGAACAGGACCGCCTGGCTGGTGGTCTCGGCGCGAAAGATGATGGATTTGACGATCTGGTCCAGCACCACCCCGACGCTGTCGGCGGCCTCCTGGGCGGTGCGGGCCTGGCCGACCTCGCGGATGTCCGGGGTCAGTCCGGCGTCCTGGATGGCTTGGCGTACGCGGGCAAGGCTCTTGCTCATGGCGGGCTCCTGATTTTTGGGCAGGGTGCACGCGGGCGGGCGCGGCAGCAAGGGGTGTTGCCCTTTGTTCAAATGCATGGCCATCTGCGAACATGACACTGGAATCCCGCATCACCCGCCTGCCACGTCCCTTTGAACCCGACCGGGGGCAAGAAGCCCGCGCCGCCTGCGGCTGGGCCACGGGCGAGGTTGCCGATCTGATCGACGGGGTTGGCGGCTCTTCTCCCTATCTCAAGGGGTTGATCGAAAAGGAAAGCGACTGGCTGGAACAGGCGCTTGACGATGTCGACGGCGGCTTTGCCCAAGTCAGGGCGAACCTTGAAGCGGTGCCCTTTGACCAGATCGGCCCGGCCCTGCGGCAGGCCAAGCGGCGCGTGGCGCTGCTGATCGCGCTGTGCGATCTGTCCGGCGTCTGGGAACTGGAGCAGGTGACCGGCACTTTGACCGATTTCGCCGACCACGCGGTGCAGATGGCCCTGCGCGCCGCCATCGCCCACGAGATCAAGCGCGGCAAGCTGCCCGGCGCCAGCGAGGACGATATCGAAACCGCCGGCGGCATGGTGGCGCTGGCCATGGGCAAGATGGGGGCCGGAGAGCTGAACTACAGCTCGGACATCGACCTGATCTGCCTGTTCGACGAAACCCGTTACGACCCGGACGATTACCACGACGCCCGCGCCAGCCTTGTGCGCGCCACGCGTACCATGGCGCAGACACTGAACGATCTGACCGGCGAAGGCTATGTCTTTCGCACCGATCTGCGGCTGCGGCCCGATCCGTCGGTCACGCCGGTCTGCATGGCGATGGAGGCGGCCGAGCGTTATTACGAAAGCCTGGGCCGCACCTGGGAACGCGCCGCCTATATCAAGGCGCGGCCTTCGGCGGGCGATCTGCAGGCCGGGGCGCGATTCCTCGAGACGCTGAAACCCTTTGTCTGGCGCAAGCATCTGGACTTCGCCGCCATTCAGGACGCTCACGACATGCGGCTGCGCATCCGCGAACACAAGGGGTTGGGCGGGCCGATCACCTTGCCCGGGCACAACATGAAACTGGGGCGCGGCGGCATCCGCGAGATCGAGTTCTTTACCCAGACCCGCCAGCTGATCGCCGGTGGCCGCGATCCCGACCTGCGGCTGCGCGGCACGGTGCCGGGGCTGCGGATGCTGGCGGAAAAAGGCTGGGTCCCGCAAGAGGCGGCAGAGGTGCTGACCCGCCATTACCGGTATCACCGTGAGGTCGAGCACCGGGTGCAGATGGTCAACGACGCCCAGACCCACGACCTGCCGCAAAACCCCGAAGGATTCGAGCGGCTGGCCTGCCTGATGGGCGTCGATGTGGCCGAACTGAAGGCCGACCTGACCGCGCGCCTGACCGAAGTGCACGATGTCACCGAAAGCTTTTTCGCCCCCGATGGCGGCGCGTCCGACCAGGACCTGCCGGATCTTGCGCAAAACGAGATCGTGACGCGCTGGCCGACCTATCCGGCGCTGCGGTCCGAGCGCGCGGTCGAGATTTTCCGCCGCCTGCGCCCCGAAATCCTGCGCAGGCTGGCACAGGCGGCCAAACCGGACGAGGCGCTGGTGGCCTTTGACGGGTTCCTGGCCGGGCTGCCCGCCGGGGTCCAGCTGTTTTCGCTGTTCGAGGCCAATCCGCAGCTGATCGACCTTTTGATCGACATCGTCAGCACCTCGCCGGATCTGGCGCGCTATCTGTCGCGCAACTCCAGCGTCTTTGACGCGGTGATCGGCGGCGATTTCTTTTCGCCCTGGCCGGGCCGCGATGCGCTGCGCCTGGAACTGGCGACGCGCCTGGCCGAAGAAGGAGATTACGAGCGGCGGCTGGATCTGACCCGGCGCTGGGGCAAGGAATGGCATTTCCGCGTCGGCGTGCACCTGCTGCGCGGCTTGATGGACCCCGAAGAGGCGGGCCAAGCCTATGGCCACCTGGCCGAGGCGACGCTTTCGGCGCTGTTCCCGGTGGTGCAGGAAGAATTCGCACGCAAACACGGCGCGGCGCCGGGGCGCGGGGCCGTGGTGCTGGGGATGGGCAGCCTTGGCTCGGGGCGGCTGCATGCGCGGTCGGACCTGGACGTGATCGTGATCTACGATCCGGACGGCGTCGAAAACTCGGAAGGGCGGCGGCCCTTGCCGTCGCGCACCTATTATGCCCGCCTGGCGCAGGCGCTGATCACCGCGATGACCGCCCCGATGGCCGAAGGCAAGCTGTACGAAGTCGACATGCGGCTGCGGCCCTCGGGCAACCAGGGGCCGGTCGCGACCTCGCTGACCGCCTTTACCGAATACCAGCGCACCGAAGCCTGGGTCTGGGAACACCTGGCGCTGACCCGGGCGCGGGTGGTGGCCGGGCCGCCGGCGCTGGCCGCCGATGTCGAATCCTTCCGCGCCGAATTGCTGGGCACCCCGCGCGAGGCGGGCACCATACTGGGCGAGGTGGCGACCATGCGCGCCCGGATCGCGGCCGCCAAGGGGCAGGGCGGCCCGTGGGAGGCCAAGCTGGGCCCCGGCAAGATGCAGGATATCGAATTGATCGCGCAGGCGGCTTCGCTGATCGCGGGCAAACCGGTGCGGCAGGTGCCGCGCGCGATCGCACAGGCCGACTGGATGCCGCCCGAGGGCCGCGAGGCACTGCGCCGGGCCTATGCCATGTCCTGGGCGCTTCAGATCGGCGCGCGGCTGGTCAGTGACGAGGCTCTGGACCCCGAGACGCTTGGCGCGGGCGGCTGTGCCTTTCTGACCCGTCTGACGGGCATGCCCGACATGGAAAGCCTGCGCGCAGAGTTCGAGGCAACCGTGCAGGCGGCCGCGACGCAGATCGCGGCGATTTTGCCGAAGGTGGAGGACAAGGCATGAAAGGCGATCATCTGGACCCCAAGGGGCTGATCATGGAGGCCTATAACATCGAAGGCATTCAGGCCTCGGAATGCCGGTCGATCTTTCTGGACTGGGCCTTGTCGGTGCCGGCCGATGTGGACACGGCGGCCCTTATCGGGGCGCTTCTGGCGCGCTACGGCGAGGCCGAGCCGGCCGATCATCCGATGACGCAGGTGCTGCGCGAAGGGCTTGACCGGATGGGCACGCCGAAACGGCGGGGCGGATACAAGTCGCGACCGCGCGACTAGCGGCGGGATGGGGCAGGATGGGTCAAGACCCATCCTACGGCAAGGTCAGCTGCGCGGCAGGCTGGCTGCTTCGCGTGCCAGCTCCTCGATGGCTTTCCAGTCGCCCTTGGCCACCAGGTCCTTGGGCGCGACCCAGCTGCCGCCGACGCAAAGCGTGTTGGACAGGCCCAGGTATTCGGGCGCATTGGTCAGGCTGACGCCGCCGGTAGGGCAGAATTTGACCTGCGGGATCGGCGCGCCGATGGCCTTGAGCGCGGGCACGCCGCCATTGGCTTCGGCCGGAAAGAACTTTTGCACCGTGTAGCCGCGTTCCAGAAGGCGCATCGCCTCGGAGGCGGTGGCGGTCCCGGGCAGCAGCGGCAGGTCGGCCTCTTCGCAGGCGGACAGGATGGTGTCGGTCGATCCGGGGGAAACGCCGAATTTCGCGCCCGCTGCGATGGCGGCCTTGACGTCGGCCGGGGTCAGCAGTGTTCCGGCGCCCACGACGCCGCCTTCGACCTTGGCCATTTCGCGTATCGCGTCCAGCGCGGCGGGGGTGCGCAGGGTGACTTCGAGCACCGGCAGGCCACCGGTGATCAGCGCCTGCGCCAGGTCGCGCGCCTTGCTGGCGTCATCGATCACCAGAACCGGGATGACCGGGGCAAGGCGGCAGAGTTTTTCGGAGCGGAGGCTGGCCTCCTGCGGAGTGATCATGTCGAGCGGTCCTTTGGGTGGCGGATGTGGAATATGAGTATTTGTACCAAGAAGAAGCGGCAGGCGGGGTCAGACGACCACCGCCGCGCCATTCGAGGCAAGGCCGACGTTTTCGCGGAACGCCCGGAACAGTTCCCGGCCAACGCCGTGGCCGTTGCCGGACAGGTCCGCGGTAGCGTTATCACGCGTGTCGAAATCGGGTGCAAGGCATTCGATCGTGCCAGCAACCGCATCGACGCGGATCATGTCGCCGTCGCGCACCCGCGCCAGCGGGCCGCCATTGGCCGCTTCGGGGCTGACGTGGATGGCGGCGGGTACCTTGCCCGAGGCGCCGGACATGCGGCCATCGGTGACCAACGCGACCTTGAGCCCGCGGTCCTGCAGCACCGCCAGCGTCGGGGTCAGGCCGTGCAGTTCCGGCATGCCGTTGGACGAGGGGCCCTGGAAACGCACGACGACGATGGTGTCTTCGGTGAATTCGCCTTTCTTGAAGGCGGCCTTGACGCTGTCCTGGTCGTGAAAGACGCGGGCCTTGGCCTCGATCACCTGGCGTTCGGGGGCGACGGCCGAGACTTTCATCATGCCGTGGCCCAGGTTGCCGTCCAGTTGCTTGAGCCCGCCGGTCGGCTGGAAAGGATCGGCGGCGGGGCGCAGGATCTTTTCGTTTTCGGATTTGCGCGGGCCGTCGACCCAGGTGGCGCGGGCGCCGTCAAGGCGCGGCTCTTTGCGGTAATGCGACAGGCCCTGGCCCGCGACGGTCATCACGTCGTCATGCAGCAGCCCTGCGTCCAGCAGATCGCCCATCATGAATTGCAGACCGCCCGCGGCGTGGAAATGGTTCACGTCCGCCAGGCCGTTGGGATAGACCTTGGCCATCAACGGCGTGGCCTGGGAGATTTCGTCGAAATCCTCGAGTTCGAGCGCGATGCCGGCGGCGCGCGCCATGGCCGGCAAGTGCAGCACCAGGTTGGTCGAGCCGCCCGTGGCCATCAGCCCGACCATGCCGTTGACAAAGGCCTTGGCGTCCAGCACGTCGCAGACCGGCGTATAGGCATTGCCAAGCGCGGTGATTTCCAGCGCCCGTTCGGTGCCCGCCACCGTCAGCGCGTCGCGCAGCGGCGTGTTCGGGTTCACGAAAGAGCTGCCGGGCAGGTGCAGGCCCATGAATTCCATCAGCATCTGGTTCGAGTTCGCGGTGCCGTAGAAGGTGCAGGTGCCGGGCGAGTGGTACGAGGCCATCTCGGCCTTCATCAGTTCCTCGCGGCCGACTTCGCCGGTGGCGAATTGCTGGCGCACCTTGGCCTTTTCATCGTTCGGCAGGCCCGAGGGCATCGGCCCGGCAGGCACGAAGATGCCGGGGATATAGCCAAAGGTCGCGGCGCCGATCACCAAGCCCGGCACGATCTTGTCGCAGACACCCAGGTAAAGGGCGGCGTCAAAGACGTTGTGCGACAGGGCGACGCCGGTCGCCAAGGCGATCACATCGCGCGAGAACAGCGACAGCTCCATCCCGACCTGGCCCTGGGTGACGCCGTCACACATGGCCGGAACGCCGCCCGCCACCTGTGCGGTGCCGCCTGCGGCGCGGGCCGCCTGACGGATCAGTTCGGGATAGCGTTCAAACGGCTGGTGCGCCGACAGCATGTCGTTGTAGGCGGTCACGATGCCAAGGTTGGGCGCGCGCCCGGTGGCCAGCGCGTCCTGATCGGCGCCCATCGCGGCATAGGCATGGGCCTGGTTGCCACAGGTCAGGTGGGCGCGGCGCGGGCCTTCCTCGGCGGCGCGGCGCATCCGGTCCAGGTAGGTGCTGCGCATCTGGGCGGAGCGGTCTTCGATGCGTTTGGTGACGCGGGCGATGGTATCGTTCAGGGGCATTGGGGGCTCCGTTTGGCAAGGTGATCGCCGTGGTTCGGGCGTTGCATCCTCCCTTAGCGTAGTTAGCGCTAACAGTAAACCCCGCAGAATGCATGGCCCGCGCGGCGGGGCGGGCCTGTTTGCCGCTTTTCAAGTGGCGCAAAGCAGGCTAAGCGAAGCGCATGACACAAACGCCCGAACTCCCCGTCCTTCGCCTTTTGCCCAAAGCCAACGCGCGCGCCATCCGGCGCGGGGCGCCCTGGATCTATGACAACGAACTGGTCATGGACCGGCGCAGCCGCAAATTGCCTGCGGGCAGCCTTGCGCGGCTTGAGGAAAACGACCATTCGCCGCTGGGCATCGTGGCGGTGAACACTGCCTCGAAGATCGTCGGGCGGATGCTGGACCGGGACGAGACGGCGCAGATCGACAAGGCCTGGCTGGCGGCCAAGCTGACCAAGGCGCTGGAGCTGCGCGCGCGGCTCTATGACGCGCCTTTCTACCGGCTGATCCACGCCGAGGCGGACGGGCTGCCGGGCGTGATCATCGACCGCTTTGGCGATACCGCCGTGATCCAGCCCAACGCCGCCTGGGCCGAGGTGTTGCTGGACGATCTGACCGCGGCGCTGGCCGAGGTCACAGGCGTGACCAACATCCTCAAGAACGCGGGCGGGCGCGGCCGCGCGCTGGAAGGTCTGGACGATGTCGACATGGTCCTGAAGGGCGCCGCCCCCGAGGCCGCGCTGCCGGTGCAGATGAACGGTGCCACCTACATGGCCGACCTGACCGGCGGGCAGAAGACCGGGCTGTTCTTTGACCAGCGCGAAAACCACGGTTTTGCCGCGCGGCTGGCATCCGGCACACGGGTGCTGGACGTGTTTTCCCATGTTGGCGGCTTTGCGCTGGCCGCATTGGCGGGCGGCGCGGCCAACGCGCTGGCGGTCGATGGATCGGCCCCGGCGCTGGCGCTGGCCGAAGAAGGCGCGCGCCAGATGGGCGCCGCCGATCGTTTTGCCATCCGTCAGGGCGATGCCTTTGACACCATGACCGCGCTGGCCGAGGAAGGCGCGCGTTTTGACGTGGTGGTCTGTGACCCGCCCGCCTTTGCGCCCAACAAGCCGGCGCTGGAAAAGGGCCTGCGCGCTTATGAACGGGTGGCGCGGCTGTCGGCCGGGCTGGTGGACGAAGGCGGCTATCTGGTGCTGTGCTCGTGCTCGCATGCGGCTGATCTGACCGCCTTTACCGGGGCGTGCCTGCGCGGCATCGGCCGGGCCGGGCGCCGGGCGCAGCTGATCCACACCGGTCAGGCTGGTCCCGACCATCCGCTGCTGCCGCAACTGGCCGAAAGCGGTTATCTCAAGGCGCTGTTCTTCCGGCTGTGAAGGCCCTGCTGGACACCTGCGTGATCTATCCGACGGTCATGCGCGAAATGCTGCTGGGGGCCGCCGGGCAGGGGCTGTTCACCCCGCTGTGGTCGGCGCGCATCCTCGAGGAATGGGCCCGCGCCGCGCGCAAGCTGGTCCCCGAAGGCGAGCCGCAGGCGCGCGGCGAGATTGCCCTGCTGTCGTCGCAATGGCCAGGGGCGCAGGTGACTTGGGCGCCCTCGCTGGAATCGCGGCTGTGGCTGCCCGATCCGGCGGATACCCATGTTCTGGCTGCCGCCGTGGCCGGAAACGCTGATCTGATCATCACCCTGAACGCCAAGGATTTTCCGCGCAACGTGCTGGCCGAAGAGGGCCTGTCGCGCGCCGATCCTGACAGTTTTCTGTTCGGCCTCTGGCAGGCCAACCCCGAGGCTCTGGCCCATGTCGGCGCCGCCGTCCTGGCCGAGGCCCGCCGCCTGTCCGGCGAAGACTGGCAAATGCGGCCTCTGCTGAAAAAGGCGCGCCTGCCGCGCCTGGCCAAGGCCCTGTCCTGACGGAAATTCACGTTCGCGCGGGGCGGTTGTAACAGCCCTGTCCACCGCACTGGGGCCCTGCTATCGCAGATCTGCACCACATGCGGAGTCCCAAGCAAATGCCCGTCATCCTTGTTCTTTTCGCCTTGATCCTGATTGCCAGCCTGGCCATCGCGCCGCGCCGCGCCAGTGTCGAGGGGTTCTTTTCCGGCCAACGGGTCGATGGCGGAGCGCCGGGGCTCTGGACGCTTGTGCTTAGCCAGGTCACCACCTGGATCTTTGCCCGGTCGCTGATGAATTCCGCGATCCTGGGCTATTACTACGGTGTTGCGGGCGTGCTGGCCTATACGGCCTATTACCTGTCGTTCCTGACCGGCGGCTTCATCGTCGACCGGCTGCGCAGCGCTGGCGCGGGCAGCGTGCAGGACTGGCTGGGCGCGCGCTTCGGACGCATGGGGCAGGGCACCTATAACGCGGTGATCGCCCTGCGGCTGCTGTCCGAGGTCTTTGCCAACCTGGCCGTGGTGGGCCTGGTCTTTGGTGCGTTTCATCAAGGCGGCGCCACGGCGGCGATCGTGGGCGTCGGCCTGCTGGCCTTTGGCTATTCGGCCTGGGGCGGGCTTTCGGCCTCGCTGCGCACCGATGTGATGCAGATGCTGCTGTTCCTTGTGATCTTTGGCGCGGCGCTGATCGCCTTGCTTATGGGGCCTTCGTTTTCGCTGACGGCGGCGCTTGGGGCGCCGGGCGTCGCGGGCGGCCATAACGGCTGGGTGCTTCTGGCGGTGGCGGGCCTGCAGGTGTTTTCCTACCCGGCGCATGACCCGGTGATGATGGACCGCGGCTTTCTGGCCGATGCGCGCACCACGCGGCGCTCGTTTCTGCATGCCTTCTGGATCTCGTCGCTGTGCATCTTTGGCTTTGGCCTGTTCGGCATCGAAGCCAGCCTGCGCGGCGCTCCCATCCAAGGCGAGCTGATCGGCACATGGGGCCAGATGTTCCCCGGCTGGGTCTTTGCGGCGCTGATGCTGTCGCTGCTGGTCTCGGCGCTCTCGACACTGGATTCGGCCCTGTCCTCGGCGGCGCGCCTTGTGGTCGAGGAACTGCACCTGGCGCCGCGCAGCCTGGCGGGCGGGCGCATGGCAATGGCGGGCTTTGCGCTGGCGGGCATGGGGCTGACGTTGTGGGGCAACCAGACGCTGTTCGACGCGGTGGCGGTCAGCGGCACCGCCAGCCTGTTCCTGACCCCGGTTCTGGTGGTCGGTCTGGTGATGGGCCGGCAGCTTTTGCCCTGGGCCTACCTGCTGTCCTGGGGCGCGGCGGTGCTGGGGGCGGCGGCCTATTTCGCCCGCGACGCCGCAGCGGTTGCCGCGATCCTTCCCCAAGGCCACAAATACGAACAGCTGCTGGTGATCTGCGTCACCGTGCTGTTGGTCGGCTTTGCCGCAGCCTTTGCCGGCTCCCGAAGGGTTGCAGCGCAGCGCGGCGGCTGATACCAGTTGCGGCCGTAAACCCGATGATTTCAGTCGGATAGCCAGCGAGGAAGGCCTTGGACGCGCGCAACACCCCCCCGAGGTTGGAAATCCGCAATCTGGTGCGCCGTTTCGACGGCAAGGCAGTGGTGGACGATGTCTCGCTTTCGATCCGGCCGGGGCATGTGACCTGCCTGCTGGGGCCTTCGGGCTGCGGCAAATCCACGACGCTGCGAATGATCGCCGGGGTCGAAATGCAGGACAGCGGCACCATCCACGTCGATGGCAACCTGATCTGCGACACCGTCTTTCGCGTCCCCCCCGAACGCCGCTCGATCGGCCTGATGTTCCAGGACTTCGCGCTGTTTCCGCACCTGTCGGTCGGCCAGAACGTGGCCTTTGGCCTGTCCGGTCCGGGCAGCGAAAAACGCAGCCGGGCCAAGACCTTGCTGGACCGGGTCGGGCTGGCGCATTTCATCGACGAATTCCCCCACCAATTGTCGGGGGGAGAACAGCAGCGCGTGGCCCTGGCCCGCGCCCTGGCCCCGAAACCGCGCGTCATGCTGATGGACGAGCCTTTCTCCGGCCTCGACAACCGGCTGCGCGACGGCATCCGCGACGAAACCCTTGACCTGCTCAAGGAAGAGGGCGCCTCGGTCCTGCTGGTCACGCACGAACCCGAAGAGGCCATGCGCATGGCCGATGAAATCGCCCTGATGCGCGGTGGCAAGATCGTCCAGCAGGGCGCGCCCTACAACATCTACAACGCCCCCGTCGACCGCGAGGCAGTCGCCTTTTTCAGTGATATCAACGTGTTGCGCGGCAAGGTTCAGGGCGCCTTGACGGCCACGCCCTTTGGTCATTTCCTGGCCCCCGGCGTGCCCGACGGGGCCCAGGTGGAAATCGTCTTTCGCCCGCAGCACGTCAGCATCGACTTTGACCGCGACGGCAAGGGGCCGCACCCCACGGTGCGCGCAGGCACCCCGGCGCGCGGCCTTGTCGAACGCGCCCGCTTCATGGGATCGGAAAGCCTGGTGGAATTCCGCATGGACCACGATGGAGAGGTGCTCAAGGCCACGGTGCCGAACGTCTTCCTGCCCAAGCCAGGCACCCCGATGTGGCTTAGCGTTCGGCGCGACCGATGCTTTGTTTTCCCAGTAAGATCAAAGGGCTGAGCGCATTTTCTCACGTTCTTCCTGAAGCTGCTTCAGGACATAAACCCGGATCGAGGACGCCAATCCCACCTCGGGGTCACGCGCTGCATCAATTTGCGCCGCCAAAGCATTGATCGCCAATCCCTTTTCTCGCGCCAATGCGCGAAACGCCTGCCAGAACTCCGCCTCCAGCGAAACCGAGGTCCGATGCCCCGACAGGGACAGCGAATGCTTGACGGGACGGCCGCTCATTCGACCTCGTGCCCATCCAGATCACGCCTGGCCTTCTCGGCCCGCGCCTTGGCCAGATCCTTCTGCGCCTTGCTCAACCCATGGCGGGCGGCATTGGCATCGCCTTCGCGGCGCTTTTCATCGCGCGCACGGCTCTTGCGGACCTTGTTCAGATTGACGACCTTGGACATTCCCCCATCCTACATGCAAAAAGGGAGGCCGTCCAAGACACCCTCCCATCTTCTTCTTGGTCAAAATACTCCGGGGAGCGCGAGGGGCAGCGTCCCTCGCACCCGATCCCGGAAAACTCAGCCCTTCGGTCCGATCATGTCCTCGGGACGCACCACGCGGTCAAAGGTCTCCGCGTCCACAAAGCCCAGCGCGATCGCCTCTTCCTTGAGGGTCGTGCCGTTCTTGTGGGCGGTCTTGGCGACCTTGGTGGCGTTGTCATAGCCGATGGTCGGCGCCAGCGCCGTCACCAGCATCAGCGATTCCTGCATCAGCTTCTGGATGCGCGGGCGGTTCGCCTCGATTCCCAGCAGCATGCGCTCGGTGAACGAATCCGCCACATCACCCAAAAGCTGCAGCGATTGCAGCAGGTTGTAGGCCATCATCGGATTATAGACGTTCAGCTCGAAATGCCCTTGCGAGCCGGCGAACTTGATCGCGGCGTCGTTGCCCATGACATGGGCGGCGACCTGGGTCATCGCCTCGGCCTGGGTCGGGTTGACCTTGCCCGGCATGATCGACGATCCCGGCTCGTTCTCGGGCAGGATCAGCTCGCCCAGACCGGAACGGGGGCCAGACCCAAGGAAACGGATGTCGTTGGCGATCTTGTACATGGCGCCCGCAACGGTGGCCAGGGCGCCGGACATGAAGACCATGGCGTCATGCGCGGCCAGCGATTCGAACTTGTTGGGCGCGGTGACAAAGGGCAGGCCGGTGATTTCGGCCATGTTGGCGGCAACGGTTTCGCCCCAACCCTTTTTCGTGTTCAGCCCGGTGCCGACGGCGGTGCCGCCCTGGGCCAGCTCGTAAATGCCGGGCAGGGCCAGTTCGACCCGCTTGATGCCGTTGCGGATCTGGCAGGCATAGCCGCCGAATTCCTGGCCCAGCGTCAGCGGCGTCGCATCCTGCGTATGGGTGCGGCCGATCTTGATGATGTCCTTGAATTCCTCGGACTTCTGTTCCAGCCCGGCGGCCAGCTTTTCCAGCCCCGGCATCAGCACGTCGCGCACCATCATCGCGGTGGCGATATGCATGGCGGTCGGGAAGGTGTCGTTGGACGACTGCCCCATGTTGCAATGATCGTTCGGGTGCACCGGGTCCTTCGATCCGATCACGCCGCCGAGGATCTCGATGGCGCGGTTGGCGATCACCTCGTTCGAGTTCATGTTCGACTGGGTGCCCGACCCGGTCTGCCAGACCACCAGCGGAAAGTTGTCGTCGAACTTGCCGTCGATGACTTCACCCGCGGCCTGAACGATGGCCTTGCCCAGCGTGGCATCCAGATCACCCGAGGCCATGTTGGCCTGCGCACAGGCCTTTTTGATCACGCCCAGCGCGCGCACGATGGCGACGGGCTGTTTTTCCCAGCCAATGGGAAAGTTCATGATCGAGCGCTGCGTCTGCGCGCCCCAATACTTGTCGGTAGGCACCTCAAGGGGGCCAAAGCTGTCGGTCTCGGTACGGGTTGCGGTCACGGGATCATCCTCCTCGCTTCAGGGTGCGACCCTCTTACCGGACGCGCGCAGAAAGACAAGTCGGCATACCGTGGGATACCGTTAACAGGCCGGGGAAAATCGCCGCAGGCAGGCGGGTTTACTTGCGAAAGCGGTCCAGACTGACGACTTCGGCGTCGCGCTTTTCCGGTTTCGGGGCAGGCATCTTGCCGCCGGGGCCGTCGGGGGGCGTATCGTCGTCCTCGCGCGCCTCGTCCTCTTCGGCGTCCTGGCTTTCAAAGCGCAGGCCGAATTCGACCGAAGGATCCACAAAGGTCTTGATGGCATCATAGGGGATGTAAAGCCGTTCCGGCGCATCGCCGAAATTCAGCGTCACGGTAAAGCCTTCGTCGGTGACTTCGAGGTTGTCGTACCAATGCTGCATGACAACGGTCATTTCACCAGGATAGCGGTCCGACAGCCAATCGGCCAGTTCGGCATCCGGATGCCCGGTGTCGAAGGTGATGAAGAAATGGTGATCGCCCGGCAGCCCGTTGTCGCGCACCCCTTCCAGAACTTCCTGAATGAGCCCGCGCATGGCGCGATGCATGAGCCTACCGTAGTCAATGCCTTCGGACATCTTGATGCCTTCCCCTAGTCGCCCTCAGCATATTGAAAACGACGCCGAGGAAAAGAGGGAGATTCACACCAGGCTTCCCAACCAGCCCAGCCCCGCGCAAAGCGCCAGCGCAATGGGAACCGAGCCTTGCCTGGAAAGCAGGACAAATCCCGCCACCGCGATCAGCGGCAGGGGCGCGGGGTTCAGGCTGGACAGGGCGGGCATCGGCCCCAGGCCCGTGTCGATCACCTTGTCGAACAGCAGGTGCAGCGCGAACCACAGCGACAGGTTGGCGATCACCCCGACCACCGCGGCGGTGACCGCCGCCAGCGCCGATTGCAGCCTTGGCCGGGCCAGCAGGGTTTCGACATAGGGGGCACCGGCAAAGATCCACAAGAAGCAGGGCACAAAGGTCATCCACAGCGTCAGCGCCCCCGCGATCAGGGCCAGCCCAACGCCGCCCGCGGTGTGGCCGACCAGCATCCCGACGAACTGCGTCACGAGGATCAGAGGCCCCGGCGTGGTTTCCGCCAGCCCCAGCGCATCGACCATCTGCGCCGGCGCAAGCCAGGCGCGGGCCTCGACCACCTCTTGCGCCATGTAGGCCAGAACCGCATAGGCGCCGCCAAAGGTGACCACCGCCAGCCGCGCAAAGAACATCGCCAGATCGAACAGCAGGCTCTGGCCCATCAGGTACAGCACCGGCAGCGGCAACAACCACAGCCCCGCCCAGCCCAAAAGCACCGGCCAGGGCGTGACGCGGGCGGCAGGCGGGGGCGCGGAGGCCTCGGCCGCGGGGCGGCTGCGCAGGGCGCCCCACAGCATGGCCAGCCCGATCACCAGCGGAAACGGCAGGTCGGCGGCATAAAGCGCCAGGAACCCGGCCAGCGCCAGCGCCCGGTCTTCCCAGCCGCGCAGGGCCTTTTTCGACATCTGCAGCAGGGCCCTTGCGACGATCACCACGACGCAGGCCTTGACCCCCAGCAGCATGGCCTGCGCCTGGGGCGCCGCGCCATAGCGGGCATACAGCAACGCCAGAACCGCGATCACCAGCGCACCGGGCAGCACGAACAGGCTGCCCGCGATGACGCCGCCCGCGATGCCGCGCAGACGCCAGCCGACATAGGTCGCCAGCTGCATTGCCTCGGGGCCGGGCAGCAACATGCAAAAGCTCAGGCTGCGCAGGAACTGCTGTTCGCTCAGCCAGGTGCGGCGTTCGACCAGTTCATCATGCATCAGCGCGATCTGCGCCGCCGGTCCGCCAAAGGACAAAAGCCCGATCTTCCCGAAACTGCGCACCAACTGGCGCATCGTGACAGGGGCAGAGGCGGGGGAAAGCGAAGGGGCAGGGGTCTGAACCATCACCCCATGATCCGGCTGATTTCGCGCAACAGCTTCTTGCGGATCGCGCGGGCATAGTCGCGATGCCCGCGCGCGGTCTCGACAAATCCGTCGCGGGTGATGACCTGCCGGGCATAGAAATTGGTCAGCGCCCGGCCCAGCCCTTCGATGGCCAGCCCGTTGACGGTGACCCCGGCGCGCTCGGCCCGCTGGCGCATGTGCCCGATCTCGCCGCCTGCGTTGGGTGTCCCATCGCCTGACATGTCGACAACCCGGCGCGCGCAAGTCGGGGCGGTCTGGAAATGCCGCAAGGCATGGGCCAGCGCCTCGGCCGGAGCGGTGCCCGACAGCACAAAGGCGCGCTCAAGCCCGCGCACGGCGGCGGCAAAGCCCGCCACCTCGGATGCGCTGTGCATCTGGCGCCAGTCGATCATCACGCGCTGACGGTCCACCCCGGACCACTGGGTCACGCTCAGCGCAACCTTGTCCCTGACCAGGATCTCGATGATCTCGGGGTCCTGCAGGGCCAGGGCAAGCCCCTCGATCTGAAGGCTGTATTCCCCCGCATCCACCGAATTCGACACGTCCATCGCCAGGATCAAGGCCGTCTCGCAGGCCCAGGCGGGCAGGGGCATGAAAAGGGCAAAGGCAAGACCGCGCAGCATGGCGGCACAGTGCTGCCCGCCAAGCCCAGCGTCAAGATCAACCAACCAACAGGGCAAGCGGGGCATGCGCCCGCCAAACGGGCCACCATGATCACGCAAATAGGGAAAGTGCAGGCTTCTGTTGCCAGGTGCCTGCGAACCCCGCCTTACGCTGCTAGGCGCAAGGACTTAATTTTCGATTCCTCGAACTGCTTACGCAGCCAGAGCAACCGGAGCACGATTGTCGTTTGCAATTGTACTTTGTGAACCGATAACGGTGGTATCTCACCGGGACAAAGCTACATCTTTACGCGTTCGTCGATCCTATTTCGTCCCCATGATCCTCAAACGAAGGATTTTGGTGGAGACGCCGGGTACCGCCCCCGGGTCCGATCCGTTTATTCCATGCGCGTTTATGCCCATAGTCCCCAAGGGGACAAACCGAATATAGGCCCGCGCCAACCGCGTTTCAAGCGCCATCCGCGGCAATTGCGCAAAGCGTCCCTGTTTCTTTGTGCCGCAAATATCCCGGGGTCCGGGGCAGCGCCCCGGTCGCCCTTCGATATCCGCGCAAACGCCAGCCTTCAAAGCGCGATCTCCAACACCACCGGCACATGATCCGACGGTTTTTCGCGCCCGCGCACCTGCTTGTCGATGGTGCAGGACACCATCAGGTCGGCGGCCTGCGGCGTCAGCAGGAAATGGTCGATCCGGATGCCGTTGTCGCGCTGCCAGGCTCCGGCCTGATAGTCCCAGAAACTGTAATGCCCCGGCCCCTCGGTCTGCGCGCGAAAGGCTTCGGTAAAGCCCAGGTTCAGGATCCGCCGATAGGCAGCGCGGCTTTCGGGGCGGAACAGGGCGTCCTCGACCCAGGCCTCGGGCTTTGCGGCGTCCTCGGCTTGCGGGATGATGTTGTAATCGCCGCCCATCAGCGCCGGCATCTCGTCGGCCAGCAGATCGCGCGCCCGCGCCTCAAGGCGCTTCATCCAGTCCAGCTTGTAGTCATACTTGGGCCCCGGCACCGGGTTGCCGTTGGGCAGGTACAGCCCGCACAGCCGGCAGGCATGGGTATCGCCCACCACTGTCGCTTCGATCCAGCGTGCCTGTTCGTCCGTGTCATCGCCCGGCAGGCCGCGCGTGACGTCCTCCAGCGGGCGCTTGGACAGGATCGCCACTCCGTTAAAGCCCTTTTGCCCATGGGTCTCGACGTTATAGCCGCGGTCTTCGAACGGTTCGCGCGGAAAGGCTTCGTCGACCGACTTGATCTCCTGGCAAAGCACCACATCGGGCTGCGCCTCGTCCAGCCAGTCGGTCAGCGCGTTCAGCCGGGCCTTGATTCCGTTGATGTTGAATGTGGCGATTTTCACAATCGGGCTCCCCTTTGTCATGGCGGGCAAAGTCCCGGCTTTCGGCCAAAGATTCAAGCGGCAGATTTCCCCCAAAATGGCGCGCAAAGTGCCCTGCGGGCGGCGCAGGGGCCGCGGGTTACCCGGGGCGATCTCACAGATTCGGGGGATGATTCGACGGTTTGCAACTTTGCAAAGTCCCGTTGCGTTGCAAAGAAATATTTTATCCACAGAAAAAATTTCTCTGGGGGTAACTCGGATTTTGCGGCTGATTAGCGTCAGTGTGATACGATTTTGATGTGAATAATTGCGGTATTAAACAACCTTAACAAGAATTAACTTTTTTGCAAACGTGTTTTGGTTGCAACTCGAAAGGGCATACCACGCAACCCACTCAAGGAACACGAAAATGACTGCCCAACTTAAGCACAACACTGCTGAACAATTCCTTTCCTCCACCAGCGCAAACAACGCCTTTTGTGGTGATGCGGTCGAAAGCTGCATGTCCTGGTCGGGCCCGGCGGGCACCTCGATGGAAACCGGTGACGCTGTTGAGAGCCTGATGTCCTGGTCCGGACCCAGCGATACCCGCGCCGAAACCGGCGATGCGGTCGAAAGCTTCATGTCCTGGTCCGGTCCCCGTGGCACCCGCGCCGAAACCGGCGATGCGGTCGAAAGCTTCATGTCCTGGTCCGGTCCCCGTGGCACCCGCGCCGAAACCGGCGATGCGGTCGAAAGCTTCATGTCCTGGTCCGGCCCGCGCGACACCCGCGCTGAAACCGGCGACGCCGTCGAAAGCTTCATGAGCTGGTCCGGCCCCCGCGACACCCGCGCTGAAACCGGCGATGCGGTTGAAAGCTTCATGAGCTGGTCCGGCCCGCGCGATACCCGCGCCGAAACCGGCGATGCGGTCGAAAGCTTCATGTCCTGGTCCGGCCCGCGCGATACCCGCGCTGAAACCGGCGATGCGGTCGAAAGCTTCATGAGCTGGTCCGGCCCGCGCGCGACCAACACCGAAAATGGCGATGCGGTCGAGGCCTTCATGTCCTGGTCCAAGCCGACCACAGCCTGAGTCCAGCTGAACCCGGGCGGGGCGGATAGGCCGCCTTGCTGAACCCTCACAGGAAGGAGACATCTCATGAGCAATGTCATCGAACTGGCCGTCCCGTCCCGGATTCTGCCCCTGGAGGCGCGGGTCACCGCGCTTCTGGCCAACTTTGCACAACACCGCCGCACAGGCGAGGACGTGTTCTGGTTGAAAGAAAACGCAGAGATGCTGAACATCCTGCAAAGCACCGGCCTGCCCACCGATCCCCAGGCGCTGGCCGTGCATGCCAATTTCTACGCCCAGGCCGAAAAGCGCCTGCGCTTTTTCCCGCAATACTACCGCTTCTTGTTGTCGCTGGCGCTGGATCTCGAAGATCTGGGAATGCCCGGCGACCAGGCGCAAAAGATGGTCGATTTCGCCGCCTCCGAAGGGCTGGCCCAGGCCGAGATGTCCGATCTGCAACGCGCCGAGGCGCGCCGTCTGATGGGCCGCCGCGGCGTTGATCCGATCCGCGATCCGGGGCTGGACGATCGCCTGATGGCCTTCATGCACCGCACCGCGACCTTTGCGCTGCCCAACAAGAAGGCGGCCTATGAGTTGACGCATATCGTCTTTTACCTGACCGAATACGGCAGCCGCCGGGTCGATCTGGGGGATGAGGTCGTCACCAGCCTGCATTTCGCCGGGCTGACCGCCTTTCTGGATCAGAACGCCGACCTTTTGGCCGAGATCTGCATCTGCATGCACTACCTGAACGAGGTGCCTCCGCCGGTCTGGACCGCCTGGCTGCGGCAGGAAACCCAGTACTTCACCGTCGAAGAGGGGCCGAGCGTCTCGCTCAACGACAACTACCACGATTTCCTGATCTGCAACTGGCACGAGGCCGTGATCGGCGGCCCGGTGTTCCGCAAGTCTTTCGGTAGTGAGCGGATGCGTTTCGAAAAGGCCCCGACACAGGCGGCGGCCTTGCGCGAAATCAGCCAGGCGATGCTGGCGCTGGACGATGCGCGGGTCGGCGACTGGGGGATCATGCGCGGCCGGATGGCCAATTCTCTGTCCGAACAGGCCCGCGACATGCTTGAGATCGCCGCCGGCACCAGCCAGCATTTCGAGGCCTATTTCGAAGGGTTCGCCCGGGCAGGTGGCCAATGAATCCGGCGCTTGTGGGGGCAGGGCTGGCGGTCCTGTTCACCGGCATGATCGCCGCCGCCGACGGCATCACCAAACTGGTGTCCGGCAGCTATGAGGCGCCGCAGCTGTATGCCATGTCGGCAGCGCTTGTGGTGCTGATGTCGGCGGGCGCGGCGCGGGCCAGCAAGGGCGAAAGCCTGCGGATCAAATCGGTTCGCCCCATGGCGCTGCGCAGCGTGCTGACCGTCGTGGCGGCCGTCGCCTTTTTCCAGGCCTTCCGCCTGCTGCCCTTTGCTGATGTCTTTTTGTTCATCGGTCTGATCCCGCTGATCGCCGCGTCCCTGTCTGGCCCGATGCTGGGCGAAGCGCCGCGCCCGCTGGCCTGGCTGGCGTTGTCGCTGGGGGCGGGCGGTGTTCTGTTCCTGCTGCCCGGCGGCATCAGCGGCGCGCAGGCCGGCCATGCCTGGGCCTTGCTGGCGGCGCTGTCCGGGGCGACCTCGATGCTGCTGGCGCGGGTCATTGCCAAGGTCGAGCGCGCCCCGCTGGCGCAGGTCTTCTGGCCCAACCTTGGCCTGGCGCTGACCATGGCCGTGGCGCTGCCCTTTGTCTGGAAACCGATGGGCCTGATGGACGGCGTCTGGGTCGTGGCCTACGCGTTCTTCCTGTTCGGGGCGCGCTATGTTTCGGCCGAGGCGATGCGCCTGCTGCCCGCCTATGTCGCCATGCCGGTGATGAATGTGCAATTCGTCTGGATGGTGGCCATCGGCATCTTCGCCTTTGGCGAGCTGCCCAGCCTTGGCACTGTGCTGGGGGTCATGTTGGTCATCGCCTCGGGGCTGTGGCTGGTGGCCGAGGAAACCCTGTCCAAAGGCGCCGCACAGCGCGCGTAAATCAAGGGTAAATCCTGACGCATCACATTAGCTGCCCCTGACAAGGGGCGGTTTTTACATGGAAAAGGACGTTCCGCAACCGCACGAACTGGTGGCGTTGGGATTGTCGATCACAAAGCGTGCGCCGATCAGCTCTTCGGTGAAATCGATCACCGCGCCGGACAGGAAGGGCAGCGATACAGGGTCCACCACGACGCGCTGACCGTGACCTTCCAGCACGATATCCTCGGCCTCCGGGTCGTCCAGTTTGATCTCGTACTGAAACCCCGAACAGCCGCCGCCTTCGACCGCGACGCGCAGCGCCTTGCCGGCATCGCCCGCACCGATTTCGGCCAGCCGTTCAAAGGCGCGATCCGTCACTTTCGGGGGCAGCTGCATTGTGGGGGTGTCCTGTGCTTTAACTTGGTGTCTGGGCGGAATATAAGGGCGCGCAGGACAGGCGACAAGGATACATGAGGCATGCGTGCAGGTTTTGCCTGCGACCCGGCGCAATCGCGCGGACGGCTGGTCGCAGAGGAAGAAAGCGCCTTTCGGTCGTGTTTTCAACGGGATCGGGACCGCATCATCCATGCGTCGTCGTTCCGGCGGCTGAAACACAAGACCCAGGTTTTCGTCGAACACGAGGGCGATTTCTTTCGCACCCGGCTGACCCATTCGATCGAGGTGGCGCAGGTGGCAAGAACCATCGCCAACGCCTTGGGATTGAACACGGATCTGACCGAGGCGGTCGCCCTGGCGCATGATCTGGGCCACACCCCCTTTGGCCATACCGGAGAGGACGCGCTGCACGCGCTGATGGCGCCCTATGGCGGCTTTGACCACAACGCCCAGACCCTGCGCATCGTGACCAAGCTGGAATGCCATTACGCCGAATTCGACGGGCTGAACCTGACCTGGGATACGCTGGAAGGCATCGCCAAGCACAATGGCCCGGTCAAGGAACCGATTCCCTATGCCCTGGCCGAATACAACGCCCTCCACGATCTGGAACTGCACACCCACGCCAGCGCCGAGGCGCAGGTTGCCGCGCTGTCGGACGATGTGGCCTACAACAACCACGATCTGCACGACGGGCTGCGCGCCGGCCTGTTCACCGAAGAAGAGATCTGCGCGCTGCCCATCGTCGGCCCCGCCTATGCCGAGGTCGACCGCCTGTACCCCGATACCGATGCCTATCGGCGCCGCCACGAAGGGCTGCGCCGGGTTTTTGGCGCCATGGTGGCCGATGTGATCGACACCTCGCAGGCGCGACTGGTGGATGCGGGCTGCACTTCGGCGCAGGACATCCGCGAATTTGGCCGCCCGGTCATCGCCTTTTCCGACGGGCTATGGGCCGAGCTCAAGCAGATCCGCGACTTTCTGTTCAAGAACATGTACCGCGCCCCCAGCGTCATGCGCCAGCGCGCGCTGGTCACCAAGGTCGTCGAGGAGCTTTTCCCGATCTACATGGCCGACCTGTCGCTGCTGCCCGGCCGCTGGCACCCCGAGGCACAGGCCGCCACCGACGATACCACCCGGGCCCGGCTGGTCGCCGATTACATCGCCGGGATGACCGATCGCTATGCGCTTCAGCAACATGCCCAGTTCACCGGCACCGATATCCTGCACGACGGCAGCTAGGGCTTTTGGCCCTGGGCCTTCTGTGGCACATCTTGCGGTGGAAAGGGGCGCGGGTTGTTCAACGTGACCAGGTTCAAGGACAAGGTGGCCGTGATTGCCGGGGCCGAACACCCGATGGGCGCGTCGCTGGTGCGGCGCCTTGCGGGATTCGGCGCCAAGGTCGTGGCCATCGGCACCGACGAGGCGCAGCTGCGCGCCCTGGCCCAGCATTCCCCCGCCCGCATCGAACCCCTGGCGATCAACATGGGGCAACGCGACGTGCTGCACCTGTTGCAAGAGGCCTGGGCCGAAGAGCCGCTGGACATCTACGTCGATCTGTTCCCGCTGTGCGAGGCGATGTCGCTGGCGCAGACGCGCGACGTCTTTTCGCGCAGCGCGGCGCTGGCGGCGGCCTTTGCACCGGGGATCCGGCAGGGCCGCGCCAGCGCCGTTCTTGCCTATCCGCAGGGCGACGGCCGCCCGGCGCCAAACCGTGGAACCCGCGCGGCGGGCTATGCGGCGCTGGTCCGGCACTTTGCGCAACAGGTTGATCCGGGCCGCTTCCTGGGCATCGAGATGCGCGACGAGGGCTGTTCCTGGACCGGGTCCGAGTGCCTGTCTGCCGGCGACTGCGTGCTGGTGCTGTGTCACCCGGTGTCGCGGGGGCTGCAATCGGGGTCGGTGGTGCAGTGGCACCCCTGACCGGGTCGCGGGGACCCAAGACGTAGGGGCAAGGAACAAATAGCGCCGCAAGGGCGTTCAACTTGGCTGTCGAACCGGGTAAAGCTGTGCTGAAATGGACCAAACGCGCCCTGCGCGACATAAGGATGAACTGGAATGGCAGTAGCAGAAACCGCAGGCGGGCTGGACCCGGTCTTGGCCTTTTCGCTTGTCGGGGCATTGGGCGTGGGCAGTCAGTGGCTGGCCTGGAAACTGCGCCTGCCGGCCATCGTTCTGATGCTGGTGGCGGGCCTGCTGATCGGCCCTGCGCTGGGGGTTCTTGATCCGGCCCTGCAATTTGGCGACATGCTGTCGCCGATGGTGGCCATCGCGGTGGCCATCATCCTGTTCGAAGGCGGTCTGACGCTGAACCTTGAAACCCTGCGCGATGCGGCAGTGGGGGTGCGGCGGCTGGTCTTTGTCGGCGCGCCGCTGGGCTGGATCGCCTCGACGGCGGCGCTGCACTACGTGGCGGGCCTCAGCTGGGAGGGCGCGGCGGTCTTTGGCGGCATCATGATCGTCACCGGCCCAACGGTGATTGCCCCCTTGCTGCGCCAGGCGCGGCTGTCGAAACGCCCCGCGGCCCTGCTGCAATGGGAGGCGATCGTGAACGATCCGGTCGGCGCGCTGGCGGCTGTTCTGGCCTTCGAGGTCGTGATCGTGCTGCAAACCGCCACGGGCGGCGCCCATGCGGTGCAGCAGCTGGTGATCGGGATCGGCTTTGCCACCATTCTGGGGCTTGGCGCGGGCTGGGGCATCGCGCGGTCGTTCCGCAATGCGTGGGTGCCGGAATACATGAAGGTCCCCGTCCTGTTCGTTGTTCTTATTGCCATTTTTGCGCTTTCCAATGCGGTTTTGCACGAAAGCGGGCTGCTGGCCGTGACCATCATGGGGATCTGGATCGCCAACGCCGACCTGCCCAGCTATACCGAGCTGCGCCGCTTCAAGGAGCATGCCACGGTGCTGCTTGTGTCGGGGGTCTTCATCCTGCTGGCGGCGGGCATGAGCCTTGAGACGCTGATGACGCTGGACTGGCGCGCGGCGGCCTTTGTGCTGTCGGTGATCCTGATCGCGCGGCCGCTGCCGGTGCTGATCGCGCTGGCCTTTTCCAACGTGCCCTGGAAGGAACGGCTGCTGGTCGCCTTTACCGGGCCGCGCGGCGTGGTTCTGGTGGCCGTGGCGGGGCTGTTCGGAGAACGGCTGGTGCAGCTGGGGATCGAGGACGCGGACCGCATCGCGCCTCTGGCCTTTGCTTTGGTCGCGGCCACGGTGGTGCTGCACGGATTTACTTTGACGCCGCTGGCGCATGCGCTTGGCCTGACCGCCGGTCGCAAGCCGGGGGTGATGATCCTGGGCGGGTCGCGCTGGTCCGTGGCCCTGGCCAAGGCCCTGCAAAAGCTGGAGTTGCCGGTGATCATCGCCGATCCCAACCATGCCCATCTGCGCAGCGCGCGCGAGGCCGGGATCGAAACCTTTTTCGGCGATATCCTGTCCGAGGCGGCAGAACACAAGCTGGAGCTGGCCACCTATGAAAAGCTGGTCTGCGCCACTGACAACGACGCCTACAACACCCTTGTGGCGACCGACCTTGCGCCGGAATTCGGCCGCGAAAACGTGCTTCAGCTCAAGCGGGTCAAACAATCCAGCACGCGCCACGCCCTGCCGTCCACCCTGGGCGGACGTGCCATCGGCGCCGACGAGACGTTTTTCGAGGCCAATGCGCGGCTTGCTCAGGGCTGGGAGTTCCGCGTCACGCAGTTGACCGAGGAATTCGGTATGGAGCAATGGCGCGAAAAGAACCCCGAGGCGATCGTCACGGCGGAACTTGGCCCCAATGGCACCCTGCGCCTGCTGGGACCAAAGGACAGCCCCAAGGGCAGCAAGGGCGCGCAGATCCTTGCGCTGATGCCCACGCGCGATACTCGCAAAGAGGTGCAGAACGGCGCCGACAGGGCAGGCGGGCAGGCCGGGGCCTGACGCTTTGCGCCGCAAAGCCGGATTTGACCCTGCGCGCCATCGTGATACAGGGGGCTCCAAGACCTAGGAGCCTCCTGACATGAACCTGTTCAACGATATCCGCAGCCTGGTGATTTCCTCGATCGAGGCACTGCAAGCCGAAGGGCTGTTGCCCGATGGGCTGACCCTGTCCCCCGTGACGGTCGAACCGCCGCGCGACGCCGCCCATGGCGACATGGCGACCAATGCCGCGATGGTTCTGTCCAAGCCGGCCGGGAAAAAGCCGCGCGACATCGCCGAAGCCCTGGCCGCAAAGCTGGCCGATGATCCGCGCATCGCCAGCGCCGAGGTGGCCGGCCCGGGGTTCCTGAACCTGCGGCTGTCGCCCACCGTCTGGCAGCACCTGCCCGGCGCGATCCTGAAGGCGGGCAACGGCTATGGCCGGTCCGACATGGGCAAGGGGCAAAAGGTCAACGTCGAATACGTCAGCGCCAACCCCACCGGCCCGATGCACGTGGGCCATGCCCGTGGCGCCGTGGTGGGCGATGCGATCGCCAGCCTGCTGGATTATGCCGGCTACGAGGTGACGCGCGAATATTACATCAACGACGGCGGCGCGCAGGTCGATGTTTTGGCCCGCTCGGTCTATATGCGTTACCAGGAGGCGCATGACCTCAGCGTCGACTGGCCCGAGGGCAGCTATCCCGGCGATTACCTGATCCCGGTCGGAGAGGCGCTCAAGGACAAGGTCGGCGACATCTGGCTTGAGGCCCCCGAAGAAGAGTGGCTGGACGAGGTGCGCGAATTCGCCACCGAGGCGATGATGGCGCTGATCCGCGAAGATCTGGCGGCGCTTGGCGTGCACATGGACCACTTCTTTTCGGAAAAATCGCTTTATGGCACCGGCAAGATCGAGGCGGCCATCGACTCGTTGCGCGCCAAGGGGTTGATCTATCGCGGCACGCTTGAGCCGCCCAAGGGCAAGACCCCCGAAGACTGGGAGCCGCGCGAACAGACGCTGTTCAAATCCACCGCGCATGGCGATGACGTCGACCGCCCGATCATGAAGTCGGACGGATCGTGGACCTATTTCGCCCCCGATATCGCCTATCACTATGACAAGGTGATGCGCGGTTTCGATCTGTTGATCGACATCTTTGGCGCCGACCATGGCGGTTATGTCAAACGGATGAAGGCGGCGGTTTCGGCGCTGTCCGAGGGCCGCGTGCCGCTGGACATCAAGCTGGTGCAGCTGGTCAAGCTGTTCAAGAACGGCGAACCGTTCAAGATGTCCAAGCGGGCAGGGACCTTTGTCACCTTGCGCGATCTGGTCGATCTGGTCGGCCCCGACGTGGCGCGGTTCCACATGCTGACCCGCAAGAACGACGCGCCGCTGGATTTCGATTTCGACAAGGTGGTCGAACAGTCCAAGGAAAACCCGGTGTTCTACGTCCAGTATGCCCATGCGCGGGTCTGTTCCGTCATGCGCAAGGCCGCCGAGCAAGGCATTGATGTGTCTGACGAAACCCTGGCCGGGGTCGATCTTTCGACCATGGCCCACGAGGACGAGCTGGAACTGGCGCGCAAGCTGGCCGAATGGCCGCGCCTGATCGAGATCGCGGCGCGCGGCAATGAACCGCACCGGGTCGCAACCTACCTGTCCGAGGTCGCATCCGACCTGCATGGCCTGTGGAACCGGGGCAATGACGAACCCGCCTTGCGGTTCTTGCAGGACGATCCTGCAACATCCCAGAGCAAGATCGCGCTGGCCCGTGCCACGGCGGTTGTCATTTCGTCCGGTCTGGGTATTCTTGGCGTGACCCCGATGGAGGAAATGCGCTGACACAAGGCGCCGCCATCGGGCATTAGGCAGAGCAGCAGATCTGGGCGGCAACGTACCGCCCGGACGAGACGAGGCAAAATGACCGATTACACCTATCACGGTGCCGCGACTTCGGCGCCTGCGCCGCGCAATGTGGCCTCTGTGACCAATTGGGCCGGGGCGGTTGCGTCCTTGGCCTTGATCGTTGGCGTTGGCATATGGGGTTACAAGGTCGTCGCGCGCGACGTGTCCGGCGTGCCGGTGGTGCGGGCAACCGCCACCCCGATGCGCATCGCCCCCGAGAACCCCGGCGGAACGCTGGCCGATCACCAGGGCCTTGCGGTCAACCAGGTGGCGGGCAGCGGCATTGCCGCGCCGCCCGCCGATCGCCTTGTGCTGGCTCCGCGCCCTGCCGGGCTTAGCGAAGACGACGTGGCCCAGGGCCTGCTGGCGGCCATTCCCGAACCCGAGGCCGCCCCGCGCGCCGTGGCGCTGCAACCCGCGCCCGACCTGGCCGTGCCCGACGCAGGCGCGCCCGCGCAAGACGCCCCCGAGGCCGAGCTTGACCCGATTCAGGCCCTGGCCAATCAGCTGGCCGCCGGGGCCGTGCCGCTGGGTGCGCTGGCCCCAGCCGAAACCCTCGATGACGAGGCCGAAACCGACATGGCGCTGCTGGACAGCAGCACGACAACCACCGCCGAGACGCCATTGCCCGGGCCCGGACTGGCCCGGTCGCTGCGCCCGCGCGTGCGCCCCGCAGGCATTCAAGAGGCCTCCCTGACGGCACTGGCCCCCGAAACCATCGCGGCCACCGTCGCGCAGGCCTCGGCACGCGAGCTGGACGCGGCCGCTTTGCCGACAGGCACGCGGCTGGTGCAGATCGGCGCCTTTGACAGCCCCGAAACCGCGCGCGCCGAATGGCAGCGGCTCGAAGGGCGGTTTGGCGATTATCTTGAGGGCAAGGATCGCGTGATCCAAAAAGCCAGTTCGGGCGGGCGCACCTTTTACCGGCTGCGCGCCCATGGCTTTGACGATCTGTCCGACGCCCGCCGGTTCTGTGCGGCCTTTGTCGCGCAAAACGTCGATTGCATCCCGGTGGTCACCCGGTGAAGCCCTTTGGCGCGGCCATTCTAGGGTGCGAAGGCACCCATCTGTCGGACGAGGAAAAGCGTTTCTTTTCAAAGGTCAATCCCTTTGGCTTCATCCTGTTTTCGCGCAACCTGGAAAGCACCGGACAGATCCGTGCGCTGACCGGTGCCTTGCGCGACGCGGTGGGTTGGAACGCGCCCATCTTTGTCGATCAGGAAGGCGGCCGGGTGCAGCGGATGCGCCCGCCTTTGGCCCGTGACTGGCTGCCGCCGCTGCAGGATGTGACACGCTTTGGCGCCGCCGCCGCTCAGGCCATGGCGCTGCGCTACCGGATCATCAGCGCCGAGCTGCTGGCGCTTGGCATTGACGGCAATTGTTCGCCGGCACTGGACGTGGCGCGCCCCGACACCCATGCGGTGCTGCGCAACCGGCTGTTGGGCGACACGGTCGACCAGGTGGTGACGCTGGGCCGTGCCGTGGCGCAGGCGCATCTGGACATGGGCGTTCTGCCGGTGATCAAGCATATGCCCGGCCACGGGCTGGGCACGCTGGACAGCCACCTTGAACTGCCCCGCGTCAACGCCCCGCGCGCCGAACTGGACAGTGTGGATTTCGCGGCTTTCGCAGCCTTTGCCGACATGCCGCTGGGCATGACCTGCCATCTGGTCTTTGAAGGGATCGACCCGCGTCCCTCGACCATCTCGCCGGTGATGATCGACTTGATCCGCCGGCAGATCGGCTTTGACGGGTTCTTGATGACCGATGACATTTCCATGCAGGCGCTGTCGGGCACGGTGCCCGAACGCGGCGTCGCGGCGCTGGCGGCGGGCTGTGATGCGGTGCTGCATTGCAACGGCGATCTGGCGGAAATGCAGGATTTGATGCAGGCCATCGGCCCGATGTCCGAGGCCGCGCAGGCCCGGGCCGCGCGGGCGCTTGCCGCGCGCAAACCCCCTGCAAAGGTTGACATCGCACAGCTGGACGCCGAGTTTGAGGCCCTGAGCCTTGAGCACGCAACCCATGACTGACAGCGAAGACCTGTTTGACCAGCCCCAGACCGTCGAAGCGCGCCTTGCCGCCGAGGCGCTGGTCGTCGACGTCGACGGGTTCGAAGGGCCGCTGGACCTGTTGCTGAACATGGCGCGGGTGCAAAAGGTCGACCTGCGCAAGATCTCGATCCTCGCTTTGTCGCGCCAGTACCTGAACTTTGTCGAAAAGGCCAAGGAACTGCGGATCGAACTGGCCGCCGACTATCTGGTCATGGCCGCCTGGCTGGCCTTTCTGAAATCGCGCCTGCTGCTGCCGCCGGACCCGACCGAGGACGGCCCGTCAGGCGAAGAGCTGGCCGCCCACCTGGCGTTTCAGCTGGAACGCCTGCAGGCGATGCGACAGGCGGCGGCGCAGCTGATGGCGCGCGACCAGCTGGGCAAGGATTTCTTTGCCCGCGGCATTCCCGAAAAGATGGAGCGCGTGCGCAAGGTCGAATACACCGCGACGCTGGTGGACCTGATGCAGGGCTATGCCCGCACCCGCACCCGTGACGAATTCCGCCCCTTTGTGATGGATCGCGAAGACGTCTTTACCATGGAAGAGGCGCTGGACCGGCTGCGCGGCATGATCGGCTTTGCCGGACAATGGACGGATATCCAAAGTTATCTGCCCGATGGCTGGACCGAAGACCCGGTGCGCTGGCGCTCGGCCACGGCGGCGACCTTTGCGGCTTCGTTGCAACTGGTCAAGGAAGGGCACGCCGAAATGAGGCAATCGGAAAGCTTTGCCCCGATCCAGATGCGCAGACGGGAGAGGCCGCGTGACTGACACATCCGACATCGACGCCACCCCGGCACCCGGCCGCCGCGACAGCCTGTTCGAAGCCCCGCCCATGGGCGAGCAGGAGCGCATGGTCGAGGCGATCCTGTTTGCCACCGCCGAACCGGTGACGGTGCGCGAATTGAACGACCGGATGCCACATGGCTGCGACGCCGCCGAGGCGCTGGTGCATCTGCGCAAACGCTACGAGGGGCGCGGCGTGCACCTGGTCAAGGTGGGCGATGCCTGGGCGATGCGTACGGCCGGTGACCTGGGCTTTTTGATGCAGCGCGAAACCGTCGAGCAGCGCAAACTGTCGCGTGCCGCCATCGAAACCTTGGCCATCGTCGCCTATCACCAGCCCGTGACCCGCGCCGAGATCGAGGAAATCCGCGGGGTCAGTGTCAGTCGCGGCACGGTCGATCAGCTGCTGGAAATGGAGTGGGTGCGCTTTGGCCGCCGCCGCATGACGCCGGGACGGCCCGTGACCTTTGTGGTCACGCAGAATTTCCTGGATCACTTCGGCCTTGAATCCGCACGCGATCTGCCGGGCCTGGCCGAATTGCGCGCCGCGGGCCTGCTGGAAAGCCGCCCGCTGCCGCTGGGCGCGCCGCAACCGGGCGACGGCGATCTGGACCTCGACGAGGAAACCGACGAAGGCCAGAGCGAGCTTTTCGAGGATTGACGCGGGACGCGGCGCCGTTGCGTCAGATTTGGAAAATATTTGTTAACCAATTTTGACAACAGTGGTTCGAACAGGGTCGTGCGTGCCAGTTCGAGGATACATGAATCCATCCATTCCGTTTTGTCCCGTCGCCAAGGGCGCGGGGCCTCCAAGTCTCCGTTTCAGGCAGAGGCCGGCAGTTCGCTGCGGATGGCCGCCGGTATGCGGCGGGGGTTGCTTTGGGTCGGTTTTCTTGCGCTTGGCCTGGTCCTGATCGACTATGCCACCGGGTTTTTGGTGCGTCTCAGCGGTGATCCCCTGGCGCCCCGGACCAACCCGCTGACCTTCCTTTCACTGTCCTTTTGTCTTGCGGCGACGCTGCACCAAAGGCCGCTGCGCGTGGCCTGCCGTGGGGAACGGGCGCTGTGGGGCCTGGCCATGCTGACGGCCGCGCTGTTTTCGGTTTCGGACAGCCTGAGCGCATGGGTCTTTGGCCCCGAATACCTGGGCGAAACCGACTGGAAGACCACGCTTGCGGTGTGCTGCCTGGCCATGTCGCAACTGGTCCGCAGCCAGAACAAGGATCTGGGGTTGGCCTTTGCGGCCCTGTCGCTGATCGTGCCGTCAATCGCCATCAACGGCTATCTGCTTGGGGTCGAACAGTTTTTTGGCGAAATGTCGGTTGCGACCACCTTGATCCTGCTGCCTCTGGCGCTGGCCAACCTGCTGCGGTTCTCGCGCCATCGCCTGATCGCACCGATCCTGCGTCAAAGCCCCGGCGGGCAGATCCTGCGGCTTCAGATCTTGATCTGGTCGGTCGTTGTGATGGTGTCGCCCCTGACCTTGCGGATGGAATTGACGTCAGCCAGCGGTTTCTATCCGTTCCTGCAGACGCTTGAAAACGGTCTTGTCCTGGCGGGGATGCTGTATGTGGGCAATCGCTGGATTGATCTGCACGACCGCCAGCACCGCACGAAACGCGCGCTTTTGTCGGACCTGGCCCGCGATCCGCTGACCGTCGCCGGAACCCGCAAGGCGGCGGTGGATGCCTTTTTGCAGATGCGCAGCGGCCGCAAGATCGGGCTTGTTCTGCTGGACATCGACCACTTCAAATCGGTCAATGACACCCACGGTCACAGTGCGGGTGACCGTCTGCTGTGCGCCTTGGTGCGCCGGTTGCGGCAGGAATTGCGGATCACCGATATCCTTGCCCGCTGGGGCGGCGAGGAGTTCCTGATCATGGTGCGCGTGAACGACGAAAATGCCCTTCAGGACATGGCCGAACGGCTGCGCAAGGCGGTGCATGACATCGCAATCGTGCCGGGCGGGGCGCATTTCATGACGGCCTCATTCGGGGCGGTCCTGGTCGATCCGGGGGCCAACCCCAACCTCAAGGATTGCATCGCGGCGGCGGACAATGCGCTGTACCAGGCCAAGGCGGCAGGCCGCGATACCGTGGTCATGGCCTCTCTGGACGGCGGATTGTGGCAGGTCCCCGAGGCACGGCACAGGGCCAGCGCAGCCCGGCAGTGACGCAGGGCAGGCGGCCCGATGACGGCTCAGCCGGCGGGGGCGGCGAAATGTTTGGACAGTTTCAGCCCCTGACCCTGGTAGTTCGAGGCAATGCCCGCGCCATAAAGCTGCTGCGGGACTTCGGACATGCGTTCATAGACCAGACGCCCGACGATCTGCCCGTGTTCCAGCACGAATGGCGCCTCGTGGCAGCGCACCTCGAGCACGCCGCGCGCGCCCGTGCCGCCCGCGTGTTCATGGCCAAAGCCGGGATCGAAAAAGCCGGCATAGTGCACCCGGAATTCGCCCACCATGGCCAGGTAGGGCGCCATTTCGGCGGCATAGCCCGGCGGGATGTGCACTGCCTCGCGACTGACAAGGATGTAAAAGGCACCGGGGTCCAGCACCAGCTGGCCATTGGCGGCATGCAGGGGGTCCCAGAATTCGGCCGGGTCATAGTGCCCGATGCGGTCCAGGTCGATCACCCCGGTATGCGGTTTCGCGCGATAGCCGACCAATTGCCCGCTTTGCGGTCTGAGATCGACGGAAAAGCCCAGCCCTTCGCCGATCACCGCCGGGCCGCCCGACACCAGCGTGTCGGATTCGTGCAGCGCGGCCAGTTCGGCATCGCTCAGCACGGCGCGCCCGCTGCGGAACCGAATCTGGTTCAGGCGCATGCCCGGGCGCACCAGCACGGAAAAGCTGCGCGGGCAGATTTCGGCATAAAGCGGCCCGGAATAGCCCGGCGCGATGCGGTCGAATTCGGTGCCGCCATCGGTGATGACCCGGGTCAGCAGGTCCAGCCGCCCGGTCGAGCTTTTGGCATTTGCGATGGCCTGGATATCGTCGGGCAGGGCCAGCCGTTCCATCAGCGGCACGACATAGACACAGCCCTTTTCCAGCACCGCGCCATCGGACAGGTCGATCCGGTGCATTTCGAATTCATCGACACGCGCCGCGACGCTGCGCCCCTGTCCCGCCAGGAACGAGGCCCGCACTCGGTAGGCAACGCGCCCCAGACGCAGGTCCAGGCTGGCCGGCTGCACCTGACCTTCGACAAATCCTTCTTCGGCGCCAAGCGCGCCGCGTGTGATCAGCGCCTCGATCTGCTGGCTGGCCAGAACTCCGGTCATGCGGCGATCCCCTTTTTCAACGGTCTGGCCCGTGCATAGCAAGCCTTGCCCGCCGATAGGAGGGGGAAAAGCCCGTCGCCCCGGGTTTTCGCCGCCTCAGAACAGCAGGTCGGGATCGGCGTTGTCGGTTTCCTCGTCGTCCAGAAGATCCTTCAGCTCGGCCTCGGCGCGGGCCGGGTTGCCATGGCCGAACAGGGCATAGAACAGATCGGCCGGTTTGGCGGCGGGGGCAAGCGGGGTTTCGTCCTGCTCGTCCTCGGGCAGATCGCCAATGCGCGTCATGTCGACCTGCAGCATGGATTCGCCGGTCTGTTCGATATAGCGCACCTCGATTTCATGCGCGCCGGGGTCCAGTTCAAGCGTGATGGTCTGCTGTTCCTCGAAGCCGGCGTTACGGGTGTCCAGCATCAAGCTGCCGTCGACGAAAACCTGCGCCTGATCGTCCGCCGCCATGCTCAGGCGATAGACGCCGCCATCGGGGCTGTCCAGCGTTTGCAGGTACTGCGCGGCCAGGTTGTCGGTCGCGCCGCCTTCCCACAGGCTGCCGGTTTCGCCGGCGTGGTTCAGCGTGGCGACGGTGCCGGTGGCATCGGCCTCGGCGTCGAAATCGACGCGGGACAGATCGGCGCCTTCTTCGCTCAGCTCGAAATAGCGGGCGGCAAAGGTGCCGACTGGCGCCATTTGCGGGCCATCGGTTTCGGGGGCCGGGGTGTCGGGGGTCTGCACGGGCGCAGGGTCAACCACCGGCTGAGGCGGGGTTTCGGCGACATCGGGCTGCGGTTCGGGCTGGGGCTGCGGTTCTGGCGTGACGATTTCTTCGGGCTCCGGCTGCGGCTCCGGTTCGATGATTTCTTCGGGCTCGGGTTGCGGCTGAGGCTCGGGTACGACGACCTCTTCAGGCTCAGGCTCAGGCTCAGGCTCAGGCTCAGGCTCAGGCGCGGGCTGCGGTTCCGGCTCGGGCGTGACGACAACTTCGGGTTCCGGCTCGGGCTGCGGATCAGGCTCCACAACGGGTTCGGCGGGCGTTTCTTCGTCCGTTTCGGACCCCTCCGGGGTTTCGTCTTCGATCTCGGTCAGGTCGTCCTGGGGCAGCGGGGTGCCGTCCAGAATGCCGGTTTCGACCAGACCGGCGGAAATCACGTCGTTGATGGCGTCGTAATTGGCAAAGACCGACGGGTGCACGGTGTCCGGCAGGGTTTCGGGCAGCGGAGCCGGGGTGCCATAGGTGGCCTGGTAGGTGATCATCGCCGACAGGTAATAGATCGTTTCGGTGCCATGCGGCGCATCATCGACATAAAGCGCATCGGCCGGAATGTCGGACAGCGTCGTCGTCAGCAGGTCCGACAGGATCGAGCCGACGGGCAGCAGCTGCACATCCGCGCCAGGCAGCGCGGCGTTGACCTGGTCGACCAGCGCGGTGAACCAGTCGTGGTATTCGCCCATGTTGTAATCGTGATAAGCCGCCAGAGCGCTGGCGTCGGGGCTTTCACCGTTCAGGAAAGGGGCCATGTCGGCCCAGCCTTCATAGACCAGGATCTGCGCATCGGGGTGGGCAGCGTCGACTTGCGAGACAATCGACTGCACCGCGTCCAGCGGGCTGCGGGTGTCGCCGGGGTAGGGCGTGCCCGGCGTTTCGGACTGGATGAAATTCGCCGGGGTGATCACGACCGAATCGATCTGCACCTTGGAAAAACTTTCGCTTTCCTCGATACTGGCCGGGACGCCGGAAAAGCCCCATTGCGACAGCGGTTCGGACCGGTCGGCAAAATCGCGCAGAAAGCCATAGGCCCCGGCGGTGGCATAGCCATTCCCGTCGGCTTCGGCAAAGGCGTCCATCCAATGCGGTACATTGGTCTGATCGCCGCCTTCGGCATAGTTCACAAGGGAATTGCCGAAAAGATACTGAGACACGGCGACAGGCATGGCGCACTCCACACAAAGGACATTCAACGTTCCGGGGATCCCGGTCGCGGGCACCCTAGAGACCGGCACCGCAAGGTCAACGCTGTCCTTGGGTACGCTTTGGCCAAGGGGCCGAAAAGGGGGAATTTTCCGCCGGTTACGGCGTTTTGCAGGCGACAATCCGCGCCTTTGGTCAAGATTGTCGATGCAACCTTGACGATCGGAAACGATTGTTTGGGGTGGGTGTCCAGCCTGGCAAGGCTGGTTGTATTGGTCGGGCTAGCAGGACTCGAACCTGCGACCTTCCGTCCCCCAGACGGACGCGCTACCAGGCTGCGCCATAGCCCGACTAATGGAGTGTGTCATACTGTTTTTCCGGGCAGGGGCAACCCCCGATCTGGAAAATCTTCACGCCTTTTTCGTCACGGCGTCGGGCCGGGCCGCTCGGCCAGCGCGCGCAGGGCAGGCAGCATTGCGCGGATGGCCTGTACCTGGTTGTCATCCAGGGCCTCGATCTGCGCCAAATGGCTCAGCGGGCCGGCCTGTGCGGGGGCCGGGGCGATGTCAGGGACATCGGGCAGGGCGCGCTGCTGGAAATCCGGTAGGTCCAGCGGCCGTGTCTTGATCGCAGCGGGCTGATCGGGGCTTGGCTCGGCGGTGTCCGGTTCGGGCGCTGTGTCCGTGTCCTCGGGCAGGGCCTCGGCGGGGTCTGCCATGTCTTGTTCATCGGCGGACAGGTCGGCCGTGTCGTCAAACCCGGTGTCATCCGTTTCCGCCAGAATCGGTTCTGCCGCAGCATCGGGCGTGATGGTTTCGTCAAAGGCCTCCATGTCGACCGGTTGCGGCTGGTCCGCAGGTTCGCCGGGCGTGTCATGGGTGGCGTCGTCGTCTTGTGGAACGGCCAGCGCGGGTTCGGCAAAGGGTTGCGCCTGCGCCGCGTCGTTGATGGCAGGTTCGCAAAGCGTCCCCGGCGTTTCGGCTTGGGGAATCGGTTCGTGGTCTGCCGTTTGCTCTGCCGGTTCAGAGGCCTCAGGTTCAGCCGCCGATTCTGGCATTTCGGCTGATGGAGCCGCTTCGGGCGCCGTGTCCTGCCGGGCCGAATCGATGTCGGAGGCTTGCGGTGCGTCGCCCGACGGCTCTGTCTGGTCGGGTTCAACCGGATCGCCGGGCGCGGCCGAAGGCTGGGCAAAGGTGGGCTGCGCGTCTTGCATAGCGGCAGGCTGCGGATCGTTGTCGGCGTCTTCCTCGGGTTCGGGGGCGAGTGTGGCGTCTGGCGAGATTGCCTCGACCTCTTGCACAGCCTCGGCATCGGCCTGCGGCGCGGTGTCCCTGGCCGTCTGCTCTGCCTCTTCGGGCAGGGCGAGATCGTCCGGGGCGCTGACCTCCTCGGCCTCGGGCAGGTCATCCGGGGGCGTTTCGTCGAAAAGATTGGGTTCGGGCGTGCGGTTGAACGACACCACCGTGTCGGGCAGCGGCTCGGACTCGACCTCGATATAGGGCGCGTCCTCGATCAGGTCGCCATAGTTGTCGCCGCCTTCGACATGCTGCTCGGACAGCGAAGAAACATGGCGAACCCCTTGTTCCCTAAGAACTTTCTGCACGCCTTTGATGGTCATGCCATCGTCATGCAGCAGCTTTTTGATGCCGCCCAGCAGCTCCATGTCGGCGGGGCGGTAATAGCGCCGACCACCAGCGCGCTTGACGGGTTTGACCTGGGTGAACTTGCTTTCCCAGAACCGCAGGACATGGGCCGGCGTGTCCAGCCATTCCGCCACTTCCGAAATGGTCCGGAAGGCGTCGCGGGATTTCGCCATGCCTCAGCCCCTCAGCGTTTGTTGCCGGCGGCAACCCGTTCTTTCATCAGGTGCGACGGCCGGAAGGTCAGCACGCGGCGAGGCTGGATCGGCACCTCTTCGCCGGTCTTGGGATTGCGCCCGACGCGGGCCGCCTTTTCGCGCACCGAAAAGGTGCCAAAGGACGAAATCTTGACCTGCTCACCCTCGACCAGGGCGTCGGACATCATTTGCAGAACGGATTCGACAAGTTCCGCGCTTTCGTTGCGCGACAGTCCCACTTCCTGGAAGACCGCTTCGCTCAGATCCATGCGGGTTAGCGTCTTGTCACTCATCGTCATCCCTCCCGAGGTTTGGGGCAGGATAGGCGCAGGGCAAAAGCCAAGTCAATATCAATGACTTGGCGAAGGCCCTTGAGATGCGGGATAAAGTGGTTACCAGCGCAGAACCACGGCGCCCCAGGCCAGGCCGCCGCCGATGGCCTCGGTCACCAGCACATCGCCCTGGCGAATCTGTCCGCGCGCCTTGCCGACCGACAGCGCCAGGGGAATCGAGGCCGCCGAGGTATTGCCGTGATCCTGGACCGTCACGATGACGTTTTCCATCGGCAGATCCAGCTTTTTGGCGGTGCCCTTGATGATCCGGATGTTGGCCTGATGCGGCACGATCCAGTCGATTTCAGACGCGGGCATGGCGATCTTTTCCAGCGCCGTGGTTGCGGTGGCGGCCAGCTTTTCGACCGCGTGGCGGAACACTTCCTTGCCCTGCATGCGCAGGAAACCGGTGTTCTGCGTCGCCACGCCTCCATCGACATATAGAATGTCGCGGAAGCGGCCGTCGCTGTTCAGGTCGGTCGACAGGATGCCGCGATCGGCATTGGTGCCGGTGCCCTCCTGCGCCTCGAGCACGATGGCGCCGGCGCCGTCACCGAACAGCACGCAGGTGCCGCGGTCGGTCCAGTCCATGATGCGGCTGAAGGTTTCGGCCCCGATCACCAGCACGCGTTTCGCCTGGCCGGACAGGATCAGCGCATTGGCATTGGCCAGCGCATAGATGAACCCGGCGCAGACCGCCTGCACGTCAAAGGCAAAGCCGCGGGTCATGCCCAGTTCGGCCTGCACCATGGTCGCGGCAGAAGGGAAAGTCATGTCGGCGGTCGAGGTGGCGAGGATGATCGCATCGACGTCGTCGGCCTCGATCCCGGCATCGGCCAGCGCGGCGCGTGCGGCGCGGGTGGCCAGATCGGACGTGGTCTGGCCTTCGGCGGCGAAATGGCGGCGTTCGATCCCCGAGCGCGAGCGAATCCAGTCGTCCGTCGTATCAAGTGTCTTTTCGAACTCGGCGTTTTCGACGACGCGGTCGGGCAGGTAGTGGCCTGCACCGATGACAACGGAACGTGTGGTCATGGCTTGTCGCTTTCCTTCTGCCCTGTCTCTGCCTCGGCGTCATCCTGCGCAAGCATCGCGGCAGAGGCAACCCGCGCCGCAAGCCGATCCCCAAAGCCCGAGGCGGCCAGCTCGAACGCCAGCTTGACGGCCGAGGATACCCCCATGGCGTCCGCGCCGCCATGCGATTTCACCACGGTGCCGTTCAGCCCCAGAAAGACACCGCCGTTGACGCGGCGCGGGTCGATGCGTTTTTTCAGGCGGCGCAGCGAGGTCAGCGCCAAAAGCGAGGCAAGACGCGACAGCGGCGAATAGGCAAAGGCCTCGCGCAGCAGGTCGCCGATCAGCTTGGCGGTGCCTTCGCCGGTCTTCAGCGCCACGTTGCCGGTAAAGCCGTCGGTGACGATCACGTCACAACGGTCGCCCGGGATGTCGCCGCCTTCGACAAAGCCGACAAAGTCGAACTTGCCCTTTTCGCGGTGGCTGTCGATCAGCTCATAGGCTTCCTTCAGCTCGGCGCGGCCCTTGTGTTCCTCGGTGCCGACGTTCAGCAGCCCGACGCGCGGGCGCTGCAGGTCCAGCCCGTTGCGCGCATAAGAGGCGCCCATCAAAGCGTATTGCAAAAGGTCCTGGGCATCGGCGCGGATATCTGCGCCGACGTCCAGCATCACGTTGAACCCCTGCGGATTGCGCGACGGCCAGAGAATCGCGATGGCGGGGCGGTTGACGCCGGGCAGCTTGCGCAGGCGGATCATCGACAGCGCCATCAGCGCGCCGGTGTTGCCGCAGGATACGGCCACCTTGGCGTCGCCATCGCGCACCGAATCAAGCGCGGACCACATCGAGGTGTCCTTGCCGTGGCGCATCACCTGGCTGGGCTTGTCTTCCATGCTGACCACGCCGGCGGCATCGCGAATCTCGCAACGGCCATCCAGTACGCGGCGCTTGGCCACAAGTTTTTCCAGCTCGTCCCGGGGGCCGTGCAGCAAAAAGTCGATGTTCGGGTTTTTCTTGGCAGACAGCGAAATGCCGGCAACAATAGTTGCCGGCCCGCTGTCGCCGCCCATGGCGTCGACGGAAATCACAACTCGTCCGTGACCCGCCTGCGTGTGATCCTTCAAAGAGGTCATTGAGGAGGGCCTGAGTTGCTAAGGGTTATGCCGCGTCTTCGTCCAGCTCGATTTCGTCGGTCATGGCGACGATTTCGCGCTCGGCGTAGTGACCGCAGGACGGGCAGACGTGGTGCGGGCGCTTCAGCTCACCGCAGTTGTCGCATTCGTTCGGGTTTGCTGCGACCAGAGCGTCATGGGCGCGGCGGTTGTTGCGGCGCGATTTCGACACCTTGTTCTGTTGGACGGCCATGTCTCAACCTCTATCTCGTAGCGGGGCGAAGTTGCCCGGTGATTTGTCGTGTGTCCGGCCTCATAAGGCGAAGCTGTGGGCCAGCACAAGTGTTCGTTCGTATGAAGGCGCGAAAATACGCAGAAAGGGCAAAAGAGCAAGCCGATTCTGTGGTCTATTCGCCATCTCCCTGCAATTTGTCGCGCAGCGCCGCCAGACCGGCAAAGGGTTTGACGTCTTCGTCACGCAACGGCGCGGCGCCGTCTTCGGTAAAGACGGCCTCGCCAAGGTCGGCGCCTTCCTTGCGCGGATAGCTGGGCAGCGCCAGCGACAGCGCCTCGGCCAGCACCGCCTCGAGGTCGATCACATCGCCCAGCGGCTCCAGCGTGTCGTCCTCGGGCATCTCGGTCTCGGCGCCGGCCTCGTCATAGGTTTCCAGCTGGTCGGCCGGCACGAAATGGCGCACCACCGGCGTGTCGATGCGCGTGGTCACCGGGTCCAGCGTGATGCTGCAGGGCTGCACCGCGGTGGCGCCCAGCTGTCCGCGCAGCAGCCAGCCGCGGCGGCCCTTGGGCGAAACCTTGCCTTCAAAGCGGGTCTTGCGCAGGCTGTCGGCGCCGATTTCGGCGGCAAGGGCGCGATTTTGCGCGGCGTCGGGTTCCAGCAAAAAGGCGGTTTCGCCACTGGTACGCAGCTCGGAAACGCGCAAACGGGGGCTCTTGGGGGAGGGTTTGGACATAAGGTCGGGATTTCCTTGGCTTGAATGCGGCGTCAACCTTCTGTAATCGAAATAAGAGGCTGCTACGGCCAAGGCAAGAGGTGCGGCATGCGCAACGGGATTGGGGCAAAGGCAAGAACAGGCGTCGCGGTGCTGGTGTTGGTGGGGCTAGGCGCCTGCACGACACAGTATCGCAACCACGGATTCGTCCCCCCCGAGGATGAATTGCAGCAGATCGTGCCGGGCGTGGATACCCGCGCCTCGGTCGAGGAGTTGATCGGCGTGCCGACCACCTCGGGCGTGCGCAACGAGGGCGGCTACTATTATATCTCGAGCCAGGTGAAACATTTCGCCTGGCAGCGCCCCGAGGTCGTCGACCGCACCGTGGTCGAGATTTCCTTTACCGATGCCGGCGTGGTCGAGAACATCACCACCTACGGGCTTGAGGATGGGCGCGTCGTGCCGCTGACCCGGCGCATCACCCGCACCCGTGACGGCGACATCAGTTTCGTGCGCAAGCTGTTCGGCAACATCGGCGCGCTGAACCTCAGCGGGCTGGGCGGCTGATTTCCCGGCGCTTGACGACCGGGGCCCTTGGCATCTGATATGGGGCAGGCGACCCTTGGCCGCCCGTTGCCCGATATGCGGTGTAAGATGATCCAGTTGACCAAAGGCCGGTATCGTGCGCGCCTGACGCGCGATGCGGGCGATCTGGCCCGGGCGCAGGCGCTGCGCGGGCTGGCCTTTCACGGCGGGGCCGCGCCCGACGGCGATGCCTTTGACGCCGCCTGCGATCACGTCATCGTCGAGGAAACCGCCAGCGGGCAGCTGGTCTGCTGTTTCCGGCTGCTGCCGGTCGACAACGGCGCCGCGATCGGCGGCAGTTATTCGGCGCAGTTCTACGATCTGTCCTGCCTGCACGCCTACAAGGCCCCGATGCTGGAACTGGGGCGCTTTTGCCTGCGGCCCGGGCAGGGCGATCCCGACATCCTGCGGCTGGCCTGGGGGGTGATCACCGCCTGTGTCGATGCCGCCGGGGTGCGGCTGCTGTTCGGGTGCAGTTCCTTTGCGGGGACAGATGCGCGCGATTACTACGACGCCTTTGCGCTGCTGCGGGCGCGCCATCTTGCGCCGCCGCAGTGGTCGCCGCAGGTCAAGGCGCCGCAGGTGTTCCGCTATTCCCAAAGGCTGCGGCGCAAGCCCGATGCGCGCAAGGCGCTGATGCGGATGCCGCCGCTGCTGCGCAGTTACCTGACGTTGGGCGGCTGGGTTTCGGACCATGCGGTGATCGACGGCCAGATGAACACGCTGCACGTCTTTACCGGGGTCGAGATCGCCGCCATCCCGCCGGCCCGGCAGAAACTGCTGCGGGCCCTGGCCGCGCAGCGCCCTCAGGACGGGAAAACCCGGCATTTGACGCCTGGCGATGCGGGCAGGGATTGACCTTGGCGCGGCGCTTGCCTAGCTGGCGCTCATGGCACTCATTCCTCTTCTGCAGCTGACCGACATTTCCCTGACTTTCGGGGGCGAGCCGGTATTCGACAACCTGTCCATGACCGTCCAGCAGGGCGACCGCGTCGCGCTGGTCGGGCGCAACGGGTCGGGCAAATCCACCTTGATGAAGGTCATGGCCGGCCTTGTCGAAGCCGACCGGGGCGAACGCATCGTGCCGCCGGGCATTTCCGTCGGCTATATGGAGCAGGAACCCGACCTGTCGGGATTCGAGACGCTGGGCGATTTCGCCACCTCGGGCCTGGACGAGGCCGAGATGTACAAGGTCGAGCGCGCCAGCGAAGGGCTCAAGTTCGATCCGGCGCGCCCGGTGGCCACCGCTTCGGGCGGGGAACGGCGGCGCGCGGCACTGGCCAAGCTGATGGCCGAGGAACCCGACCTGATGCTGCTGGACGAGCCGACCAACCACCTGGACATCGAGGCGATCCAGTGGCTGGAGGATGAGCTGAAATCCACCCGCCGCGCCTTTGTCCTGATCTCGCACGACCGGCGGTTCCTGACGGAACTGACACGCGCGACGCTGTGGATCGACCGCGGCCAGGTGCGGCGGCAGGAAACCGGCTTTGCCGGGTTCGAGGCCTGGCGCGACAAGACCTGGGACGAAGAGGACACACAGCGCCACAAGCTGGATCGCAAGATCAAGGCCGAGGCCCGCTGGGCCGTCGAGGGCATCAGCGCAAGGCGCAAGCGCAACCAGGGCCGGGTGCGGCGGCTGCAGGACATGCGCGCCGACCGCGCAGGCCAGATCCGCAGGCAGGGGCAGGCGGCGATGGATTTCGCCAGCGGCCCCAAGTCGGGCAAGAAGGTGGTCGAGGCGATCGGCGTGTCGCACGGGTTTGGTGACAAACCGATCATCCGCAACTTTTCCCTGACGGTGCAACGCGGTGACCGGGTCGCCTTTGTCGGGCCGAATGGGGTGGGCAAGACGACGTTGATCCGCATCCTGATGGGCGACATCCAGCCCGACGCGGGTACGATCAAGCTGGGCACCAACCTTGTGCCGGCGATCTTTGACCAGACCCGCGCGCAGCTGGATCTGGACGGCTCGCTTTGGGACAACCTGACCAGCGATCCCGACATGCGGGTGTCGGGCCAGTCCGATCAGGTCATGGTGCGCGGCCAGCCCAAGCATGTCGTGGGCTATCTCAAGGAATTCCTGTTCGACGAACGTCAGGTGCGCGCCCCGGTGCGGGCGCTGTCGGGCGGTGAAAAGGCGCGGCTGTTGCTGGCGCGGATCATGGCGCGCGAATCGAACCTTTTGGTGCTGGACGAACCGACCAACGATCTGGACGTCGAAACGCTGGACCTGTTGCAGGAACTGCTGGACGACTACGACGGCACGGTGCTGCTGGTGTCGCACGACCGCGATTTCCTGGACCGCGTCGCGACCCAGACCATCGCCATGGAAGGCAACGGCCAGGCCACGGTCTATGCCGGTGGCTGGAGCGACTACCAGTCGCAAAAGGCCGAGGCCGCGAAACCCGCCGCCAGCGCCGCCGCGCCCGCCGACAAGGACAAGCCCAAGGCCCCGGGGACTGCGCCCAAGTCCAAGGAAAGCCCGTCCAAATCCGGGCTCAGCTATACCGAAAAGCACCGGCTCGAGGCGCTTCCGGCGCAGATCGACCGGCTGACAGCCGAGATCGGCAAGCTGGAACAACTGATGGCCGACCCCGAGCTGTTCAGCCGCGAGCCGGTCAAGTTCCGCAAGGCGACCGAGGCGCTGGCGCAAAGACAAGAGGCCCTGGCCCGCGCCGAAGAGGATTGGCTGGATCTGGCGGAACGCGCCGAACAGGGCTGACCCGGGGCAGGGCGGGGTTCTGCCCCGCCCCCGTGCTCAGCCGCGCAGCCCCAACCACTTCGAGGCCAGCGACAGCTCGACCACGGTCATCAGGATGCGCGCCACGTGATGCAGGCTGACCAGCGCCGGGTTGGCCGCAAGGCTTAGCGCGATCACCGACATTTCCGTCACGCCGCCGGGGGCAAAGCTGATCAGCAGGTGCAGAAAGGCCAGGCCGGTGACCCGGTGCAGGATCGCCGCCATGATGCCGCCCAGCAGCAGCATGAAGACCACCGAAATCGCGCATAGCCAGGCCGATTTGCGCAAAAGCCGCCCGTCCATGCCCTGGAATCGCAGCCCCAGGCTGACCCCGATCACCACCTGCGCGCCGCTGATCATCCAGAACGGCAGGTGCAGGTCCAGGTGCCCCGCCACCGACAGCGCCGCCGCCAGCAACAGCGGCCCGGTCAGCTGCCCCGCCGGCAGGTGGATCACCCGTGCAAGGCCCAGCCCGGCCAGCGCCGTCAGCACGATCGCGACCAGCGCGCCCGGCGTCACCGGGGCGCTTGCGCCGCCTGGGGCCAGCCCGGCCGCACTGCCCACCGGATGACCCAGCCACAGCGACAGCCCCAGCGGCAGCAACGTGATGACAAAGATGATGCGCAGGAACTGCTGCGCGGTCAGGATCCGGGCATCGGCGCCGGCGGCTTCGCCCAGCAGGATGCTTTCCATCAGGCCGCCAGGGGTTCCGGAATAAAACGCCGTCGGGCGGTCATAGCCTCCGACGCGGCGAAAGATCAGCATGTTCCCGCCATGGGCCAGCACCACGAACAGCGCAAGCATCGCCATGGTCAGCGGCAGTTGCGCCGCCATGGCCAGGAAATCGCTGCTGACCTGCGATCCGATCATCACGCCGATCAGCCCGACGAAAAAGGTGCGAAACCGCATGGGAAAGCGGTAGTCGTCCAACGCGGCCGGGCGCAGCCCCGTCACCATCACCCCCGAGGCAAGCAGGCTGCCCAGCATCCAGGGCATCGGCAACCCGCCATGCGTCGCCAGCCAGCCGCCAAAGGCGCCCAGAACAAGCAGACCAGCCGTGATCAGAACAAGGCGCGGGGCGCCATCGGTGACATGCATGGCTTGGTATAGGACGCCGCGCGCGGGGCGGCAATCGCCCGCCTCAGGCGCGGCGCAGCGCCGCGACCCACAGCAGCGCGACGGCCAGCGAGGCCAGCACATTCAGGTTGGCCATCGACACGCCAAACATCTCCCACGGGATTTCATCGCAGCGCACCAGCGGCGCCTCCATGATCTGCTTCATCAGATCATCCGCCGACAGCCCCTCGATCGAGCCTGAGGTGCAGGTTGTCGGACCTTCCCACCACTTGCGCTCGACACCGCTGTGATAGGCGCCGATCACCGCCGAGCTGAAGGCCCCCAGCGCGCCCAGCATCAGCACCGGCGGATAGGGCCGCCACAGCGCCAGCCCGCCCAGCACGATTGCAAGGTAATGCCCGTAGCGCTGCCAGTAGCACAGTTTGCACGGCGCCATGCCGCCGATGTACTGGAACCCCCAGGCCCCAAGGATCAGCGCCGCAGACCCGCCCGCGGCCAGAAGGATCAAAAGACGTTGGCGGCTCATAGATACCTCACCAGGACAAAGCCCCCCAACAGGAGCACGACGAAGGCGGTGAAGACAAGCCCGAGGTAGCGTTCGATGAAATCACGAATGGGTGCGCCGAAGATCCGCAAAAGCCCGGCCACCACAAAGAACCGCAGCGCCCGCGCCAGGATCGACGTGACGATGAAGGTGCCCAGCGGCATCGCCGTCCAGCCCGACATGATGGTGATCACCTTGTACGGAAAGGGCGTGACCCCGGCGATCAGCACCGCCCAGAAACCGACATCGTTGAAGCGGGTGTTGAACTCGGCCATGGCGTCGGCCTTGCCCATGGCCTGCAGGATCGGCTCTCCGATGCCTTCGTAGAAAAAGGCGCCGATGGCATAGCCCAGCATCCCCCCCAGCACCGACGACAGCGTCGCCACCCCGGCGATCAGCCAGGCGCGGCGCGGCGCGGCCAGGACCATCGGGATCATCAGGATGTCGGGCGGAATCGGAAAGACCGAGGATTCGATAAAGGCGATCAGCGCCAGAAACCAGATCGCCTTTGGATGTTCGGCCTTGGCCATCGTCCAGTTGTACAGCCCACGCAGCATGCCCGCTCCTTCATGTTTGGCGCCAGAAACCATGCAGGCCCCTGATGCGCAATCCCTCTTTACGATCCAAATGCGGGGGGCTAAACCACAACCCGTGCCCAAGTGGCGGAACGGTAGACGCAGGGGATTCAAAATCCCCCGCCGCAAGGCGTGTGGGTTCGAATCCCACCTTGGGCACCACTTGTTTTACTGGCCATTCCGCATGTCCCCACGATCCAGGGCAATTCGGAATGGCGCTGACTCCCACACAAGACTCCCACATAGCTATTCTGCTCGACGGGTTTGGGCCGTCTGTGAGAGCTTCTTTCGATTCGCTTCCTTGCGGTACTTGGCAACAGTCACAAGGCTTTGACCGGTAACCGCCTGGATCTCGGAGTCCGAGCAACCTGCCTCAGCCAGTTCCACGCAGGCCCGTTTTCGAAGACCATGCAGGCTATACTTCATGACGTCGTCGCCATGCGCATTCGCAAGCTCGGTGAGTGTAGCGCGCCATGTGCGAAATTCCTTTTCCACGGCGCTGTATGAAAGCGCCGTGGTTTTCGACTTCGCGAGAACATGCGCGTTTCCTTTGGGCAAGTTCGCGATAAGGTTTCGCAAGCGCCCAGGGCAGTAGATCTGGAAGGTATTGCCGCCTTTCTCGTCTTGGACCGTTACCCATTCACCCTCGAAGGCAGAGCAGGGTGTCTTGACGGCAGCAGAGGGCCTTTGGCCTGTGCCACGGATCAGTTCACCCGCAATGTGCACTTTGTCCGGTGCATTCGGCAGCTCGTTGAGCAACCAGTCCGGCCAGGACGGAAACTCTTTTTGCGCGCCGAATTTTTCGATCTTGGCTGCGGGGTTGTCTCCGAGGGGCCAGTCCAGGGTGTCCTTTGCATAGTTCCACAATAGGGAGACCGTTTGTAGCATCCAGTCAGCAGCCCGCGGCGTGTCGGCCAAAGAGGCGTGCTTTCGACGCACAGCTTGGCGAGATGTGGATGGCATCGGCTTGTCGCCGTTTTTGTCCAATATTTTCTCGAACTCGCGGTTGTACGAATTCCGCGTGCTGGCCTTCAGTTTCTTTGCCTTCTTTGGATCAGATCTCCACAGACGGATACATTCGCGCCAGGTGTACTTGGTTGGCTTGACTTGGGAGGGGTGCCGCCCTGCTTCTGCTGCCCAATACTCTTCGTCCAACTTCCGCAGGTCGCCTTCCCACTGAAGTCGCACGGCCTTTTCCTTGCGCTTACCGCTGCTGTCAGACCAAGTGAAGCGGTGGTAGGGAACCCAATCGGTCCCGTTCTTGGGCCAGACCCACTTCAGCCGCTCACGGCTGACTTTCGGCTTTGGCGGTTTCTTATTATTCGAAGTCGTCATCGATGCAGGCTTTCCGACCTTCACCACTTACAACCGCCATCAGTTCCGCCACGCTCCAGCGTTGACGGCCACCTATCTCTTTGGGAGGCGGCAATGCGCCTTGACCTACGAGACGGCGAAAATCAGTTGCGGACATGTCGAGCATGGCGGCAGCCTTCGTGTCTTTCACCGCGAGGGGTTGGGTGGCGATGTTCATTTCTGAGCTCCTTGTTCTGGAGATCAGGAAGTCGGTTCACTTGCTTTAGTGCGGAAATCACCGGGCATGGCGTCCCAACGATCAGTATCCCTGCGTTCCTTGAGCGCACGCGCGGTGTACTGGCTTTGGCGGATGACTTTGGTTCCTGGCAGCGGCTCTGTTGCACAAATCGGCTGAACGCCGAGTTTCCCCTTTCCCCGGGCGGACTTATCCTACGACTTCCGTGACGGGCATGCCGAGCGCGGTGTAGCCGTTCAGGACGGCAATGCGGACCTGGAGTTCCGCGACCTGGCGGTCGAAGTCCCGCGCCATGAGCCGCTGGCCCAGCAACTTCATACAATGCATTTTTGTCTCGACGCGGCTTCGGCGGTGGTATCCGCTCCATCGTCGCCAGAGTGCGCGGCCCAGGTATTTCGCCGCGCGCAAGGCCTCGTTTCGCGCCACGGCTCCGGCGGTGATCGTCTTCCAGGGCTTCGCGTTTTTGCGGGGCGGGATGACGGCATGGGCGCCGCGATCTGCAATCGCATCGTGGCATTTGCGCGTGTCGTAGGCGCCATCAGCCGTGACGCTACCGATTTCCTGGTCCTGCGGGATTTGGTCGAGAAGGTCGGGTAGGATCGGCGCATCACCGATGTGGCTCCCGGTGATTTCGACGGCCCGAACCTCCAGCGTTTCCTCATCAATCCCCAAGTGGATCTTGCGCCAGACGCGGCGTTTAGGGCCGCCATGCTTGCGGGCGTGCCACTCGCCTTCGCCCTCGACCTTGATCCCGGTGCTGTCTATCAACAGGTGCAACGGCCCCTTGGAGCCGCGGTATGGGATGTTGACGGCCAAGGTCTTCTGGCGGCGAGATAGCGTGCTGAAGTCGGGCACCGTCCAGTTCAGACCGACCAGCTGCAGCAGGCTCTCGACGAACCCGGTCGTCTGCCGGAGCGCCATGCCGAACAGCACTTTCATCGAGAGGCACGTCTGTATGGCGGCGTCGCTATAGCTCTGCTGGCGGCCACGCCTGCCTGTCGGCACGGCATCCCAGATCATCTCAGGGTCGAACCAGATCGTCAGCGAGCCCCGGCGCTTGAGCGCTTCATTGTAGGCTGGCCAGTTTCTGGTCTTGTAGGTCGGGGGTATGGGTCTGCTCATGCATCCCAGCTACCACGCTGGATTCACGAGATGAATCCCTCACGCGATTTGTGCAACAGAGCCCCAGAAAGGACATCAGGCGGTCTCCTTTGCGTGCAGCTGCGCGATCGACAGGCTGCCTTCGCTCATCCAGTGGATGGCGACGCCGTTCAACGCCTTGTCGGGCCATCGGCGGCGCACCATCGCGGCATAGGCGGACAGCTGCGGCAGGTATGTCGCAAAGCGCGCAGCAGGATCGGGGCAGGGGCCGGATTTGTGATCGAGGATCAACAGGCCCTGCGGCCCGATGGCCAGGCAGTCAAGGATGGCATTGGTTTGCGACCCGTCGGCTGCGGTTTCCTGCAAGGGCAGCTCAAAATGCAGCCTGTCGTAGCCTTGGTCTTTCAGCCAGCCGGTCAAGGCCTCGGCCTGCCGCGCGATCTGGTCCAGGCTGCGCTCGGGCAGGCCGGTCGCGGCGCCCAGGCGCTGCCTGAGATCGGGCCGTCTGGCCAGCACGCGAAAGGCCAGGTGCCAGGCGGTGCCGCGATCAGCGGCGCTGGTGGTGCGGGTTTCCTCGACCCCGGCGGCCAGCGCAATGGTCTGCAAGGGCAGGCTGGCGGCAGGCGCACTGGCCTCGATGGTCGAGGGGCTGCGCCGCCAGGGCGTGCGGGGGGTGCCGGCATGGGGCCGGGGCACGCCAAGGCGAAGCGCGCCCTGGGGTGTCCGGACGGCGGGTGTTTCCGGCCCGTCCTCCAGCCCTTCGCAGACACGGGCGGCAAAGGTCTGGTTCGCGATGGTCAACGACCCGCCCCCGATGCCAAACCCGGCACGGGCGCGCAGCAGGTCGGCCATGGTCTTGGGGTGCTCTGGCAGGTTTTTCGGCACGCGCGGCATCAGCAGGATCAGCCGATCCCGCGCCCGGGTCAGCGCGACATAAAGCTCGCGCGCAGCACTTCGTTCGTCCTCGGGGCGGCGGCTTTCGGCAAAGGGGGCCTGGCTTTCGGGCGCGGCGAAATTCGGCAAGACGCCGATGCCCGCGTGGTCCAGCACATTGCCAAGATCGTCAAAGTGGTCGAATTCCGCGCGCAGGGTGCCCGGACGTTCGGCGATGGGCTGATCAAGCCCGGCAACCACCGTGATCGGCCATTCGCGCCCCTTGGAGGCATGCCAGGTGCAGATCTCGATCCCCGAGGCGGACCAGCCGTCCGGGTCCGGATGGCGATCCCAGTCGCGGCTGGACTGGCCTGCGATCCAGCCCAGGAAAACCTGCAAACCGGCGCCGTGAAATCCGGCGGCGGCGCGCAGGTCATGGGCCATGGCGTCGAATTCCTGCGCCTCGGCCTCGAGCCGGGCCAGATCGGCCAGCGCCTGGCCGGGATCCGCCAGCCCCGCCGCCCAATCGCGCAGGGCGCCGGCGCGCAGCACGGCGGCGACGCTTTGCGCCACGGACCGCGTTTCGATGTCGCCGGTCAACGCGGTGATCGGGCCAAGCGCGGCATGGGTGCCCAGAACGCCATCGACCGCGTTGCGCAGAGCATCCTCGAGCGGCAGGCGCGGCGGGCCAAGCGTCAGCCAGGTCAGCGCCGCGTGGCTGTCATCGGGGTCGGCCGCCAGCGCAAGCGCCGCGCGGGCGGCGCGCATCGCAGGCGAGGCCAGCCAACCGTCCTGCTGGATCCGCACCGGCAGGCCATGCGCCTGAAGGGCGGCAGCGGCCTTGGTCGCCTTTTGGTGGGTGTAGGTCAGCACCGCAATGTCGCCGGGCCGCACAGGGCGCAGCGCCTTGGTTGTCTTGTCCTCGACCAGCGTTTGCGCAGCAAGGATATCGGCCACCCGGTTGGCAATCGCCTCGGCCGAGCAGTCCTTGCGCCCCTTGGGTTTCCAGACAACTTCAAGCGCGCTGTCCTGGCCGGCGGCGCGCTGCGGGCGCAGCGCGTCGTAGTCGTCGAACAGCACCGGGCCAAGCGCGTTGACCATGTCCATGATCCGCGCCTCGGAGCGCCAGTTGCGATCCAGCGGGGTGACCTTGTCGGGGTGCTTCTGCGCCAGGGCCTGCGACAGGCGCGGATCGGCGCCCTGAAACCCCATGATGGATTGCTTGGTATCGCCCACGATCAGCGCCCGTTTCGCGCCGCGCGCCAGCTGCCAAAGCAGGGCGAATTGCACCGGGTTGGTGTCCTGGAATTCGTCGATGACGACGCAGTCGATTTCGCCCAGCACCGATTGCAGGATTTCCGGCCGGGTGCGTAGCAGCGCCTCGGCCTCGGCGATCATGTCGGCATAGTCGATCAGCCCGGCCCGGCGCTTGGCCTGGCTGTAGGCGTCCAGAACCTGCTGCGCGCCGGTGACCAGCGCGCTGAGGTGGGCGCGCGCATCGGCAAGCGGGCCGGGGTGGCGGGGCAGCGCATCGGCGGCGGCGATCACCGCCTCGGCCAGCGCGTCATAGCCTTCGGGCGTTTTGGTCCGGGAATTCGAGACCCGCAGCCCGCGCAGTTTTTGCCAGCTGGCCCAGTCCTTTTCCAGCGTGCCGGGGCGGTTGGCCAGGCGCAGCAGCTGGTGGTTCTTCGCAAAGGCGTCGCGCACGGTGTTTTCAAACAGCGGTGCAAGGCTGTCGGGGAAACCTTTCAACAAGGCCTGAACCGCGCGGCGCAGCGCCGCCGTCAGGGCCGCGCCGTCCGGATCACAGGGGCCATAGCCCCGGGTCAGGGCCTCCAGGGCGGGGGCAAGGATGTCTGGCGACCGGCCGCGATCCCCCAGACCGCGGATCAGGTCAACGGTCCTGAGCACATCGGCGCGAAAGCTGTCCTCGGCGCTGCGCCCCGAGAGGAAGTCCCAGGAATAGCCATAGCGGCCAAGGTCGGCCATCAGCGGTTGCAGCGCTTCGCAGCGGTCCATTTCAAGCCGGATCAGCAGGTCGCGTTCAGGCTCGCTCAGCAAACGGCTTTCGGGCGACCGTCCGGCGGCAAAGGCGTGTTCGGTCAACAGGCGCTGGCCCAGGGCATGGATCGTGCCGACATAGGCGCGGTCGATTTCAAGCGCGTCGGCGATCCGTCCCCGCGCCATCAGTTCGGCGCGCACCCGGCCCCGCATCTCGGCGGCGCCGGCTTCGGTAAAGGTCACGGCCAGGATGCGGCCCGGGGCAACGTCGCCGCGCACGACCCAATCGGCCAGCGTCTTCTGGATGTGATGGGTCTTGCCGGCTCCGGCCCCGGCGGGCACGAGGGACAGATCGGTCATTCCGCGTCCTCCTCCTCTGCTTCGGGGTCGGGCAGGCAGAAGGCCTCGACCAGCGCGTTGTCCAGGGCATAGGCCTTGATGCCGCGCTCTTTTTCAAAGCGGCGGGCATCGCCTGCATGGTTCAGCCGAAGGGTGCCCGCGCCGACCTCGCTCAGCATCTGGGCAAGGTGTTTCATGGCATGGTCCGAGGCGTTTTCCCCAACGCATTCGACTCCGGCCAGCCCGGCGCCATCGGCATCGGACAGAACCGAACCGTCGATCAAGGTGTGATAGGCGGTGGCAACCTTGGCGCCGCCCCGCACCAGCTGCGTCAGGGGCGTCTGCTCGGACGGCCGTTCCAGCATGGCGCGGTAAAGCGCGACCTGCAGGTCCCAGCCCCTGGCCATGCGATCGCGCCGCCCCCGGGCGCTGGCGCGCTTGTGGTCGATCACAAGGATGCGCCCGTCGGGCAGGCGCAGCAGGCAATCGGCCTTGCCGTGCAGCAACAGCCCGCCGTGATCGCCCTTCAGGTCGATCTCGTTGTGCAGGATCTCGGCCCCGGCCTTGCGCAGGAAACCGGCCCAGGACAGGCAGATGTCGCGCGCCTCGCGTTCCAGGCTGCGCCGCTCGGTTGCCCAGGCCGCGTCCAGAAGCCAATCGGCGTGCCGATCCAGCGCGTTTTCCAGGACGGCCGGAATGGCGCTGGCGATGTCGTCATCGGCTGGAACAGGGCGCGCTTCGACAAAGACATCCTCAAGCACCTGATGCATCAGGGTGCCAAGGGTCATCACGTCCAGCGTCTCTGGCGCCCAGGTCCGGTCTTTTGCGTCCAATTCGTCCAGCAGCCAGGCCAGCGGGCTGACCAGCAGGGTTTCAAGGCGCGACGGCGAATGGCGTAGCGGGCCATCCCCGGTTTCGCGCAGGCGCAACAGGTCGATTCCGGGTTTGTCCGACGTGGCAAGCCCGCGTTGCAGGTGGATCAGCCCGTTTGCGGGCAATGCGGGCGCCCCGCCCAGCGGCACCGCAGCCGCCGGGTGGGATGCGACGGGCCAGTCCTGCGCCGCTAGGCTGCGCAGATCCTGCACCAGGTCGGCGGGCTCCTTGGCCCCCAGCATATGGGCGATCAGCGCCAGACCCGTCGAAGGCGACAGACGCGCCCCGGCAAGATCAAGCGCCGGCACCAGCAGCGTCAGCCCCTCTTGCGCGGCGCCCAGCTGGCGGCGCAGCAGCGCCATGCCGCGTTCCAGTTTCTGCTGGCGGCCATGCAGCAGCAACCCGCTGGCGCGGATTTCGGCGATTTCGGCTTCGGTAAAGAAGGGGTCAGAGCCGGGCAGGCGCGGCCAGTGCCGCCCGGCCATGCCCAGCACCAGCATCTGGCGGACCGGCCGCCAGGGCAGCGCGGTTTCGCCAAACAGCGACACGCCTTCGACAAAGCGGTCATGGCCGCTGGCTGGCTGCGGGCAGGGCGCAGCAAGACGGCGCAGCAGCGGCCAGTCGATGACCTCGTCGGTCACGGCCTTCAGCGCGGCAATGCGCGGATGCAGCGTGGCGGCAGGCGCGGCGCGGGCCACGGCGCCAAGGCGCGCAAACAGCTGTGCCGGGGTCTGGCAGGGGCGCAGGGCCTCCAGGGCCTGCGCGGCGGCGCCGTCTTGTTGCCTTGCCGTGCGCGAATAGCCCCTGTCGATGACCTCGCGCGCCATCTGGCGGCCGGTTTCGGCGGGCCAGGGCATCAAGGCCGACACATAGACCGACGCCAGCGCCGTCCGCGGTGCGGGCCCGGCCAGAAGGACCAGCAAAAGCGACAGCAGCTCGCCCGCAAGATCGCGCAAGCCAGGCTGGTCCGGCTGGCCGGACAGGGGCAGGCCGACACGGTCAAAGGCTTCGGGCAGGGCAAGCGCATAGGCCGGGCTGTCCGGCACCAGCAGGCCGATCTCTTGCGGGCTGTCAACGCGGCCGCTGTCCAGCAGCGCGCGGGCATGGGCGGCGGCGAATTCGGCCTCTTCGCGCGGGTCGCGCAGGCCATGGCACGACAGGCTGCCGTCCGCTGCGACGCCTTGTGCACTGCGTCCAAGGTTGTCCTGGATGTGCCGCAGCGTGGTACCCGCGGCGGCCTGGGCGGTGATCTCGGGGTGGGGCAGATCGCCGTGATGGGCGCGCAGCGTATCGGCCAGCGCGGCCTCGGCGGGCGCGGCAAAGGGGCAGGGCGCCCCAAGCAGGGGCAGCGGCTCCAGGGCATCGTGCGGCTTTGAGCGCAGGACATGCGCCCAGATGTTCAACGGCCCCGGAAGGCTGCCAAGATCGCGCCAGAGATCGCGCAGCGCGGTCAGGTGACTGCGCGCGCGGCCCGGCGCCAGGGCATCGGGATCAAGATCGGCGGGGTCGATGCGCCGCGTCGCCCGTGCCACCGACGCCAACCCGGCCTCGACGGCGCGCGCGGTTTCCTGCGGCGCGACCGCGAAACTGTTCGACCAGGGCGCGCCCGGGCCAAGCGCCGTGGTCAGGTCTGGCGTGGCCAGGTCCGGCGCAAGATAGACCTCGGCCAGCAGTGCGTCGGTGACGTGGCGGACCGCGTCCGTCAGCGGGCTTTTTGTCAGCAGGGGATCAATGCGCATCCGGCACCCTTCGAATCGTTACAATCTGTTCCGCCATGGTGCGCCCCATGGGGTGTCAAAACCTGCCGCCTTCAGGGCAAGGCAGGGAAATCACTGCGCCGATGCGCGTCGATCATGCTTTGCAGGGCGGCCGGCGCGATGACCTCGACCTGATCGCCCCATTGATAGAGGTGCCAGGCCATCTCCATGTGCCCCGAGGCGTGGAACCGCACCGTCAGCGCGCCGTCCTCTTCCTCGGTCAGCTGTTGTTCGGGGTGGAACACGAACTGGCGCGCAACCGGCGCCGCCTGCGGCGAAAACCGCCATTCGACCGGGCCGTATTCCGCGTCGGAATGGTAGGATCCAAAGGCCCGCGCCGAAAACTGCTGCAGATCGAACCCCGCGTCGCGGGAAAAACTTTGCCCGGTGATCTTTGCATCGCGGATACGGTCCAGCCGAAACCGGCGCATCTTGCCGTCACCGCCCACCGGGCGCGCGACCAGGTATCGCCGGATCCCCAGTAACAGCCCGTAGGGTTCCAAAAGCCGTTCCGAGGCGCTGCCGTCCGGGGAAAGGTAATTCAACGTCACCGACCAGGGCGCGCGTAATGCTTCGGTCAGCACGCCCAGCGTGCCCATGTCCGGGAAAACCCTGGGCCCGGGCCGCGAGGCAAAGCCCTGTGCCTCCAGCAGCGCTTCGGCGTCGGCTTCGGTGCGGCGGGCCTGGCTGGAGGGCATCGCCGCCAGCAACCGGTCGCGCAGGGTTTTCAGCCGTTGCGCCTCGTCCGGGGCGGCGTCGCGCTCTGCCCGTTTGATCGCCATGTCGAGCGCCGCCAGTTCGCCGTCGCGTACGCCCTGGGCCTGCAACCATCTGGGATCGTGGCGCGGCATGTGCCAGCGGCGGCGGCGGTCCTCGTCGTCGCGGATTTCGACCTGGGGAAAGACCGTTTCAAAGGCCCGCATGATGCGCTGCGCCGTGCGGTGGTCACAGTCGAATTCCTCGGTCAGGTCCGCAAGCGCGATACCATCATAGCGCGACATGGCCATCTCAGCGACGCGAAGCAAATCGGCGGCCTTGGTATAGGACATCGGAAAAACCCTTGCGGAATCAGTTGCCTGCGCCGTGGAATGTCGGTGACAGGTTTTGCCATGCTTGGCTGGAATCATCGAGTTGTCAACGAATCTCAAAGATTTTTTCAACCATGAGGTGTCTAGATGCAGGTGTTTGACCTTGAAAAGGCCCGCGGCTCGCTGGCTCGGGGGCTGGCGCGGCAGGCGATGGATGACGCGGCGCGCGAAAGCGCGGACACCGGGCGCATCCTTGCCGATCTGCGCGCCATGGCGCCCAATCCGCGCAGCCGCCAGCGCTTTGCGGCGCGCATGACGGGGCGGCGCGGCGTCCTGCTGGCCAGGGCGGTGCGCGACGGGCTGGTGATCGTGCTGCGCACGGTGCTGACGGTGGACCTACGCAAGGACGGCCAGCCGTGCTTTTCCGAGGAACGTATCGCCTGGACCCGGTTTCACCTGCGCAATGCCAAACGCTGGACAAGTTTCGACGTGCAGGCGCTGCACGTGACGCGCCATGTGATGCAGCGCCGGATCGAACGGTCGGATTGCCCCATGACCGGGGTGTTGGCGGATATGGATGCGGCCATGCTGCGCGCCCTGTCGCGGCTGGAGAAGGGCGACATCCTGCAAGACCGCGACGACGACTTTGTGCCCGCGCAGCGCGGGGTCTGGGCGGGCGGCTATGAACAGGCTGCCGTCGATCCCGAATGGGGCCCGGCCTTCCGCAATGGTCCGCCGATGCAGGTGTTTGCGATCCGGACCTTCCTTTCGGAGCCCGAAATGCGCCCGACGGTCTGGATGCGGTGGTCACAGGCATGCTCGGGCATCCGCGCGGCCTGACCAACGGCCGTGACCGGATCGGCAGGCACGCGGACGTGTCCGTCAGGGACGGTTTGTTCAGCGCCTCTGCGGTTCAGGCCACCGCAAGACTAGGCATTGGAGGGAATGAACAGCAACGGTTTTTCGGTTTCCCCCGTGGCGGCCTGGATAAAATCGCGCCCGCTGATCCCTGCGTCGACCAGCGCCTGGGCAAGGGACCGTTGTTGGCCAAGGTTTTCGATGGCCGTGGAAAAGCCGTCGGCGATCAACGACAGGTCGCTGGCGGCGGTGAGTCGCAAAGCGATGGCGCTGCCCAGATCCTCTTGGGACGCGGCGATCAGGCGCGCCAGGGCATCGGGGTTCAGGTCGACCAGATGCTTCAGGTTTTCCTGCACGTAGAGATCGGCGTAGTTTTGGACATGGAGCATGTCTTCGGAGACGAAAAGCGCCCGCAGCTCGGCCTCCTGGCACAGCCAGAGCGCCGAGCTCAATGACCAGATCAGGTCGAGCCGCTCTTTGGGCAATGTGGTGGCCTTGGCCGGGCGCATGGCCTGTTCCAGAAGGTCGGAAAATCGGCTGACCTGCGTCGAAAACTGACGTTGCAGCGCGCTGGCAAGCGAAAGATGGTCCTTGCGGGTGGCGACATGCTCAAGATCCTTCAGTGCCGCGCGCATGTCGCTGAACAGGATGCGCAGTTCTGCCTGCTGCATCATCTTGCCGATTTCGCGGACGTCTTCGCGCAACGTGTCCAAATGCGCCTCGATGGCATTCAGACGCCTGGACATGACGACAAAGCCCGAGACCATGACGCCGATACCGATGCCGGTCAGCGCCATATTGGCAAATTGCAAGCTCTGCAAATGAGAGAGGCCTTGCGACAACTGCCCAAGCCTTGCCTTGATCTGTTCGTTCTGCGCCACGTTGATTAAACCAAGCGGCGCAAAGCCGGCTTGCACGGCGGACCCGCCAGCCTGCAGCAACTTCTTGGCCAAACCCTGCGTCTGCTGGACGTGGCCCAGAATTTGCCCGGTACTGACCTCCTTGATGATTGCACCGACCAATTGGGCTTGGCCTGAGCCGATCCGGCCCACAAGTTCGGCAGGGATTTCATAGAGCAGGGGCATCAGGCGGTCTCCAGTTCCGCTTCGAGCCTGCGCAGGGTGGCGGCCTGAAGGTCGGCGACAAAACTGCGTTGGCCCGCGGACAGCCCGTGGCCCAGCACGGCCATACGGGCCCGGCGCTGCAGACGGGTCACAAGCCGCGCGCGGTTTCGGTCTTGCAGCCAGTCGACGCCGCGACTGCCGACCAGTGTCCCGACGGCAAGGCCAGTCCCTGCAAGCGCCAGGATCGGAACCGAGATTTGGGGGGCGATGAAGAAGAACGAACTTGTCACAGTCGCCGCCCCGACCAAAGACGGGATCGCAGCAAGCGAGCCGATCAACAGGCTGGCATTGGCCAGGACAGGCAGCATAAGATGCAAGGCCTCCCGGCTTGCGCCCTTTTCGGACAGCGCAGCAGCAAGGGCGTTCACCTCTTTTTGCATCTCGGTTTCGACCTGATCGGCGACCTCCTTGGCCCAGGGGGTGAAAAGCTGTTTCCACAGGGCGTCAGGGCGCACCTGCGCCTTGCTGACCGCAAAGGCAGACATCGAGACGACCGTCGTTTCAATTTGTGACATCAGATCAAGCAGCGCGTCCTCGACCTGTTCGGAGATGCGCGCGAACTGAGCCTGTTTCCAACGGATCAGCTCGAGCTGCGCTTCGGGAGATACATGGTTTGAAGGGGGAAACGACATTTCTTTAGGGTACTCACGTGAATGGACTGCCGGAAGACCGTCGCGCAGGTCCCATTGCCGTCATCGAATGAGCGTCAAACTGCGGGCATTCGCGCCGGGCGTCAACCGGTGCCTGTCGCCTGAAGGGAACCGGGCGTTCGGCGGTGGCTTTGGACCAAAGTGCGGTGCGGATGGGGCGGGCAACGGCTGGTGCGCCTGTTTGCAGGTCTGGCTGATGAACAAGGCTTTAACAAGGGTGTGCTTCAAGTCCGGGAGGATGCGGGCCCCTAAAACTGTTTCCCGGAAATCGGCGGCGCCCCCGCGCGGCGTGGATAAACGCAGTGCTTATGGGGTTTCAAGCTCGGCGCCGCTGGGCGATTTTGCCTTGGCGTTTGGTTCCTGCCCTGGCGGATCGCTATTGCGGGTACCACCAAAAACGCGGCGGGGTGCGGTTGCGGGTGGACTTCGATTTCAGGTTGGGAAAGGTTCGACAGGCGCCAACGCTGGCGCACCCTGGCGGGCAGAGGGTGGCCCTCTGCGTCGAACGCAGCCCGGAAAGGACAGCCCATGACCCATCCCAAACCCCGTGTCGGCGCGCCCATCGGCGCCTTGCCCCTGAAGGTGGCGGGCGAGGACCGCGTGATCACCCTTGGAACGGCGCGGGACCGCTGGACCATGCTGTTCGTCTATCGCGGCCGGCATTGTCCGCGCTGCAAACGCTTTCTGGCCAAACTGAACAAGGCGCTGCCCGCCTGGCAGGAACACATGGACGTGGTGGTGACCTCTGCGGACACGCAGGACAAGGCGCTGGCCGACAAGGCCGAGTTCGGCTGGGCCTTTGATCTGTGCCACGGCTTGACGCTGGACCAGATGCGGGACTTGGGGCTTTATGTTTCGGAGCCGCTGTCCGAGGCCGAGACAGATGCGATTTTCGCCGAGCCGGGCGCCTTTGCCATCCGGCCCGATGGCACGCTGATGCTGGTCGACATCTCGAACGGCCCGGCGGCGCGGCCCGACCTGGATGAATTGCTGGACGGCATGATCTTCAACATCACCAATGACCGCCCGGTGCGCGGCACGGCCTGAAAACGGTGCGCCGGGGGCGGGGCGCTGTCCCACTCCGGTCGCCTGTCCGATGAAAGCAAGCCACCCGCTGCGCCCGAATGCCAGGGCCCGGACGGATGATGGGGCCATGCCCCGCTTTCCATTCTTGCTGGTGCAAGGTCGGTCGCATTTTCAGCCCCTTGGCCAAAGGGTTGATTCGGGAAGCCATGAAACCTGATAAGAGTACGGTGGATAAACAATCCAACCCTTGATTGCGGATTGGTTCGCGAAACGTCGAAAATGACGCCACATTTGGGCAGCCTATTGCCCCAAAGTTCGCGTACCAGGCCGCCAAGCCCATTGTTGCCAATTCGAAAACAAGCCCCGCCGAAAAACCGGCATCCCGCCGCGGGTTTCGCCAGATTCCGGCCATAATCGGGAAGAGTCTGCCCAAAAATCGTGACTTTTTCGTTATTTTCCGCGAAACAATACGCGGGCAATTTCTGGCGAATTTGCCGAAAACTCTGCCACAATCGTTCCTTTCCGCGCCCTGGGGCCGATCGGCAAACCGATTTTCTTCTTTGTACCCAAGCCCGAGATGCGTATTAATTGGGGCAAGCCCAACTGGGGGGTGAAGTCTGTTGGCCACGGGGGCGGCCGCTGAACTGTGATGCATCCGCAAGGATGCGAAGGTGACGCGAGGGCGGGTAACCGTCCGTGCTGCTATGGACACTCTTCGTCTGCGCAAAACGTGGGCAAAGGCAGAGGCGATCCAACTTCGCATTTTCGCAGGCATGACGAGTAACCGAGGAAACGGGCAGTGCCGCGCGCATTGTCGCCGATACTGCGAACCGGGTTTTCCCCGGGAAAGGACGAGGGTCGAAACATGGCTGATCTGTTTCTCAACTGGGGCGATTTGGGCCCCTATGGTACTAACCTGAATGACGGGGACACGGTTTCCGTGGACACGGGCGGTGTGGCGGTCAACGTCGCGTTTACTGCGCAGGACGCCTATGCAACGGCTTTCACCTTCAACGCGGACGGATATGTCGGCGCCGAAGATGACCTGAACCCGAACTCGTTCCTCAAGCTGTATGATGACGCGAACAACGATGGCGCCCCGGGCACCTCGACCGCGACGCTCACCTTTACGGCGCTGGACACGGACAACTTCACCGACCAGGTGCAGGCCGTGACCTTCCGGATCAACGACATCGACATGTCGACGCTGAACGGCGATCTGTCCGAGGCCAACCCGAACGGCTTTCAGGACATCGTGACGATCAACGCCTATGACGCCGAGGGCAACCTGGTGCCGGTCACCATGACCGCCGAAAGCGCCGTGTCCGTCACCGGCCAGACCGCCACGGGCACCACCGAAGGCACCTTTACCGATGCCACCGGGTCGATCCTTGTGACGATCGACCAGCCGGTGCAGCGGATTGAAATCGTTTATGAAAACGGCGACCTTGCGCAGCAGGGCGTGACCGTGTCCGACGTGCATTTCAGCACTGTCGACACCGGCGAGAACCTGCCGCCCGTGGCTGGTGATGACCTGGCGACCACGCCCGAGGACACCGCCATCATCATCGACGTCCTGACCAACGACAGCGACCCCGAAGACGGCACGCTGACCGTGACCGGCGCCAGCGTCGACATCGGGTCGGTTGTGGTGAACCCCGACAACACGCTGACCTATACGCCGCCCGCCGATTACAACGGCCCGGCAACGATCACCTACACCATCGAAGACCCCGAGGGGAACGCGGCCACCGGCGAGGTTGCCGTGACCGTCGAGCCGGTCAATGACGATCCGGTTGCCGTCGACGATGCCGACACCACGCCCGAGGGCGTTGCCGTCACCATCACCGATCCGTCGTCCAACGACACCGATGTGGACGGCGATCCGCTGACCACGGCCTCGGTCGGCACGCCGACCAACGGCACGGCGGTCCTGAACCCCGATGGCACCGTGACCTACACGCCCAACGCCGGCTTTGTCGGCGAGGACACGATCCCCTACACCGTCGATGACGGCAACGGCGGCACCGACACCGGTGAAATCGTGGTCACCGTGACCCCGGCGGGCAACACCGACCCCGATGCGGTCGACGACAGCGGCACCACTGCCGTGGACACTCCGGTGATCCTGACCGTTCTGGCCAACGACACCGATCCCGAGGGCGATACGCTCAGCACCGCTTCGGTCGGCACGCCGCTGAACGGCTCTGCCGTGCTGAACGCCGATGACACCGTGACCTATACGCCGGACACCGGGTTCACCGGGACCGACAGCTTTGAGTACACCATTTCGGACGGCAACGGCGGCACCGACACGGCGACCGTCACGGTCACCGTCACGGACGAGCCGAACACCGACCCCGACGCCGTCGATGACACGGGTGTGACCACAGTGGACACTCCGGTGATTCTGACCGTCCTGGCCAACGACACCGATCCCGAAAACGATCTGCTGACCACCACCGGCGCCACCGTGCCGGCCAATGGCTCTGTCGCGGTCAATCCCGACGGCACGATCACCTATACGCCGAACACCGGGTTCACCGGGACGGATACCTTTGACTATACGATCGATGACGGCAATGGCGGCACCGACACCGCAACCGTCACCGTGATCGTCGACGATGGCACCAACACGCCGCCCGTCGCCTTTGACGACAGCGAGACGACCGGCGTTGACACGCCGATCATCATCGACCCCAAGGCCAATGACGTCGATGCCGAGGACCCGACCGCGAACCTCAGCGTGGTTGCCATCGGGACGCCGACCAATGGTACGGCGGTTCTGAACGCCGATGGAACGGTGACCTATACGCCCAACGCCGGCTTTACCGGGACCGATACCTTTACCTACGAGCTGCGCGACACCGGCGGCCTGGGTGACCAGGGCACCGTCACCGTGACTGTCAGCGACGATCCCAACACCGACCCCGATGCGGTGGACGATGCCAGCACCACCACCGTCGGCACGCCCGTTTTGATCGACGTGCTGGGCAACGATACCGATCCGGACGGCGATCCGCTGACCACAAACGGCACCACCGATCCGGCCAATGGCTCGGTTGCCCTCAATCCTGATGGCACCGTGACCTATACGCCGGACACCGGGTTCACCGGGACCGATACCTTTGACTACACCATTTCGGACGGCAATGGCGGCACCGATACGGCGACCGTGACGGTCACCGTTGATCCGGCCGCAAACGAGGATCCGACCGCCGTCGATGACGAGGTCGAAACACCCGAAGACACGCCGATCACCCTGGATCCGACTGCAAACGACACCGATCCCAACGGCGATCCGGTGGTCTGCATCGCGGTCGGCACGCCGACCAACGGGACAGCCACGCTGAACCCCGATGGCACCGTGACCTACACGCCCAACCCGGACTTTGTCGGCGAGGACACGATCCCCTATACCATCGACGATGGTAACGGCGGCACCGACACCGGTGAAATCGTGGTCACCGTGACCCCGGAGAACGATGATCCGACCGCCGTGGACGACAGCGCCACGACGCCCGAGGACACGGCCATCGTGATCCCCGATCCGGCTGCCAACGACACCGATCCGGACGGCGATCCGCTGACCGTGACTTCGGTCGGCACGCCGACCAACGGGACAGCCACGCTGAACCCCGATGGCACCGTGACCTATACGCCCAACCCCGACTTTGTCGGCGAGGACACGATCCCCTACACCGTCGATGACGGCAACGGCGGCACCGACACCGGTGAAATCGTGGTCACCGTGACCCCCGAAGGCAACACCGATCCCGATGCGGTCGACGACAGCGGCACGACTGCCGTAGACACTCCGGTGATCCTGGATGTTCTGCGCAACGACACCGACCCGGAAAGCGATCCGCTGACCACCACCGGCGCCACCGAGCCGGCCAATGGCACGGTTGCTGTGAACGCCGACGGCACGATCACCTATACGCCGGACACCGGGTTCACCGGGACGGATACCTTTGACTATACGATCGATGACGGCAATGGCGGCACCGATACGGCGACCGTGACGGTCACCGTGACGGATGACCCGAACCAGGCCCCGACCGCCGTGGACGATATCGCCACGACGGAAGAGGACACCCCGGTCATCATCCCGAACCCGGCCGGCAACGACACCGATCCGGATGGCGATCCGCTGACCGTGACCTCGATCGGGACGCCGACCAATGGCACCGCCACGCTGAACCCCGATGGCACCGTGACCTATACGCCCGATCCGGACTATATCGGAACGGACACGATCCCCTATACCGTCGATGACGGCAATGGCGGCACCGACACTGGTGAAATCGTGGTCACCGTCACCCCCGAGGATCTGGGCCGCATCGACACGGACATCTTCCCGGTCGATCCGACGCTTCAGGATCAGGATCCCTTCAACGGCTTTGACGAGGACCCCGATCCCAGCGACGACCTGGACAGCATCGACGGCACCAGCAGCTCGGATGTGATCAGCACCGGCGACGATGACGACACGATCCGGGCCGGTGGCGGCAGCGATGTGGTCAACCCCGGCATCGACGATGACCTGGTCTACCTGGGCGCGGGCAACGACTATCTGTTCGACCCGCAGGGCGCCGACACCATCTATGGCGGCTCGGGCAACGACACGATCATCGCAGGGTCGAACACCTTCTCGAACTACGAAGGCGACGATCCCTTCTTCCCGACGCTGGGCTTCTCCTCGGATCCCAACACCGACGATGGCCGTGATTATGTCGAAGGCAACAATGGCGACGATTACATCGAAACCGGCGATGATGACGACACCATCGACGGCGGTCAGGGCAACGACACCATCGACGGTGGCATCGACGACGACTTGATCACCGGCAACATGGGCAATGACTCGCTGCTGGGTGGTCATGGTTCGGACACCATCGACGGTGGCCAGGACGACGACTATATCGACGGTTCGGCCCCGGCAGAGCTGGAACTGACCGACGATATCGACGTCAACACGGAAAACGACCGCGACAGCCTGATCGGCGCGCTTGGCAATGACACGATCCTTGGTGGTGACGATGATGACACTCTGCGCGGCGGTTCTGGCAATGACGTCCTTGATGGTGGCATCGACGATGACCTCATGTTTGGTGGCAACGACGACGACACGCTGATCGGCGGCCAGGGCAATGACACCCTGAACGGCGGATCGGGTGCGGACAGCATCTCGGGCGGTGCAGACCGTGACGTGATCATCGTCGACAGCGCGGCAGACGGCACCGACGACACCGTCGATGGCGGCGCGGAAGGGGATGACTTTGACGTCCTCGACCTGACCGGCGTGGGCGTGCGCGGTGAAGACTGGCGCATTGTCGATACCTCGCCGGACAGCAACGGCAACGGCATCGACGGCACCGTCGAGTTCCTGAACGGCGCGGGCGAAGTTACCGGCACCATGGACTTCTTCGAGATCGAAGAAGTGGTTCCCTGCTTTACCCCCGGCACGCTGATCGCAACCCCGCAGGGCGAGCGACTGGTCGAAGAGCTGCAGGTCGGCGATCGGGTCATCACCCGTGACAACGGCATCCAGGAAATCAAGTGGATCGGTCGCAAGGACCTGACCGGCCATGACCTGGCACGCAAGCCGCACTTCAAGCCGATCCTGATCCAGAAGGGCGCGCTGGGGAACAACCTTCCCGAGCACGACATGCTGGTGTCGCCGAACCACCGGATCCTGGTGGCCAACGACAAGACCGCGCTTTACTTTGAAGAGCGCGAAGTCCTGGTCGCGGCCAAGCATCTGGTCGGCCTTGAAGGGGTCGATGAGGTCGAAAGCCTGGGCGTTGCCTACATCCACGTGATGTTCGAGCAGCACGAGGTGATCCTGTCGAACGGTGCCTGGACCGAAAGCTTCCAGCCCGGCGACTACACGCTCAAGGGCATCGGCAATGCCCAGCGTCAGGAAATCTTTGAGCTCTTCCCCGAGCTGGAGCATGCCGAGGGCCTCAAGGCCTATGGCGCTGCCCGCCGCTCGTTGAAAAAGCACGAGGCACACCTGCTGACCAAGTGACCCTGCCGGGTCCGGAACGAGAATATGCAGCTCGTTCCGGTCCCTTGCCGGGGCCGGAACGCGTAACGAAAACGGGGCGGGGAAACCTGCCCCGTTTTTTATGACAATTCGATGAATTTATTCGGAAAATAAGCGCCTTAACATAACGACAGCATGCGGCTGCTATCAGGTGCAATGAACGGCCATTTGCTGACGGTAACCGGTGCTCGAATGACGGAAATCGCCCTGTCTGATCCCGCGCTTGCTGCGGTGCGCCTGCCTTTGGCGTGTCAGCCTGCCGCTGCGGTCGTCTCTGGACCTGTGGGCGTGCGCGATGGCTGATATCAACGGCACCTCTGGCAACGACTCCTTTGTGGGGACCGCTGGCAACGACACGATGCGGGGCTATGACGGATCGGACACGTTGTTGGGCGGCGCCGGGAACGACGCGATCTATGGCGACAGCCCGTCCCAGATCGACACGGTCGACGGTAATGACGTTCTGTATGGCGAGGCCGGGAATGACCGGTTGTTCGGCGGCGCTGGCGATGACACGCTTTATGGCGGGTCGGGGCTCTGTTGCACAAATCGGCTGAACGCCGAGTTTCCCCTTTCCCCGGGCGGACTTATCCTACGACTTCCGTGACGGGCATGCCGAGCGCGGTGTAGCCGTTCAGGACGGCAATGCGGACCTGGAGTTCCGCGACCTGGCGGTCGAAGTCCCGCGCCATGAGCCGCTGGCCCAGCAACTTCATACAATGCATTTTTGTCTCGACGCGGCTTCGGCGGTGGTATCCGCTCCATCGTCGCCAGAGTGCGCGGCCCAGGTATTTCGCCGCGCGCAAGGCCTCGTTTCGCGCCACGGCTCCGGCGGTGATCGTCTTCCAGGGCTTCGCGTTTTTGCGGGGCGGGATGACGGCATGGGCGCCGCGATCTGCAATCGCATCGTGGCATTTGCGCGTGTCGTAGGCGCCATCAGCCGTGACGCTACCGATTTCCTGGTCCTGCGGGATTTGGTCGAGAAGGTCGGGTAGGATCGGCGCATCACCGATGTGGCTCCCGGTGATTTCGACGGCCCGAACCTCCAGCGTTTCCTCATCAATCCCCAAGTGGATCTTGCGCCAGACGCGGCGTTTAGGGCCGCCATGCTTGCGGGCGTGCCACTCGCCTTCGCCCTCGACCTTGATCCCGGTGCTGTCTATCAACAGGTGCAACGGCCCCTTGGAGCCGCGGTATGGGATGTTGACGGCCAAGGTCTTCTGGCGGCGAGATAGCGTGCTGAAGTCGGGCACCGTCCAGTTCAGACCGACCAGCTGCAGCAGGCTCTCGACGAACCCGGTCGTCTGCCGGAGCGCCATGCCGAACAGCACTTTCATCGAGAGGCACGTCTGTATGGCGGCGTCGCTATAGCTCTGCTGGCGGCCACGCCTGCCTGTCGGCACGGCATCCCAGATCATCTCAGGGTCGAACCAGATCGTCAGCGAGCCCCGGCGCTTGAGCGCTTCATTGTAGGCTGGCCAGTTTCTGGTCTTGTAGGTCGGGGGTATGGGTCTGCTCATGCATCCCAGCTACCACGCTGGATTCACGAGATGAATCCCTCACGCGATTTGTGCAACAGAGCCGCGGGTCGGGCGATGATACGGTTTATGCCGCCCGCGGGTCCGGAAACGAGGTCATCTATGGCGGCACCGGCGACGACAGCTTTTACGTCGGCTCCTGGGGCGTCAACACCACGGCGGACGTGGTGTTTTCCGGGAATTATACCGCTACCATCGATTATGCGGCCACGGGCGAAACCATCCAGATTTTCGAGGTCGAGAATTTCGCCTATTCGGGCAACAACGACACCATCGACGCCTCTGCCACCACCCTCGGTCACAGTCACATCCTGTTCGGAGGCAACGATTACATTCAGGCCGGCAGCGGCGCCGACAGCATCGACGCCTGGAGCGGCAACAACACCGTCTTTGGCGGTGACGGCAACGACACGATCACCACCGGCAGTGACGTCGCCAACAACTATTTCGACGGGCAGGGCGGCAATGACACCATCAGCGGCAGCGCGGGCGCCGATACGCTGGTGGGCGGTCTTGGCAATGACACGCTGCAGGGCAAGCTGGGCGCCGATGTGCTTTCCGGCGGGGCTGGCAATGACGTCTTTGTCTACAGTGCCGGTGATGGCAATGACGCGATCACCGATTTCAACATCGGCAACACCGGCACCTTGAATGATGGTAATTCCGGCGACAACGATTTCATCAACCTGTCCGGCTTTTATGACAATATTTTCGAACTGCGCGCCGACCAGGCCGATGACGGCGTTCTGAACCAGTCCAACGACGGCGTCGGGGGCGTCGACTATTCGGACAACAACAGTTTTGGCACGGGCAGCCTGACCTTTACCAATGCCACGCCGGACGCGGCCTTTTTCACCGCCGAAAACACCGGTGTCGCCTGTTTCGCCGACAACGTGCGGATCAAAACCCAACGCGGCGAGGTGAAGGCGCGCGATATCGTCGTCGGGGATTGGATATTGACGCGGGACAATGGCTATCAGCAGGTGCGCTGGTGCGGTGCGTCGCGGCTGTCGCCCCGGCGGTTGGCCAAATCTCCAGCCCTGCGCCCGATCCGGATCGCCGCGGGCAGTCTGAGCGGGGGATTGCCGCTGTGCCCCTTGCGGGTGTCACCGCAGCACCGGGTCCTGATTTCGACCCCCGAAACGGCGCTGTTGTTCGGCGAACAAGAGGTGTTGGTTCCGGCGGTGCAACTTCTGGGCAAGCGGGGCATTCGGCAGGTGTCGGGCGATCGCGCGGTGACCTATGTGCATTTCATGTTCGATCAGCATGAACTGGTCTGCTCGTCCGGGATATGGACCGAGAGTTTCCAACCCGGAGAGGTTACGCTAGGCGCGCTTGACCAGGATCAGCGCGCCGAGATTTTCCATATATTCCCGCAGCTTGCGCAGCGGGAAGGGTTGGCGGCCTATGTCGCCGCGCGCCGGTCGCTGAAACGGCACGAGGCGGCCTTGCTCAGTCTGTTGTGATCTTGCTCAGACGTGGGTGTCGGCGCGCCAGCGCGCCCATGCCTCGGGCGTGTCCAGATCGGTCAGGGCGCGGGCCCCGTCCAGCGCGATCCGGGACAGCCGGTGCGCATTGGCCTTGACCACGTCGCGCGCGCCCTGGTCGCCGGTCAGCCGGATCAGGGCGGAAAAGCAATCAGCCGGGAACAGAACCGGGTGGCCGGGCGTGCCATCAAGGCTGGTCGCCTGTTGCAGCATTGGATGTGGAGTGGCCTCGAACCCATTGATAAGCTGGGACATATCCGCTGTCGTCAGCTCGGGCATGTCGCCCGGCAGGATCATCACCGCGCGCATGCCGCCCGGCAACAGGGAAACCCCGCGCCGCAGCGAGGCGGACATGCCTTCACTGGCGTCCGGCACGGCGATCACCTGCACCGGCAGCCCGGCCAGGGCCTCGGCGCGCGGATGGTCATGATCGGGCAGGGTGACGGCCACATGGCAGCCGGTGGCAAGCGCTTGCTCGGCCTGACGGCGCAGCAGCGGCAACCCGTCGACCTGTTCCAGCAGCTTGTCTTTCCCCCGCATCCGCGAGCTGGCACCCGCAGCGGGAATCAAAATGGCGATATCATGCATGGCGTGTGTATAGCAGACCCTACGTCACTTTGTCAGGGGGCGCTGTGTCAGCGCCGCCCGATTTTGTGTCAGCCCCGCATCCGCGCCCCATCAGGATCAAACAGTGGCTGGGTCAACATCTTGGCTTTGCGCCGTTTTCCAAGGATTTCGATCTCGGCCTCCAGCCCCGGTCGGGCCATGTCGCGCGGGACCAGGGCAAGGGCAATCGACTGCTGCGCATGGTGCGAATACCCGCCCGAGGTGCAAAAGCCCACCACCGCGCCATCAATCCAGACGGGTTCATAGGCCTGCACATCCGCGTCCTCGGCCTGCACCGCAAAGGCGACCGAAACACGGGCGGGCGGGCTTGCGCGCTCGGCCTCGGCGGCGGCGCGTCCGATGAACTGGGCGGGCTTTTTCCAGGCAATGAACCGATCCAGACCGGTTTCGGCGCTGGTATAATCGGGGCTGAATTCCGCCCCCCAAGAGCCAAAGAACTTGTCCAGCCGCAGGCTCATCATCGCGCGCATGCCAAAGGGTTTCATGCCGTGCGGCTGGCCCGCCTGCCACAGCGTCTGCCACAGCTGCCGCTGCGCCATCGGATCGCAGAAAATCTCGTAGCCCAGATCGCCGGTATAGCTGACGCGTTGCACAAGGCAGTTGGTCATGCCCACCGTCATCTTGCGGATATCCATGAAGTTCAGATCGACCGCATCCCTTGTGCAGGCGGCCAGAACGTCGCGCGCCTTGGGGCCCGCGATCTGAAAGCCGTTCAGTTTATCGCTGACATTTTCGATGGTTACGCCGCTTTCTTGATGTTGCAGGAACCAGCGCATGTGATAGGCCTGCGCGCCATAGCTGGCGGTCAGCTGAAAGGTCTGGTCATCCAGGCAGGACACGGTGAAATCCCCGATGATCCGCCCCGATGGCGCCAGCATCGGGTTCAGCGCCAGACGCCCCGGCGCGGGGATGCGGCCGGCCATGATCCGGTCCAGCCAATCACGGGCGTTCGGGCCAGTGACCCGGTATTTGCCAAAGTTGTGAACCTCATTGATTCCAACGGCTTGTCGGACGGCCTTGACCTCGCGCGCGGTGGCGTCAAAGGCGTTTGAGCGCCGGAAAGACGGGGTTTCATAGCGCGGCTCATCGCCCTCGGCGAAGTAGTTGACCACCTCAAGCCCGTATTGCGCACCCCAGACCGCGCCCATGCCGTCAAAAATGTCATACATCGGGGTCGTGCGGTTGGGCCGCGCGGCGGGCAGTTCTTCGTTCGGATAGCTGACGGAAAAGCGTTTTTGATAGTTCTCGATGACCTTGGGCAGGGTATAGCCCGGGCTGATCCAATCGCCAAAGCGCGCCACGTCCATCGCAGCGGTGTCACGTTCGCATTCGCCTTTGATCATCCATTGCGCCAGCATCAGCCCCACGCCGCCCCCCTGGCTGAACCCGGCCATGACGCCGCAGGCGCTCCAATAGCCGCGCAGGCCGGGGATCGGACCGACCAGCGGGTTGCCATCGGGGGCAAAGGTGAACGGCCCGTGGATCACCGATTTCACCCCGGCACGTTCCAGAACCGGAAAGCGTTTGTAAGCAAATTCAATGCTTTCCTCGATCTTGTCAAAGTCATCTGGCAGCAACTCGTGGCCGAAATTCCACGGCGTGCCGCCCACCGCCCAGGGCCGGCAGGGCTGTTCATAGAACCCGATGCACAGGCCGCGCCCCTCCTGCCGCAGATAGCTTTCGCCAGCCGGGTCCATGACATGGGGGTGCTCGCTGTCCCGCTCGTAGATCTCGGGCGTTTCGTCGGTGACGATATACTGGTGTTCCATCGGGTGCAGCGGCAGGTAGACACCGGCCATGGCCCCGACTTCGCGCGCCCAAAGCCCGCCTGCATTGACCACGTGTTCGGTATGGATCGTGCCCTTGTCGGTCACGACATTCCAAGTGCCATCAGGACGTTGCGTGGTTTCCTTCACGTGACAATGGGTGACGATTTCCGCACCGCCCATGCGCGCGGCCTTGGCATAGGCGTGGGTGGTTCCCGACGGATCAAGATGCCCGTCCAAAGGATCGTAAAGCGCGCCGATGATGCCATCGAGGTTCACGATCGGCGCCAGCTTGGCGATTTCCTCGGGGCCGACGATTTCGGTCTCAAGGCCCATGTAGCGGTGCTTGGCGCGTTCGGCCAACAGCATATCGAACCGTTCCTGGTTGTCGGCAAGCGTAATGCCACCAACATGATGCAGCCCGCAGCTCATCCCGGTGATTTCTTCGAGTTCTCGGTAAAGGCGAATGGTATAGCCCTGAAGCGCCGCCATGTTGGTGTCGCCGTTCAGCGTGTGGAACCCGCCCGCCGCGTGCCATGTGCTGCCCGAGGTCAGCTCGGACCGTTCCACCAGCATGACATCGGACCAGCCCAGTTTCGTCAGGTGATACAGGACCGAGGCGCCGACAACGCCGCCTCCGATCACGACAACACGGGTGGTGGTTTTCATGGCGCGTTCTCTCCAAAGGCAATTTACCGGCGGTCAGACCACCGCGTTTGCCGTCATTTGAAAAGAGAAACCGCCAAAGCACTTGGCCCGTGGCGACGCGATATGTCGGTAACAGGCGATTGTGCGCCATGGCGCTGGGGCAGGGTAAGGATCAGGATTTGCGGAGAGGTCTCATGCGCACCCATGCTCAGGCGGTCGTCATCGGTGGCGGCGTCATCGGATGTTCCATCCTGTACCACCTGACCAAGCTGGGCTGGTCCGATGTGGTCCTGTTGGAACGCAACGAATTGACCAGCGGCAGCACATGGCACGCAGCCGCCAACATCCACGGGTTGCACGACAGCACCAATATCAGCCGCCTTCAGCACTACACGATGACCCTGTACAAGGAGCTTGAGGCCGAGACCGGGCAGGGTTGCGGCGTGTTCCAGCCTGGGTCCCTGTACCTGGCGCAGACTGTTGAGCGGGAACACCAGCTGCGCCTGCAAGAGGCCAAGGCCCGGCTGTACAAGATGAATTTCCACGAGGTCAGCCGCGACGAGGCCGAGCGGCTGCATCCGCTGGTCAATTTCGACGGCATTCGCTGCATCATGTATGAACCCGACGGCGGCAATGTCGATCCCAGCGGCGTGACGGCGGCCTATGCCGCGGGCGCGCGGGCGCGCGGGGCGGAAATCCATCGCTTTACCCCCGTGACAGCGACCAAGCAGCAGCCCGATGGCACGTGGATCGTGCGCACCGACAAGGGAGACATCCACACGCCCTGGGTGGTGAATGCCGCCGGTTTGTGGGGGCGCGAGGTGGCGAAATTGGCGGGGCTGACCCTGCCGCTGCAACCGACCGAGCATCAGTACTTCGTGACCGAAACCATTGCCGAGGTCGCGGCGCTGGGGCGGCGGCTGCCGTCGGTCGCGGATCGCGATGGCGAATATTACCTGCGGCAGGAAGGTCAGGGCCTGTTGATCGGCGCCTATGAACGTGACGTGCGGCTTTGGGCCGAACAGGGCACGCCGCTGGATTTCGCCCATGATCTGTTTCCCGACGATCTGGACCGGATCGAAGACAACATGATGCGCGCCATCGACCGGGTGCCGGTGGTGGGCACTTCGGGTATCAAAAGGGTCATAAATGGGCCGATGATCTGGTCTCCGGATGCCAATGTGCTGATGGGGCCGGTGCCGGAACTGCGCGGATATTTCTGCTGCAACGGCATCATTCCGGGGTTCAGCCAGTCGGGCGGCATGGGGCTGATGGCGGCGCAATGGATCATCGAAGGCGAAATGCAGTACGACATGTTCGCCTGGGACGTGGCGCGATTTGGCGATTGGGCGGATGACAAATTCACCAAGGCGCGGGTCAAGGACCAGTATGCGCACCGCTTCAAGATCCACTTTCCCGGAGAGGAACGCGCGGCGGGCCGTCCGGCGCGTGTGCGCCCGGTGTATCCGCAGCAAAAGGACATGGGCGCGGTCTTTGGCCTGAATTTCGGCTGGGAACACCCGGCCTATTTCGACGCCGAGACGCCCGACAGCGCCGGGTTTACGCGCCAGCCCTGGTGGAACAGCGTCGGGCGCGAGGCGCGCAATCTGCGCGAAAACGCCGGGATCATCGACATTTCGAACTTTGCCAAATACCGCGTCACCGGGCCTGGGGCCGAGGATTGGCTGAACGCGCTTTTCGCCAACCGGATGCCGCGCGCGGTGGGCAAATCCTGCCTGACGCCGCTGATTTCCAAACGCGGCGGGATCGCCGGGGATTTTACCGTGACCCGGTTGGCGCAGGACGAATTCTGGGTCATCGGATCAGGCATGGCCGAGCGGTATCACCAGCGGTTTTTCAACGCCGTGCCGCTTCCCGAGGGGACCGAGGTTGCCTCGATGACCACGCAATATTGCGGCTTTAACGTCGCGGGGCCGCGTTCGCGCGAGATGTTGCAGCGGCTGACCAATGCATCGCTGGCGACGCCCGATTTCCCCTTTATGGCCAGTCAACGGATCGTGCTGGGCGGGGTCGAGGTGATCGCGCTGCGGGTATCGTTCACCGGCGATCTGGGCTGGGAATTGCACTGCAGGACCGAGGATCAGGCGCAGCTGTATGGCGCGTTGCTGGAGGCAGGGCAAGCGGTGGGCGCAGGCCCGGTGGGCAGCCGGGCCTTGATGAGCCTGCGGATCGAAAAGGGCTATGGATCGTGGAGCCGCGAATACAGCCCCGAATACTGGCCGCAAGAGGTGGGGCTGGACCGGCTGTGCAAGCTGGACAAGGATTTCCTGAACAAGGACAATCTGTTGGCGGTCAAAGATTACCCGCCACGCGAGAATTTGGTCATTCTTCACCTTGATGAAGAGGCGGTTAAGGCCTCAAACGCCGATGCCAGCGGAGGAGAGCCGATTTTCCATGAAGGTCAGGGGGTTGGCCGCGTCACTTCCGGTGGATACGGGTACAGTGTCGGCAAAAGCCTGGCGCTGGGGTATATCAAATCGGGCACGGCAAAACCCGGCGACGACGTCACCGTCATGGTCCTTGGCCGCCCGCACAAGGCGCGCATCCTGTCCGTGCCGCCCTTTGATCCCGAAGGCAAACGCCTGCGCGCCTGACAATGGGCGGCTCTTTGGTTGCGCCGAGCGGCAAACACGGTAAACTTGTTTTCCTGCTGTATGTTATGAGGCAAAGCAATGCTGGCCGATGTCCCCGAAGATCAGGCCGCGCGCCTGGCCGAATTGCACAGTTATGACATCCTCGACAGCGCGCCAGAGGCCGCGTTCGACGATGTCGTGGGGTTGGTGGCCAAGCTGCTGGATGTGCCGGTTGCGCTGGTCAGCCTGGTCGATGAAACCCGCCAGTGGTTCAAGGCCCGCATCGGGATGGAGCCGACGCAAACCCCGCTGGAACAATCCATCTGTTCGCATGCGATACTGGACGACGCGATGACCGAGATCGCCGATACGCTGGGCGATCCGCGCACCCTGGACAACCCTTTGTGCTGCGGTCCGCTGGCCGAGATGCGGTTTTACGCAGGCGCACCGCTGGTCACGCCGACGGGCCACAAGCTGGGTACGCTGTGCGTGCTGGACGACAAGCCCCGGCAGCTGACCGATACGCAGCGCGAGGTGCTGCGCGTCATGGCCGACCAGGTGATGCGCCAGCTGGACCTGCGCCGCGCGCTGGCCGCCGAAGCGGTGCTGCGCGATGAAATCGACCACCGGGTCAAGAATTCGCTGCAGACGGTGTCGTCTTTTCTGCGCATCTACCGGTCGCGGTCCGATCACGCGGAAACCCGCGAGATCCTCGAGGCGGTCAACCGCCGTGTGACGGCGGTGGCGGAATTGCACGCCGCGCTGTACCAATCGGGCCAACACGGCGAGGTGGCCCTGGACACATACCTGGGGCGCATGGTGGCCTTGCTGTCGCGGCAGGCCCCGGACGGGATCACGGTGACCAGCGCGCTGGCCCCGGCCATGGTCAGCCCGCAACGCGCCGCGGCGTTGGCATTGATCGTCAGCGAATTCGCCGCCAATGCGTTCAAGCACGCCTTTCCCGAAGGCGCGCAGGGGCATGTCGCGATTGCCGTGACGCAGCAAGACCATGACCTTGTCCTGAGTTGCGAGGACAACGGCACCGGCGGCGGCGCCCCGGCGGGCAACAGCACCGGCATCGGCATGCGCCTGATGGATGCGGCCGCCGACCAGTTGGGCGGCACGCTGCAGGCGGGGCCGGCGGTGGGCGGCTATCGGTTGCGGCTGGTGTTCCCGTTGGACCCGGCGCGCCGGGTCACAGGGGCCGCACCTTCAGGCGGGTGATGCGGTTGTTCTCGCGCTCCATGACTTCGAAGCGGAAGCCATGAAAGCTGAAAACCTGGCCGGCGGTGGGGATCATCTGCGCTTCGTGAATGACCAGGCCGGCGACGGTGTTGGCTTCGTCATCGGGCAGGGACCAGTCGGTGGCGCGGTTGAAATCGCGGATCGTCATCGACCCGTCCAGCCAATAGTTGCCATCCTCGGCGCGCTGGATGCTGTGGTCGGCCTGCGGGTCATGTTCGTCGGTGATCTCGCCGACGATTTCCTCGAGGATGTCCTCGAGCGTGATCAACCCTTCGAGCGATCCGTATTCGTCCACCACCAGCGCGAAATGCGTGCGGCGGCGCAGGAACTGGCGCATCTGGTCGTCCAGCGACGTGGTGTCGGGGATGAAATAGGGTTTCATCGCCACATCCGTCACCTTGAACCCCTTGAAGCGGTCCTCGGCGGCCGAGGCATCCTCGAACAGTTTGTACATCGCGCGCACAAGGTCCTTGGCGTGGATGACGCCGACGATGTTTTCGGGATCGCCGCGATAGACGGGCAGGCGGGTGTGGCTGCTTTCAAGGCATTGCTGCAGGATTTCCTGCGGTTCTGCATCGGCGCTGATCATCTCGATGGCCGAGCGGTGCAGCATGATTTCCTCGACGGTGCGTTCGCTCAGGTCCAGGGCGCCCAGGATGCGGTCGCGGTCCTCTTTTTGCACCACACCTTCGGAGTGGCCCAGTTGCAGGGCTCCGGCGATTTCCTCGCGCACGGCAAGGATATGGCTGTCAGGGTCCGTTTGCACGCCGAACAGCCGCAGCACCCCGCGCACCAGCATGCGCACGGCCGACACCATCGGCGAAAACAGCCGCACGATCACCTCGATGGGCGCGGCGACACGGGCGGCGGCGGTTTCGGGGTTGGTGATGGCATAGGTCTTGGGCAGCACCTCGGCAAAGATCAGCACCAGCAGGGTCATCACCAGCGTCGCGATGGCCACGCCGCTTTCGCCAAAGGCGCGGGTGAACAGCGCCGTCGCCAACGAGGTGGCAAGGATGTTCACAAGGTTGTTGCCCAAAAGGACCGAACCGATCAGGCGTTCGTTGTCCTCGGTGATCTTCAGGGCCTTTTCCGCCCCGCGCGAACCCTTGTCGGCCCCGGCCCGCAGTTTGCCGCGCGATGCGGCCGTCAGGGCGGTTTCCGACCCCGAGAAAAAGGCCGACATCGTCAGCAGCGCCAGGATTGACGCGGATGTGATCCAGAAGGCGGCGTCCAGCACGCTGGTCTCGGGTTCCATAGTTCGGGCTTTCCTATAATGCTTGGATGGTTATGGGGGCGCAGCGCGCCACGTTCAAGAGGAGCCGTGATGTTCGTCAGGACCATGCAAGAGATCGGCACAGTGCCGCCCGGACCGCTTTTGGTCTTTGGTGGGCCATATTCCAACCTTCAGGCGACGCGCGCGATCCGGCAGACCGCCAAGCGGCTGGGCATTGCGCCCGAACGCTGCATCTGTACCGGCGATATCGTCGGCTATTGCGCCGATCCCATGGATACGATCGCCGAGATCCGCGACTGGGGCTGCCATGTGATTGCGGGCAATGTCGAACGGCAACTGGCCGAAGGCGCGCTGGATTGCGGCTGCGGCTTTGACGCGGGCACCACCTGCGACAGGCTGGCGGCGGGCTGGTACACCCATGCCAATGCTCATGTCGATCGGGCGGCGCGCGACTGGATGGCGGGTCTGCCCGATGTGCTGCGGCTGTCGACGGAATGGGGCGATCTATATGTCGTGCATGGCGGCACCACCCATGTGAACCGCTTTGTCTGGCCCACCGCCACAGACGGGGCGTTGCTGGGCGAAATTGGCGAATTTCAGCAGGGGCTGGCCGGTGGCAATACCGATCCGGCCGCAATCCTGGCCGGGCACAGCGGCATCGCCTTTCGCCGCGATCTGGCGGGCACCGCCTGGATCAATGCCGGAGTGATCGGCCTGCCGCCCAATGACGGCGCCCCGGCGACGCGCTATTGCATCCTGTATCCCGATGGTCGGTCCGAAATTGGCCGACTGGACTATGATTTCGAAGCCGCCGCATCGGCGATGGAGGCCGCCGGGCTGACCCAGGGCTATCACCGCGCGTTGCGCAGCGGCTGGTGGCCGTCCGAGGACATCCTGCCGCCCGATCTGCGCCGGCAAGCTCAGTCCTTGGCCAGCGGGTGATGGTCCAGAACCAATTCCTTGAGCCGTTCTTCAAGGACGTGGGTGTAAATCTCGGTCGTGGCCACATCGGCATGGCCCAGCAAGGTCTGGATCGCCCGCAGGTCGGCGCCATTGGCCAAAAGATGCGTGGCAAAGGCATGGCGCAGGGTGTGCGGCGTCACCTTGTCCGGTGATACGCCGCCTTCGACGGCAAAATCCTTGATCAGCATGTAAAAGGCGTGGCGCGTCAGGTGCCCGGCCTTGCCGCGCGACGGGAACAGAAAGGCCGAGACGGGTTTGCCCTGCGCGCGCGCCGCCGCGTCCTGATCGTCGCGCGTGGCCAGCCATAGGGCCAGCGCCTCGCGGGCGGGGGGCGACAGCGGCACCATGCGTTCCTTGCCGCCCTTGCCGCGGATCAACAACATGCGCGGATCGCCCCGCGCCGCCACCAGCGGCAGCGACACCAGTTCGGTCACGCGCATCCCGGTGGCATAAAGCAGCTGCATCAGGCAGGCGTTGCGCTGCTGGTCGGCGGGCGTGCGGCCATGCCGTGTGGCGGCCTGCAACAGGCGGTCCACCTCTTCGATGCTCAGGGTCTTGGGCAGGCGCTTGTCGCGGCCGGGGCCGGCGATCTGAACCGCCGGATTGTCCGCGCGCATGCCTTCCTCGAAGGCAAAGCGGTACAGCTGCTTGATCGCCGACAGACGCCGCGCGCGGGTGGCACGGGACAGGCCCTGAGTATCGCAATGCACCAGGTAGGATTCCACGTCGGCCTTTTGCGCATCGGTGAAATCCAGCCCCTGGTCGCCCAGCCAATCCTGGACATGCACAAGATCGCGTTCATAGGCCGCCAGGGTGTTGG